>JBEKCS010000043.1:0-31016 GCA_050014755.1 Acidimicrobiales bacterium
GCAGGGCAACGGTCACGATGCTGGCGTCGAGTTGGCCCATGAAGGCCCCGATGCACACTGCGGCCACCGCCAGCCAGAACGCGTTGGGGCGACGCCTGATCACCTCGGGGCGCCTCGGCTCCACGATCAGGTGGTGCCACCCGACCGGCTTCACCTCATCGAGTGCGTCCACCCCCCGATTGTGCCGGTCGGCCACCGAGAATGATAATAGTTTCTTCTTGTCGTACCGATAAGATTCACAAATGGATAGTCGTCGCCTCCAGCACTTCGTGGCAGTAGTGGATCATGGCGGCTTCACTGCGGCGGCAAAGGCGACGTTCATCTCCCAACCCGCCCTCTCCCTGGCCGTCAGGGAGCTGGAGGCCGACCTCGGCACTCCTCTCTTCGATCGCATCGGCCGACGGGTCCAGCTCACGGCCGCCGGGACCGCCCTCCTCGGGCCGGCCCGGCAGGTGCTCCGTGACCTCGAGACCGGTCGGGCCGCGGTGACCGCCGTCGCCGGGCTGGAGTCAGGCGTCCTGTCCCTGGCGTGTCTTCCGACCCTCGCCGCTGACCCCACGGCAACCCTCATCGGCCGGTTCCGACGTCATCATCCGGGCGTTCGCGTCGAGCTCGCCGCTCCCGAGGACTCTCGTGGGCTGTTCGAACTGGTCGAGACGGGAACGTCCGAGCTGGGGATCACGGACGCGCTGGGTGTCCCCGGAACGCTCGGGTCCACGGGCCTCGGGACGCAGGTCCTCGTCTTCATCCTTCCCCCGGGTACGACGATCAGCGTCTCCACCTCGGCGACGCTGATCGACTTCGAGGACACCCTGTTCGTCGCTTCGCCTGCAGGGACTTCGACGCGACGACTCCTCGATGAGCGACTGGAGTCGGTGGACCTGCATCCGAAGCTCGCGGTCGTGTCGGCTCAGCGGGACGCCATTCTCCCGCTCGTTCTGACGGGTGCCGGAGCTGCACTCGTGCCTGAGTCGATGGCCCTGGTCGCCGAACAGCTCGGCGCGGTGATCGCTCGACCGGATCCGCCGGCTGTCAGGGAACTGGCCCTGGTCTATCGGACCGGTTCCCTCTCCCCGGCTGCCACTCGATTCGTCGAGCTAGCCGGGGACGGGCTCCGACCACAAGGCTGAGGCACCGATCGCTAGACGGCTGGTGAATTCGGAGTCTTCGCCTGCGCCCGGGACCAGGCCAACCACGTCTGGTACCCACCGTCGAGATTCCGAGCGCCGATTCCGAGCTCCTGCATCAGCGCTGTAGCCGTATGTCCTCGCTGGCCTACTTCGCAGTAGACGACGACCGGCCCGCGACCAAGAGATGCCAGGTCGTCACGGAGCGAATCGATCGGAAGGTTGACGGACCCTTCGATCGCACCCGCCGCATGCTCCTCCGCGGTTCGCACATCGATGACCGGCCATCCCTCCTCCATCAGTTGCCCCAGCTCCTGAGGTCCGACAATGTCGCACTCTCCACTCAGCACGTTCTCCGCCATGTAGCCGAGGAGGTTGACCGGGTCCTTGGCCGACGAGAACGGCGGCGCGTAGGCCAGCTCGAGATCGGCGAGCTGATCAGCGGCGATGCCACCGGCCATTGCCGTGGCGATCACATCGATCCTCTTGTCCACCCCGGACCGGCCGACGATCTGAGCGCCGAGGATCGAGCCGTCGGTCGGGTCGAAGATCAGCTTGGCCGCCATGCGGGTGGCTCCCGGGTAGTAGGACGCGTGGTCGAAAGGGTGGGAATGGATCGCCCGAAAGGGGCGGCCGGCGGCCTGCAGCCGTCGCTCGTTCCACCCGACGGTGGCAGCCACGACGTCGAAGACCTTCACGATGGCCGTACCGAGGGAGGGCACCATTCGCGACTCCCGTCCGGCGATGTGATCCGCGACCCTCCGACCCTGTCGGTTGGCGACATTGGCCAACGCGATGAGTGACGTTCCGTGCGATATCGCATCGGCCTTCTCCGTGGCATCACCCACGGCATAGATGTCCGGGTCGTTGGTCTGATTCGCGTCGTTCACCGCGATACCGCCGTAGGGCCCGAGGTCGAGCCCTGCCAGCTCGGCAAGACGGACGTCCGGCTTGACCCCGATCGCCCCCACGACAACGTCCCCGGCGAGCACACGGCCGTCGTCGAGGGTGACTGAGCGCTCCTCCACCGAGGCGACAGACACACCGGTTTCGACCGATACGCCGTGGGCCACCAGTTCGTCACGCACGAGAATGGCGAGCTCGGGGTCGAGCGGAGCCAGGACCTGGGGGGTGGCTTCGACGATGGTGACCTCGAGTCCCTGTCCGACGAGGTTCTCGGCCATCTCCAGGCCGATGAAGCCCGCTCCGATCACCACCGCAGTCGTCGGCGCCAGATCGACCTCTGTCGCGAGGCGGGCGGCGTCCTCGACGGTCCTCAGCGTCCGCACCCGGTCATAGCCAGGGATGGGTGGTCTGATCGGAGCAGCACCCGTGCTCAGGACGAGCTTGTCATAGGCGATGTTCGCCTCCTGGCCGCTGACAGTGGACCTGGTCCGGACCGTGCCCGTCGCCCTGTCGATGGCCACCACTTCCTGGTTGACTCTGACATCCAGTCGGAAGCGGTCGAAGAGCTGTTCGGGGGTCTGGAGTGTGAGATCCTCCTCCTCCTCGATGAGGCCACCGACGAAGTAGGGCAGCCCGCAATTGGCGAACGACACATGACCCGACCGTTCGAGAACGGTGATGCTGGCACCGGCATTCAGGCGGCGGAGACGAGTCGCGGTGGACATCCCTCCGGCAACACCGCCGACGATCACCACCCGTTCGTCCTGATCGCTCGAACGATTCGTCATCGGGAGAGCCACGACTTCCTCCTGGCGCTCGTGGCGACAGGCGCCGGACTCGTCCGACACTGACATCGCTCGTCGCTGGGCACATGCCCCAGGATCTGTTCGACATGGGCCCCGCAGCCCTTCCAGCCCGGTCGACCGCACTTCTTGCATGTAACGACTCTGCACATACCCCCTAGGGTATCAGAGGGAGACCGCGTCCGCACCGGATGCAGGTGGCCGTCGTGGCGGCAGGGTCGAAACCCCAACGGGACCGCTGCGCCCTGTATGATACCCCCATGGGTATTTCACCGGACTGCCCGACGCTACGGGACCCGAGGTGCGATGCCCGCACCCACGGGTGAACATCGAGGCACCAGGTTCACCACGAACACCGGGAAGGAGAGCACGTGCAATTACCCGACGAGGTGGTGGAGGACCTTCGCAAGAGGCTGCGCCGTGCCGGAGGCCAAGTGCAGGCGGTAGAGACCATGCTGGCCGAAGGACGCGAATGTCGCGACATCGTGACCCAGCTCAGCGCGGCCACCAAGGCTCTCGATCAGGTGGGCTTCCGGCTCATCGCCAGCGGACTGACCTACTGCCTCGAGCACCCCGACGAAGCAGCCGACTCCGGCTATCCGCTCGACGAGGTGCAGCGTCTGTTCACCAAGTTGGCGTGATCGGATCACCAGGGCGCTCGTGACCGGCCCGTCCGTACGCCAACGTGACGGTGCCGTACGGCATGACCCGGGTCAGGTCGGCGACGTCGCCGGCGGCGGCTGGGCCGGCGTACCGCCGCGTTCGCCGTACCGGTGTCGGAACAAGCCGTATGCCACCGGGCCGGCCAGCAGGGGCAGCCAGTACGAGGCGAGCCGGTAGGCCAAGGTGGCCAACACGGCTTCGGCCCCGGTCAGTCCGGCCAGGTACAGGAATCCGGACAGGCTGGCCTCGACGATCCCGATGCCGCCCGGGGTGATGGGGATCAGGCCGATCACGCCGGCCACCGCGTACGCCAGCAGGATGAGCGACGGGCGGGGGTGGGCCCCGACGGCCCGCACGCAGAACAACAGGCACAGATAGTCGAAGAGCAGCCGGCCCACCGACAGCAACGTGGCCTGCCACCACTGCTTCCCGAGGACGGTGCGGATGATGTTGCGCTGCTCGACGAGCCGCTCGGGCAGGCCCGACATGGGCGCCCGTTTCCTCAACAGCCGGTTGCGCACGTTCTGCACGGCCCGTCCGGCCCACACCAGGGGGGCATCGGTGGCCATGGTCACGGCGCTGAATGCGGTGAACAGGACGAACCCGGCCGCCCCCAGCCACGCCGCGTCGGTGAGACCCGGGGCGACCGGGGCCCCGAACGCCACGACGGGCAGCACGATGACCGGCAGTGCGAGCAGGCCGCCGATCCCGAGGAACGAGAACGCGGTCAGTCCGCTGACCGACTCGGTGGGGTCCATGCCGGCCGTCCCGAGCATCCGGAACTGGACCGCGGCGCCAGGGGCCGCCCCTCCGGGGACGATCAGCGAGATGGCGTTGCCCGCCAGCTGCGCCATGATCACCGCGAACCAGGACCTGGTCCGCAGGGCGATCCGCTGCAGCGAAAACGTGCAGGCGAAGTGCGCGCACTCGGCCACGATGGCCGGGACGAACCACCACAGGTTGAGCTGGGCCAACCGCGGCCACGCGTGGAAGACGGCCAGGATGCTGGGGAAGACGAGGTAGAGGGCGACCGCAGTGAAGGCGAGGCCGATCGACCGCTTGACCAGCGACTTCCACCGGATCGGCTCCTGCTGCTCGCGTCCGAACTTGACCTCGAACGACCGCGCCGCCCTGTCGCCGGGCTGGTCGACCGCTCCGGTCACGTCGTCATGCTCTGCGCCACTGCTCGCCACGATCGGCGCCCGCTCCCTTCAGCCACCGGCCAGGCCGAGTACGGCGGCCAGCACGATGTTCGCCCCGCGCGCGTCGCCCACCAGCCCGGCCTCCATCCGGTTCATGGCGTACGAGATGGTGAGCTCGGTGTCCTGGTCCATCACGATCAACGAACCGCCGTACCCGCCCCAATAGCAGGCTCGGGGGCCGATGGGCATCACGTCGGTGCCGAGCCCGTAGCCCATGCCGAACCGCAGCTCGGTACCGAGGATGAGGTCGATCCCGTGAATCTGCTCGTCAAAGATGCGGTCGCAGGCTTCGGACGACAGCAGCCGCACGCCGCGGGCCTCGCCCCGCCCGGCGATGATCGACTGCACGAGGGCCACCGAGCGCGCATTGCCGTGCCCGTTGGCCGCCGGGATCTCGGCCCGTCGCCACCACGCGTGCCTCGGGTAGGTGGCGTCGAGCGGCGGATTGGTCATGGCCCGGAGGGTCAGCCTGGACGGCTTGAACTCGTCCAGGTCGAGCGGGGGCGGGGGGATGACCATCGATACCCGGTGGTCCTCGGACTCGGGAAGGCCGATGTGGAAGTCGGCCCCGAGCGGTCCCGCCACCTCGGCCGCGAACCACGTCCCGATCGACGCGCCGGTGATCCGCCGGACGATCTCGCCCACCAGGTAGCCCTGGGTCACGGCGTGGTAGCCCGACGCGGTGCCCGGCTCCCACCACGGCTCCTGCCCCGCGAGGAGGCTCGTGCACTTCTCCCAGTCGGCCAGGTCCTCGGGCTCGATCGGCTCGTCCCACCCGGGCAGCCCGGCGGTGTGCGCCATCACGTGGCGGACCTCGATCGCCTCCTTGCCCCGGGCCGCGAACTCGGGCCAGTAGCGGGCCACCGGTGCATCGAAGTCGAGCTCGCCCCGGTCGGCCAGCATCAGCGCGCACAGGAACGTCATCGTCTTGGTCGTCGACCACACGTTGGTGATGGTGTCCTCCGCCCACGGTGCGGTCCCCTCCTCGTCGACCGTGCCCCCCCAGATGTCCACCACCGGCTCGCCGCCGACCAGGACGGCCACCGAGGCGCCCACGTCGGTGCCGGCATCGAGGCTGGCGGCCAGGGTCGAGGCCACCCCCTCGTACTGCGGATCCCAGGTGCCCTCGACGTCGGCCATGGTCGTCTCCCTCGCTCGTCCGGTGCTGAGGCCACGATCTTTCCACGGGAGGTCGCCGTCGGACCCAATCCGGGGCCGGAGCCACACCAGGACGTCGGGGCACCCGCCCCGACCCGTTAGCCTGGTGCCCCGTGAGTGACTCCGCCAACACCCAGCTGACCCGCGACACCTACGAGCGCCTTCGGGCCGAGCTCGAGGACCTCACCACCCGTGGCCGGGTGGAGATCGCCGCCCTCATCGAGGCGGCCCGCGCCCTCGGCGACCTGAAGGAGAACGGCGACTACCACGCGGCCAAGGACTCCCAGGGGAAGATGGAGTCCCGTATCCGCCAGCTCGAGCAGATGCTCAAGACCGCCACGGTGGTCGACGGCGACGCCCCCGGCGACGGAACGGTCGGCCACGGCTCGGTGGTCACCCTCCGCTACGAGGGCGACGACGAGGACGACACGTCGGACTACTTCATCGGCTCCATCGAGGAACGCCAGGGCGATCTGACCGTGGTGTCCCCCGGGTCGCCCCTCGGCCAGGCCGTTCTCGGGCACGGCGTGGGCGACACCGTCGAATACGCAGCCCCGGGGGGAAACCTCCGGGTCGAGATCGTGAAGATCGGAGCCTGAGGGACGTGACCGAAGCACGCACCCTGTCCGAGAAGGTGTGGGACGGCCACGTCGTCCGCGCCGGGGGCACCGAGGAGCCCGACATCCTCTTCATCGACCTGCACCTGATCCACGAGGTCACCTCGCCCCAGGCATTCGACGGGCTCCGCCTGGCCGGGCGCACCGTCCACCGCCCCGACCTCACCATCGCCACCGCCGACCACAACGTGCCCACGACCGACATCGACAAGCCGGTGGCCGACCCCGTCTCGGCCAAGCAATTGTCGGTGCTCAACGCCAACTGCGCCCAGTTCGGGATCACCTGCTATCCGATGGGCGACGCCAACCAGGGCATCGTCCACATCATCGGACCCGAACAGGGACTCACCCAGCCGGGCATGACCATCGTCTGCGGCGACAGCCACACCTCCACCCACGGAGCCTTCGGCGCGCTGGCCTTCGGGATCGGCACCAGCGAGGTCGAGCACGTCCTCGCCACCCAGACCCTCCCCCAGCGCCGCCCGGCCACCATGGCCGTCACCGTCGACGGCGACCTTCCGGGTGGCGTGACCGCGAAGGACCTCGTCCTGGCCGTGATCGGCCGCATCGGCACCGGTGGGGGCAGCGGCCACGTCATCGAGTACCGCGGCTCGGCCATCACCGGCCTCTCGATGGAGGGACGGATGACGGTCTGCAACATGTCGATCGAAGGTGGCGCCCGGGCCGGCATGATCGCTCCCGACGACACCACGTTCGCCTTTCTGGAGGGACGGGACCACGCCCCCAAGGGCGCGGCGTGGGAGCAGGCGCTCGACTACTGGCGCTCCCTCCCCACCGACCCCGGCGCCACGTTCGCCAAAGAGGTGGCGCTCGACGCGTCGGAGCTGGCCCCGTTCGTCACCTGGGGCACCAATCCGGCCCAGGTCGTCCGCATCGACGGGATCGTGCCCGACCCCGACACGTTCGCCACCCCGGCCGAGCGCGAGGCCGCCGCCCGGGCCCTCGAGTACATGGGACTGGTCGGCGGGACCCCTCTGGTGGAGGTGCCCGTCGACACCGTCTTCATCGGATCGTGCACCAACGGGCGCATCGAGGACCTGCGGGCCGCGGCCGACGTGCTGCGCGGGCGGGCGGTCAGGACCGGGATGCGGGCGCTGGTGGTCCCGGGGTCGCACCGGGTAAAAGCCCAGGCCGAGGCCGAGGGACTCGATGCGGTGTTCACCGGCGCCGGTTTCGAATGGCGGGAGCCCGGCTGCTCCATGTGCCTGGCCATGAACCCGGACAAGTTGGCGCCGGGCGAGCGGGCCGCGTCCACGTCCAACCGGAACTTCGAGGGCCGCCAGGGCCGGGGCGGGCGCACCCACCTGGTGTCGCCGGCCATAGCGGCCGCAACCGCGGTGGCGGGGCGTTTCGCCACCCCGGAGGAGCTCGACTGATGGACGCCGTGCGCATGGTGACGGGGCGGGCCGTTCCGCTCGACAGGTCCGACGTGGACACCGACCAGATCATTCCCTCGGACTGGCTGAAGCGGGTCGAGCGGACCGGGTTCGGTGCGGGGCTGTTCAGCGAGTGGCGCGACGATCGCGACTTCGTGCTCAACCGCGAGGAGTATGCGGGGGCCACCATCCTCGTCGCCGGTCCGAACTTCGGCACCGGTTCGTCGCGCGAGCATGCGGTCTGGGCCCTGATGGACTACGGGTTCGCCGCCGTGGTGTCGCCGGGGTTCGCCGACATCTTCCGGAACAACTGCACCAAGGCCGGGCTCGTGCCCGTGCAGGTCGATCCGGAGGTCGGACGGTCCCTCCTGGATGCCGTTGCCGCCGATCCGTCGCTCGAGATCACCATCGACGTGGAGCGCGGGACGCTGGACGCCCCGGCCGCCGGGATCGAGACCACGTTTCCGATGGACGACTTCACCCGGGCGAGGCTGCTCAACGGTTGGGACGACATCGGCCTGACCCTCCGGCACGAGTCGGAGATCGAGGCCTACGAGGCCCATCGTCAACCCTGGATGCCGGTCACCCGCTGAGCGGCGGGGATCGGAGGCCGTCCGGAGGAGCGCCGACCGCTCTGCGTCGCTACCACCCCGTGGGCCGAGAGCCCGCCGGGTCCCCGGCGCCGACCACCACGAGGGGCAGGGGGGCAGCCAACGTCGGGGGACCCGGAGGATTATGAGGTGCGGCTAGCTCCGCTGCGCCCGCACCTTCGAATGTGTGCCGCCCGCCGGGCGGCGTACTGCACGAACTGGACTGTCGTAGTGGACACCGAGGCACGTTGGTGTGCCCTGGATGATGACCCTACACGACCCGGACTTCGCGTTCAGGGACTGTCGGGGACGTGCACCGTGGACCGGCCCCGGGGCCCGGTGACCCGTTCAGTCGGTGCAGACCGATCCGGGTGCCGGGAGTACCCCGCCGATGAGATACGCCTGGTAGGCGCTCCGGACGCACGGACTGTAGAAGTAGGCCACATGGCTCTGTCCCTGCCAGGAGAGCAGGACCGCTCCGGTCAACTGGCGGGCCAGGCTGACCGCCCACGCAAACGGGGTCACCGGATCCCCGGTGGTGCCCACCACCAGGATCGGCGGGGCACCCGTGTCGGAGGCCGGCGCCGGCGCACGGGTGGGAAGCGCGGGCCACGTCGCACATCCGAGGAGTCCCCAGGTGAGCAGGGGACCGAAGACCGGTGCCGAGAGCCCGGCCTGCGCAGCCAGTGCCGGATAGTCCGCGGGATTGCGGTCCACCGGATGGTCGAGGCAGTCGATGGCCTGCTCGGCGTCGGCGCCGTTGGTCGACCCTCCCGTCTCGTAGCGCCCGGACATCGACGTCGCCGCGGTCCCGTCCCCCTGCGCCGCGGCGGCCAGCGCCGCGCCGAGCGTCGGCCACGACGACTGTGACTCGAGACCGGCCAGTAGCGCGTTGTAGATCTCGCCGGGCCCGGCCGCCCCCTGGCTGCTGGCCGAGAGCGGCGTGGTGCGGGACTGCTGGATGAGGGCGAGCAGCGCCTGGGTCGGATCACCCGACGGTCGCCACGGGCACGACGTGCTCGTCGCGCACCAGGCGAAGAACGACTGGAGCTCGGATTCGTAGCTCTGGGCCTGGTCCGTCACGTACTGCTCGGTGGTGAGCGATGGGTCGATGGGGCCGTCCAGCACCATCGCCCGGACATGGGTCGGGAAGAGGCTGGCGTAGACGGCACCGAGCAACGTTCCGTAGGAGTGACCGATGTACGTCAGCTTCGCGTCCCCGAGCGCCTGACGGATCGCATCGAGGTCCCGGGCGGCGTCGACGGTACCGACGAACGGGAGGATGTCCCCACTGGCCGCCTCGCACTGTGCCGCGAACGCGCGGTCGTTGGCGAGGAGCGCCTTCTGGGCGGCGGGCGTCGTCGGGGCGGGATCGATGAGGGGTCCCGATCCGGTCCCCGCGGATACGCCACCCGATCCCCCGGCCGGAGCGGGGGGGCTGCAGCTCACCGGACTGCTGCGCTCGACGCCCCGTGGGTCGAACGAGACGATGTCGAACCGGTCCAGCAGCCCGCCGGGCATGACCGACAGCTCGTTCGCAAGGTCGTCGATCCCCGAGCCGCCGGGGCCGCCCGGGTTGATGACGAGGGAGCCGATGCGTTCCGACGGGATCTCCGCCGGGTGGCGGGCCAGGGCGATCTGGATGGTGGCCCCGTCGGGGTGCGAGTAGTCCAACGGAACCGTCACCGACCCGCACTGGAGTGCCCCACACGCAACCCACCGCACGGGCGGAGGGGGCGTCGGGGGGCTCAACGGCATCGTGGTGGTCGTGGTCGACGTCGTCGCCGGGTCCGCGGCCCGCCGGTGTGATGCCGGCGCAGCAGATGCTCCGCCGGCACCCGAGGCGCACCCCGACAGCACCAGCACGGAGCACCCGACAGCCGCCGCGACCGCCCTCGCGCGGCCTGGCCCGGGCGGGGACCACGTCCGCCCACCGGATCGGTCCGCAGTACTGCCGCGGCGGCGATGCCGGCCCGGCGGCATCTACTTCTTCTTGACGGCGGACCGGATCTTGTCCACGACCGTGTTGAGCCTCCCGTTGGCCTCGTCCATGGTCTTCAGACTCGAGTTCCACTGTTCGAGGTCGCTGGTCGAATGCGAACGCGAGAGCGTGATGCAGTCGGACGCATAGTTGACGGTGGCCTGCAACATTGCGTCCCACGCCGAGTCGAGCTGGGCCGACGGCGGCTGCTGGGCGCCCTGCGCATTGACCGCAGTCGTCTTGAGTGCGGTGCAGGCCGACCCCAGGCGGGCGAAGAACGTACCGGCAGCCTCGTTGGTGGAAGGCTTCGAGTCGTCGAGCACGGTGACCTGGTCGGTGTTCAACCCGTGGTTGACCGAGAGCGCCGTGGTGGTGATCCAGTGGTATTCGGTGGTCGGCGTGGCGGCCGTGCCACCGCACGCCGCGGCGAGCAGGCCTACTCCGAGCAGGCTGAGTGCCACGGGCCGTTGCAGCGTCCGGCGCCATGCCCGGGCCCGCCGGCTACCCCCGTGCTCGGCTCGGTCCGCATCGGCTGGCTGTGAGCCTCTGGTGTGCACGTCGGGTACCTCTCTCTGGTGATTGTCTTCTCGTGAACATGAGCGTCCGGTCGCAGGCGACCTGGCGGTCGGCCGAACGGGCGGCCCGGTCAGGTTGGCCGGTGATGCCCAGGGGACCGATTCCTGACGGTTCCGCTATGCCGCCGCCGGGAGGAAGCCGGTGAGGCTCTGGAACAGGATGAACAGCCCCGCGGTCCAGATCGGGAGGAGAACCAGCCAGCGCGACCCCGGAGTCAGGTACCGGGACCAACGGCGGTTGGTCAGCCCGAGAGCAACCAACAGTCCCACTTCGACCAGGACCACGGGGATCAGGCCCGTGTTCCACCCGGCCTCGCCGCTGATGATCACCTTCTGCGGGACTCCCCCGTCACTGGCGACGACGCGGTGCGCGGGGAGCACGGGGAGTTTGGCCGAAGGGCCCGACACGAACAGGGACACCACGATCAGGCGTTGGGCGGCCGAGTACTCCGGGTTGCAGGTGGTGAGCGTCAGGCGATCGTCCCCGAAGTAGTTGAGGACCGAGACGTCCGACGGGCTCACCGCGAAGGGGGCGAGGGCTACCACGTAGGTGAGTCGTTGGCCGGCCAGGTCGGTGAGGTAGATCGGGTCGCCGGGGGCGAGTTCGGCCAGGCGGTTGAACGGTGCGCCGTGGGTCGTCCGGTGCCCGGCGATGGCCACATTTCCGGCCTGGCCCGGTTCGGCCGTCCCGACGTAGTGACCGGGACCCTTGGCCAGGTCGTCCTCGGCCGTGCCGGAGACGACGTACTGACTGACGCCGATCTTCGGGATCTGGAGCTGGGCCACCACCGCACCGCTGGGCGCGACGGGAAGGTTCTCGGAGGCCGGGAGGAGGGAGAATCTGGCCTGGGGTGAAGCAGCTTCGTGCACGGTCGCCGCGAACTGCTTCTTGAGTGTCTCCTGGCTGTGCTGCTGGGCGATAGCCGTCCCCCACAGCTGCCACGCGGCGAACAGGATGATGAGCGCGCCGATGTTGCGCATCCACGTGAAGACGTGGATCCACAAGGTGTGGCGGGCCCGGAGCCGCTCGTCGGCACTCCGGTCCAGGGCGATCCCTTCCGTGCCTGCGGCCGAGTGCTGTCCGTCGCCCTCGGAAGCCGCCGAGTTCCCGGGCGATTCGTCCGTCACCGTGGTCATCGTGGGCCTGGAGTCGCCACGTCAGCGGCCGGTCGGGAACCCGACCCGGCATCGTGCCGGGCTCCGGCGGGGCGGATCATGGCGTGGCCGACCATGCCTCTACTGCTGCCCCTGCACCGTCGCCCATACCAGGATGCTAGCAACGATCCCCAGGGATACCCATACGGCCTGCGCCCCGGAACTCGTGAAGAAACGGGCCGACGCGAAGGTGTCACATTGCCCATTCCGCGCCCTTCACACCCGCCATTACCCGCTTGTCGATTGACCTATGATGGGGTGTCAGACTTCGGGAAATCATGGGGGCCAGCTCCCCGTTGGATGTGGTCGTGTCCCGCCCGTCTCCAGTCTCCATACCTTTCGGAAGCGGCGCCCCGCGTCGGCGCCCGATCAATCGCAGAGGAAGCGAACCATGTCGAAGACCAGTCGTATCCAGCGTCGTTCCCTGGTGACCGCGGGCATCGCACTGTCGGCCCTCGGCCTGGGAGCCTGCTCCTCGTCCACCGGCAGTGTGGCCACGACGACTGTGGCCACCGCGGCGACGCAGAAGCCAGGGGCGACCGCGCCGACCACCAGCCACTACTGCCAGCTGGCGTCGCCGGACCAGATCCAGTCCACGCTCGGGCTCGCCGTCCACGCTCCGTACACCACCGCCTTCCCGGGGACCACGACGTGCCACTACCTTTCCGACAAGGGCGTGCCGGTGGTGTCCCTCCGCTACGACACCGGCGTCGGTACGACCCAGTTCGCATCCGACGAGGCACTGTTCACCAAGGACGGCGAGCGGGTGACCCCGCTGACCGGGTTGGGTGACCAGGCGTTCGCGGCCACGTCCGGCACAGGTTCGAAGACGGTGAGCTCGGTGGTGGTCCGCACCGGCAGCACCGAGGTGGCGGTCACTGCGGTCGGATCGGTCGACCAGGTCAAGGCGCTCTGCCAGCTGGTCCTCCCCGACGTCTGACCCGGTCCGGCGGAACCGACCTGACCACCGAGCAACGATCGCCGACGCCGGGGACCACTGTCACCGGCACCGAGACCAACTCGATGATCAGGTCCCGGAGCCGGTGACCTTCACCACCCAGCGACAGCCTGCGGGCGCCTGCACTTCGATCTGCTGGCTGCCCGGCGATGTCTGGGGCGTGACCGACTGACCCGACGCCACCGAACTGGTCACCGCCGGGGTCGCGCCGGGGCTGCCACCGGTCGGCACGACGAAGACGGCGAACGTCGGCGTGGTGGCCGGTACGGGGGAACAGGCGAACGCCCAACCGATGTTCCACGTACCGCCGTCGATGGTGAAGGACGGGCTCGTCCAATTGCCGGTGAGCTGCGTCGCCGGGACGAGCACCGAGGCAGGGGGCAGCACCACGGGTACCGTGGTCGTCGTTGCACCGCCGGGCAGTGTGGTGGTCGTGCTGCCCGGGGCGGTCGTGGTGGTGGTCGACCCGGACGCCGTCGTCGTGGTGGTCGTTGATCCGGAGGCCAAGGTAGTGGTGGTGGTCGAGGCACCGGTCGAGGCGGCGGGGAGCTTGTAGACGGGGCCGGTGGCCGCGCTCGTGGTCGAACCGGTGTTCCCGTTGAACCACATGCCGAACAAAGCGGCCGCCAGCACGGCGATGACCAGCTGCCAGGTCTTCCACGACCGTCGACCGACCAACTTGAGCGAGCCGGGTGCGGGGACCGCGTCGTCAGCAGCCGACGGCGGGCCGTAGTCGGGGGTGGTGAACCCACCCGGAGTGGAATCGTCCATCAGCCGAACCGGCCGTGCACGTAGTCGTCGGTCCGGGGGTCCTTCGGATCGCCGAAGACCTGCTCGGTCGGCCCGGCCTCCACGATATGGCCTGGCTGCCCCTGGCCGTCGAGCAGGAAGAGCGCGCAGTTGTCGGACACCCGCTGGGCCTGCTGCATGTTGTGGGTGACGATCACGATGGTGATCTCGGAACTGAGTTGGGCGATCGTCTCCTCGATCACCCCGGTCGAGATGGGATCGAGCGCCGAGCACGGCTCGTCCATCAACAGCACCTTGGGGCGGACGGCGAGGGCGCGGGCGATGCACAGCCGTTGTTGCTGGCCACCGGACAGGGCGGCCCCGGCTTCGTTGAGCCGGTCGCGCGTCTCGTGCCAGAGGCCAGCCCGCTCCAGGGAGTCCTTGACCAGTGCGTCCGGATTGACGACCTTGGTCCCCGACAGGCGCAGTCCGGACAGGACGTTCTGAGCGATGGTCATCGTCGGAAACGGGTTGGGCCGTTGGAATACCATGCCGATGTTGAGGCGGGTGTCGGTCACCTTGACCGACGGTCCGTAGATGTCCGTCCCGTCCAGCTCGACCGAGCCCGACATGGCCGCGGTGGGAATCAGCTCGTGCATCCGGTTGAGGATCCGCAGGAAGGTCGACTTTCCGCAGCCCGAGGGCCCGATGAGCGCCGTCACCTTGTTTGGTTCCATGGCCAGGCTGACCCGCTCGAGCACCTTGAGGGAGCCGAACCAGGCGCTCACATTGGTGGCGAGCAGGCTCGACGACTGCCGCGGGGGACCATCTGCCGCCGGCGGACGCCCGGGGGCTGCCGCCACCGGGGAGTCTGTGGATTGGTCCACACTCGTCACGACGTCACCCGCGCCTTGCGCATGCGTCGACGAAGCATGGCCGCGGCGAGCCCACCTCCGACCAGCAGCACCAGGCCGCAGCCCACCAGGGGAACCAGGTCCGGCCCACCGGTGAAGGCCAGCCCCGACCCAGACCCCCCGTTCGACGAGTTCGCGCCCGTCGAACCTGAGCTACCCGAGGCCGAGGAACTGGAGCTGGTCGATGAGGTCGACGTCGACGCGCCGGTGGTCGACGTCGTCGTCGTCACCGGTGTCGCGGTGAGCGACGCCTGGGCATCCAGTGCGCTGGCAATGCTCAGTCCGGCCGTCACCATGGCCGGAGTTGCCGGGGCGGCTCCGAACGAGGAGATGTCCTGCTGCCCTGCGGGGCCGAGGATGTACCGGATCAGGTCGGCCAGGGCGAACTCCTTGGCCGCGGGAAGACCGTTCGTAGGCACGACGAGGTAGCTCTCCTCCATCATGTAGTTGTTGTACGCCGCCGCGTCGGTGGCGTTAGCAGTGAAGGTCACCAGATTGTTCGTGGTCGGATCCGATGTCGAGGCCAGCGTGGCATCGTCCTCGGCCGCAGTCGCGCTGGCCAACGACGGAGCCACGTCGGTGCCCTGCGCGTTCTCGATCGCCATCGTCGGGATGTTCCACGCCGCGCCGAGCGGGGCCCCCGTCCATACCGAGGCGACCGGGAAGAGCAATCCCAGGATGTTGATCTGGGGAATTTCCCACGTCGGCTGGTTCGTCGTCGGCTCGATCGTAAGAAGCTTGCCCAGAAAGGGCTCGTCGCCTCCGGGGTAAATGTACGTACCCACGTAGGGAAGCCGCTCGCTGGGCGTCGTGCTGGACGTCGCCGCCCGAGTCTGGCTGACGTACAGCTTGAGTCCTGCCGCGAAGTACCCCTGCGACGTGGAATCGCTGTCGAGCAGCGTCATGAGCGCGTAGTTCGCCATCGTCGGATCGTCATTGCCCGCAAATCCAAGAGGCTCGTCCTGCAACGGTTGCCCATTGGAACAGGACACCCTCGAGTCCGACCAGTTGTTGAACGGCTGGGCCGCGTCCAAGCCGAAGATCGCCCCGAGGGTGTCCACCGATGCCTGGATGTGCGGGCACAGTGTGCTCGGGTTGATGGACGACCCACCGCCGGTGGTGTTCGTCACGATCGTCCCGATAGCGACCGGGGTCGCGGCGAACGGGATGTACGCGTAGTGGCGACCGTCGGCGATCGCCTTGGCCGACTCGGCCGCCGTCAGCGGACGCTCGGACACGGCGAAATCCGCGTTGAACGACTTGGGCGCGGTGCCGACGAAGTCGGCGATTCCTGGATCGAGTCCGTTGGCCACGTAGGAACCGAAGAGTCCGTTCAGATTGGAGGCACTGTCGGCAATCAGCTTGTGCATCACCGGCTGGAGGAATGTTCCGCCCTCGCCGCTCAGCGTGGAGCTGTCGGTGGCAGCCCCGGCGGGCTGGGTGCCGACGAGCGCAGTAGTGCCCAGGGTGGCCAACACCGTGACCAGGGCGATGGACAGTGCTTTCATCGACCCGGCCGGGGAGATCCGACCTATCGGGCGGCCGGTCATCTCTGTACCTCGACACGGCGGCTGCGCAGGAGCCGGCGCCTCGCCCACCAACCGGTCACGAGGAGCAGCAGTCCGACGAGCACGACCGGTCGCGGGTCACCCCCGGTGAACGCCAGGGGGACGGAGCCCGACAACGACACGGCGGGATCGACCCCGCCGCCGCTGCCGGAGCCGCCGTAACCGCTGCTGGAGCTGCTCGCGCTGCTGCCTCCACTACCGCCTGAGCCACCGGAACCCGAGGACCCGGACGAACCGACCGATTGCTCGCCGCTCTTCGGCGGGATCGGTGCCGTGGCGTCGGTTACTCCGCAGGTCGGCGTGGTCTGACCAGCCGCCACCTCGGACGGGGTGAGGTCCCCACAGGCGTAGCCGGCCTGTTCGGCGCTGGTCACCGGCACGGCACCCGGGACGTCTGCAGTGACCGAGTCGATCCCGTACCGCTCGAGCGACAGCCCCAGACCCGCGTACCCGAAGCTCGGGGACTTCTCCTGTCCGAGCGTGAGCGAATAGTTGACGAAGGCACTCAACACTGCGCCCAGGGACGACTGCCAACCGCTGGTCGGAGTCAGCAGGTAGCTGTATGTCGAGGGGTTGTAGACGTGGGGGCCGATACCACCGAAATTCAGTTGGTGGGTGCCGTTGGGCAGCTGGGTCGCATAGGCGAGGGCGGACGCCACGTCGACGGACGTGGGCTGCACGTAGTCACCACTGGCGTTGTACTCCGAGGCCACGCCCTGCGCTGGATTCCCCTTGTCGAAACCGGCATCGACCGCGTACTGGAGCTGGACGCCACCGATGGCCCCGGCGTTTGTCGAGACATCGCTCGCTACCCCGGCCGTCGAGTCGGTGTCCAGGCCATTGGCCAGCCCAGGCCACTCGGACTCCGGATGTGTCGGGCTGATGGTCACTTGATTGGCCGGATTGGCGTTCTCGGCGTTGGCGAACGCGGCCCACAGGGCCGGCTGCTCGTCGATGCACCACTCCTCCAACACGTAGTTGGTGCCGGCCGGGTCGCTCTCCGTCACCGGCACAATGGCCAGATTCGGCAATTTCACCCCGGGATTGATTGCCGCGATGGCCGAATTGTCCCAGTTGGTGATGCCGCCGGTCAGGATGGCGCACGTGGTGTAGCTGTTCATCTGCAGCGTCTTGGTGAGTCCGGGGATGTTGTACATGAAGGCGATACCACCAGCGGTGATCGGCACGTAGATGAACGGGAAGTCGGGAGGAATCGTGTCGGTGTTGCCCAGCCCGTAGGCGATGTCGCTCACCGCGAAGTTCGTTGTCCCGTTGGTGAATTCGTATCGGCCGTCACCCGAGGACGTGCTCGAGTAGTTCACGCTGAGGTTGTACGGCTGCTGCTGAACGATCGAGTCAAAGGTCTCGATGGCCGGCGCGGCAAACGAGGAGCCCGTGCCGTTCAGGACGGTCCCCGAACTTTGGCCCACGGGCCGACCGTCGGACTGCTTGGTGGCCCCAGCGCCGGCAATCCCGATCGAGGAAGTCGGGAACGTGGTCGTCGTCGACGTCGCACCGCCTGCCACTACCGTGGGCGCGACGCTCAGGGGCACACTTCCGACCTGCGGGTTCGCGCCTGCGACCGAGGACACCGCGACGACGGCGATGCCCGAGGCGACGATCAACACGGCACTCCGCCGCAGGCTACCCAGGTTGTTCCTCATCTGGCCTCTCTTTTCCGTGGATTCACGATGTCCATTACGCATGTATGCACCTAGGATTCTGACGGTTGGTGGTCTGGTTCGATTGGGGCGCATTGCGGGTCCGATTCGGTCATGACGATGTGGACCGCCTGAATGAGAATCGTGGCAACCGCCGCCGACCCGGCTTGTGGGACCCGATCACGCGGGCCACGATGAACAGGGCCAGGACCAGCACGACCAGGACGAACGACACGCCCCACGCGTCCTTGATCACATTGACCCCGGGTTGGAAGATCAACTGGTACACGCGGAACGGCAGATTGTCCTGCTGCCCCTCGAACGGATTCCAATTGTACCGGTCGTTGCCACCCGCGTTGAACAGGACCGGAGCCGTCTCCCCCGCGATCCGGGCCACGCCGAGGATCATCGCGGTGACCAGCCCCACCCGGGCCGTGGGGAGGACGATGCGGACGAGCACCCGCCACTGGGGGGCCCCGAGGGCCAATGCCGCCTCCCGCAACGAACCGGGGACGATGACGATCACCTCCTGAGCGGCCCGGGTCACGACCGGGAGCATCATGACGGCGAGGGCCATGCCGGCGGCGAACCCGCTCTTGCCCGAATGCCCGCGAGGCTCCACCCAGAAGAGGTAGACGACGAGGCCGGCGATGATGGCAGGCGCACCGGTCATGGCGTCGACCACGAAGCTGACCAGCCGTGAGAACGACGAGCGGGAGTCGGCCAGGTAGGTGGCGGTCAGGATGCCGAGCGGGATCGAAATGATGGCGGCGATCCCCACCTGCTCGACCGTACCCACGATGGCCGCGCCGGCCCCCACCGCGCTGGTGGGGGCCAAGGCCGACAGCCCTGACATGTCCTTGGTGAAGAAGTCGGGGAAGTGCCCGAGCGCGACACCGGCGCCTTTGATGACCACGTAGAGGATGACGCCTGCGAGCGGGATCATGGCGGTGACTCCGCCCATCCACACTCCGGCGGTGGCCAGCCGGTCCTTCATGGCGAGGATCCCGTGGGCCCTCCAGCAGACGAAACCATAGATGGCGAAGAAGAGCGCCACCCAGATGATCACCATGCCGACGGCGCCCGAGATCCCGGCGATGGTGAACCCCAGCCACACGATGGCCAGGGCCGACAGCGCCGAGCCGAGGAATTCGACCGTGGACTGGAGGGTGAGTTTCCTCACCCGTTGGGGTCGATCGCTGCCAACGGCTCCCGGGCCGTCGAACGGTGCGGTCCCGTCGGGGCCCGACGGGACGTTCCCGGCCGGTGCAGCCGGCGTCGGGATGGGCGCAGTCAGGTCGAGCGTGCGATCCGCCATCGTCAGACCGTCCTCGGTCGGTTGATGATCATGCGTGAGATGGCATTGACCAGCAAGGTGCTGAGGAAGAGGATCAGGCCGAGCAGCACGAGGCCGCTCTGACTGATCTTCGACGCTGTTTCGAACTCCTGGGTGATCTCCTTGGCGATGGAGCCCAGACCCTGCGGCCCGAGCATGGCCAGGGTCCACTTGTTGGCCGTCGACAGCATCAACACCACGATCATCGTCTCGCCCAGCCCTCGTCCGAGACCGAGTAGGGCTGCGCTCAGTATTCCGCTGCGCGAGAAGGGGAAGATCACGTCGGTCACCATTCCCCAACGCGTCCCCCCGAGGCCGACCGCGGCCTCGCAGACGTCGCGGGGGGCCTGGGCCATCACCTCCCGGCTGATGGAGGTGATGATGGGGATGATGGTGACGGCGCAGACCAGGCCGCAGGCGAAAATCGAATTGACGTAGCTCCCCGGCGTCGGCGTCCGGAAGAACGGCACGAAGCTCACGTGCTTGACCAGCCACTCGGCAGGCGGCACCTGGAGCCCGGACACCACCTCGAGCCCCCAGAACCCATAGACGATGCTGGGCACTGTCGCCAGCAGATCGACCACGCCGGTGAGCCACGGCTTGAGCCGCTGGGGGAGGTACTCGTTGATCAACAGCGCGGTACACAACGAGATGGGCAAGGCGATGATCAGCGCAACGACGGCGATGGCGATCGACCCGAACAGCAGCGGGAGCATGTCGAATCGCCCGAGATCGGGCGCCCAGGTCGTGCCGGTGACGAGCTTCACACCGGCGGTGCGGAATGCCGACCAGCCGTCCACAGCCAGGAACACGACGACAGCGACCAGGATGGCCAGCACGATCACGCTGGCGACTATCAGCAACGAACGGAAGGCCCGGTCGGCTCCGGTGTCGGATCGGGGAAGGACGTTCGGCACGTCGTCGTCCACGGCCATCGGCTGGCTCGGCGTCTGGGTGAGGGTCACGCCGCGTCCCTTCGGCGGCGACACAGGCCTAAGCCGACGATCACCATTGCCGCACCGACTTCGATGAGCTGCGGCAGCACTCCGATGCCGCTGAAGGCCAGCGATCCGGCTGGTGCCACCGAGTCCCCGCCGGTCAACGCCACCTCGGCCGACACTCCACCGGTCGACCCACTCGGGGTCGACACGTCGGTCGAATCCGACGTGCCGGTCGCCGTGCCACCGCCGGAAGCCGTCACTGGTTCCTGAGGCGTCGAATTGGCTGTGGGATCGACGAAGTAGGGCGACGAAAAGATCTTCGGGGCCGAGAAGTCATTCTGGTTCTGCCCGATGAAGAGCACGCATTCCGTCGTGGCGTTGCAGATGGGAAGGGTGTCCGCTTCCCCGCCGAACACCAGGTTGGGCAGCGAATACATCGTGTAGTCGGGGACGCGGAAGCTCCCATTGCTCCCGACCAGCACCGAACCGGACTGGATCGTCTCGCCATCGCACGCGAGGTCGCTGGTGGGAAGTACGCCGTGCGGGGCCCCACACTCCATGATCACGATCCGGGCGTTGGGGGTGAAGGTGTCATTCGGACCGACGGAGATGTCCAGGGTCTCGCCGTTCTGGTACGGACGGCCGTCAGCGTTCGGCGTGATGATCGCGCTAGCAGATCCGCCGGCGGCCCCGGCCGGAACCGCGGACAGCCCGCACCATGCCATTGCTCCGGCTACCGCACCCACGGCAATGGCAATCCTGCGCAATCGGTCCACCCGCATCATGACGGCAGCCGCTCCGGCACGTCGCCGGGCACGATCGTGAAGGGAGCGGAGAACACCTTGGGCTGGCTGAAGTCGTTCGGATCGAATCCGACGTAGAGCACACATGCGTGGGTCTCGTTGCAGACCGGCTCGTTGTCCCACGCCTCCCCCAGGAGCGTGTTCGGCAAGGAGTACACCGGATAGCGGACGGAGAAGCTGCCGTTCTTCGTGACCAGGAGGGAGCCCGACTGCACCGAGTTCCCGTCGCAGGCCGTGTCACTGACCGGGAGCGCGTCGACTTGGCCCCCGGGGTCCGCGCACTCGATCACGATCACCCGTAGGTAGCGGGTGAAGTACTTGTTCGCGCCGATCGACACCGTGATCACCTGGCCGTTGTGGTACCGGCCCTCACCCGGGTTCGGGCTCATGATGACGATCGGTCTGCCGTCGGCACCCACGGTCGACGATGTCTTCGAGGAGCTTCCTGCGGCGACGAGCACCACAGCGACGACCACCGCTACCACCACGATCCCAGCGACGATCAACCAATTGCGGCGGTTCGACGCGAGTGCCGACAACTTGTCCGGTGCCTTGTTGTCCTGGCTCGACGAGGTGACGGTCACTGTCCCCTCCTTCTCGCGACCAGGACGGCTCTGCTGACCGAACCCAGGATCACGAGCAGCGCACCGAGTCCCACGAGCCAAGGCAATGACGAGGGGGCCCCGGTAAAAGCAAGACCGGGAGTGGTAGCCGTCGCGGCAGCCGAGGTGGAACCGGATTCGTCCGCCGCGACCCCTGAACCGGTGTTTCCGGACGGAGCTGTAGTGGCGGTGGTGGCAATTGTCGTGGTCGTCGTGGTTGTCGTTGTCGTCGGAGTGACTACGGCGGCGAAGACGACCTTCACCGTCCAGCCAGTCATCGAATCGGTCTTGTCGGTGGCCGTGTAGGTCACCGACTCCGCAGACGTGTCCGTCACGTCGAAGACGGCGTTCCCGTTGCTGTTGGTGACGACGGTGACCGGGGTACCCGAGACCATGGGCCCTGGCCCAACGCTGGAAGGCGTCACGACCGTGCCCACCCTGGAGTTGGCCGTGACATGAGCCGCCGTGATCACCGAACTCCCCCCGGACGCGGTGAGCGAAACGGATTTCCCGGTCACGGGAAGCCCATTCCCGTCACGCAACTCGACCGTGATGACGGCTGCACTCGATCCATCGGCCGGTACCGAGGAGGCGCTCGCCACAGCATCCGAATCGCCCGTAACCGGCAACACTGTCGGTGGCGTGCCGAAGGTAACCGAGGCCACCGCACTGAACGTCAGACCGGCGGTCGCGTCGACGGCCGTGTAGGACACGACTTCCGTAGTCGTGTCGGTTACCGAGAACTCGGCTACGCCGAGCGCATCGGTGGTGCCGGGAAGTACCGAACCCACGACCTGCACCGGTGTTATCACCGAATGGCCGGTGCCTTGTGTCAAGCTGATGGACTGTCCCGAATTCGGATTTCCGAAGTGGTCGGTGCTCGTGACCGTGATCAGTGCAGATGTCGAGCCATCGGCCGCCACATGGGTCGGGCTGGCCGTGACCGTCGATTCGATACCGTCCGTGTTTCCGGCGACGAACGTCGCCGTTGCCGTCTGCTGGAAGGTGATGCCGCTCGCCGAGGCCTGGAACGAGAGCGTCTCCGCCTTCGTGTCGTGGGCTTCGAACTGCACGACCCCACTGCCGTTGGTGGTATCGATCCCTCTGAACGGCTGGACGTTCGCCCCGTCGTCCGGCGAGTACTTCAATGTGACGGCGGCTCCTGACACCGCCTGATCGTTTGTATTCCTGACCGTGACCGTCACGTCTGCAACAGAGACGCCGTCAGCTGTGGCCGGGGACCCGCTCACTGTGACACTCGAGTCGGCTGCGGAGATGGTCGGAGGCGGCGGTACGACGAACACCACAACCGGCTTGGAGTCCAGGACGACTCCGTCGGTAGTGTCCGTCGCCGTCAGCGTCACCGACTCCGCAGTGCTGTCGGTGACGCCGAACGTCACGACTCCGGAGGCATTCGTTGCGCCCGGACTGTTGGCGACCGATGCGTGACCGGAAGCCGACTGTACGGCCAGGGTCACCGACTTCCCCGGAATAGGCGTCGTTCCGTCAGCAGCCAGGAGCGTCACCGTGGCAGTCGTACCGGCGAGGCCTGTCGGAGCGTTCGATCGATTGGCCACCACCACGGTCGACGTCGATGCGGACACCACCGCCGGAGTCCCGAACTGGACCGCCACCGACTGGGTCAGCTGGACACCGCCCGTCGAGGCCGAGTAGGTCACCAGTTCGTCCACCGAATCAGTGACGGTGAACAGTGCCTCACCTTGCGCATTCGTGACATTCGAGCCGGCGGATGCATCAGCTACATGGGAACTACCGGACACGGGCGTGAGGGTCACCGTCTGACCGGGCAGCCCAACCGGGCTTCCGTTCACGGAATGATCCCGAATGGTCACCGTGATCGTCGAAGCCGTCGTCCCGTCAGCCGGTACGCCGGTCGGGCTCGCCACGATCGACGATGAGGGGAGGTTGGCCGTCGGCGCGGCGAAGGTCACCTGGGCGGTCTGGACGACCGGAATCGAGTCGGTGCTGTCGGTGGCCGACACCGTGACCGTCTCCGCCGTACTGTCCCGGACGTCGAACATCGCCTGACCCTCGGCATCGGTGACGTCGGTTCCTGCACCCTGGGTCGTCACTGTCGCCGAGCCGGTCGCATCGAGCGTCACCGACTTGCCGGCCACGCCGACTCCGTCCTGGCTGTCGAGGGTCACCGTCACATACGCCGGATCCGACCCGTCGGCTGTCACCGACTGGGTTGCGGGTGACACAACGGAAGCCGAACCGGAAACCGACTCGGCGGCCGCCGCTTGACCGTCGCCCGGATCGATCACGCCGGAGTCGGAGGCGTCGGCATGGACTTGGAAAGGCTGGGAGAAGAAGTGCGGAAGTGAGAACCCTGTGTCGGAGCCGCCACCCTCACCCACATAGAGAACGCACTCATTGCTTGCACCTACTCCGCAGGCCGGAGCGCCTGAGAGGTTCTCCCCGAGGTTCGGGTCGGGAAGCGCGAACACGGTGTACGGATCGTGGAGCGCAGAATCGGCGATGGCATCCACCGACCCGTTGGCCTGTACAAAGACAGTGCCGCCGTCGTAGGAGGAATTCCCATCGCACGACGCGGTCGTCTTTGGATCGACGCCGTTCGGCGCGGCACACTCGAAGATCTCAATCTTCTGATTCGCCGAGAGCACGCTGTTGGGCGGGATCACCACGTCGATGGGCTGCCCACTGTCGAAGGGAGAGATCGCCGTATAGCTACCTTGCGCCGCGGCGGACCCGAAAACCGTACTGCCCGAGGTCAGCAATTCGGTCGTGAGCGTGAAGCTCTGGATGGCATCGGTGCCGACACCGTTGGTGGCGGTGATGGTGATCGGGAACGTCCCGGACGATGCAGCGGCTCCGGAGAGGACACCGTCGGTGAACGTGACGCCCGACGGGAGCGCCCCCGACTCCGTGATCGTCGGGGTCGGGGATCCGGTGGCTGTCACCGTGAACGTCGCTGCCGTACCCGTGGAGAACGTCGTGGCGTCCGCCGAGGTGATGGTTGGGGCTACCGGCCCTGCAAAAGCGTTCCCACCGATGGACAGAACGGCGACGGCGACGACGGCGAGTGCCAACGGTGCGGCGACGAAGTGTGCCAGGGCGCGCCGGGCAACGGGCAAGCGTGGGCGCCCGAACATGCGCGAGGGCTCACCTGTCGTACGTGCCCCTCGGTTCTGGTCTCGACTACCCACGGTCACTCACTCCCTTGCAAGCCGGCCCCATCGTTGGTGTGACCGGAGACTGCTGATCTTGTCGCCGTCCCGGAGGGTTCCTCGACTGACGAATGGTACTGCACGCCCCTGCGCCCTCTCGAGTCGGGAACAGCCCCGATTCCGGGTATGGACGGCGAGTCCGAACTCGACACCTGGACCTGTGCCAGGTGCTTCGAGACAGGCGATCAGAGCTCTCAAGGAGCCGCATCCGTCGTCGCTCGACGGACACATCCCCTTGACAACCCTGAACCCGGAGCCCGGCGATTGCTCGCCGGACTCCGGGTCTCGGGTACTGCCATTGCGGTACGAGGCCTTACTCGCACTGCAAGATGTTCATCTCCTTGGGATCAAGGAGTGGTGCTGGCCTGGAAGACCGCGGGAACCCCGAGGAAGTCCAGCGTGAAGGTGCCGTTGGGCAGCGTCGTGGAGGCAACGCTGTTGTAGGTGCCGGGCGTCAGCGTGAGCGTGCCGGTACCGGCAGAGCCCGCAGCGACGTTGCCGACATACAGACCGGCCGAGGTGACAACCGGCTCACCGGTCACCAGGTCGGTCGGGAAGTTGCCACCGAGCGTCTGCACCGGGTACGACGTCGAGTTGGCGAGTTCGGTGATGGTTCCACCGGTGTTGGTGACGATGGCCTTTGCGGAGCAGTCGTCGTTGGTGGAGCTGTACTCGTCCGGCGGCTGCAGGGACACCGGCGCAGTCAGGTCGTCAATGCGGGGGAATCCGAACTGGGTCGAGATGATGTTGCTCAGCTCGGCATCCTCGTTCAGCCCGTTATTGAGGTCCGTGGCCTTGTTGATGGACACTCCGGCGTCGCAGATCCAGTTCATGAATCCTGCCGTGGACAGACGCACCGTCACCGGGTTGATGATGTTGCTGAGGGTGCGAGCGGTCGGGTAGTGGTTGTTCAACTCCACCGACGTGCCGGCCTCGACTCCGTTCAGGGCGACCTCGAAGGCCGAGAAGCTCTGGCCGTCGATGGTGGTCTCGGCAACGTAGGGATTCGAGTTGTACACGCCGTTGGACATGAAGTACAGCGACGTGGCCTCTTCGACAGCCTGGTCTGCGTAGTCGGTGGGACCGAAGTCAGACTGCGAGAAGACCTCCAGCTGGTGCACGTTGTTCTCCAGCGCCTCCCGAGCATTGATGCCCGACGGGTTTGTCGAGTACGGCCCGGAAGCAGGGATGGTGCTTGCGTTCGGGTCGTTGGCGGCGTTGAGGTTCGAGAGGGTCGCCGAGGCGGCGCAGTTACCACTGGCACCGCTGTCTGCGTATCCCGACCACGTGGCCACGGTGCCCGAGGCGTTGTTCACACCGACGATGCGGATCGGAACACCGATCGAGGCACCGCTACCTTCAGCCAGCGAGCTTCCGATGTTGATCGTGATCCACTGAGGACCGCTGCCGGTGAGCACGTTGTTCAACGTGATCGTCGTACCGGTCGTGCTGGACACCGTGGTGCTGGACGGGACGACCCCGGAGTCGTTGTTGGTGTTGCTCACAGCGGAGCCACTCGGGATCGACGTGAGGACCGAGTCGTCCATGGCCGAAACCGTGGGGGACGTCGTGCCGTTGGGCGTCACCTGGATCTCGAGGTTCGGGCCGAGGTTGGTCAACTGACCCCAGTCGGTGATCTGCGTGCTGTTGTTCTCGCAGTACAGGCGGCTGGCGATGCTGCCCGCTCCACCGACGTTGGATATGCCGACGAGCTCGCTGCCGTTGTTAGCCGATCCGTTGACGTTGTCGCCGGGAAGCCAACCGTCAGCGACCGGGCCGACATGGCCACCGTTGATGGTGTTGTAGGCGCCGGCCGGGTAGGCGTTCGACGCTTCCTGGCTGGACGAGAAGCTGGCAGTCCCGAAGTTCGACGGGTTGATCGTCGGGAACGTCACCAGCGGCACACCGTCCTTGGCGTAGCCGAGCTGCTGTCCGAAGCTACCGGTGGAGAAGTTCGACGAGCCGTACGGCTTCGAGGAACGGGAGAAGTCGACGGCGTCAGGAGCGTTGAGCTTTCCACCCAGCTGCTTCTGGCCGGCACCCGAACCGACGTCGTTCACGCCCTGGAGAACCTCGACCCGGTTCCAGTTGTCGTTGACGTCCGCCTGCGTGCTGTCCGCCGAGGCGGGCAGGCAGTAGTCCTCGGATGCCGCACCCGTGTCGGTCAGGCTCCCCGAGTAGTCGTTGCCCTCGAACAGGGTTGCGCCCGTTCCGGAGTTGAGCGTGCAGCCGTACAGGCCGGCGGCGGTGTACAGGTCGCCGATCTTCTGCATCATGAAGAACGTGGTGTCCGAGCCCGAACCACGGATGATCTCCGAGGCGTGGGTCTGGTTGAAGAAGGGGGCACCGGCGCTGGGGGCGGTGTCGTAGGTTGTCGCTGCAGCGACGCCCGCTCCCAAGGTGCCCGCTACGACCGCAGCCGTAGCGCCGACGATCGTCGCGGTGGCCAAGCGGCCTCGCAACGTTCGCCTCGTTCCAGTGTGATGGGGATTCATAGTCGAATTGGCTCCTTTTCGGACAAGCGCCCTACCTGGGCACCTCGTGAGACGAGCAGACGTGATGGCCTGACTTGCATGGCCCAGTTCGGGCCACCTCTAGTGTTATTCCATGGTGCTCAGAGCATGTCAATCGAATTTGGAGGCTGACACAGAGAGATAACTTGAGGGTTACCTGACCGTGACACCACGTCTTTCTTGGGGTCGTTTTGAGGATGCTCTGCGCCCGTCCGACCACTCCTGGCAACGCCCGGACGTACATCCCCTGACCGCCCGCGACACCCCGGTCTGCCCACGCTCGGTGGTTGGACCGGCCGGGTAGCCCACACCCGTTCCCCGGTGGTCGAGACCTCCCGTGAGCCCCCGGACACGGGTCGTGGCGCCAAGGGGGGCTCGAGGCGGCACCGAGCCCCCGAGCTCGTGCCGGGGACCGTGTCCGCCGACCGGCGTCCAGGGCACGGACGACGGAAATGGTCCGGGCCGGGTGCTCACGCACCGGCCCGGACCACATTCCTGCCACTTCGGCAGCCTTGGCTGCCGCCTGGATCGGCCCGACTATTACTTGACGGACAAGGTGAAGTCCTGGCTTGCGCCCGAACCGATCCCGTTCGATGCCGTGAAGGTGATGGCGTAGGTTCCGGCGGCGGGCGTGCCCGACAGCACGCCGCCCGAGAAGGTCAACCCGCTCGGAAGCGTGCCCGTCACGCCGTAGGTGATGGTCGCCGGGTAGCCGACGGCAACCACGGTGAAGGTTCCTCCCGTGGCGGCAAACTTGGCATCCGTCTTCGAGGTGAAGACCGGGGCTTCATCGATGGTCAGGGGAAGCGTGACGGCGGAGGCCTTGTCCTTGAAGGCATCCTCCACCGAGAAGGTCACGTTGACCGTCCCGGACGGCGCCTTGGCGCTGACGGGGATCTCGCCGGTGACGGCTCCCGTCGATGCGTCGAGCACCAGTCCCTTCGGCAGCTTCGTCTTCCAGGTGTAGGCACCTGAACCACCGGTCGCCGCGAAGGTGAACGCCGGGTCGCCCGACGTGTAGGTCTGTCCCACCGTCACCGTCGGGAGGGAGGTGGTGGTGATCGTCACCACGGGAGCCACGACGGTCAGCGTGAATGTCTGGGTCGTCGTACCGAGGCTGTTCGTCGCCGTGAAATCGAACGTGTCCGTACCGACCTTCGGCGGCGTACCCGAGAGGACGCCGTCGGAGAGGGTCAGGCCTGCCTTGGTGAACACCGAACTCTTCGTCGTCGACCCATACGAAGTGGCCCCCGAAGCAACGAGATCGAAGCTGTTCGACTCGTAGGCCGTGAAGGTCGCCGACGATGGTGACGTGAACACCGGCGGGCCGCTCGGGACCACGTTGAGGGTGAAGTCCTGGGTGGCTGGCGGGTTGATCCCGTTCGAGGCGGTCAGGGTGATCGGGAAGGAGCCGGTCGCCGTGGTGGTGCCCGAGAGCACGCCACCGGAGAAGGTAACCCCTGCAGGCAGGGTGCCCGACTCGGTGATCGTCGGCGTCGGGTAGCCGGTGGCGGTGACCGTGAAGGCGCCCGCCACCCCGGGGCTGAAGGAGGTGGAGTCCGCCGAGGTGATGGCCGGGGCGGAGTCAGGCGGGAACGCGCCGTCACCGGGGCTCAGCACGCCCGAGTCGGTCGGGTCGGCGTGGACCTGGAATGGCTGGGAGAAGAAGTGGGGCTGGGAGAACCCGGTGTCCGAGCCACCACCCTCACCGATGTAGAGATCACAGTCGTTGGCGGAGCCCAAGCCACAGGCGATGCCGTCCGGGGTGTCCCCGATGTTCTCGTCCGGCAGGGCGTAGACGGTATAGGAGTCGTGAAACGCCGAATGTGCGACGACGTCCACTGAGCCGTTGGACTGCACGAAGACGGTTCCGCCCGAGTACGAGGTGTTCGCGTCGCACGCGTTGGTCGACGAAGGCTTCACGCCGTCAGGCGCCGAGCACTCGAAGATGTGGACGGCCGTGCCCGGTGAGAACACGCTGTTGGGCGGGACCACCACGTCGATGGGCTGGCCCGAGTCGAACGCCGTGCCAGGAGTGTAGGTGTTCTGAGCTGCGGCGGAACCAGGAACGATGGTCCCTGAGGACAGCGCCTCCGTGGTGAGGGTGAAGCTCTGGGTAGCCGCCGGGCTGACCCCGTTGGAGGCGGTGATGGTGACCGGGAACGTCCCCGAAGCCGCCGCAGTACCGGAAAGGACGCCGGCGGTGCTGAACGAAATGCCCGTCGGGAGCGCTCCCGTCTCCGCGAACGTCGGGGCAGGGGATCCGGTGGCGGTCACCGCAAACGTCGCTGCCGTGCCTGTGGAGAACGTGGTGGCGTCAGCCGACGTGATGGTCGGGGCGCCTCCACTCGCCTCTGCGGTACCTGCGAACGCGAGGGAGCCAGCGACGCACGCCAGTGCTGCCGCACCTACCGCGAACGCCCTGGAGGCTTGTCGAACGAACATAGAGAAACTCCTTGGTGGGGACCCCGGAAGAGGACCTGTGGATAGCGGACGAGATGAGCTACTACGTCAATCACGTTTCTCTCACGGCCCATGGCCGAAGTCAATGGACTTCCCCCCCGTGACACCAAGAGATCATCACGATGTCACGTTGACGTAACGAATTGCCACGAGTGGACACGATCCCGAGCATGACGCCGAGCCCCGACCACGGGGGCCGGGGCTCGGATGCCCGAGTTGCATGACCACCCCTGCCGGAGGACATGCGAGAGAATCAGGCTGTACTCAGGGACCGTTTCCGTCACCGGGGTCCAGCGTGCCCGAGTCGGTCGGGTCGGCGTGGACCTGGAAGGCCTGGGAGAAGAAGTGGGGCTGGGAGAACCCGGTGTCCGAGCCGCCGCCCTCGCCGATGTAGAGCACACACTCGTTGGCCGAGCCGGTGCTGCAGACCGGCGTGTTGGCCGGGCCCTCGTTCAGCGAGACGTAGTCGGGCAGGGCGTAGACGGTGTAGGGATCGCCGAACGCCGAGTGGGCCTCGACGTCGACCGAGCCGTTGGCCTGGACGTAGACCGTGCCGCCTTGGTAGGAGGTGTTGGCGTCACAGGCCAGGGTGGTGGTCGGGTCGACACCGTGCGGCGATGCGCACTCGAAGATGTGGACGGCCGTGCCCGGGGAGAAGACGGTGTTGGCCGGGACCCGGACGTCGATGTTCTGACCGGAGTCGAAGGCCGATCCGGCGGTGAAGGTGCCCTGGGCCACTGCCGACCCGGGGAGGTTGATCCCGCTCACGCCCAGGACGGAGGTGAGGGTGAAGTCCTGGGTGGCGTTGGATCCCACGCCGTTCGAGGCGGTCAGGGTGATCGGGAAGGTGCCGGTGGCCGTCGGGGTGCCCGAGAGCACGCCGCCCGAGAAGGTCACGCCTGCGGGCAGGGTCCCCGACTCGGTGATGGTCGGGGTCGGGTAGCCGGTGGCCGTGACGGTGAAGGTGCCGGCAGCGCCCGTGTTGAACGTGGTGGAGGCGGCCGAGGTGATGGCCGGGGCCTGGTCGGCCGGGGCCGAGCCGTCACCGGGGTCCAGCGTGCCCGAGTCGGTCGGGTCGGCGTGGACCTGGAAGGCCTGGGAGAAGAAGTGGGGCTGGGAGACCCCGGTGTCCGAGCCGCCGC
>JBEKCS010000044.1:0-30435 GCA_050014755.1 Acidimicrobiales bacterium
ACCGCTTTCGACTCCGACCCGCAGATCCCCACCAGTCTCGGCCTGGTCACCACCCAGTCGGGCCGGAGGAACCCGGGCTCGTCGATGTCGACGAGCCGCGTCGGCGTCCGGGCGAGCATCCGCAACAGGCGGTTGTCCGTCTCGCCGATGGGCTGCACGTCCGGCGCCACCCCGTACATCAGTGCTCGCATGGCCGCATCGTAGGGCTCCGCCTCGTCAGTCGCGGCCGGATGCGTCGCCGATCGTGGTGCGGGTGTTCAGTGGGGCGGCGTCGAGTGCGCACGTCACACACGCGTCGGGTGGCCGTTCGTCGCCCGGGCCCAGCTGTCGCCGTGACTGGGACGGCTGGTCGCGGATGAGCAGCGCAGACGTGATCCCTCCGAGGACGGAGAGTCCACTGGCCATGAAGGCGGCATTGCGGAACCCGGGTGCGAGCAGAGCCGGGTGGAGATAACTGGTCCGGGTGATTCCGGCGATCGCCGGGATGGCGGCGACGGCGATCAAGGAGCCGAGACGGGCCACGCAGTTGTTGACCGCCGATGCGACGCCCGAATAGCTGTCCGGAGCGGAGTTCAACGCCGTCGCCGTGAGTGGTGCCACGGTCAGAGCGAGGCCGAGACCCAGGACCACCATGCCGGGAAGCACAGCCACCACGTACGACCGCGTCCCCGGTGGCCGAGCCAGCAGGGCCATTCCGAGTCCGACCACGCACGGGCCGATGCTCATCGGCAATCGTGGGCCGATGCGGTAGGCCAGTCGGCCCGCCCTGGCCGACAGCGTCAGCATGATCACCGTGAGGGGGAGCAGTGCCATCCCCGACTCGAGAGGCGAATACCCGCTGACCACCTGGAGGTCGACCGGAAGCAGGAAGAGGGTCACCCCGAGGGCGGCGTAGATCACGAAGGTGACACCGTTGGTGGCGCTGAACTGCATGTTCCGGAACAGCTCCAATGGCAGCATGGGCCTGGCCCGGGCCCGCTCGACCAGGACGAACGCCACGCCGCCCACGATGCCGAGGACGACCATCGCAATGACAGCCGGATCCGACCACCCGAAGGCCGGCCCCTCGATGAGTCCGAACGTGATGCCACCCAGGGTGAGCACGGCGAGTAGGGCGCCAGCCAGATCCGGCCGGCCCGACAGTTCGGGATTCCGCGATTCCGGTACGTGGCGGATGGAGACCGCCAGGACGACGGCGCCGAGGGGAAGATTGATGAGGAAGATCCATCGCCACGATGCCGCGGCGATGAGATAGCCGCCCAGCAGTGGGCCCACCGCCGTGGCCACGCCGCCGAGCCCCGACCACCTGCCGATCGCGCTGCCGCGGTCACTGTCGACGAAGGAGCTCTCGATGATGGCGAGGCTCCCCGGCGTGAGCAGTGCGGCCCCGACCCCTTGGAGGACGCGGGTCACGATCAGAGTCTGGGCGTTAGGGGCGAGCGCGCACGCGGCGGACATGACGACGAACCAGACGACTCCCACGCAGAAGATGCGGCGCCGACCGTAGCGGTCGCCGAGCCACCCGCCGAGCAACAGCAACGCGGCCAACGAGAGGGTGTACCCCGTGACGATCCACTGGAGTGCCCCGAACGGCGAATGGAATTCGCGCCCGATGGTGGGGAGGGCGATGCCCACCACGGTCGAGTCGATGGCCGCCATGCCCGAGCCGAGGACGGTGGCGGCGATGATCCAACGCCCACTCGACGAATCCAGGGTGCGCAGAGCGAACCGGCCGTCGTTCTGGGCCACGTCCGAGATTACGACAACCGAAGTTCCGCGAGGGGACTGGATGCTGGAGTAGCAACCCGAGCCCTGGATGTCACGACAGCCCTGCAGCGTCCTGGCCCGCGTGCGTTCAGGCGACCACGACGGTGCACCAGTAGCGGGAGTCCCGCCTCCGGCCCGTCGGGCCGGTCGTTGCGCGGGGAGGTTTGCTAGGTTGCCGGACCGGGTGGGCCCAACGAGCTCGGTTGAGCGGACGGGAGCAGGCGATGGAGACGAAGCAGCTCGAGACGGTTCTGTACCAGAAGGACGGACCGGTCGCCTGGGTCACCCTCGACTACGCCGAGAAGGCCAACATCCAGACCTCCGACCTGGTGTTCGACGTCGACGAGTGTCTGGACGACGCCGAACGCGACTATGCCATCAAGGTCCTGGTGATCAAGGCCAACGGCCCCGGCTTCAGTGCCGGCCACGTCGTCGCCGGCACCCCCGGCACCGAAATGCGGGAGATCGACCGGAGCACGGCCGAGTTGGGCAGCCCGTGGAAGGGCCAGTGGGACATCTACGGGACCCCGGTGATGAAGCTGTGGGAGTTCCCCAAGATCACCATCGCCCAGGTGCACGGCTACTGCCTGGGTGGCGGCACCGTGTGGGGACTCCTGACCGACATGACCGTGGCCTCCGACGATGCCTACTTCCAGTTCCCGGTGCTCCAGGGTATGGCCATGCCCTGCATGGAGACGGGCATCGAGCCGTGGCTGTTCATGAACTGGAAGCGGGCGTCGGAGTACCTGTACACGGCCCAGGAGCTGAGCGCCGACCAGGCCAAGGAGATGGGCCTGGTCAACCGGGTCGTCCCTCCCGAGCGCCTGGAGGACGAGGTCCTCGAGCTGGCCTTCCACGTAGCGCAGGCCCCGCTCTCGACCCTGATGGCGGCCAAGGCCAACATCCGCCGGGCCTGGGACATCATGGGATTGCGAACCCACCTGCAGGGGTCGAACGACCTGCTGACGCTGGCCACCCAGGCCACCGACGTCCGCGAGTACATGAAGTCGGTGTTCGAGGCCGGCCTCCGGCCCCGTGACGCGGCCCGGCGCAACGCCGAGCGGGCCAAGGTCGACGCCGCCGAGTCGAAGCTGCGGCTCCACGGCGCCTCCTGAGCGCCGGGCCCACTACCCGTCGGTGGACCGGTGGGCCAGGCTGAGGAGCCGCTTGCGCACCTTGCCGTTGTGGTCGCGGGGGAGCTCGTCGACCACCTCCCACACCCGGGGGACCTTGTACTTGGCCAGCCGGGCACCCACGTAGTCGGCCAGCTCGTCCGGATCGACCTCGGTGCGCAGCTGCACCATGGCCTTCAGCCGCTCGCCGTCCCGCTCGTCGGGGATGCCGAAGACGGCGCAGTCCACCACGGCCGGGTGGTCGAATAGCACCTCCTCGATCTCGCGGGGTGCGATGTTGACCCCTCCCCACAGGACCATGTCCGAGACCCGGTCGGTGATGGTGAGGTAGCCGTCCTCGTCGAGGAAGCCGATGTCGCCCACGGTGAAGGCGTCGTCGCGCCACGCCCGCTCGGTCGCCTCGTCGTCGTTGCGGTAGCGGAACCGCTGCGGCCCGGCCGGACGGATGTACACCAGCCCGGGCTCGCCGGTCGGCACCGGAGCCCCCTCCTCGTCGAGGATCCGGATCTCCACCCCGGGCCAGGGCCGGCCGACGCTGCCGGGCCGGGCCCGCCACTCCTCGGGCGAGATCTTGGTGGCACCCCCCTCGCTCGCCCCGTAGAGCTCGTGGATCTCGGCGTCGGGGAACGCCTCCATCATCTTGAACTTGACGGCCACCGGGCAGGGGGCGGCGGCGTGCACGACGAGGGCGAGGCTGGAGAGGTCCATGGCCGCCCGGTCCTCCTCGGGCAGCTCGAGGATCCGGATGAAGTGGGCCGGCACCATGAAGGTCCGGGTCCCCCGGTGGCGTTCGACCTCACCCAGCCACGACCGGGCCTCAAACTGTTCGGTCACGACGGTGGTGGCCCCGATGTACAGGGCGCACAGGGACCACCCCAGATGGGAGGCGTGGTAGGCCGGGCCGCTCATCACGTAGACGTCGTCCCCGGTCCATCCCCACAGCGCGACCTGTCCCTCCATGGCCCTCCTGCGCCCCTCGTCCGAGGCCGTACCCGCATGGACCACGCCCTTGGGCCGGGCCGTGGTCCCCGACGTGTAGAACATCAGCTCCGGCCCTCCACCGGAGTGGCCGCCGGGGAGCGGCTCCGCCCCGTCCACCGCGTCCTCGTAGCCGGCGCCGACCACGAGGGACGGGAGTGCGTGCTCGGCCAGCGCCCGGGACAGTTCCTCGGAGCAGTCGCGGTGTCCCACGACCACGGCCGCGCCGGCGTCGGCCAGGATGTAGGCCAGCTCGGACGACCGCAGGTGCCAGTTCACCGGTAGGAACGGGGCCTCCAGCATGGCCGCGGCCATGGCCACCTCGAAGATCTCGATGCCGTTGGGCACGATGGCGGCCACCGGCCGGCCCGGGCCCGCACCCTGACCGCCGAGCAGCGTGGCCAGGCGTCGGGCCCGGTCGTCCAGCTCGCCGTAGGTGCGGGCCACCCCGCCGATGACCACGGCCGGCCGGCCGGGGTCGGACCGGGCGTGGTCGGACATGCCGCGCACCGGGGCCTGGGCGCCGTCGCTGGTGACCGTCGAGACTGTTTCCGTGCCTCCCGGCCGGCCCGGCTCAGGCATCGGTCACCGACCGGACGGCCTCCACCAGTGAGGTCACCGAGGGCAGCACCGCGGCCTCCAGGGTGGCGGCCGAACCGATGGGGGCGAAGCGCGCACCGACGCGGTGGACGGGGGCCTCCAGCGTGCCGAACAGTTCCTCGCCGACCATGGCGGCCACCTCGGCCCCGAACCCGGCGAAGCGCGTCGCGTGGTGGGCAACCACGACCCGTCGGGTGCGGGCGGCCGAGGCCAGCACCGTCTCGGCGTCGAAGGGCACCAGGCTGCGGAGGTCGACCACCTCCACCTCGATGCCGTCGGCGGCCAGCTGCTCGGCCGCGGCCAACGCGTCGCGCACCGTCCGCCCGTAGGTGACGAGGGTCACGTCCCGGCCGGGCCGGGCCACGACGGCCTCACCCAGGAGGACCCGATGGCTCCCTTCGGGCACCGGCCCCCGGGTTCCGTACAGGGCGACGTTCTCCACGAAGACGCAGGGGTCGTCGTCGAAGATGCAGGTGGTGAGCAGACCCTTGGCGTCGGCCGGCGTGGCCGGGACGACGACCTTCAGCCCTGGCACATGGGCCAGCCACGCCTCGAACGTCTGCGAGTGGGTGGCCCCCGAACCGATCCCGCCGAAGACGGCGGTGCGCAGGGTGAGCGGCACCCGGAGCAGCCCCCCGGACATGAAGCGGGCCTTGGCCGCGTGGTTGACCAGCTGGTCGAGGCCGATGCTGATGAAGTCCATGATCATGAGCTCGGCCACCGGCCGCAGTCCGGCGACGGCGGCGCCCACCGCGGCCCCGACGATGGCCGCCTCGGAGATCGGCGTGTCGCGGACCCGGTCGGTCCCGAAGGCGGTGGACAGCCCTCTGGTGACCTGGGAGATCCCCCCGGCCGGGTCGGCCAGGTCCTCCCCGAGCAGGACGACGTCGGGGTCGGCGGCCAGCGCCTCGGCCAGGGCGGCGTTGAGGGCCTCGCGCATGGTGAGCTCCACCGTCGGCGGGCCGTCCGGGGTCGGGCCGCTCACCGGGGAACCCCGTGGTCGTCCGCGTAGACGTCGGTGAACGCGGCGTCCCGCCCCGGTGGATCGTCGGCCAGTGCCACGGTGAACGTCGCCTCGACCGCGTCCCGGGCGGCCTGGTCGACGGCCTCCGCGGCGGCCCCGTCCAACACCCCGTCGGCGGCCAGGGCGGCCCGGTAGCGTCCCACCGGCTCGCCGAGCCGGGCCGCCTCGAGCTCGTCGGACGGGATGTAGCGCATGGGGTCGCCGAAGTAGTGGCCCCACAGCCGGAAGGTGGTGCACTCGAGGAGGGTCGGACCGGCCCCGTCCCGGGCCCGCTGGACGGCGGTGGCCAGCGCGCCGAAGACGTCGTCGGGGTCGTTGCCGTCCACGACCTGTCCCGGGATGCCGTAGGCGGGGGCGCGGTCGGCCACATGGGCCACGGGCTGGCCGTGAGCCGCCGGCGTCATCTCGGCGTAGCGGTTGTCCTGGCAGAGGAAGACGACCGGGAGCCGCCACAGGGCGGCCAGGTTGACGGCCTCGTGGAAGGAGCCGGTCCCGGTGGCGCCGTCGCCGAAGCTGGCCACCGCCACCCGGTCGGTGCCCTGCAGCTGCAGGGCCAGGCCCACGCCGACGGCGACCGGCAGGCCGGAGCCCACGATGCCCGTGGACAGCACCAGGCCCGACCGCGGGTGGGAGATGTGCATCGACCCGCCCTTGCCGCCGTTGACCCCGCTCGCCCGGGTGAGGATCTCCGCCACCACCGGCCCGAGCGGGGCCCCCTTGGCCAGCTGGTCGTGGAGTCCCCGGTAGGTGGAGACCAGCTGGTCGTCGGTGCGCAGGACGGCGCCCATCGCCGCGGCGATGGCCTCCTGCCCGGTGGCCGGCCAGTAGGTCGTGGCGAACTCGCCACCGCTCAGGCCCCGGCGGATCCGCTCGTCGCAGGCCCGGATCACCGCCATCAGCCGGTACATCTCCCGCCGCTGCTCGGCGGACGGTGCCGGCGGGGCGGTCGAGGTCACGACCGGCTCCCGGCCCCGGCCGTGACGTAGGACGCGGCGTGGGATCCGGCCAGGTGGCCCCAGACCAGGCCCATGCCGATCGAGGTCCCGCCTCCGTAGTAGGCAGGGCCGGCTGGACTGGCGACGACGTTGCCCGCGCCGTAGAGGCCGGGGATGGGGTGGTCCCGCACATGGAGGACCCGGCCGTCACCGTCGACCCTCGGGCCTCCCTTGGTTCCCACCGAGCCGATGTGGACGGGCAGGGCGTAGAACGGCCCCTGTTCGATGGTCCCGAGGTTGGGATGGGGTGCGGACGGATCGCCGTGGAACCGGTCGTAGGCGCTCTGCCCCCGGCCGTAGTCGCGATCCCGGCCGTCGGCGACGAAGCGGTTCCACCGCCCGACGGTCTCGGCCAGTTCCACCGGGTCGATCCCCACCAGGTCGGCCAGGCCGTCGAGGGAGTCGTGCACCGGGAGCCACACGGGATCGGGGTCGCCCGGCCGGACCCCGACCACCGGATAGCGCGACCGGTACTGGCGGTCGAACACCACCCACGAGGGCAGGTTCCGGGGGCCGTACTCGTTGGCGTCGAAGGAGAAGAAGGCCTTCTGCATGTCGTTGTAGTTGGCCGCCTCGTTCACGAACCGCTGCCCGAAGCGGTTGACGATGATCGTGTGGGGCGCGGTCCGCTCCACCCCGACGAAGCGCGACAGCGGGCGTCCTTCGTACTCCTCGCCGGGCAGGGAGGCCGCCGGGTACCACCAGGCCTCGTTCATGTTGGCCACGTCGGCGCCCACCTCCATGGCCATGAGCAGGCCGTCGCCCTCGTTGGTGGGCGGGGAGTGGGGATGGGTGAGGGGGCCGGGCAGGAAGCGCGAGCGCAGGGTGGCGTTCCACTCGTAGCCGCCGGACGCCAGCACCACGGCCCGGGTGTCGAGCCGCGACCGTCGGCCCCCCGACTCGACCACGAGCCCCGACACCGCCCCGCCGTCCATGGTGATCTCGGAGGCCCGCGTCTCGAGCACCGGCTCGATGCCCCGTTGGAGGCAGGCCAGGAGCAGCGCGCCGATGAGGGCCTGTCCGCAGGCCAGCTTCCGGTCGGCCACCCGTCGGCCGATCTCGGCCGCGTCGAACTGCTCGGGGAAGTACGCCGGGCGCCAGTCGGCGGTGGCCTCCTGGAGGGTGAGGGGCAGTCCCAGGACCGGAGCCCGCCGGAGCCGCTCGCCCCACGACCCGAGTGCCTCCGCACCGAAGAGCTCCGGCTCGAGCATCCGGCCGGCCGGCTTGGCCCCGTCCATCTCGGGGTGGTAGTCGGGCCACGACATGGCCCGCAGCCGCAACGGGGTGTTGCGCTCGAGGTCGGTCACGATGCCAGGGCCCCGATCCACGTAGCGCTCCAGGAGTACGGTCGGGCTCCGGCCGGCCGTCATGGTGGTCATGTAGGCCAGCGCCTCGGCCCGGGAGTCGTCGACGCCCCGTTCGGCCATGTGGTGGTTCTGCGGCATCCAGACCCCGCCGCCGGAGACGGCCGTGGTGCCGCCCACCGACGCCGACCGTTCGACCACCACCACCCGTGCCCCCCGGTCATGGGCCACGACGGCGGCGGCCAGCGCGGCCGCACCGGTGCCGACCACGATGATGTCGGCGCCGTCCCAGGCGGCGGAGTCAGCCATCCGCGCCGCCTCGTGGGGCCGACAGGATCGAGATGGTCCGGCTCCGGAAGCGCCAGCGACCGCCGTCGTGCACCACCTCGTCCCGATAACGGCCGGCGGCGACGACGACCGGTCCCGAGCCGGTGGGGCGCACGAAGAGGTAGGAGCTGGCCGCCGTGGCCGTTCCCGCTCCGTCCACGTCGAGGTCGACCACGACGTCGGAGGTCACGTGGACGCCCTGGCCGCCGTCGGCCTGCACCGTCTCCATGTAGGAGCGGATGGCCTGCCGGCCCTCGATCGTCCGCCCGGCGACGTCCAGTCGGGCGCCCTCGGTGAAGAGGACGGCCCACTCGTCGACACGGCCGTCGTCCCACCACTGGCCGTACTCGGCCAACGTCCGCAGGATCTGGTGCTCATCGTCCGGCACTGTTCCCCCTCCGTCCGCTGGGCATGCTAGGCCGAGCGGACCGGCTCCGCCCGGGCCCTCGGCTACCCCTACTGCAGCTCGGCGATGACGTCACCGACTAGGTAGACCCGACCGACCACCCCGACGTGGCGGAGGGTTCCGGCGATCGGCGCGGTGATCTCGGTGCTCACCTTGTCGGTCTCGAGCTCGTAGATCGGTTGGTCCTGGGCGACGGACGTCCCGTCGGCCACCAGCCAGCCGGCCAGCGTGGCCTCGGTCATCTCCATCCCGAGCTTGGGTATGCGGATGTCGATCGCCATCACCTTCTTCGGGCGTCTCGAACCAACCCGGGGCACGCTACCGCCTCGCCCGGCCGCTTTCGGGGGTCGCGGGTCACGACCGATGGCGGGCAACGGCGGAGACGTACGGATACAGTCGCCCCGTCAGGCCGGTACAGACGACCAGGGGGAGGGTCCGATGGGCGTGGTTCTTGATCGCGTCACCCGCGTCGTCGCTCAGCGCAGTGGGCACCGGGCACTCGTGTCGTCGAGCACCCGATGGGGCCCCGACCGGGTTGCCCTGCTCCCGCTACGGCGTGTCGTCGGATCCCACGACGGACACCTCCCCACGGCTCGCCGCCCGTCCGGGATCCAACGCTTCTCCACGCTCCGCGTCCGTGACTCCTCCAATTGATCAAGGAAGGTAGGGCCCACATGCGAACCCGACTGGCAACCATGGCGTTGACCGCCATCCTCGTGGCCGGAACCGCGGTGGCGGTCGTCCCGTCGGGTACCGCCGCCGCCGCCGGGTCCCCCTACAAGATCGCCATGATCACGTCGCTCACCGGTCCCGGCGCCTCCGAGTTCTCTCAGGCCGCCGCCGGGTTCAACGCCCGGATCGCCCTGCAGAACGCCAAAGGCGGAGTCGACGACCACAAGCTCGAGGGCATGGTCCTCGACGACCAGACCAGCCCGTCGATGGTGGCCACGGCGGTCCAGGTCGCACTGTCGAGAGGGGTCATCGGGATCGTCTCGGACAGCCCGCTGTTCTTCGAGGGGGACAAGTACCCGAACCATGACGGCGTGCCCGTGACCGGCGGGTTCTTCGACGGTCCCGAATGGGGCCAGAAGCCCTTCACCAACATGTTCGCCGCCGACGTCGGGAGCGTCAATCCCAAGTACCCGGTGAACACCGGGATCGGCGCCTTCATGAAGAGCCATGGCGGTACCGTCGTCTGCAGCTACGGATACGGCGTCTCACCGTCGTCGGCGCGGTCGGCGGACGGCACGGCACTGTCCTTCGCGCACGTGCACGGCAAGGTGGGAGTACTCGACACCTCGGTTCCCTTCGGCAGCACCGACATGACGACGGAAGCGCTCGTAGCCAAGCAGAAGGGGTGCAATGCGTTCTACGCCGGCCTCGACGACGACTCGAACTACGCCCTGACCACGAGTCTCGGTCAGGATGGCGTGAAGGCCAAGGTGATCGTCTACCCGACCGGGTACGAGCCGATCGCCACCAACTCGGCGACGTGGCACGCTGTCCAGGGCGACTACTTCGACACCACCTTCCGACCCTTCCAGGTGCCGGACGCCGCCACCCAGGAGATGAAGTCGGCCCTCGAGAAGTATGCGCACTTCACGTCGCGCGAGTTCCCCAACTTCAGTCAGTACGAGTCCTGGCTGGGTGCCGATCTCATGATCAAGGGCATCGAATCGGCCGGAAGTGACCCGACCCACGCCAAGATCATCAAGGCCCTGCGCAACCTCAAGAGCTACAACGGCAATGGGCTGCTGCCCATCACCATCGATTACTCGACCGTCTTCGGCCACGACCCGACAGAAACATGCGGGTGGTACCTCCGGGCCGAAAAGAACGGGTTCGTCCCGGTGTCGAGCAAGCCGATCTGCGGCAAGGACCTGCCCGGGACCACGACGGTGCAGCGGTAGGGAGTACCCGACGAGCAGTTCGGATGTCGGGGGGTTCCCAACCCGGTGGCTCTCTCGGCGCTGTGGAGTCAGGTCCCGTGGGTGGTCCCGGTGGCATCGAGCTGGTGCGAGCCGGCGCTGATTGCGAACACGGCGGCGGTCGCGAGGACCACCATGGCGATGACCGCGAGCGGCCATGTCGCACCCGTATGGAGGTAGAGGGTGGCCCCGGCGACCGCGCCCACGAGCATTGCGGCAACGGCAGAGCTCCGGCGCGCAATTCTCGGATTGGAGCCACCGGCGAGGAAGGAGTCTGCAGCCAGTCCGGTCAACGTCATGGTCAGAACGGTCGTCGTCACGTCCGGGATGGCGAGTCTCCGGATGGTCGAGTTCCGTACACCCATGGCGAAGCCGAGCACAGCGATGATCGTGAAGCGCCCGGAGCCGGACGCGATATCGCCCGAGTGCAGCGCAGAGACGATGGCCGCCGCGCCGGCGAAGAGACCCTCGAGCAACATGGCGATCAGGAGCCAGTGCCGACGCGACGTCACGTGCAACGTCACCCTGCCGGCAGCGATGGCACCGACGACGAAGGATCCGAGCGACGTGAGACAGGCCGGGCCCGAAAAGCCCGGCGCCCGTGCCGCCGCAAATCCGAGGAGTACGACGTTGCCGGTCATGTTCGCCGTGAACACGTGTCCGAGGCCCAGGTAGCTCACGGCATCCACCAGGCCGCTCACCAGAGTGAGCACCGTGAGCGTGACCATCAGCATCGTCGATTGTTCGGAGTTGGTGGCCATGTCGACCTTCTGACTGTCTCCGTACGGCAGGTGGACGAACTGGAGGTGATCATCCCACCGGTCGACGTGTCGAGTCATGCCTGCGTCCCCGCGAGTCCGGTCATCCAGCGTGATGTCCGTCGTCGTGACCTTCGAGCACGAGCCGGAGCGAGGGAATAATCCCGGTGGTAGCGTGCCCGTACTTGCCCGACGATCACCCTGGGAGGCGACCCATGGTTGGTGCACTGTCCATGATCCGAGACCGGCACAGTCGGCACGGCACGAGCCGTTGGCGGGTGGTCGTCCTGCCGGTCGGCGTGGTCCTCTGCCTGCTCGCGATGCTGGTTTCGGCGCCTGTGGCCGGCGCCGATCCTCCCAATTCGTGGAGCGTGCAGGACAGCTTTTCGTCGGGCGTCTGGAACTTGTGGGGTGCGTCGTGCCCGTCCACGTCCGACTGTGTCGCTGTCGGGGAAGTGTTGATATCAGGTGTGGCGGAGGTGACAACCGATGGAGGCCAGTCGTGGACCGCGGGGACGGTGCCCTCCGACGTCGAGATCCTCCAGGGTGTCTCGTGCTACACGACGTCGGACTGCGTGGCCGTCGGGACAGAGGAGGTTTCAGTCGGCCACTTCTTCGGCGCCATCGTCACCAGTACCGATGGGGGTATGGACTGGACCAGCCAGGCCGCTCCTGCCAATGACGATGCGCTGAAGGGCGTCTCGTGCACTCCTGACGGCACCTGCGTCGTCGTCGGAACGGGGACTGGCGGAGTCGGCGAGATCTCGACGTCTACCGACGGCGGGACGAACTGGACCGGACAGACGGTCCCCGCTGGTGTGGCCACACTGCTCGGGGTCTCCTGCTTCTCGGATGATGACTGTGTGGCCTCCGGTCAGTCGACCGGGGGGATGGGCGTCGTCCTCACGACCGGTGACGGCGGGACGAGCTGGACCAGTCAGTCCGTCCCATCCACCGTGGACGACCTCTATGCGGCATCGTGTGCCTCCGCACTCCTGTGCGCCGTCGCCGGGCAGAGCACCACTGATCAGGGCGTGATCCTGACCTCCACCAACGGGACCACGTGGACCGATCAGACACTGCCCAGCGTCGCGTCGTCGCTCAGCGGTATCGCCTGCCCGTCCGCTGACGATTGTGTCGCTACCGGAGCGGTCAACGGTGAGCAGACCGCCATACTCACGACCGACGATTCCGGAACGTCGTGGGTCAGCCAGACGGTTCCGTCCGCTGCGACGGACCTCAACGCAGTGGCCTGTGCCGACACCGCCGTCTGCGAAGCCGTTGGTTCCAACATCCACGCGGACGGGATCATCCTGGGGGGTACGAGCACCACTGGTTCGAATCCTCCGCCTCCCCCGACCCCGGGTACGGGCTACTGGCTGGCGGGTGCGGACGGTGGGGCGTTCGCCGAAGGCGACGCCGGGTTCTTCGGATCACTGGCCGGTGCCCAACTGGCCGCCCCGATCGTGGGCATCGCCCCCACGCCGGACGGAAAGGGCTACTGGCTGGCCAGCGCGGACGGCGAAGTGTTCCCCGAAGGTGACGCCGGACACTACGGCTCACTGGGTGGCGTCCATCTGGCCGCGCCGATCGTCGGCATTGCGGCCACGCCGGACGGAAGGGGTTACTGGCTGGTGGGCGCAGACGGTGGCGTGTTCGCGGAAGGCGACGCCGTGTTCCACGGCTCACTGGGTGGCGTCCATCTGGCCGCCCCGATCGTCGGCATCGCGGCCACGCCGGACGGAAGGGGCTACTGGCTGGTGGGCGCGGACGGCGGCGTGTTCGCGGAAGGCGACGCCGTGTTCCACGGCTCACTGGGTGGCGTCCATCTGGCCGCGCCGATCGTCGGCATCGCGGCCATGCCGGACGGAAGGGGCTACTGGCTTGTCGGCGCGGACGGCGGCGTGTTCGCGGAAGGCGACGCCGTGTTCCACGGCTGCGTGACTGGCGACCAACTTGCCGCCCCGATCGTGGGGATCGCGGCCACGCCGGACGGAGGGGGCTACTGGCTGGTCGGCGCGGACGGCGGCGTGTTCGCGGAAGGCGACGCCGTGTTCCACGGCTCACTGGATGGCGTCCAACTGGCTGCCCCGATCGTGGGCATCGCGGAAAGGCCGGCCCCGATCGGCTGACCCGGGCACGTCCGGCCCGGTCATGGCCAGTCGCGATCACCTCGGTCCACCGGGCGGTTGCTCCGTGCCGTGAGGCTTGCGGGGTTCAGCCCCCGAGCCCCTGGCGCAGGGCGTCGAGTTCCTGGCGGAGGGCGTGGACCTCGTCCCGCAAGGCATCCAGTTCAGAGCGCAATGCTTCGGCCTCGGCAAGCCGGTCCGGGACCGAAGGTGGTCCCGCGCTGATGGAGGTATCAGGCTCGCCGCCGCCGGTCTGGCCCTCGTCGGGGCCGTCGATCTGCGGCCGCGTTCCCTCGTCACCTCCGATCGAACCGCCGTCGTGGCTCCAAGGCGCGGCGACGATCTGCTGCCAGCGGTCCTCCTTCTGGCCGGGCCGACGGGGAAGGAGACGGGCCAGCCCTTCCGGATGCTCGGCCAGGACGGTCAATTGCTCCTCGACGTCACTGATGGAGGGAAGGTCGACCATCCGCTCGGTGCGGGCCCTCAGCTCACCGACCGTCTGAGGCCCGCGCAACAGGAGCGCCGCCAACAGGCCGTAACGGGGAGCGTCGAGCCCGTAGGCCTCGTCGAGCACGTGGCGGTACCGCTTGACCGACCGACCGTGGGAAGGCAGGACCACGCGAATCAGCTGGCCGGCCCGCAGTTCGTCGAGGGCCGCCAGCACCGCGTCATCCCCGAGACTGACCACCGGGTCGCGGTTTGTCGTCTGATTGGTCGCGGCGGTCAGCGCGTTGAGCGTCAGGGGATACTGCTGGGGCGTGGTGAGCTGCTTCTCCACCAGGCACCCGAGCACTCGTCCTGCCTCGGGGGAAAGGGACACGCTGGGACAGTAGCGCCTCGGGTCCCGGGTGCCGGCTCGGGCGGCTTTGATGCGGGTGCTCGACCAACTGAGGGCGCCCGTGAGAGGTCTCGGAGGTGCGTTCTTGGGACAGATGCCGGGCTGGACCGATGAGATCTGCACGGACGAACTCCTCGTCCGGCCACAAGGGCTCGCAACCTGACAGGCTGAGCGGGTGGACATGGTGTTCGAGTTGGCGGTGCGAGAAGCGATGTTCGAGATCCTCGATCGTCGTGTCGCGGCGTCCGCTGATGGGAATCTCACCTGGGACCAGACCGAGCGATTCGACTTCGGTGGCCAAACAATTGCCATGCGGCAGGCCAGGGGCAGGGGGATCAACAAGCCCCGGCAGTTGGGAGCCGCCCTGTCGATCACCACGGCGTATCGAGGCCCGAACAGTCAACGCCCGTATGAGGATTCGATCGGCGAAGACGGGTACCCCCGGTACAAGTACGAGGGCACGAATGCCGACCTGGCGACCAACCAGGCAATGCGTGCCGCCATGGACGCAGGATTGCCGCTCGCCTATTTCGTTGGTGTGCGACCTGCCGTGTATCGCTCCGTCTATCCGGTGTACGTCATAGGCGAAAGTCCCGCACTCCATGAGTTCGCCCTCTCGTTCGCCCGACATGACGTAGGGATCAACCTCGGGTCGCTCACAGCCCCGGAGAAGGTCTATGCGGCCCGAATGACGAGGCAACGTCTTCACCAGCCCGTATTCCGAGAGCAGGTTCTCAACGCATACGAATCGGCCTGCGCGGTCTGCCGGCTTCGACATACTGAGCTTCTGGATGCGGCGCACATCATCGGGGACGCTGAAGTAGGAGGCGATCCGGTGGTTCCCAACGGGATGGCGCTGTGCAAGATCCATCATGCTGCGTACGACCGCAACTTCATGGGGATCACTCCGGAGTATCAGGTGCGGATCAACGCCAGGCTCCTGGAGGAGGTTGACGGCCCAATGCTCAAACACGGCCTCCAGGACATGCACGGCGCATCGATCACAGTTCCACGTCGTACTGCGGTACGACCCGACCCCGATCGGCTACGTACCCGATTCGACCAGTTCTTGACTGCGAGTTAGGCACGCCGCCGGAGCCAAGAAGATCGAGACGACTACCGGCGCGACTCGAAGAGCTCGATGACGTGCGTGGTCTCATCGATGCCTCTGGCTGCCGAGAGGAGCAGTTGCCCGAGGTCCGAGGGCAGCCTCAATTGGCGTGGAGGAATTCGAGCAGATCCTTGTACCCGACGAGCCGCTCAGCCAGCCAAACGCGGTCTTCCTCGCTGAGTGGCTCGCGGTCGTCCTGTGCTTGAGAAGCGGGAACTCGCTGCTCTGACATGGGAAGATTCTACCTGGACGGAGCATCTTGTCGGGGTGGTCGGATGGAGCGAGCAGATCTGTTCGGATTAGGTGCCCGTTGCCCATCGCCCGTCGCTGGTATCCGTTCGACTCGGCGAACGCCTCACAGCACCTCGACATCGACCCAGGTCCGCTCCCGAGCCGACCATCGGATGGCGTCCAGCACGGCCATCTGGGCCACGCCGTCGGCGAAGGTGCCGGCCGCCGGTCCGGGTGGCGGAGGCGTCCCTTCGATCCGGCACCGGAAGATCTCGGCCAGCCGCGTGTAGGGACCGAAGTCCATGCCGTGGGAGATCATCCGCTCGTACATGGTCGAGACCAGTCCGTCGGGCAGCGGCGGCCCGGTGGCGTCGGGAAGGTCATCTCCCACCGCCACCGTCCTTGTCCCGTACCGGTCGGCGACCTTGACGGTCGCACCGACGCCCTCGATCCACGCCGTGCCCCGTGATCCGACCACCCGGGTGATGATGATCGGAGGTCCGAGGTCACCCGACGTGCTCTGCAGGGTCCCGACGGCACCGGACCGCATCCGGAAGTGCACGACGAACCCGTCCTCGGCCGTCATGTCCCGGTCGGCCACGTGGGGGAGCGAGGCGCTCACCGACTCGAACTCGCCGAGGGTGACCCGGACCTGGTCGATGATCTGGGAGCCGTGGGCGCCCATCCATCCGCCGCCCTGGGCCGCGTCGGCCCACCACTCCGGCACCTCGGCCGAGGCATCGGCCAGGAGGGGGACGTGGAGGAGCACCATGGCCAGCCGTGGATCGCCGACCTCACCGGCGGCGACGGCCCGGGCCAGCGTGGCCTGGCCGGCGTCCCAGCGGAACTCGCACCCGAGCAGATGGACGATCCCGGCCGCCTCGGCCGCGGCCAGCATGCGCCGTCCCTCCGGTGCGTCGCGGGCGAAGGGCTTCTCGCACAGCACGTGCTTGCCCGCCTCGATGGCGGCGAGGGTGATGTCCGCGTGGGTGTGGGGTGGCGTGGCCACCGTCACCGCGTCCACCCCCTCGAGCCCCAGGGCGTCGTCGAGCGAGGTGAGGGCATGGGGGATCCCGAACAGCGCGGCCCGGGCCGCCGTCTTGTCGCCGTCGCGCCCGACCAGCCCGACCACGTCGAACCCCGCGGCCTGCAGGGCGCGCACGTGGGTCACGCAGCCGAACCCGGTACCGAACACCACGACCCCGCTCATCTCACCGCGCCTCGTCAAGAATGGCTCGCGTGGCCGCCGCGGCCTGCCGGGCCGCTTCCTCGGGCGTCAGGCGGTGGAGCTCGTCGGAGAAGACCTCCACCCCGGTGGGAGCCGTGGTGCCGGTGGCCGTCAGCGCCTGGACGATCCCGACCATGTCGAACTCGCCGTGTCCGGGAAGCATCCGCTCGTGCAGCGTGGCCGACAACGGATCCGGCTCGGCTTCGAGCGGCCCGTCGTCGAGTTGCACGGCCAGGATCAGATTGCCGGGCACGGTCCGCAGCTCCTCGAGTGTCACCCCCGTCCTCACCAGGTGCCACGCGTCCACGCACAGGCCCCCGTTGGGCTGGTCGGCCAGCTCCACGATGCGCCGGGCCGTGGCCAGGTCGGGGATCCGGGACCACGCGAGCCACTCCATGTGGACGAGCAGCCCGTGCTCGGCCGCCCTCGTGCACAGCCCGGCGAAGGCCTCGGCCGCCTCGTCGATGGTCCAGGTACCGCCGAACACGTCGACGGCGTTGATGGAGCGGCCCCCGACGGCGTCGGCCACCGCGAACAGGTCGTCCTCGCCGAAGCGGAAGACGTCCTCGGTGTCGAACCGCGGTGGGAGGTGGACCTCCGTCGCCCCCGGGAGCCACCACCACGCCGGGTCGAGCTCGGCCACCACCAGTCCGTGGTCGTCGAGCATGGTCCGCATGTCGGAGTCGCTCAGCCCCTCGGCCCGGGCCGCGGCGTAGTCGCGTCCCCACAACGACACCGCCGCGTAGCCACCCGCGGTCGCCGCGGCCAGCCGATCGGCGAAGGGGATGTCACGCCGGAGCGTTCCCGAACACAGCACCAGATCGTCGGGACCCATCAGTACCCCTCCTCGAGATCAACGATGCCGAGCACCGGCTGACCGGACCGGTAGCGGTCGACGTTGGCCACGAACAGTTCCATCGTGCGCAGCAGGGTGCGGGGCGAGGACCACGAGATGTGCGGGGTCAGCCGGACCCGGGGGTGGGCGTACAGCGGGTGGCCGGCCGGCAGGGGCTCGGGGTCGACCACGTCGAGGGTGGCCCGGGCGATCCGCCCGTCGTCGAGGGCGGCGAGCAGGGCCTCGTTGTCGACCAGGGTGCCACGGGCCACGTTCACCACGTGGGCCCCCGGCTTCAGCCGGGCCAGCGCCTCGGCATTGACCAGGTGCGCCGTGCGCGCGGTGGCCGGCGCGGCCACGACCACGTGATCGGCGACGGCGAGGAGCGACCCGAGGTCGGTGACCAGTTCGATCCCGGCCAGCGGCGCCGGTCGGTCGCTCCGGCGGAGGGCGGTCACCGACATGTCGAAGGCCAGGGCCCGCTTCGCCACCTCGGAGCCGATGGCGCCGAGACCCACCAGGCCGAGGGTCCGGTCCTCCAATCCGCCGAGCGCGGCGGCGTTCCACTGGTCGGGAGGCTCGGTGATCCACTGCTCGGGCAGCTGCTTCTCGAAGGCGAGCATGGAGGCGAGCACGAACTCGGCGATGGCCGGGGCCGAGGCGCCCCGGGAGCAGGTGAGCACCCGGTCGCCCACCGCGTCCAGGGGGAAGCGGTCGATCCCCGCGCCGAGCACGTGCACCCAGCGGACGGAAGGGGTGAGGGCCCCGACGACCCCCTCGCTGTCGGCCCCGGCCAGGGTGGCCAGCACCTCGGCGCCGGCCGCTTCGGGCGTGCCCGCTTCCACGACGGCGCAGCCGGGGAGCGATCCCCGCACCCAGTCGACGAGGATCGGACCCCTCGTGCCGCAGTGGACGGCGACGGTAGGGCCGGTCATCGTGGTGGTCGCGGTCATGGCCCGCCAGTCTCGCCGAAGAATCCCCACCTGGCCATGACGCCCGCCCGACTTCGGCGCCGGCTGGTTTAGCGTGGGGCGGGACACCTCGAGGACAGTCGAAAGGCGACGTGGGCCGATGCGAGTGAGACGTGGGCGCGGACCGTCCGACCGCGAGCTGTCAACCGGGCCCGCCGCCGGTCGTCCGACCGGTCCTTCCGCCGATTCCAGCCGCCCACCGGCTGTCTCTGTCCGAGGTCTCGTGAAGTCCTACGGAAGTGTTCCCGCGGTGGCGGGCATCGACCTGACCATCGGCCAGGGGGAGATCTTCGCCCTCCTCGGGCCGAACGGCGCGGGCAAGACCACCACGGTGGAGATCCTGGAGGGTTACCGCGCCCGCGACGGGGGCGACGTGGCCGTCCTCGGCTTCGATCCCGGCTCCGACCGCACCCATCTGAAGTCCCACATCGGCATCGTCCTGCAGTCGACGGCCGTCGAGCAGTACCTGACGGTCACCGAGACGCTCGCCATGTACGCGCAGATGTATCCCCACCCCCGGCCGGTGGACGAGGTGGTGGGGCTCGTCGGCCTCACCGACAAGAAGGACGCCCGGGTGATCCAGCTCTCCGGGGGCATGCAGCGCAGGCTCGACATGGCCATCGCGCTGACCGGCGATCCGCAACTGCTCTTCCTCGACGAGCCGACGACCGGCTTCGACCCTTCGGCGCGCCACGAGGCGTGGGATGTCATCAAGGACCTCGCCGCCCTGGGCAAGACGGTGTTCCTCACCACCCACTACATGGACGAGGCCCAGTACCTGGCCGACCGGGTGGCCGTCATCGCCGGGGGCCGGATCGTGGCCGAGGGCCCGCCGTCGACGCTCGGCCATCGCCAGCGCTCGACGGCCCGGGTCCGCTTCCGTCTTCCTGCAGGAACCACGCCACCGCTTGACTTCCGCGCTCCGCCCGGGTCGGACGGGTTCGTCGAGATCGCCGTGGACGACGCCGTGTCCGATGTGCACCGTCTCCTGGACTGGGCCGTCGACCAGGGTGTCGAGCTCGAGGGATTCGAGGTCAAGCGTCCGTCGCTCGAGGACGTGTACCTGTCGTTGACCGACCATCGGGTCGATGGGGACGGGTCGGACGACCAGGGCGGACCGTCGTGAACGCCGTGGCCCTCACGCTCTCGCAGTTCCGCTACGTGAACAAGGCCTTCTGGCGCAATCCGTCGCGGGCGTTCTTCACGTTCGCCTTCCCCCTCATGTTCCTGGTGATCTTCACCGCGCTGCTCGGGAACGGGACCGTCCACATTGGGACGATGTCGGTGAAGGCCTCGACCTACTACGTGGCCGCCATGGCGACGTTCGGGGTCATCACCGCGTGCTACTCCAACATCGCCATGACGCTGGCGTTCCAGCGCGACAGCGGGGTCCTGAAGCGCATCGACGGATCGCCGCTGCCCGGCGGCTCCTTCCTGGGCTCCCGGGTGCTCCACGCGCTGTTCGTCGCGGTTCTGCTGGTCGCCATCACCGCAGGATTCGGACGGGCGTTCTACGGGGCCGACCTGCCCAACGGCCTGCTGCTCCTCCGCTTCCTGGTCATGCTCGTGGTCGGGTCGATGGCGTTCTGCGCCCTCGGGCTCGCGGTCACCGCGACCATCCCCAATGCCGATGCGGCACCCGCCATCGTCAACGCCAGCATCCTCCCGCTGCTGTTCCTCTCCGGCATCTTCATCCCGTTCGGCAACGGCACGCCCGCCTGGATCATGTGGATCGCCCGGATCTTCCCGGTCCGGCACTTCGCCTCGGGCATGCAGGCCGGCTTCATCGGGACTCCCTTCGACTGGACGGACGTCCTCGTCGTGGCGGCCTGGGGCGCGGCCGGGCTGGTGCTGGCGATCCGGTTCTTCACCTGGGAACCCCACTCCGGATAGCAGGTCCGGCAACCCGGCCCGCTCAGCCGGCGGTCAGTTCGTCGAGCATCGGCGGCTGGGCACCGGTCGACGAGGTGATGGTGACCGACACGTAGCTGGCCCGGGTCGGCGGGAAGTCGACGACGTCGGTCGTGCCCGTGGTGCGACCGCTGACCGAGGCGACCGTGCTCCAGGTGTGGCCGTCAGTCGATACGGCGACGGTGTAGTCGGTGGCCCGCAGGACGGTCGCCGGACCGGACGGCGTCGGCTGGTCGAGGGCGGGGGCCGGCGGCCAGACCTGTCCCCAGTCGAGCGTGACTGTGGCGAGGGTGCGGGGGCCGTCGCTCACCGGGGCGATCAGCGTGGCCGGCAGCTCGGCCGGCTGCCAGTCCGTCGCCGTGCTCCCGTCGACTGCGGCCAGGGCGGGTGCGCCGGAAAGCGAGGAGGTGGCAGTGGCAGTTCCGCAACGGAGGGCGTCGGAAGTGGATGCGAGGTCGGGGCGCCGGGTGGGGATGGTGATGGTCTGCCCGGCTCCCACCGTGCGACGCCCGGAAGGCGTGCTGACCGGCACTGCCGGGCCACGGTCGAGGGTGATCGACGTGGTGTGCGGGCCCACCGCCATGGTGAGCCGCCGGCCGTGCCACGACAGATCGTGGAGCACGACCCCGCCGAGCTGACCGGTCAGCGTGGGGGCCACCTGCACCGCGTCTGCGGTCAGGCGCAGTCCGGAGTAGCCGTAGAGGAACTCCTGGAGGAAGCCGCCGATGCCGGTCACGAACGTGAGGACGCCACCGGTGCTCGTCTCCGAGAACTGATCGAAGTCGTCGCGGATGAACGGCTGTTCGCTGCGCTCCGTATAGACGAAGCTGGCGCACCCGGGCGTCCCCAACGCCGACGTGTCGATGGAGTTGACGGCGTCACTCATCGACGGACCGCCCGGGTCGGTGCGGGGCGCGTAGTAGTCGATGTCGTTCTCGGCGACGGCCGCCGGCAGGGGATAGTCCAGCGGGTATTCCAGAAGGGTGACGTCGGCCTGCTTGACCATCCCGCCGTCGTATCCCGAGAACTCCGGCACGACCCCGAGCGAGGTGTCGACGGGCACCACGATCCCCGACGCGACGCGGGCCCATTCCGCGGGGACGGTCAGCCCCAGCACGCGGGCGGCCGCCACGGCGTCGTCCAGTGTCGTCTTGGCCGCAGCCTCGGTGTAGACCTCGTCGTCCACGTCGGGGTTCTCCTCGTCGGGGCCCGTCACCCCGTCGATGTGAAAGGTGCCGTCAGCGCCGGGGGTGACCCGGGAGGCCCAGAAGGCGGCGGCCCCGGACAGCACCGGCCAGCCGCGTGCCGCCAGCCAGCTCCTGTCGCCGGTGGCCAGGTAGTACTGCCACTGGGCCATGGCGACGTCCGCGGTGATGTGCTGTTCGTAGAGACCCTCGGTGAACACCGACGCCGGCGGGGGGATCTGCTCGGTCCCGTCGACTGCGCTCTCCCACGGAAACCGGGCGCCCCGATAGCCGGTGGTGGCGGCGTGCTGCTCCGCCGGGCCGAGCCGTCGGAAGCGGTAGGCGTTCATCTCCGAGGCGAGTGCGGGGTGCTGCGCGAGCAGAGCCGGGTACATCCAGGTGTCCGCATCCCAGAAGATGTGGCCGTTGTACCCGTTGGAGGAGAGTCCGGCGGGCGAGATGCTCCAGTCGACCCCTTTCCGTGTGCTCGACCAGAGGTAGAACTCGCTGGCGTTGACATCGGTGGCCAGCGTCGGGTCGCCGACGACGTCGATCCGACCGGCCCACAGTGCAGACCATGCTCCGTCGTTGGCCGCGAGGAGCGTGTCGAAGCCCTCGGCCGCCGCGCCGTGGGCCTCCGCCCGGGCGGAGGCGGCCGGGTCGTCGGACTCGAGCGACGTGGTGACGGCGACGTACTTGGTGAGCGTGTAGGTGTCGCCGGCGGTGACCGGGAAGACCAGCTGCTGACCGACGCTCTGGTCCGTCGTCTGGTCGACGGGGGTGGCCGGAGCCGTCACGTTGGCGCTCGTGTCGAGCTGGCTGGCGATGGCCGCGTCGGTCCCCTCCCCCAAGGCCCGCACCTCGACCCAGTCCATGTGGTCCGACGAGGTCCAGCCTTTCCCGACCTGGGTACTCGAGGAGGCGGGTGATCCGTCGACGGCGTCGGTGACGGTGGCCAGGCCGGACCACCGGGGGGTCAGCTGGAGGCGCACCAGGCCGATATCGGCACGGGCCTGGTCGGTGAGCACCTGGTAGGACAGCATGGTGGTGTGACCGTCCGGGGCGGTCCAGTCGGCGGACGTGGTGATGACCCCGGTCCGCAGGTCGATCGATTGGCTCCAGCCACTGGTCTGGCCGGTGGCCATGTCGAACGGCTCACCCCCGTCCGAGAAGGTGAGCGTCGACCAGGTCGGGATGTTCGCCCGCTGCTGCACGCCACCGGGCGGCTGGGCGTAGAAGCCGGCCAGCTCCGACTGGGCGGGAACCGTGCCCGCGGCGTACCCCTGCCCGGAAGGGGGGACGCGCACGCCGAGCTCGCCGTTGCCGGTGAACGTCGGTTCGTAGCCGCTACCGGTGTCGGTGGCGGTCAGGAGGTAGGAGCCGGTGCCACCGGCAGGATCGGAGATCACCGAGGCGACGGCTGACGGGCCCGTCGGACCGGCCGCACAGCCTGAGGCGCAGACGACGACGGCGAGGGCCACGACGGAGGCCAGTGTCGTCGATCGGGGCCACCGCACGCCGGCTCTCCTCTCGACGGTCCGCATCAGCGCGTCACTCTAGGAGTATTCGGGATCCCGGAACGGGTTCGACAGGAGCCACATGCCGTCGCCAGGAGTGCGACGCACACGAGCATGGCCGTCACAGGCGGTGTGTTCGATCGCCGTCGGGACGGATCGATCGACGCCTGCCATTTGTGGTGCACGGGAGCATTATGCACTCGGGTCCAGGCTGTCCCCCTGATCCGGGATCCGTCCCGTCCGACCCGGCGGTTCGGACCACGGCGCCTCGAGTGTGGACAGTGTCACACCGCCAGGGCACTATTTCGAGGTGATCGTGCTCCACGCGGCCTGGGCGTCCCCACTCGGCCGCCTGGCTGTGTGGGCCGAGGACGATCGTCGGCCCCGGATGTCTCCGCCCCGCCGGGGGCGCCCACCCCGGCACCCACCTCCGAGGCCTCATCCGTTCGTGCTCGACGCCGACGGCATCCGACTGGCAGTCTCGGAACTCGGTGGGCCGGGGTTCGACGGATTGGAGGGATCGGACGGGACGGAGCTCCTGCTCCGACTGCCCGATGTCGGAGGAGGGCCGGCGGCATCTCCGTGGCTCGAGGACCTGCCCACGGACCCGCTGTCCGTTCCGACGCCCTCAGCGGAGTCACCGATGTGGGCGGTCCCCGGCCTGATCGTCGAGTGGACCGAAGCCCCGCACGTCCTCTCCACGTTGGCGGCGGCCGCCGGCGACACGGTCGGGCTGTCGAGTGCCGACCGGACCGGCGTTGCACTGGCCGCCGACTTCCGTTTCGCCGCCCGAGCGGCGGAGATGGCGTTGGAGCTGACCACCCGTGGTCGCATCATCCCGTCACTCGAGTCCACCGTCGACGGTTGGCGGGCCAAGTGGCGCCCGCTCGTCGACGGGGCCGACCGCGGCCGGGTCGAGGCATTGGTGTGGATGCTGCCCGCGGCATTCTTGGCCTCGGGCACGACAGCCGGGAGCCAGGACGCTGGGACCTCCGAACCGGAGCCGGACACGGCCGACGACGCCTTGCGCCTGCTGCTGTGGGGAGTCACGGATGCGCTGGCCCGTCGATTCGCCGCCGCCAGCCCTCGGCCCGGCCGGGGGCGTCGATCGAAGTCCGGGCTCGCGGTCGACGCGTGGCTGGCCGCGCTGGTCTCACCCGACGGATCCGTGGACGCCGACGACAACGAGCTCGTAGAGCTCGCCGGAAGGCTCGATGCCTGGCAGGCCACGGCGACCACGGTCGTCGAGCCGGTGCGGACCTGCTTCAGGATCGTCCCTCCCATCGAAGACGCCGGTGACCTCCCCGATGGAACGGACGGAGCCGTCGAGCCGCGCGGGCGCCGTCGAGGGAAGGTCCGGCCCGATCCGGTCGACGAGTGGCGGATCGAGTTCGCCCTTCAGGCGGTGGACGACCCCAGCCTTCTGGTCACCGCTGCCGACGTGTGGTCCGACGGCCCCGAGCTCACCGCCCTCGAGCGCCATGTGGCCCACCCCGACGAACAGCTCCTCCGCGGCCTCGGCCGGGCCGCCCGTCTGGTCCCGTCGATCGGCCCGTCACTGGCCGAGATGACGCCCTCGGGCCAGACGACCGACGCCGCCGGCATCCTCGCCTTCCTCCATGACGGTGCCCCCGTGTTGGAGGAGGCCGGATTCGGTGTCCTGGCTCCACCGTGGTGGCGCTCTTCGGGCGCTCGTCTCTCGCTTCGCCTCAAGGCGAAGACCACGACCAAGGCCACTTCGTCGACGGCCGCCATAGGCCTCGAAGGACTGTGTGATATCCGATGGGAGGCGGTGCTCGGCGACGACAAGCTCGGTCTCGCCGAGCTCCGTGAACTTGCCCGTCTCAAACAACCGCTCGTCCGGTTGCGGGGTCAGTGGGTGGAGCTTCACGAAGAGGATCTGGCCGCCGCCATCACCGCTGTAGGAAGCAGAGGTGCGGCTGGGGAGTCGATGACCGCCGGGCAGGTCCTGCGCACGGCGCTCGGACTCGAACACGCCACGGGTGGTCTACCGGTGGCCTCGGTGGAGGCAGACGGTTGGCTCGGGGACCTCCTCGCCGGTGCCGACGACCGGCAGCTGCGGTCGATTCCCACGCCGGAGGGCTTTGCCGGGCAGTTGCGCCCCTATCAGGAGCGCGGCCTCGGCTGGCTCGCCTTCCTGGGTGACCTCGGCCTCGGGGCGTGCCTGGCCGACGACATGGGTCTCGGGAAGACGGCCCAGCTGCTGGCGCTGTTGGTCGACGAGCGCGACCACGCCGTGGAGCCGCCGAAGCGGCGCGAAACGACGTCGGGCGCGAAGCCGCGGTCCAGGGCGAATCGACTCGGGCCGACCCTTGTCCTGTGCCCGATGTCGCTGGTGGGCAACTGGCAGCGCGAGGCGGCGCGGTTCGCTCCGAAGCTGTCGGTCTACGTCCATCACGGGTCGGACCGCCTCGACGGCAAGGCCTTTGTGCGCCACGCAGGTGCGACGGACCTGGTGCTGTCCACCTACGGTCTGGCCACCCGTGACCAGCCGTTGCTGGCCAAGGTGCCATGGAGGCGGGTGGTCCTCGATGAGGCGCAGCAGATCAAGAACAGTGCGGCCCGCACGACCCAGAGCGTCCGGGCCATTCCGGCCGACCGGAGGATCGCCATGACCGGCACGCCGGTGGAGAACCGACTGTCCGAGCTCTGGTCGATCATGCAGTTCCTCAATCCGGGGATGCTCGGTTCCGAGAAGGCGTTCCGCGACCGGTTCGCCATTCCCATCGAGCGCGACGGTGATGACGAGGTTGCGGCGCGTCTCCGTCGGATCACCGCCCCGTTCGTCCTCCGCCGTCTGAAGACCGACCGGACGATCATCGCCGATCTGCCCGACAAGCTGGAGATGAAGGAGTTCTGCAACCTGACCCGCGAGCAGGCCACCCTCTATCAGGCGGTGGTCGACGACATGCTCGCCCGCATCGACGAGGCCGAGGGCATCGAACGCCGGGGACTGGTCCTTGCCACGATGATGAAGCTGAAGCAGGTCTGCAACCACCCGGCCCAGTTCCTGGCCGACGGATCCTCGATCGCGGGCCGGTCGGGCAAGGTGTCGCACCTCGTCGAGCTCCTGGAGGAGGCGGTGGCCGAAGGCGACCGTACCCTCGTCTTCACCCAGTTCACCCAGATGGGGGACATGCTGGAGCGCCATCTGCGCAACCGGCTGGGTTGCGACGTCCTGTGGCTCCACGGCGGTGTGTCGAAGAAGGCGCGCGACGCCATGGTCGAGCGGTTCCAAGGTACCGAAGGAGCGCCGGTCTTCCTGTTGTCACTGAAGGCCGGCGGTACCGGCCTGAACCTCACCGCGGCCACCAACGTCGTGCACTTCGACCGGTGGTGGAACCCGGCGGTGGAGGATCAGGCGACCGACCGAGCCTTCCGGATCGGCCAGAAGCGCAATGTGCAGGTGCGCAAGTTCGTGTGCGGGGGCACGCTCGAGGAGCGGATCGACGCCATGATCGAGCAGAAGCGCGCCCTCGCCGACCGCATCGTGGGATCCGGCGAGGGTTGGATCACCGAGCTGTCCACCGATCAGCTCCGTGAGATCATCGCCCTTTCGGCCGACGCCGTGGGTGAGGACTGATGGCTCCCCGCCGCCCTACCCCCGGTCGCCCCCGGGGCCGCTCCGGGTTTCCGAAGGACGGGTGGTGGCCGCCTCCGCCCTCGCCGATCCCCGTCGATGGCGGCCTCCAGGCCCGCAGCCAGCGGGGACGGATCGGCGACACGTGGTGGTCGCAGCGCTTCATCGCCGTGCTCGAGTCCTTCGGAATCGGGAGCCGTCTCCAGCGGGGCAGGCGGTATGCGCGCGCCGGTCAGGTCATTGCCATGGAGGTCACCGCAGGGCAGGTTAAGGCCTCGGTGCAAGGGTCCCGGGCCAAGCCGTACCGGGTGTTCATCGAGACGGATGTGCTGACTGTGCCGGAGTGGGAGGTAGTCGAGTCGGCCATGGCCTCAAGCGCGGTCTTCGCCGCCAAGCTCCTCGCCGACGAGATGCCCGAGGAGATCGAGCAGGCGTTCGCCGACTCCTCGGTCTCGTTGTTCCCGGCATCGCCGGACGAACTCGACTCTGCCTGTTCCTGTCCGGACTGGGAGAATCCGTGTAAGCACATCGCCGCGGTCTACTACCTCCTGGCGGAGTCGTTCGATGCCGACCCGTTCCTGGTCTTCACCTGGCGTGGGCGGACGAAGGACGAGCTGCTCACCGGCCTGCGAGCCCGTCGGCGTCGACACGAGCCGGGCGACGATCGGAGATCGCCGGACGCGAAGGGATTGCCCGCAACGGGACGCTTCGGTTGGCCAGTCCCCGAGCTCGACCGCGTCGACACCGGGCAGGTGACGGTTCCGAGCTCGCCGTGGGGAGTCGCCTCCGAGGTCGCGGCCATCGAGACACGGCCCCGACTGGCGGTTGCTCCGGATCTGGTCCTGCGCCAACTCGACCCGGGCCCGCTGGCCGGCGACGGGGACCGGATCACCGAGGAGCTCCGCGTGCTCTATTCGGCGATCACCACCGGCGCCGCGGCCCTGGCTCTGGACGAGGGGCCGGAGTAGGGCACCTGGCATCCGGTCGTCATCACGACGGCTGTATTCCGGTCCAACCGTTCTCCGGCCCGACCGTTCCGTGCTCAATCTGCAACCGTCGTGCCGTGGACGAAGTGCAGCCGGCTACGTAACATGGATAGGGAAGGATCAGGAGGTCGAAGCGACGGTCCACAGCGAGTGGGCGTGGCCGGAATCCCCTGATGAGGGCAGTTTGAGCACCCAAGACCGGGCAGGGCAAGGGGCGCATCATGGACCGGCAGAACATGCATCGGGCAGCACAGCTCTTGGCCAAGGCACAGAGCACCGAATTCGAGGCAGAAGCCATCACGTTGGTGGAGAAGTGCTACGTGCTCCTGGCCACCGTCATCGGCGAATTCGAGGAGCAGTCCGAGCCCGCCTCGCCGCGGAAGCGGGATCGTCGCCACCTACGGGACAGGCGGTCGTCGCGGCGTCACGGCGCCGCGGTGCCGCTCAGGCTCGGGGCTGATCCTGCCGGCAACTACCGCAGAGCGGCCGAGGACCGGCAGTTCCATGGTGGGGGTCAGGTCGACCTCTCGGCGTGAGATGGATCCGCACGCCGGGGGGTGACGACCTGGAGTCCGCCGTGCCGGTCGCTCAGTCGAGCCAGTCGTCCGTGTGGGCGTCGCCCGACTTGTAGCGCTCCACGATCGCCGTCTGGTGCTCCCGGAGGCTGCGCTCGACCGATTCGCGGAGCTCGGCGACCAGCTCGAGCTGCTCCTCGACGTCGTCCAGGACGCGTTGCACGGACTCGGGGCGACGGACGTCCATGTCGGCGATCCTGCCGTGTGCCGACAACATGTCCTCGGCCTCGCCCTGCAGTGCCTGGCGGGCCGAGGCCATGGCGATCGGGGAGTCGGAGGACAGGGACCAACCTCCTCCGATCGATGCGGACGCCAGGATCCCCGGGAGCTCGTCGACGGTGGTCTGGAGGTCGATCGTCCCCCCGAGCGCACTCTGGAGCACCCCGACATCGATGGACAGCACATTGCGGGCGTAGGAGAGCAGTACTGCTGCGTGGGCCAGCTGGTTCCTCTGGTCGCGGAGTTGCCGGGCCGGGGTCGAACCGCTGATCTGCGACGTCCTCCGCAGCAACTGGTCAATATCCGTCAGCCTCATCACAGCTTCCCCGTCCGAGACAGCCCAGGGCTCACGCCGTGCCGATTCGGACACCGGTGTCGACCCCTCGCCACGCCACGGGAGCCCGGACACCGTCCGGTTCTCGGCTCGACGTGACCAACCATAGTGCAAATGGCGATGACAATTCAGATCTCGCCAAGTCTGGACCTTAGCGTCCCCTCAACTCCGGACGCCCGTGTGACGTAACTATGCCGTGCGGCGTGCGAAGCCAGTTCAGGCTGTCCTGCATCGTGCGCCGTCGATCGAGTGACGCGGTCCCCGGTGGACGGAGCAGGGCGACCCGGGGCGACCGTGGTCATCCCGGCATGGAACGCCTGGGAGCACACGCGGGGCTGCCTCGAATCCCTCCGGACCACGCTCGGCCCCGCTGACCAGGTCGTCGTCGTCGACAACGGCTCGAGCGACGGCACCCGAGCGGGCCTTTCGGCATTTCCGTGGGTCGAGGTGATCACCAATCGCGAGAACCAGGGGTTCGCCCGGGCGTGCAACCAGGGTGCCGCCAGGGCACGGGGCGAGATTGTGGTCTTCCTCAACAACGACACCGTCGTGCCTGCAGGCTGGCTCGATGAGCTTCTGTGGCCGTTCAACCGGGGCGACGTGGGGGCCGCGGGCCCGCGGTCGGACAACGTCTCGGGGCGACAGCACGTCGACGGCATTCCCTATGCTCCCGACGACCAGCGGGGGTTCTTCGACGTCGCCGAGTCCTGGCGGAAGGAGCACCACCACGGGGTCTCCGAGATCGACCGGCTGGTCGGTTTCTGCCTGGCCATCCGCACCTCGCTCTTCGCCGATGTGGGTGGTTTCGACGAGCAGTACGGCATCGGCGGCTTCGAGGACGACGATCTCTGCCGCCGGGTCCTGGAGAAGGGCCTCCGCCTGGTGGTGGCCGAGGGTTCGCTGGTGCACCACCATGCCCACGCCACCTTCGACGCCAACGACGTCGACTGGCTGGCGGAACAGAAGAAGAACCAGGTCTACTTCGAGGAGAAGTGGGGTCCGGTCGGGTCGCGTCCGCCGGGGCTGCTGAGCGCCTGTCTGATCGTGAAGGACGAGGAGCGGATGCTGCCCGCGTGCCTCGAGTCGCTCCGCGACGTCGTCGACGAGATCGTCGTCTACGACACGGGATCGAGCGACAGGACCGTGCAGATCGCCCGGGCCGCCGGTGCCCGGGTCGTCGAGGGCACCTGGGAGGACTCCTTCGCCACCGCCCGAAATGCCGCGCTGGAGCTGGCGACGAGCCGCTGGGTGCTGTCCATCGACGCGGACGAGACGCTGCTGGCCAATCCGGTCGCCATGCGCGACCAGCTGGCCACGTCGCCGGCCGACGTCGAGGCGTACCTGGTGGCCATCGAGAACCTGCACGGAGCCGGCAATGCATCGTCGGTGCACACCGCCATCCGGGTGTTCCGGAGGACCGCGGCCACCTGGCGCCACCGGATCCACGAGCAGGTCGTGGCGGCCGACGATCCGAACCGCGAACTCCGGACCAGCTATCTGTCGGCGGCTCGCCTCGCCCACCACGGCTACATGCCCGAGGTGTTC
>JBEKCS010000045.1:0-29461 GCA_050014755.1 Acidimicrobiales bacterium
CTTCGGGCGGATGAACGGGAGTGCGGTGAATACGAAGAGCACCTGGCTCAGCCCGATGGTGGCGACCATGACCAGCACGCGGGGTCGGTTGGCCAACCGGCGGAGCAGCAGCTCGCTGAGCGCCCCGACGGCCGCGGCCAGCCCCAGGGCCAATGCCAGTGCGAACCAGTAGTCGAAGCCGAAGTCGTAGAAGCACTTGACCAGGAACACCGCCGCCACAACGCCCAACTGGCCCTGAGCGAAGTTGAGGACCCGGTTGGTCTTGTAGATGAGGACGAGGCCCATGGCGAGCAGTCCGTAGCCCAGTCCGGTGACCACCCCCTGGACGAGGACGAAGCTCGGGACCGACATCGTGACTCCTAGCCGAGCCCGTCCACCGCCGCGCCCAGGAACACCGGGCGCAGCAGGTCGGTCCGCTCGAGGAGGTCGACGGTTCGGCCGTCGAATCGGACCTCACCCCGTTCCAGGAAGATCGCCCGGTGGGCCAGGCTCATGGCCCGATTGACGCTCTGTTCCACCAGCACGACCGTGGTCCCTCCCTCGTTCACCTGGCGGACGATGTCCATCAGGCGGTCGACGGCCTTCGGGGCCAACCCGAGGGACAGCTCGTCGATCAACAGGAGCTTCGGCGCCGTCATCATCACCCGGGCCAGCGCCAGCATCTGCTGTTCACCCCCCGACAGCGACCCGGCGGGCTGGTGGAGCCGGATGGCGAGCTCGGGAAACCGGTCGAGGGCCTCGTCGAAGGCGGTCCGTGCCCGCGCTCCCCGGCCCCGTAAGGAGTAGGCGCCGATCTGGAGGTTGTCCCGCACGGTGAGACCGGGGAAGGTCATCTTCCCGCCCACCAGGAGGGCGACCCCCTGGCCGACGATCTGCTCGGGCTCGAGGAACGTGGCGGTCACACCCGAGATCCGCACGACCCCCCGGTGCGGGTGTTCGAGGCCGGCCACCGTACGCAGCAGCGTCGACTTGCCGGCCCCGTTCGTCCCGAGCAGGGCGACGATCTCCCCTTCGGCCACGTCGACGTCGACGTCGAAGAGGACCTGGTTGGCGCCGTAGTAGACGTCGAGGTTGTGGACCTGCAGCGCCGGCAACGATCCTTCGGACTGGCGGCGCTGACCCTCCGCGTACCGCTCGATGACGTCCTCGATGACCATCGTGATGTCGCGCTTCACGTGTCGGGAGCCGAAGAGCAGCATGGCACCGCCGATCACGCAGACCGGGCCGATCACGGTGAGGGCCACCGTCGGGCCCCGGAGGTAGCCGGCGGCGTCGCTGACCGCGCCGAGAAGGACCCCACCGGCGAACCCGCCGAACACCAGCGCCGCCACGCCGAACATGGCGAAGCAGATGGTGCGCATCTCGGGCGGCGCGGTGGCGGCCAGGGTCAAGAAGATGCAGATGGCCAGGGGGGACATCGCCGCGGTGGCGATCAGCTGGAGGGCGACCACCATCCACAGGTGGGGCATGTAGAGGGAGGTGACGAAGATCACGCCGTAGGCCGAGATGCAGATCCCGGCCACGACCAGCGGCCGTTCCGGCGAACGACGGAACATCCGGTCGCCGACGACGTAGGCCACCGGGAGACCGATGAAGGCAGCCAACCCGACGATGGAGGTGACCTCGCTCCGCTGGGCGGTGTCGAGCCCCCACCTGCGGGCGAAGTAGAGGTTCCCGAACAGTGGCCCCCCGGTGCCCGCGAACCCGAGGATGGCCACGGCCACCAGCTCGAAGTAGATGGAGCGGATCCGCAGCAGCCGGGTGACCGCCGAGCCGAGCAGCACCCGGGGCGCCTTCTCCTGTTGGGCATGGACGTCCATCCCCGACGCCTTGAGGATGTGGCTCGACTCGTTCTGCCCCTTGTCCGGCTCTGGCAGGGTGAACACCGCGAGGGCGATGGGGATCCCGGCGAGGGCGATCAGCATCCCCCACCGCCAGCTGTGCCCGACGGTGACGACGAACCCGAAGAACAGGATGCCGATGGTGAGCGACAGTGGGTCCGACAGGTTGTGCCAGCTGAAGACCCGGCCCCGGGCTTCGGTGGGGTAGGCGTCCGAGAGGTACGAGTTGTGGACGGTCTCACTCAGGTTGAAGCCCACCGACGCCACCAGGTAGAGGAAGGTGAACGCCCAGATGTTGGGGGCGAACGCCATTAGAGGCGCCACCAACGAGAACAGCAGGAGGCCCACTCCTGCCACGACCTTGCGGCTGCCACGGTCGGCCCACAGGGCGAGGGGGACCGCCCACAGCAGCTGGGCCACCGCGGCGGCGAAGGTCATGGCGCCAAGGGCGGCGTCGTGGATGTGGAACGTGTGCTCGAGGTTGTTGCCGATGACCGAGATCCCGTTGCCGAAGGTGTCGGGCACGATGGCCGCCGCCGTGAGGATGACCAGAGGTGCGTAGCCGTACTGGCGCAGGATCCGCGACAGCGGCGGCGGGTCGCCCTCACCCGTTCCCGGCATCACCGCAAGGTCGGCGACGAACTCCGGCGTGCCCGCCCTGGCCACGACCTCCTGCAGCAGTTCGTCGGGGACCGCGAAGTCGAACTGCACCTGGTCGCCCATTGGTGGGGAACCCTATCCCCGGACCGCCGGCCGGGCACCGATCATCGGCACAACGGAACGTGGCGACTCGGTCACCCGTCGACCGCCGGCCACGGCCACCGACGCGGGCCCCGGGTCACACGCGCGCCGTAGCGGGCGGAAGATCAACCAGCGACTCGGCGACCTGCTGGGCGCGGGGCGTCAGATCGGCGTACGTCCGCACGACAGCGGGATCGGGATCGCAGCCGCCGGCCACCGGGTCGAGGCGCTCGAGGTCCCACGGATCGCCGGTGGCCCGGGCGGCCAGCAGCGCCGCGCCCGCCGATGCCGTCTGTCCCGATCGGCGGTAGCGGGCGGGAAGGCCGGTGGTCCCGCACAGCACCTCCACCCACACCGGTGTGGACGCTCCGCCCCCGGCGAGCCCCAGCCCGGACACACCGGGACCCGCCGGAATCCGCTCGCCCATCACCGCCAGGCACCGGGCGACGTCCCGGGCCACCGACTCGACGACGGCGCGGGCCAGATCGGCCGGTCCGTGGGCGTCGGCCAGGCCGACGAAGGCTGCTCCCGCTCCCGGTCTCCACCACGGGGCGCGGGCACCGCCGAGCCACGGGACGGCGGTCACGCCGCGGGCACCGGGCGGGCTCGTCGCGGCCAACGTGGCGAGCTCGTCGGGCGATCGCCCGCACAGGCGCCCGAGCCACGCCAGGAACGAGCCCGCACCCGAGAGCCCTCCCTCCAGCAGCCAACCGCCGGTGGCACCCCGTGTCACCACCACCCCGCCGAGCGGCGGCACCGGTACGGCATCGACCGGGAGCGAGACGTTTGCCGTCGTTCCCCAACTCACCATGGGCTCGGCCGTCGTCGCTCCCGTGCCCAGCACTTCGCACGGGCGGTCACCGGCCCCGATCACCACCGGCAGGCCGGGACGGATACCGAGCGCGCCGGCCGCGTCCCCGCCGGTCACCCCGATCACCCGGTCGGAGTCCACGACGGGAGGCAGGCGGTCGGACAGGTGTCCGCGCACCGCATCCACCACGGTGCCGTCCGGTCGGTAGCAACCGGTCAGCGAGGCCAGCGTCGAGTCGGTGGCCACCGTCCCACACAACCTCCAGACCACCGCGTCGCGCGGCGCCAGGATCCACGCACTGCGTTCCAGCTGGTCGGCCCGGTGCGCCGCCACCCACGCCAGCTTGGCCACCACGGACCCGCCGGGATCGACGTCCCCGTCGGCCTCCACCGCGGCCCGGCTGTCCGACCACAGGATGCCCGGCCCGGTCGGCCTGCCGGCAGCGTCGAAGAGACCGAAGGTCTGGCGGGCCCCGGTGCACGTCACCACCTCGACTGCACCGAGCCCGTCGGGTCGCTCCGTCCCGAGGGCGGTGCAGGCCGCCACCACCGACGCCCACCACTTCGACGGGTCCTGCTCCATGGCTCCCGGGGCCGGGCTCGTGGTGACGAGGGCCACGTCGGCCACCCCCACCAATCCGTCCGGCCCCCAGAGGGCCGCCTTGGTACGACTGGTACCGAGGTCGAGGGTGAGGATCACCCCCGGTGCACGATCTCGGCCAGCCGGCCGGCTGTCCCGCCCGGGTCCGGATCCTCGATGACCGCCCGTCCGACGGCCAGCCCTCCGCCCCCACCGTCCATCACGTCCCGGGCCACGTCCACGACCGGCTCGCCATCCCTGCTCCGGGGTCCCCCGAGGAAGAGGACGGGTACCCCCACCGCGGCGACCACCCGTTCGACGGCTGCGGCCCGCCGGGCCCCGGCCGGCTCATCGGGTACGGGGACCTTCAGCAGCGGCGAGCCCAGGTCGTGGGCGATCACCGCGCCGTACACCACGTCGTCGGCGTCCCGCGACATCCGGCCCGCGCGCCACACCACCGGCTCGACGAGGGCCTCGAGGCCGGCTGCGGCTGCTTCCTCCAGGACCCGGCCGAGCAGCTCGAGCGCCGCCGCACCCCCCCGGTCGTCCGGAGCGATCCGGGTCATCAGCTTGACGCCCGTCCACCCGTCGCCGGCCGCCCGTTCCACGGTGGCCACCAACCGGTCGTCCAGCTCGAACGCCGAGCCGGCCAGGCCGGTCCGGTTGAGCGAGAGGTAGGTGCGCTGGCCCGGACGGAGGGAGCCACTGCGGGCGAGGTCACCCATCGGCTGGGCGGTGGCGAGGATGCCGTCGCAGTGCGGGAGCGCCGACCGCAGTGCGGCAAGGTATGAGTCGTACCGCTCGATGGTCGCAACGCCCCGGGCCCGGTGGTCGGCCGCCAGTACCAACATCGGGCCCGCGACGCCGGGTCCCCGGGGTCCGTTCACGTCGCCGGGACCTCCAGCCCGGAAAGGGCGAGGACGACCTTGGCCACCGAGGAGAAGTCCTCCCGGCCGTACCCGGCGGCGGACGCCGCGGTCAGCGCCTGTCGGGCGACGGCCGTGGACGTGAGCGGAACTCCGGCGCGGGCGCCGTGGACCAGGGCGAGGTCCAGGTCCTTGGCCATGAGGTCGGTCATGAACCCCGGTCGCCACCCGTTGGACGCCGGACTCTCGGGCACCACGCCGGCGACCGGCAGCCGGGTGCGCACGGCCACGCAGTCGCCGGTGGCATGGGTCAGGACCTCGTGCAGCTTGGCCGCGTCCACCCCGGAGGCGAGGGCCAGGGCGGTCGCCTCGGAGGTGGCCAGCATCTGGGCGGCGTAGACCAGGTTGTTGCACAGCTTCACCACCTGGCCCATGCCCGGACCACCCACGTGGACGATCCGGGCCGAGAAGGCGTCCAGCGCCGGGCGTACCCGGGACAGGGTTTCCTGGTCGCCGCCGACCATCAGCGTCAGCGTCCCCTGCTCGGCCCCGGCCGTCCCTCCCGAGAGGGGTGCGTCGAGGTAGGCGGCGCCGGTCCCGGAGACCAGTTCGTGCTGGCGGCGGGTGACCTCGGGGTCGATAGTGGAACAGTCGACCACCACCTTGCCCGGGCCGAGGGCGGGGAGCATGGCCGCCACCACCTCGACGACCTGGGGAGAGCTCGGGACGCACAGGATCACCACGTCGGAAGCCCGGGCCACCCCATCCGGGGAACCCCCGTCGACGGCACCCAGGGCCACCGCCCGCTCGATCGGTCCCCGGCCGCGCGAGGACACGGTGACCTCGTGGCCGGCGTAGAGCAGATGGCGCGTCATGGGTAGGCCCATGGCCCCGAGCCCGACGAATCCGAGTTTCATGGTGTCCTCCTGGCCGACGGGTGTCGGCGAGTCCGGGGACCACCGCCCGAGACGGCATCCTCAGCTGGTTCGATGTGCCCTGAGGCTACGCCGCGGTCATCGGGCGAACCGTGGCAACCACGCCGCGGTGCCGGCCAGGAGCTCGTCCACCATCGCCTCGGTGCTGACCAGGTCGCCCCGGCCGGCCAGCGGGTCGAGCAGGAAGGCGGCGCCGGTGGTGGCGCGGTCCCCCTCGAGCGCGGCGTCGAGCGTCAGTTCGGTCACGGCGGCATGCCGACGGACCAGCTCGGCGAAGGGTGCCGGGAGCGGTGCCACGTCCCGGCCGCGCACCCCGTCCCCGTCCACCACGCAGATCGACTCCACCACTGCGCCCTCCGGGACGTCGGGTACCTGCCCGGTATTGGGGATGTTGACCGGCAACTCGCGTGGCGTGCCGGTCACCAACGAGTCGATCACCAGTGCCGGGAGCTCGCCCGACGGCCAGGTCTGGAGCTTCTTGGTGCCGGCCAGCCAGGCGTCGACGTCGGCCACGTACCCGTCCTGGTGCCGTCGGCGGGTCTCCATCGCCGTCAACTCGATGTTGTAGCGCCCTCCCCACTGCGACGACTCGGTGAGCACCCATGGCACGAACTCGGCCACATGCCGGTCGCCGGCAGCCGGCACCGCCCCCCACCGTTCGAGAAAGGTGAGCGCGAGGGTGTGGCGCCGGCAGAAGTCGAGCCGGGAGAATTCCTCCGCCTCGGCCCGTCCCGGGCTCGGTGCGAGTTCCTCCAGTCCTCCGGCCTCGGCCGTCATCTCGGCCAGGATGGCGAACCCGTCTTCGCCGTCCACGTCCAGGGCGGTGACCACCGGGAAGTGGTTGACACCGGCCACGGTGGCCCGCACCGCCTCGGCCGGCTTGCCGAGGGCGATGGCCAGGTCGATCGTCCAATTCCCCACCTCGTGGCAGAGGCCCACGGACTTGACGTCCGTCTGGCGGCAGACGGCCCGGGTGAGGCAGGTCATCGGGTTGGTGATGTTGAGGAGCCAGGCGTCCGGGCACACGTCGGCGATGTCCTCGGCAACCCCGGTGAGGACGGGCACGTTGCGCAGCGACCGGTTGATCCCCCCGGGTCCCACGGTGTCGCCGACCGACTGGCGGATGCCGTACCGGGCCGGTACCTCGAGGTCCACCGACATCGACGCGAAGCCACCGGTGGAGATGGTGACGATCACGAAGTCGGCCCCCTCCAGGGCCCGCCTCTGATCGGTGGTGGTGGACACGGTTGTCTGTGCCCCCAGTGCCTCGTCGAGCCGGCGGGCCAGGCCCTCCATCGGAACGAGCGGTGCCGGGTCGATGTCCTCCAGCACCACGTGGGACCCGCGCAGTGACGGGGTGCCGAGCAGGTCGGCCAGGAGCTCGGGGGTCCACTGGTAGCTGCCCCCGCCGATGATGGTGATCTGCACGGTGCTCAACTCCCCCGCCGCCGGACGGCCACGGCGGCCAATCTAGCCACGCCACACGGTCATGCAACAAGCGGCGTCACGCAACAGGCGGCGTCACGCAACAGGCGGCGTCATGCAACAGGCGGCCGACCCTCGGCCCCGTTGCGTGCCCATTCGATCAGCCGGCGGTAGGCCGCGGCCGAGTCCTGGCCGTCCGAGTCGGTATCGAGCCACCGGAATCCCCGAGGCCCCCGCGACCGGTCGACGCCGAAGATCCCGAACCGCGGCTCGTAGGAGCCCCACTCGTAGTTGTCGACCAACGACCAGTGGAGGTAGGCGGTCACCGGCACGCCGGCGGCCACCGCGTCGACCACTGCGGCCACGTGCTCGGCCAGGTAGCGCGGGCGGTCCCATCCGTCGACGCGACCGTAGTTGCGTCCGTTGCGGACCCGGGTGCACAGTCCGTTCTCGACCACCCACAGCGGCAGGCCGGGAAGCAGCTCGTGCTGGTCGCGGCACCACCGGGTCATGGCCGCAGGGTCGGGGACGACGTCCCAGATGGCCCGGGACGGCTCCCACCGGCGCCCCCCGGCCGTGCGGTGCCCCGGGAGACGCAGGGCACGGGCGGCCAGCGGGTCGTACCAGTCGAACCCGGTTGCGTCGAGCGTCCGTTCCGCTCCTTCGGCGTACACGGCGTCGAGCACCCGGCGTCCGGACGGTCGCCGAAGCTTCGACCGGAGCGGACCACCGCCCGCGGACCCGTAGGGGGACACCGAGGCGAACAGCCGGCGGAGCGCCACCTCCACCGCTCCCTGGGCGGGGAGGAGCTCGTCGTGGAGCGCACGTCGCTCGTCGATCCAGGCGTCCACATCGCCGCGGGCCACGCCGGCGGCCCGTGCATGCAGCAGGTCGGTGAGCAACCGGTCCTGTTCGTAGATCGACGAGGAGCTGGTGTTGACGGTGACCCGGGCGTCGGCCTGCACCTGGTGGACGGCCCGGTACGCCAGCACGTGTGCGCAGAGCAGGTTGTCCAGGACGGTGAACGCCTCGGAGAACGCCCCGGTGCGCCCCGGTGGACAGCTCCCCTCGACCCAGCCCATCAGCGACACGATGTTCGGCTCGTTGATGGTGATCCAGGTGCGGCACTGCCGGGCCAGTGCCGGCACCACTCGGGCGACGTACTCGGCGAACCGCTCGGGCGAGTCGTCCCGGAGCCAGAACTCCTCACCGAGCCACGCCGGGTGGGTGAAGTGGTGCAGGGTGACGATCGGCTCGAGCCCCCGATCGCGGCAGGCGTCGAGGATGGCGACGTAGCCGTCGAGTGCCGACTCGTCGAACCGCCCCTCTTCGGGCTCGAGGCGGGTCCACTCGACCGAGATCCGGAAGGCGTCGCACCCGAGCCCCGCGGCGCGGTCGAGCGCCTCGTCGGGGTGGAGCCAGAAGTCGCAGGCATTCCCCGACGGCTCGATGCGGCCGCCGGCCTCCCAACGCGCCCAGTTGTTGGCGGGCTCACCCGGGCCGTTGTAGCCGCCCTCGATCTGGAACCCGGCGGTGGCGACTCCGAACACGAATCCGTCGGGGAGCGCCACGGGTCCACCCGTCCGGGCCGGGCTCACCGGGGACCGCCGGCGGCGATGGAGTGGTGCACACCGGAAGTCTGACACCGGGAGCCCGTGGACGCCGACGGTAGGATCCGGGGATGGTGTCGCCGACCCTCGTCCACGTCACCCAGGTGGCCCCCTACCGGGACGGGCCCGCCGGGGTCCACGGGGTGCTCGACCAGTCGGCTACCGCGGTCGCCGAGCTGGCCGAGTCCGCCGGCCTCGACTGCACTTGGGTGCGCGACGTCCGGACCCTCGACCCCGCCGAGTTGGCCACGGCCCGGGTGGTGGCGCTGTTCACCATCGGCGAGACCCCGTGGTCGCCCGCCCAACGCTCCGTTCTCCTCGACGGCGTCCGCTCGGGCCGCACGTCGGTGGTGGCTATCCACTCGGCCACCGACTCCTGCTACGGCTGGGACGAGTACGGGCTCCTGGTCGGTGCGCGCTTCGACGGACACCCGTGGACCCAGACGTGCACCCTCGACGTCATCGACCCCGGGCATCCCGCCGTCTCCCACCTCGGTTCGACCTGGCGATGGCACGACGAGGTGTACCGGTTCCGGGACCTGCGAGACGATGCCGAGGTGTTGCTGGCGGCCCGGGCATCCGAGCTCGACCACGGGGACGGCCTCGACGCCGCCCCGGCGGGCTACCCGCTCTCGTGGTGCTTCACCGAGGGCGCGGGCCGGGTGTTCTCGACGTCGCTCGGCCACTTCCCGCACGCCTGGGAGAGCCCCGACTACCTCCGGCACCTGGCCGGCGGACTCGACTGGGCCCTCGTCGCCACCGACCGGTAGCCCCCGCCGACCTCGACGCCCACCGTCGACTTCGGCTACCCGGGGACCTTGCTCGCCGGTGGCGCGACCACGACCGCCTCCCAACCCCCGACGCGCACGACGCCGTCGACGGCCTCCCCGCGGCGACGCCGGTCCGTCGCCGCCACCACCGTCCCGGTCACGCCGTCGAGTGTGGCTCCGTCGGACGTCATGGCGGCAAGCACGGTGAGCCGGTCGCCGCGGCTCCACGCCCACGCCCCCGGGGGCGCCTCCAGCGACCGGTACCGACCGCTGGTCAGATCGGGCTCCGCCCGGCGCAGCGCGAGGAGGTCGTGGGTCAGATGGAGCATCGAGTCGGGATCGCCACGCTCGGCCTCCACGTTGCATGCGGACAGGTCGCCGAACGGCAGCCACGGCTCCACTCCGGGTCGAGTGAAGCCGCCGCCCGGCCCGTCCCGCCACGGCATCGGCGTGCGCGCCCCGTCCCGGCCGGCGTAGGCCGGCCAGTAACGCACCCCGAGCGGGTCGGCCATGCGCTCGGGGGGAACGTCGGTGTCGCACAGCCCGAGCTCGTCACCCTGGTAGAGCACCGGCGTCCCCCGCAGGCACAGCAGGATCACCAGCGCGACCCGGGCCTGCTCGGGCCGACCTCCGGCCCACCGGGTGGCGAACCGTCCGAGGTCGTGGTTGGACCCGGTCCACACCGGCCAGCCGTCGGCCGGAAGCGCCTCCTCGGTGGCCTTCACCACCGTGCGCATGGCCCCCGCCTCGAGCGGCGACTCCAGGAACGCGAAGTTGAAGGCGAGGTGGAGCTCGTCGCTCCCGTCGCCGTAGTACGCGGCGAGGGAGTCGGCGGTCGGGACCGGTGTCTCGCCGAGCAGCACCCGCCCTGGGTAGCGGTCGGCCAGTCGGCGCCACCGACGGAGCACCTCGTGCACCTCCGGGCGGTCGCTGTTGTAGACGGGTCGCTGACCGAAGAGGCGGACGTCCGGCGGGTCGGACTCCTCGGCGGGCGGGTTGTCGCGCAACAGAGCGTCCTTGATCATCCCGTGGCACACGTCGATCCGGAAGCCGGCCACACCGCGGTCGAGCCAGAAGGCGATGATGTCGTCGAAGGCCCGGCGGACCTCCCCGTCCCACCAGTTGAGGTCGGGCTGCTCGACCAGATGGTTGTGGAGGTAGTACTGACCGGTGGCCCCGTCCAGCGTCCACGCCGACCCCCCGAAGCTGGAGACCCAGTTGTTGGGGGGCGACCCGTCGGGCCGCGGGTCGGCCCACACGTACCAGTTCCGGTGCCGCGCCGCCCTCGACGAGCGCGAGTCGACGAACCAGGGGTGCTGGTCGCTGGTGTGGCTCGGGACGAGGTCGAGCAGCACCCGGATCCCGCGCCGGCCGGCTTCGGCGATCAGCCGGTCGAGGTCCGAGAGGGTGCCGAGCTCGGGATCGACCGCCAGGTAGTCGGCCACGTCGTACCCCCAGTCGGCGTGGGGCGACACGTTGATCGGACCCAGCCAGAGGCCGTCCACCCCCAGCCACTGCAGGTAGTCGAGCCGGTCGACGATGCCGGGCAGGTCGCCCACACCGTCCCCGTCGGAGTCGGCGAACGACCGGGGGTACACCTGGTACAGGACCCCCGTCCTCCACCACGGGCCGTCGTCGGTCGACGGCGCGTCGGGCACGGCCGACTCAGGTCGCACTGACCGCGGCCAGGATCCACGGTGCCATGTCGAGGGCCGGGTAGCGGGCCCCCACACCGGCCAGCGTCTCCGGCGTCCAGTAGGGGTGGCCGGGCTCGGGGAAACCGAGGACGGTGAGCTGTCGGACGGTGGCGACCCCGACGAATCGGTGCCACTCCATCCCCTCCCCCGCCACCGGCCACGTGTTGAACCCCAGCCAGTCGGTGGCTTCCGGCTTGTAGGCGGCGTGGAGCAGGAACCGGGCGTCCTCCCCGGCGGTCATGGCCGAGCCGCGGTGGTACACGTCGGGACGGTACGCCAGGACCGAGCCGGCCGGGCCCACCGCCGGCACCTCGGCGTCGTACAGCGGGGCGTACTGGTCGAACCCGAGGTAGGTCCGCTCCACCGGGATCCCACCGGTCAGCCGGCGCGACACCATCCGGGTGGCCGCCGTCTCGGCGGTCACGTCGCTCAGGTACACGAACAGCTCGAGGTGCTGATAGCCGACGTCGTCCCGCGGGACCACCAGGGTGTGGTTGGCGTAGTCCACGTGCAGAAGCTGCTCGTACTCGTCGCGGAGCCCCGGGTACTTGGCGGTCGCCATGCCCTGGTAGAGACGGAGCCGGTCGGTGCCGAGCAGCGCCTCGGCCAGGTCGATCACCGCGTCGTGCACGACGAGACGGTTGAGGGCCTCGTCGGCGAAGGGGAAGGTGGGCTTGGAGGCGCCCCAGGCGATGTCCTCCTCGCGGACCTGGCCTGTCGCCACCGCCGGTGCCGGGGGGAATAGTCCGGCCACCGCGGCGCGCGCGGACTCCACCTCGTCGGGGGTGAAGAGGTCCTCCAGCACGCACCAACCGTCGGTGTGCCAGCGCTCGACGGGGTCCGCCCCCTCGACCGGAGTCATGGGGTGTGTCTACCAGCGGTGGCCGCCCGGCGCCGGGACGGTCACGACGATCCGGGGGACGGCAGGGGGGTGAAGGGTTCGACGGTGACCCAGCACGTGCCCTGGGGGATCCGGTTCTTCGGCAGCTTGCACTGGGTCGACACCGGCTCGTTGATGTGCAGTCGGACCACCTGGTAGTCGGTGGGCCCGTAGTGCTTGTCGGGTCCGTAGCCGAGCACGGGGGTCACCGTCCCCGGGAAGTCGGTGATCGTCGACAGGGCGGTGACGAACGTGCGCCGGTCGAGGTCGGGGCCGGCGGCACGGGCGGCGGCGGCGAAGAGGCGTATGGCCTGGCACCAGTCGGCGATCGGCCCCTGCTCCTCGATGTAGTACGACAGCGTCCCCGGGGGGACCTGGGGATAGGCCTGGTGCCACAGCGTCCAGCAGCTGCGCAGGCCCGGGTCGTACCCGCCCTGGCTCTGCGGCCGGTCGTCGTCGATGCCCCCCAGGGTCTCGGTGGTGACGCCCTCCTGGCCGTCGAGGGCACGCGCGTAGGGGATGGGCATCAGCCCGAGGGCCACCTCGATGCTCGACTCGTAGTCGCTCAGCAGGAGGCGCGGGTAGTAGCCCTGGGCCGACTGGGCCGCCAGGATGGGGAAGAAGACGTTGAACGGGATGAGGGGGATGACCGAGTCGACGCCGTCGCTGCGGAACCGTTGGACGACGAGGGGTGCCTCGCTGTCGGTGGTGGCCGTCTCCGACGGGTCCGAGGCGATGGTGGCCACCACCGGGGTCACGCCGGCCCGACGGAGGGCGGGCAGCAGCACCTCGTCCAGGGCGGCCTGGTCCGACGCCCGGTCGCCGGCGATCACCCCCACCTTGCGCGACCCGCCGAGGAGGTGGGCGCGCAGCCCCCAGTCGACCAGGGCCTGGAGGATCTCCGTCTGGTCGGGGCCGGTCCACCACAGGTACGGGGAGCCCTGATCGGTCCAGCTGGTGACGGTGGTCCACTCGCCCAGGAAGGGGGTGTGGCCCTCCTGGGCGACGCAGAGCTGGTTGTCGCCGGTCCACGCCCCTATTCCGTCCACCACCGCGAAGGCGGCCGGCGAGCCCTCGGTCCACGTCTTGCACAGGGACCGCATGTCGGACTCGCTGGCCGGGTCGTAGGACTCGATGATCGGGTTGATCCGGCGGCCGTCGATGCCGCCGTCGCGGTTGATCTGGTTCACGAACAGGTCGATCGCCTGCGTCTGCTGCCCGAACTCCACGTCCGCGGCGAATCCCTCCTGGCCGGCCAGGGAGTTGAGCGACACCACCGGGAATACCACGTTGATCGCGGTGGCGGTCACCCCTCGCGACGAGGTACTGGCCTGGTCGACCGGCACCGCCGTCCGGCCGGCCGACGTCGATGCCTGGACCGGCGAACTGGAACTGGAGGAGGGAGCGGTGGCGATCCAGACGGTGAGGGATCCGAGGACGGCTACCACCACGGCCACCGTCCGCACCTGGGTGGCACGGGGCCTGCGCACGAAGTGGCCCCACGACCGGACCGGGCCGGCGAGCGGATTCCATCGCCCCCGACCCGTCAACGGTGGCGCCCCGGGACGGCGCACCAGGGGAAGGGAGCATCGGCGGAGCATCCGTCCGTAGCGGTGGTCATCTCGTCTCCTCCCCACGACCGGTTCCGCCGTTCGCCCGGTGTCGCATCCCGACGGCTCGTCGGAAACGTGCCGGCCGGGTCCCCGTACCGTATCGTCGGCCTCCGACGTAGGCACTGCATGGTCGCAGGCCGCGGTCGGCGCCGACGGTGGCGCCGACGGTGGCGCCGACGGTAAGGAGCACCGGGGGATGAGCAACGGGTCGTACCAGGGGGCTGTCGCCGACGCGTTCGACGGCCGTCCCCTCCATGCGGGCGAGCTGGCGGTGGAGGTCGCCGACCTGGTCAAGCGGTACCCGAAGGCTGCGGTGGACTCGCTCGCCGGGGTCAGCTTCCAGGTGCGCAGGGGTGAGGTCTTCGGGTTCCTCGGACCCAACGGTGCCGGCAAGAGCACCACCATCGGAATCCTCACCACCCGGATCCGCCCCACCGGCGGCCGCGCCGTGGTGGCCGGGGTGGACGTGGAGGCCGACCCGGTCGGGGCCCGCCGGGTGCTCGGCGTCGTCCCCCAGCAGAACAACCTCGACCGGTCGTTGTCGGTCCGCCAGAACCTGCTCTTCCACGCCAGCTACCACGGGGTCCCCCGGGCACGGCGGAACCGGCTGGCCGACGCGCTGCTCGCGCAGTTCGGCCTGGCCGACCGGCCCGACGGCCGTCCGGACGACTTCTCCGGCGGCCAGATCCAGCGGATGATGATCGCCCGGGCCCTCATGCACGCGCCGGCGGTGCTCTTCCTCGACGAACCCTCCACCGGCCTCGACCCTGCCGCCCGGCTCTTCTTGTGGGAGAAGGTGGCGGAGCTGAAGGCCGCCGGGACGACGGTCGTCATCACCACCCACGACATGGACGAGGCCGCCGTGCTGAGCGACCGGGTGGCCATCATCGACCACGGGACGCTGCTGGCCCTCGACACGCCCGACCACCTGGTCCGCAGCATGCGCAGCGACCGGACCCTGGACTGCACCGTCGAGCCGGGCCCGTCCGGGGACGCCGCCGCGCTGGGCGTCGCCCTCGGCCGGCTGACCGGGGTGCACATGGTCGACCAGCTCGACGTGCCGGGCGGGGACGGCTGGCGCTTCCGGCTCGACGTGGAGGGGGAGGCGGCCTCCTACGTCGCCCCGGTGGCCCAGCTGGTGCACGAGGCAGGGGCCAAGCTCACCGACGTCCGCCTGGGAGAGCCGAACCTCGAGGACGTCTTCATCCACCTGACCGGGAGGGCACTGCGATGAGCACCGCCGACGCGGTGCGGTCCGCGGCCACGACCGTCGACGTCCCGGTCGCCCGGTGGGGCCCGTGGCGAACCGGGCTCGCCATCCTGCGGCGAGACCTCTTCGTCACCGGGCGGGAGTTCCCCATCTTCCTGGCCCAGGTCATCCTGCAGCCACTGTTCCTGCTCTTCGTCTTCGGCAAGGTCCTCACCGAGCTGGGCTACGCCCACGCCGACTACCAGCAGGTCCTCTTCCCGGGCCTGGTGGCCCTGGCCGCCGTGCTCACCGGGCTGCAGAGCGCGGCGCTCCCGCTGGTCATCGAGTTCTCCTACAGCAACGAAATCGAGGACCGGCTCCTCGCGCCGTTGCCCGTGGGCGCGGTAGCAGTGGAGAAGGTGGTGTTCGCGGCCATGCGGGGGTTCGTCGCCGGGGCCGTCATGTTCCCCATCGGCATCTGGATCCTCGGGTCGATCCCCTGGCGGGCCTCGACGGCCGTGGCTGTGGTCGTCATGACCATCCTCGGGTCCCTGCTGGGCGCGGCCATGGGGCTGATCCTCGGGACCTTCGTGCCGCCGAACCGGATCAACGTCACCTTCGCCCTGGTGCTCACCCCGCTGATCTTCACCGGCTCGAGCCAGTACCCCTGGCCCTCGCTGGGACACATCCGATGGTTCCAGGTGGTGGCCGCGTGCAACCCCATGACCTACGTGAGCGAGGGACTCCGCGGCCTCATGGCCCCGGGCGTCCCCCACATCGCCACCTGGACCTGCTTCGTCGTGGCCGTGGTCTACCTGGTCGTGCTGGTGGTGGTCGGCATGTACGGCTTCAGGCGGCGTGCCCTCACCTGAGGCCGACGAGCCTGCCGGCCGGCGCCCCGACCGGTACGCTCCGGCCATGGACGGACGCCGGCTGTGGGGTGCGGTGGACGGGGACGAGCTGGCCACCGTCGTGGTGGTGTCCCCCCACTTCGACGACGCCGCCCTCGGGACGGCCCACCTCCTGACCACCTATCCCGGGAGCACGGTGATCACCGTGCTGGGTGGCCGCCCCGCCGCCTACCCCGACCCGGCCAGCGAGTGGGACTCGGCCGGCGGGTTCACCCCGGAGGACGACGTGGTGGCCGTCCGCCGCGACGAGGACCGTGCCGCCACGGCCTCGATGGGCGCGCTCCCGGTGTGGCTCGAGTTCGCCGACCACCAGTACCTCGCACCCGACGAGCGACTGCATCCGGTCGACGTGGCCCCCATCCTGGCCCGGGCCATTGACGAGGCCGGTCCCACCTCGGTGTTCCTCCCCATGGGACTGGCCAACCCGGACCACGTCCTCACCCACGACGCGGGGCTCTTGGCCCGCGACGCCCTCCACCTCGACGGCTCCGACCCGAGCTGGTTCTGCTACGAGGACGGCGGCTACAAGCACCTGCCCGGCCTGCTGGCGTGGCGGGTGGCGAAGCTCTTCCGCTCCGGACTGTGGCCGACCCCGGCCGTGGTGCCCGTCGTGCCCGACGCGGCGGCCAAGCGCGCGGCCATCGAGTGCTACGCCAGCCAGCTGGCCCCCCTCCGCCGGGACCACTTCCTGGACGAGCGCCTGGCGGCCAACGTCCCCGAGCAGTACTGGCGCCTCGACCCGCCGCCACCGGGATGGGAAGGTCTAACCTCGGCCGATGACCTCACCGGTTCCTGACACCAGCGGCAACGGTCGGGCCCGATGACCACGGCGCTGGTGACCGGGGCCTCGTCGGGCATCGGGGCGGCCACCGCCCGCCTGCTGGCGTCGACCGGGACCACGGTCGCGCTGGTGGCCCGCCGGGCCGACCGGCTCGAGCAGGTGGCCGCCGACTGCCGGGTCGGGGCCCCTGCCTCCCGCTGGTGGTCGGCCGACCTGTCCGACCCGGACTCGGCTGCCGCAGTGGGGCTCACCGTCTGGGACGAACTCGGGCCCCTCGATGTGGTCGTCAACAACGCCGGCATCCCCCTCCGGCGACCGGCGGACCGGCTGACGCTGGCCGAGGTGGAACGGGCCATGGCCGTCAACTTCCTCTCCCCGGTGGCCCTCACCCTGGCCCTGCTGCCCCGGCTGCTGGCCCGCGGGTCGGGCACCATCGTCAACGTGTCGAGCCTCGGGGGTCGCCTCGGGATCACCCACGAGGCCGCCTACTGCGCCTCCAAGTTCGCCCTCGCCGGCTGGAGCGAGTCGCTCGCCGCCGATCTGGTGGGGACCGGGGTCGACGTCCGCCTCGTGCTGCCGGGCGCCATCGACACCGAGATCTGGGACCAGCCCGACAACGACCCGCCCGACTATGCCGGTCCGCTGGCCCCACCCGAGGAGGTGGCGGCCGGCATCGTGGCCTGCCTCACCAGTCCCCGATTCGAGCACTACGTCCCGGACATGAGTGCGGTGGTGGAGATGAAGACGAAGGACTTCGACGGATTCGTGGCCGCCATGCGGTCGATGGCCGACCAGGGGTCCGGCGAGGATGCGGCCCCCGTCGGGGACGACCACGGGGCCACGGCATGAAGGCACTCGTCTTCGGGGCCCGCCCCGACCGGTCGGAGCCCCGGCCCGTCCCGACCGACGAGTTGGAGGAGCACCTCTGCTCCCTCCCCTTCGGCCTGCACGAGCTGGACGACGCCCGGCCCATCCGACCGGACTGGGTCGTCACCCGGCCCATCCTCTCGGGTGTCTGCGGTTCGGATGCCAAGCTGGTCCTCGGGGACTTCGACGACGGGGACATCGACAACCCGATGGCCGCCTTCTCGTCGCTGCCCCACGTGCCCGGTCATGAGGTGGTGGCCGAGGTGGTGGCGCTCGGCCCCGAGGCCCGGGGTGTGGAGGTCGGCCAGCGCGTCGTGCTCAACCCGTGGCTGAGCTGCGCCCCCCGAGGCATCGAGCCGCTGTGCCCGCCGTGCCGTGCCGGCGACGTCAACATGTGCTGGTCCTTCACCAAGGGCGACATCGGGCCCGGGGTCCACATCGGAGTGGTCACCGGGGCCGCCGGGGCCTGGGCCGACCTGATGGCGGCCCACGACTCGATGCTCGTCCCCGTCCCCGACGACGTCTCCGACACGGCAGCCGTCCTGGCCGACCCGTTCTCCGTCTCCTTCCACGCCATCGTCCGCCACCCGCCGCCGCCGGGCGGGAGGGCCGTCGTGTTCGGCGCCGGCGCCCTCGGGCTCACCAGCGTGGCCATCCTCACCGCGCTCTACCCCGACGTCGAGGTGGCCGTGGTCGCCCGGTTCCCGGCCCAGGCCGAGATGGCCCGGCGCTTCGGCGCCGCCCTGGTCGTGCCCCACGAGCCCCGGCCAGCCACCCTGGAGGCGCTGGCCGGATGGTCGGGCGGCGTACTCCACCAGGCGTTCGACGGGCTGCCGATGGCCCATCCCGGCCACATCGACGTCGTCTACGACTCGGTGGCCAAGCCGGAGACCTTCGAGGTCGCGGTCCGGGTCCTGGCCGAGCGGGGCAAGCTGGTCTACACCGGTGTGGCCATCCCCGGCCGCTGGGAGTGGACGCCGATCTACTTCAAGGAGCTCACCATCGTCGGATCGAACGCCTTCGCCATGGAGGAGTTCGAGGGGGTGCGACTCCACGCCATCCAGCACTACCTGGACCTGGTGCGGGACGGCCGGATCGACCTGACCGCCATGGTCACCCACCGTTACCCGCTCGAGGACTGGTGGGGGGCGCTCACCACCCTCGCCCGACCGGAGGTGAGCGGCGTGCTGAAGGCTGCCTTCACCCCCAACGTCGCCTCCGGCCCCTGATCACCCCTCCGACCGGTCGGAGGTGGGAAAGTAGGGAGATGACCCCCTCCCGGACGATGGCACTGCTCGGAGGGGTCGCCCTCGCCGGGCTCCTGGCGGCGTGCGGCTCCTCGTCGTCGACCAGTACCACCACGGCGCCGTCGACCACGACCACCACGGCGGCATCGGCCACCACGACGTCCACCACGGGTAGCCCGTCGTCGACGACCGCCACCAGCACGACCGGCGCGTCGGGTCCGCTCAACGTGGTGGCCACCGCGGCCGACAAGGCGGCGTTGACGACGGCGTTCGCCGCCTACAAACAGGTGCCCGCCTCCGAGATCGCCGGCACCGCTCCCGGGTCGGTCTATCTCGCCACGGTGCCCTCCACCGGCACGAACTGGGCGCTCGCCTCGTTCCTTCCGTCCGCCACCGCCAGCCAGCAGACCGAAGTGGGCATGCAGGACGGCGGGGGGATGGGCATCTTCACCCAGACCGCCGGCGGGAGCTGGACGATGGTGTCCCTCGGGTCCGAGCCGTTCTGCCCGACGAAGACGGCCATCCCCCCAGCCGTGGTGACGCTGTGGGGCCTCACCGACCCCCCGGCATGCTCGTCGTAGCCGATCCGTCGACCTCTGTCCCCACCGGCTCCGCCACGGGCGCTCAACCCGCGGGGCCCTCCTCCTCGAACCGGCGGAAGCGGTTGGACGCCTGAGTCGCCCAGGCCGGGTCCGGCTCGATCCGGGTCCCCGGCCGGGCCCACCTCGCCGAGGCCTGGAAGTCGGCCTCGAGGCCGGCGGTCATGCGGGCGAGGAACGCCGCGCCCAGGGCGGCCCCTTCGGGTACGGCCACGGTGTCGACCGGCAGGCCGGTGGCATCGGCCACCGCCTGCATCCATGCCACCGACCGGGAGCCGCCGCCCGTGGCCACCACCCGCAGTGCCTTCCCGCCCGAGCGCTCGACGATGCGGCGGATGACGAACCCGCTCGCCTCGTAGGAGGCCCGCACCACGGCGTCGGGCCCGTGGGCGATGTCCAGCCCGAGGAGGCTGGCCTGGAGGCCCGGGTCGTGGAAGGGGGTGCGCTCGCCGCGTAAGTAGGGCAGCCACACCGGCACCCGACCCGGGTCCCCGTCTCGGCCTCCGGCCCCGGGTGCGGCGGCCCGGCTGCGGCGGCCGGTCGCCGGTGCGCCGCCGGTGACGGTGCGGACCCAGTCGACGAACAGGGCCCCGGCGTTGCTCGGCCCCCCGACCATGAACCGTTCGGGCACGGTGCTCGGGAACGACGTGAGCCCGGTCACCTCCACCCATTCGTCGGTCACCACCCAGACGACCAGGGTGGCACCGAAGATGGCCAGTACGTCGCCGACGTGCACGGCGCCGGACACGATCTGTTCGCAGAAGGCGTCGATCGACCCTCCGCCGACCACCGTCGGCGTCCCGGGGACGGTCCCCGCCGGCCGGCCCAGGGGGACGACCCGGGCCAGCTGGCCTTCGTCGACGCCGATGGCGGCCAGGACGTCGCGGTCCCACCGGCTCCCGCGCATCAGGCTCCCGAAGGAGCTGGCCGTGGCCGAGTCGACGGCGGGCACACCGCAGAGCGCGTGGGTGGCGACGGCCTGGCACGGCCAGTATCCGGCAGCCCCGGGCTGCTCGGCCACGGCCCAGGCCAGCATGCGCCTCCCCTCCTCCCGTTCGCCGCCGTGGTCGTGGGGCCGGGCCACCGGCCCGTCCGGACCGTCGTCGCGGGCCCGGATGTCCCCGTAGAGCAGGCCGGGCAGGCGGGGGATGCCCCGGCGGTCGACGGCGGTCATGGACGGGACCATCGCCGAGGTGACCACGCCGGCGGCAGGGCCGTCGAGGGCACCGGCCACCGCGGCCAGGGCCCGGCGGGGGCCCTGCCGCCATGCCCGCAGTGCGTCGTGCTCCAGCACGTCCGGCACCGGCGCGATGACCCGGTGGGGAACGCGTGCCCGGGCCACCACGGTGCCGTCGGCATCCACCGCCACCGCCTTGACCGCCGTGGTGCCCACGTCGATCCCGATCGTGCACTCCCCCCCGGGAGGCCGGACGGCGTCCGGCGCTACCTGCTCGTCACGATCCATGTGTTCTGCTTTCGCTCCTGAGGTCGGTGGTACTGTCCCGGGCGATCAGAACGCTAGCCAGGGGAGAGGGCGGTCGTATGCCGGAAGCACGACAGAAGGCTCTGGTGACCGCCGCGGTGCGCGGTCCCGGACTGGACCTTCTCGGCCAACTCGCCGATCTGACCATCGACTCGTGGCTCGACCAGCCGACCCTGCGCATCTACGACGCCCAGCAGCTGGCCGACCGGATGGCCGACGAGGGGGCCACCATCGCCATCGTGGAGAGCGACCGGTGCGCCGGGCCGCTGTTCGAGCTTCCGCTGGTGGCCGTGTGCAGCTGTCGCGGCGACCCGACCAACGTGGACGTCGCCGCGGCCACCGAGGCGGGGATCCCCGTGCTGCGGGCACCCGGTCGCAACGCCGACGGCGTGGCCGAACTGACCGTCGCCCTGCTCTTCGGCGCGACCCGCCAGATCGTGGCCGCCGACGCCGACGTCCGTCGGGGCGACATCTACAAGGACGGCACCATCCCCTACCAGCGCTTCCGGGCCTGGGAGCTCGCCGGGCGGACCGCCGGGCTGATCGGGTTGGGTGCCGTCGGCCGGGCCCTGCGGTGGCGCCTGCGCGGCCTGGGCATGGAGGTCATCGCCTACGACCCCTATGCCGACGAGCCCACGGTGGGCCTCGACGAACTCTTCGAACGCTCGGACGTGGTATCGCTCCACGCACCGGTCACCCCGGAGACCACCGGCATGATCGCCGGCGCGCAGTTTGCCGCCATGCGCCCGGGCGTCGTCTTCCTCAACTCGGCCCGGGCCGCCCTGCACGACACGGACGCACTGGTCGACGCCCTGCGCTCGGGCCAGGTGTCCGCGGCCGGCCTCGACCACTTCGAAGGGGAGTTCCTGGCACCCGACCATCCGCTGTGCCAGCTCTCCTCGGTGGTGCTGGCCCCCCACATCGGCGGCGCCACCTACGACACGGAGTCGAACCACACCCGGATCATCGCCGACGACCTGTGCCGGCTCCTGGCCGGGGCCCGACCGCTCCACGTGGTCAATCCCGACGTCCTGGGTCGACGGTGACCCCCGGGCCCGACGGACCCGACCTTCCGGCCCGGGGCCCGGCACTCCGGCTCCTCCCCCGGCTCGAGCCGGAGAACGAGTTCTTCTGGACCTCGGGCGCCGACGGGCGCCTCCGGTTCCTCCGGTGCCGGGCATGTCGCATGTACATCCATCCCCCGGCACCGAGATGTCCCACCTGCCTGTCGGGCGAGCTGGCGCCCGAGGAGGTGAGCGGGCGGGCCACCGTCGTGGCCCATACCGTGAACGTCCACGAATGGATCCCGGGCAGCGGACCCTACGTCATCGGCCTGGTCGCCATCGACGAGCAGGACGACGTACGGCTCACCACCAATCTGGTCGACGTGGCCGTCGACGACATCCGCACCGGCATGACCGTCGAAGTCGTCTTCGACCATGTCGACGACGTCTACCTGCCCCTGTTCCGTCCGGTGTCCGGGGACGGGCCGTCGTGAGCGTCGACGGGGAGCCGCTCGAGCGACGCGCCGTCATCTCGGGGATCGGACAGTCGGCGGTGGGGCGCCGCCTCGGGCGCACCGGGATCGACCTGACGGTGGACGCCTGCCTGGACGCGGTGGCCGACGCCGGGCTGACCCGGGACGACATCGACGGACTGTCCACCTATCCGGGTATGGGCGCCGGCACCCCCGGGTTCGCCGGCCCGTCATCACCCGAGGTGCAGGACGCACTGCGGCTGCGGCTCAACTGGCACGACGGCGGAGGCGAGGGAGCCGGGCAGATGCGGGCACTCATCGCCGCCTGCCTGGCCGTCGGGGCCGGCCTGGCCCGTCACGTCCTCGTCTACCGGACCGTCACCGAGTCGACCGCCCAGGGCGACGGCGGTCGTCAGGGCATCGGCGGCGACGGGGGCGGGGGCGGGGGGGTCCCCCGATTCTCCGGGTTCCTCCAGTGGACGCTCCCGTTCGGGGCGGTCTCCGCCGTCAATTGGATCGCCCTGGTGGCCGGGCGTCGCATGCACGAATTCGGGCTGACCCGCGAGCAGCTCGGCCAGATCGCGCTCAACGCCCGGCGTAATGCCGGCGTCAACCCCAAGGCCATCTACCGGGATCCCATGGCCATGGCCGACTACCTCGGGGCGCGCATGATCTCGACGCCCCTGTGCCTCTTCGACTGCGATGCGCCGAGCGACGGGGCGACCGCCTTGGTCGTCTCCCACCGGGACCACGCCCCCGACGTGGGCCACCCGGTCTGCCAGGTGAACGCGGTCGGCACCGCCCTGCGGGGCCGCCCCAGCTGGGACCAGTTCGACGACATGACCACCATGGCCGCCCGGGACGCCGCCGCGTCGATGTGGGAGCGGACCGAGCTCCGGCCCACGGACGTCGACGTCGCCCAGCTCTACGACGGGTTCTCGATCCTGGTCATGGTGTGGCTCGAGGCACTCGGGTTCTGCGGCCGTGGCGAGAGCGGCCCCTTCGTCGAGGACGGCACCGCCATCGGCCTCGGCGGATCGCTGCCGCTCAATACGGCCGGGGGCCAGCTGTCCGGCGGGCGCCTCCACGGCTTCGGCCTCATCCACGAAGCCTGCGTGCAGCTGCGCGGCGACGGCGGGGAGCGCCAGGTGGTGACGGCCCGGGGCGGACCGCCGGAGGTGGCTGCGGTGAGCAATGGCGGCGGACCGATCGCCGGCTCGTTGCTGCTCACCCGCGGGGTGGGCTGAGCCGCCGCATCCCCGGACGGCCGCGTCGCCCTGCCGGCGGGCTCACACCAGATGGTGGGCGGCCCGGGTCGACAGTGCGACCAGCGTCAGGGTGGGTCCGTAGCCGGCGGCGGTCACGAACACCGAGGAGTCGGCCACGATCACGTTGTCGTAGGCGTGCAGGCGCCCGAACGGGTCGGCCACCGAGGTGGCCGGATCGGTCCCCATCCGCACCGTACCCATGTTGTGCCTACTCTCGGGCACCGACTCGGGGGTGTTGCCGCGGTTCGCCCGACCGGGCGACGAGGTCACGGCCGTCCACTCGGCACCCATCTCCTTCAGGATGGCGGCCAGTCGGGGACCGTAGTGCTCGTGGGCCACCAGCTCGTGGCGACCGGGCCGGTAGGTGATCCGGGCGGCCGGGAAGCCCCGGGCGTCGCGCACCGTCGGGTCGAGCTCGACCCGGTTGGTCGGGTAGGCCAGGTCCTCCCCCTGCATGGTGAACGCCCACAGCTTCTGACGGATGGGCGACTGGGCCATGAGACGGTTGTGCGTCTTCCCCCGGGGGTAGTGCTTGGCCTCCATGATGGGCATCGCCGCCCCGGTGTGCTCCACCATCCCCCCGCGGATCCACGGAAGGTCGGCGGCGGCCGCCGCCGCCTGCGCCGCGTCGTCGCTCACGATCATGTCGTGGACGTGGGTGACCGCCCGGCCCCGCTCGGCCCAGGTCCGGTACGGCAACCCTCCGGCCACGATGGTCTGGAAGTGGACCATGAAGTAGCGGCCGAGGAGCGGGTGTTCCACCCCGGACAGGAGTAGCAGGCGGGGAGTCTCGATCGCCCCCGCGGCCACGATCACGTGGCGCGCGCCGAGGAAGCGGCTCGAGCCGTCGGGAGCCACCACGTCCACCCCGGTGGCCCGGCGGCCCTCGAAGCGGATCCGCGACACGAAGCTCTCGGCCAGCAGCTCGGCCCGGCCCGTCCCCATGGCCCGCATCAGCAGGGCGATCGGGTCCCCCTTGGCGTGGATCGGGCAACCGGAGAACGCGCAGAACCCGCAGTTGTTGCAGGCCGGCCGCCCGTCGTAGGGGATGCTGTTGGCCGCGGTGGGAGCCGGGTAGGGGTGGTAGCCCAGGCGTTCGGCTGCGGCCACGGAGCGGAGCGCCCCGAACATCGGCGCGCCCGGGGGCATGGGGAAGGGACCCGACCGCGGTCCGGCGAGCGGGTTGGACCCGGCCAGGCCGGCCACGCCGATGGCCCGCTCCACGTCCGCATAGAACGGCTCGAGCTCGTCGTAGGTCACCGGCCAGTCGGCCACGTCGGCCTCGGGCTGGGGGCCCAGGGTGGACAGGAGCCGGAAGTCGTCGGGCATGAAGCGGGGCACCTTGCCGTCGGCGTGGGTCCCTCCCCCGCCGACCGTGGTCGGGACCGAGTTCACCTCGCCGACATGGACCCGCTCCCCGTCGTCGACGCCGGTGAGGAAGGTGCGGGGCTCGACCAGCGGGTCAGGCCCGAGGAAGTGCCGGGTGTGGAACTTGAGCTCGTCGTTGGAGTAGTCGGCGGCCGGCCGGGTGGGGTCGTCCGGGTCGAGCAGGTGGTTGCGGCCCTTCTCCACGATGGCCACCGACCATCCCGCGGCGGTCAGCACGTCGGCGGCTGCCGATCCGCCCGGGCCCGAGCCCACGATGACGGCGTCGAGGGTCACGGGGCGGACACTTCGGCGTCGGTCCACCCACGGGGCTGGACGTCGCCGGCGAAGCTGATCGCCTCCCAGCCGGACCCGTCGCGGTTGCCGCCGTACTCCGGAGCGGCGTAGAGACCCTCGCAGCAGTGCTCGAACAACAGCTCGGCGAAGTCCTCCATCGAGGCGAGCCGCGCGTCCTGGTCGGCCGGGTCGATGTCGCAGAAGTCGGAGCCGAGGGCCGACAGTCCGGCGCGGTAGCGCTCCTGCAGCCCCACCACCGGCCCGTTGAACTCGCGCTCGGGCAGACCCCGGGAACCCTCGATCCTCATCCGCCAGGCCAGCTCGTCCAGCGGCGACAGGGCGTGGAAGCTGGTGAACGCCGCCACCCCGCCGTGGCGGCCCGACGTCGGGCCCCTGGCCCAGATGCGGGGCGGGTCGACGGTGAAGGCGCCGAGGAGCCCGTCGATGTACCCGGGCACCCCGGCCGCCACCGCGCCGGGTCCGTGCTCGGTGGCGGGGATCGTCCGGTCACACGCGGCCGTCAGCACCTCGAACTCGTCGTCGCTCAACCACGCCGGCACCCGGTCCACCCTAGTGAGACGCGACTCGGCCGGCCGTGACGTCGGCGCTCATGCCGGCGTGAAGCCCACGGGCAGGGCGATGGGCGAGCGGAACGCCATGCCCTTGATGTGCAGATCCTGACCGGGGGCGGGAGCCAGCTCCAGGTCGGGCAGGCGGTCCAGCAGCGCGTTGACGGCCACCCTGGTCTCCATGCGGGCCAGGTGCATCCCGAGGCAGACGTGGACACCGAAGCCGAAGCCGAGGCTCTGACGTGACGTCCGGAAGATGTCGAACCGGTCGGGGTCGTCGTACTTGCGCTCGTCGCGATTCGCCGCACCGAGGAGGAGCCCGACGTCAGCCCCCTCCTCGACCGCCACCCCGGCCAGATCGGTGGCGACGGTGGCCCGTCGGAGGATCACGGTGACCGGCGGCTCCCACCGGATGGTCTCCTCGAAGGCTGTGGGCAGGAGCGAGCGGTCCTCCCGGACCGCCCGCAGCTGGTCGGGGTTGGTCAACAGTCCGTAGAGGAGGTTGCCCGAGGCCCGGTAGGTCGTCTCGACCCCTGCCGGCAGCAGGAGCCGGAGGAACGAGAAGATCTCCTCGTCGTCGAGGCCGCGGCCGTCGACTTCCACGGCGAGGAGTTCGCTGATCAGGTCGTCGGCCGGATGGACCCGCCGTTCCTCCACGATCCCGGCGAAGTAGTCGCGCAGCGCCTGCGACGCGGCCACACCCCGGTCCCAGTTGGCGGCCACGCTGGTGATCTCGATGGCCCACCGTTGGAACCGGGGGAAGTCGGCCCGGGGCAGGCCGAGGATCTCGGCGATCACCTGCACCGGGAAGTGGAAGGTGAGCTGCTGGACCAGATCGGCGGAGCCGTCGGCGGCGAAGTCGTCGATGAGCTCGTCGACCACCCGCTGGACGAGGTTCCCCTCCCACTGCTCGAGGACCTTGGACCGGAACGTCGGCGAGACGAGTGCCCGCTGGAGCCGGTGCTCGGGCTCGTCCATCTGGAGGATGGTCTTCCCCATCACCATTCCCATGATCCCCTCGTAGACCGTGGAGGAGTACGTCTCGTTGTCCCGCAGGACCTGGACGGTCTCGTCGAATCCGAGGACGGTGACCGGTTGGGGCCTCGTCAGGTCAGGCTCCGACACTCCCTCGCCGACGTCGATCGGGCCGATATGGACGGGGCTCTGGCGCCGGAGCTCGGCGAGGCGCGGGTAGGGGTCGCGGATGTCGCCCGACACCGTGTCCTGCAGCTCGAACGGGTCGAATCGCTCGAGGGTCGGCGCCGAGCCGGACGCGTCCTCCTGGTGAAGTGCCATGGTTTCCTCATCCCCGACCGGCCCTGTCCTGGGCAGATCGTCCTCGTCGCTGTCGGCGGCCTACTCTGCCACCTCGTCGCGGCACGACTATAGATCAAACGTTCGTTTGAGACCTGGGCGGCCACGGGAGCGCCGTCCGCGGCCCGGGGCGGAACGGTGGTCCACAATGGGGGGATGACCCCCGCCCCGCCCGAGCCCGACACCCGGGCCGAGGGTTCGGGCCAGCGCCAGCGCATCCTGCAGACCGCGCTGTCCCTCATGTCCCAGAACGGCGTGGACGGGACCAGCATGCGGAGCCTGGCCGCGGCCACCGGGCTCAACGTGGCTTCGCTCTACCACTACTTCCCGTCCAAGCGCGACCTGCTGGTGGCCGTACTCGAGGAGCGGGGCTTCCTCGACGACCTCACCGTCGCCTCGCCGACGTCGCTCGCCCGTGACCCGGCCCCGACCCTGGCCGACCTGGTGTGGGACATCCTCCGGTCGATGCTCGAGGTGGAGGACTTCGTCCGGCTGATGCTCGGCGAGGTCATGCGCGGCGACCAGACGGCGCGGGCCGTAGGGACCGAACTGTTCGACGCCACCGAGGCCTCACTGGTGCGCTGGCTGGCCGGCCATCAGCCCCGGCTGTGTCCTGCCGGCGAGGAGCGGGCACTGGCCCGGATGCTGCGTAGCCTGTTGGTCGGACTGTTCATCGAGCACGTGGCCGGGGTGCTCGACGGAGGCCGGGGGTCGCCCGAGGTGTTCCGCACCCGGGCCGAGGAGATCGGCGCGCTGCTCGAGCGGCAACCGCCGGGGTGACCCCGAGAGCTGCCGGACGGCCGAGGATGCCTACAACTCGGCGAACAGCGCACCCAGGCGCTGCCACTGGTGGCCGCTCCCGCCCATCAGGGTCTCGTTCTGCTTGGCCCGCTTGAAGAGGAAGTGGGCGTCGTTGGCCCAGGTGAACCCCACGCCGCCGTGGAGTTGGATGTCGTCACCGGTCACCTTGACCGCGGCCTCGGCTGCGTACGCGGACGCCATCCCCGCCGACCGGACCCGGTCGGGCTCGTCTCCGTCGGAGGACCACGCGGCGTAGTGGACGCCCACCCGGGCCAGCTCGAGTGCGTGGAACATGTCGACGATCCGGTGCTTGACCACCTGGAACGTGGCGATGGGCTGGTCGAAGACCACACGGACCTTGGCGTACTCGCTGGCCATGTCGAGGGCCCGGCCGGACACCCCGACCGACTCGGCGGCCAGGGCCACCGCTGTGTCGTCGAGCACCCGGCGCCACAGATGGGCCTGGCTGCCCGCCGGGCCGATCGGCACGGCCGGAGTGGCATCGAGGACCAGGCGGGCCAGCTTGCGGGTGGGGTCGAGCGACGGCACCAGCTCACCGGCCGGATTCCGGACCAGGAAGGAGCGGATGCCCTCCTCCCCCAGGGCGGCCACGACGGCCCAGTCGGCGGTGTGCCCGTCGACCACCGTGGGCTTGATGCCGTGCAGCACCCACCCGGCACCCTTGCGCACGGCGCGGGTGCGGACCGTGCCCAACGGGTCGCCGTGGCCCTGCTCCTGCACGGCCACCGTCCCCCGGGTGCCCCCGTTGAACAGTTCGTCGAGGAGGTCGTCCGCCCCCAGGGCCCGGGCCGCCAACGTGGCCGCCACCGCCGAGGAGAAGAACGGGCCGGGCAGCGGGACCCGGCCCATCTGCTCGAGGACGATGCACATCTCGAGGAGTCCGGCACCCTCACCGGGGAGCAGCATCGAGGTCCATCCCAGTTCCACCAGACGGCCCCACAGCTCGGGTGTGAAGCCGACGCCGTCGTCGGCCAACTGTCGAAGGAGCACACCGTCGATCTCGTCCATGGCCCGGCGGGCCACCTCCTGGAGAGCCAACTGTTCGGCATCGAACGTGAAATCCACTGAACACCTCGGTTCGGCACGGCTGGGCGACGGCACGAGCGTAGACGGTCCCGGGGGCTATCCTCGGCCCGTGGACTTCGCCCTGGCCCCCGAAGACGAGCGGTTCGCCGAGGAATTGCGGGGGTGGCTCGACCACCACCTCCCCGCCTTCTTGGAACGCGAGGAGCTCGGCGACAACTCGTCGTTGTCGGGCGAGCAGTCCCAGCACCGCCGTGCGGCCTGGCAGCGCCTGTTGAACGAGGGCCGGTGGGCGGCGGTCAACTGGCCCGCGGCGTACGGCGGCCGCGACGCCACCGCCATGCAGCGGATCATCTACTCCGAGATCATGGCCGAGTACCGCACCCCGGGCATGTTCAACACCAACGGGCTGTGGCAGATCGGGCCCATGATCATCGCCTGGGGGACCGAGGAGCAGAAGGAGCGCTGGCTCCCCTCGATC
>JBEKCS010000046.1:0-29257 GCA_050014755.1 Acidimicrobiales bacterium
CCGGTCATGGAGGGCGTCTTCTGGCGGTCGCTCAAGGCGGCCGGCCCGGCCATCGCCTGTCTGGGGGCCACCGTCGTGGTCGTGGTCGCCGGCACCGTGGTCCCGGCACAGGCTGCGGTGGCGGTGCGGACGACGGCCACCATCCCGATCGGCGAGCGGCAGGCGCTCGACTCCGCCGACGCGTTCACCACCGACCCCATCCGGTTCCTGCTGGTGGGGGACTCGCTGGCCGTGACCATGGGCCTCGGACTGGTGCGGGGCAGCGTCGCCCACTTCGGGGTGAAGGTGATCAACAAGGGGGTGCTCGGGTGCGACCTCGACGACGTCGACGCGGTGTCGTCCGGTCAGGTGGACATCCCGGTCTCGGCGTGCCGGCACTGGCGGACCCTGTGGTCCGGGGAGGTCGACCGGTACCACCCCGATGTGGTCGGTCTGCTGGCCGGCCGGTGGGACGTCACCGACCACCTGGTGGGCGGCCAGTCGGTCTCCATCGACCAGCCGGCGTGGAACCACCACCTCGAAGCGGAGATGAACCAGGTGGTGGCCGTGCTCTCGGCCCGGGGGGCGAAGGTGGTGCTGTTCACGATGCCCTTCATCGACCCGCCGGACGAGGAGCCTGACGGCGCGCTCTACCCCGAGAACGAGCCGTCGCGGGTGGACGAGTACAACCAGATCCTCGAACGGGTGGCCGCGCGGCACCCCGGCGAGGTCACCGTGGTCGACCTCAACCGGATCCTCGACCCGGCGGGACGCTTCCAGACGGTGGTGGACGGGATCACCGTGCGGTGGGCGGACGGCATCCACATCACCAAGGCCGGGGGCCAGTGGGTGGAGCCGGCGGTACTCCCGACGGTCGCCCAGCTCGGACTGGACGCCCGGGCGTCGGGACCGGCCTGACCGCCGTGTGACCGGTGGGCCTCGCGGCCGGCCGGTGGGCCGGCGCTTCGCACCGGAGCGGGACGGCGGGCCTGCGAGGGGACAGGGTGCCCAGTCCGGAGCTCAGGTGGCGGGACCTTCGCTCGACGGACCGAGCAACACCACCCTACGCGCCGGTCGCACGCGAGCAGCCGGGTCCTTCGGCTCGGGCCTACGTCAGTGCGCCGTTGCCACGCCGATGAGCCAGGGGAAGCACGGATGGACACTGACCTCGGCGAACGATCGTTGCAGCAGGCGACCGAGCGACGACGGCCGGAACTGCTGGACGTGCTCCGGATTGTTGCCCCACCGGCCGAGGTCCTTTCCCCGACAGAGGTTCCCCAGCCGGAAGTACGGCTCCCACGGGACGGAGACGACACAGCGCCCCGCGCAGATGCGGGACAGTTCGGCGACCGCCCGTTCCGGGGCGACGAGATGTTCGAGGACCTCGAGGCAGGTGACCACATCGGCGCTGGCATCGGTGAAGGGGAGCATCCCGGCGTCGGCCCGGATGCCGCTCGCAGTCGGAAGCCGCCGGAGGGCCGTGGCCAGCTTGTCGGCCCGGTACTCCACGCCGATGAGCGAGCCGGCATCGATCCGCATGGCCTCAGCCGCCAGGCCTTCGCCGATGCCCACGTCGACCCAGACCCCGGTCGTCGAGCCCACCTCCAGACGGAGTTGGTGCAGCAGCCGAGCGATCAGCTTCTTCACCACGACGTTGCCGCTGTTGTACTTTGCCTCGTCCTCCCCTGCCGTCTCTACCGAGGCACCGGGCGGCAATCCGATGGCCTGTCCACCCGTTGACGTCATGCCCGCATGCTAACGGGGGGCCGCGGCAGGAATGGAGGAGCCGGCGGAGGGGGCATCCGGCACCGGGTCGTCGCGGGAGGCCACCAAGCGTCGCCTGGTGACCAGCCCGGCACTGCCCAGGCCGATCACGGCCACGATGGCGAGCACGATGCCCTCGGTGAAGCGCTTGGGCCAGTAGGTCAGTTCGATCACATGTCGACCCGGGGGTAGGCGCGCCTGCAGCATCCAGGAGAGATATGTGGCCGTGGCCAAAGGCCTGCCGTCGATGGTGGCGCTCCAACCCGGCAGAGCCGTCAACCGCAATCGAAGGATCTCGGGCGAGGTGGAGTCAGTGACGATCCGGACCTGTGACGGGCTCGGTGTCTCCACGGGAACAGCCGTCCCGGATGCATCGACGGACGGCCAGGCGGACGGGCCGATCGTCGGCACCAGCGTCGCCGTGGCCGCGCCGGGGATGCGATAGAGATCCTCGTTCCCCACCCGGGTATCGAAGACGGCTCCGGAGGGGCCGGGATGACCGGACTGCTCGAGCACGTAGGACACCCCGTAGCGGCGAGCCACGGCGGCCCGGGTGATGCTGGGTGCGAAGTCGTAGACCTCCTCCACACCGGTTGGCGTTCCGTTGTACCGCACCCAGTCGCTGAAGAACGATTGGGGAGCGATCGGGTCGTACTCGGCGAACTCGCGGATCCCGTAGTCGACGTTCGAATCAGGAGCCAGTCCCAGGCCCAGTCCTCCGTTCCTCCCGACGCCGAGACCGACCAGCGACGGACCGACCGCCCGTTGCAGCGCGGCGACGGCCGGTGTCGGCTGGAAGGGTGTGGAGCTCGACCCGAACACCGGTCCGTCGGCGACCACCAGGTACACGGTCTGGAGCACGAGGAGCGAACCACCCACCCCGATGGCCAGCCGGCGCCAGCGCATCGGGTCGCCCGCCGCACCGTCGGCCCTGCGGTAGTGCAGCACCAACCAGCCGAAAACGAGTAGACCCACCCCCGTCAGGATGGACGGCCAGACGAAACTCCAGGCCCGTACGTGGGCAGCGTAGCCCGGAAGGCTCCCCCTCCCGAAGAGCCAGAGGAGGCCGATCACCACGGCGAGTGCACTGAATCCACTGAACGCCCACCAGGCGGTCCGTCGTCGCTCCTCCTGCCGGATCACGACGTCGAGCCCGATGGCCCCGAGCATGGCCACGAGGAAGGCCAATGGGATCAGCGATCGAGACCACCACGAGTGCCCGACGAGGGGAAGGGCGTTGAGCACCTGCTCCACCGGGAGCAGGACGCTGGCCCCGATGGCGACGATCGCGGCAGCCGCCAGCCCGAGGACCACCGGACGACGCCAACGGATGGCCACCGCAACGACGGCCAGCACGACGGCGATGGCACCTACGTACGCCCACTGTGTCGGGAAGAACCCCTGTCCGTTGAGGTAGCTGCCGGCCAGGGGCTGTCCCCAGAAGCTCTGGAAGACCAGACCGAGCACCTGGCTCTTCGGGTCTGGGACTGCGTACGGGGAGACGTTCCGGACGGAGATGGCCGCCAACTGCAGCCCGGGGAGCACCAGCGGTCCGGCCAGCGCCACCCCTGCCACCGTGGCCACCGCCAGGTCGACCACCGGTCGTCGGATGGGTCCGCTGTCGTGGAATTCGGCCATGCGGCAGATCAGCACGACGGCCACGAAGACGACCAGGGCCAGGACGATCAGGATCTCGATCTGCGGGTTCCCGGCCAGGATGGAGAAGGCCAACGACACCGCCAGCAGGACGACCGCGAGGTACCGGTGCCTGCCGTACAAGAGCAGTACGACGGCGGCGAACTGCCATCCGGCCCAGGACATCACCGAGGTGTCGGGAAGTCCCAGATAGCCGAAGAAGGGCCCGCTCAGAACCCAGGTCGTCGCGGCGAACGTGCAGGCGATCGGGTGCAGCCGCAGGACCCGTCCGAAGAAGTACGCACCGGTGCCACCGACGACGAACGAGACCGCGATCTGGACCCAGTAGATGATGCGGAGCGGCGTGAGATAGCTCACCAACGCCGGGAGGCTGAACGCGCCCGATCCCCAGTTGAAGGCCAACGGCATGCCGTTGACTTCGTAGGTGTTCCACAGCGGGAGGTGGCCGTGGTGGACTTGCGTCCAGGCCATGGTGATCCAGGGGACCACCTCGTCGGTCTGGTCCCCGACGGCCCCGTTGTGGACGATCACGCCGGGCCTGGCCGTCAGACCGTACCTGGCCAGGAGGTCGAAGGACCCGAAGTAGGAACCGTGGACAAGGGTCGGCACCAGCGCCACACAGGCCGCCACCAGTACCCACGCCACCCCGACGACATCGAGCCATCGGGGGTACTCACGGACGGCAGCAGAGGACTCCATGGCCGCCGCAGATTCGTTGTCGACCACTGGACCCCCCGCATGCCGCCCCGCCTGAGATGCGCCGACGCTAGTGGGCGACGTCGGAACTGGCAATGCGCGGCTGCCCGGTCGTGCGCGCATGCGGTCCTGTTCACACCGGGATCGGACGAAAACCCGTCGTGTACGATCGGGCGGTGACGGATAATGGCCGGGCAGACCAGGAAGCGTCGCCCGCCAACAGCAGGAACACACTGGTCGTACGGGTGGTGTCGTTGCTGTTCGTCGTGCTCTGCGTCGCGTTCGTCGTCCACCTGTTGACGAAGGACTGGTCGGCAACCGTCGACGCGCTGCGGCATGCCCGTCTGTGGTGGTTGGTGCCGGCGATCGTGTGTGCCTTCGCCGGGATGGTGATCCTGGCCTGGCGGTGGAGGGCCGCAATCATCGCCGTGGGAGGCAGACCGAGCGGCCATCACCGGGTGATCAGTGCCTTCTTCGTGGGCGAAGCGGGGAAGTACATTCCCGGGGCCGTCTGGGCCATGCTCGGACGGAGCGAACTCGCCCGGCGAGAAGGACACGAGCGGTCGATCGCGTACTCGAGTGTGGCCCTGTCGGTCATCGGGTGCTACCTGGCTGCTGCGTTCACGGCTCTGGTGTTGGCTGCCGTGGCCCTTGTCGGGGGCTCCATCAACATGCCCTGGTGGCCCGTTGCCGTGGTGGCGGTGGTCGGCCTTGCCGCCATCCATCCTGCGGTGAGCAGACGGATCCTGGCCCTGGTCAGCCGGATACTGGGGCGCTCCCTGGAGCTGGACATCCCGAGTTGGTCGACCTGTCTTCGTCTCACCGGGTCCTACATTCCGGTGTGGCTGTTCATCGCTGCCGCCACCACGTTCGTCACCGAGTCGCTCGTATCCCATCCGCCGATCGCACGCGTTGCCATGGCCGCCGTGATCAGCTGGATCGTCGGATTCATCACGCCGTCCCCCGGCGGGCTCGGGGTCCGCGAAGCAGTGTTCGTGGCCGTGGCCGGCGTAGCTGCAGGTCCGGCCGCGGCCGTCGCCATCCTGGCCCGGGTGCTCTTTGTCCTTGCTGACTCTTTGGGCGCCGGGGTAGGTTGGCTGGTACTTCGGTACACCGAGCCTGAGGGCACGTTGGCAACAAGGGGGCGGTGAACGACGTGAGCAGTGATCCGACTACCCCGCTGGACGTGGATCATGTGATCTCGGTGGCCATCGAGGACGGGGACGCCCGGCCCCTGTCGATCTCGATGGTGATCCCGGCCCTCAACGAGGCCGAAAACCTGATGGAGACCGTTCCCCAGGCGATCGCGGTACTCGAATCCATGGACGTGGAGTACGAGGTCCTGGTCGTCGACGACGGGAGCACAGACGGCACCCCGAAGGTGATGCGGGCACTATGCGCCGACTTCCCCCAGCTGCGCAGCATCCGCCTGCGTCGCAATGCGGGCAAGTCCGCCGCCCTCGCCATCGGTTTCGATCTGGCACGGAACGACATCTTCGTGATGATGGACGCCGACGGCCAGGATGAACCTCGTGAGATCCCCAAGCTGGTGGCCAAGCTCGACGAGGGATTCGACCTGGTCACCGGTCGCCGGGCCACCCGACAGGACCGGTTTCTGAAGCGGCACACCTCCCGGCTCTACAACGCCACGACGGCCTGGGTGAGCGGCGTGCCGATGCACGACTTCAACAGTGGGTTGAAGGTGCTCCGCCGTGAGGTGGCCGAGACGGTGGACCTGTACGGGGAGCTCCACCGGTACCTTCCGGTCCTCGCCTCCTGGTCGGGCTTTTCGGTCACCGAGGTCGAGGTCGAGCACCATCCGCGGTTGCACGGCACGACCAAGTACGGGATCGCCCGGTTCTGGAGAGGATTCTTCGATCTGGCCACCGTCAAATTCATCACCTCCTACAACCGGCGACCCTTCCATCTCTTCGGTGGCTTCGGATTCCTCTCGGCAGTGGTCGGAACGGGTTTGCTGATCTGGATGCTGATCCGGCATCTGATGGGTCTCCCCGTCGGAAACCACCCCGCCCTCATCACCGGGGTGCTCTTCGAGGTCGTCGCCGTCCAGCTCCTGTCGTTCGGCCTGCTCGGCGAACTGATCGTGTACCTGAACATGCGCCGTGGAGGCGACACGCCGTCACCGGTGGAGGTGACCGCTCTGGTGGTGGAGACGAATCCGACCCCTGTGCGTACCCAGCCCGATGCTCGCCCGCGGGCTCGGGTCGATGGCGAGTTCCTCGAAGGTTCCCTGGAGAGCGCCCTGGAGTGAGGGACGCTACGCGCCGCGGCTAGCGATCGACGGCTACTCGGGCGAGGCGTCTCCGCTGCCACCGTTCCCATCCGGCGCGAATGACGGCAGTGACCACGATCACGGCCAGGATCGTCGGCACCGGGCCGAGTTCGGACCGGAACCGTTCGTTTTCGCCGATCTCGATCAGCGAGCCGGTGGCGAAGGCATACGTGGTGGTCCACCAGAGCACACCCAGCGTGGCGGCCAGGGCCGGGTCGCTGCGCCGCCGTCGCCATGCCAGGACGGGCACCCCGATGACGGCCAACGCGTAGACGGCCATGGCCTGGCCGGACAGCCAGGCCGGGCGGTGCCACCCGCGGGAGAACACCACGAACCCGGGCGCGGGGTCCTGGACCGGTTGCCATTCGACGACGCGGTCGTAGGCCCGGGCGTAGGTGCGCACCGACGGCCAGTTGATCGAGTCGGTGAAGTTCTGGTCGGTCCCCACCATCCACACCCCGACGGCGTTGAGGACGTCGTCGGCGTACTCGTGGGGGTGGGCCCGGATCCACACCAGGTCGTCGTGCAGGTACATCGAGGACACGGTGATGTAGAGCGGATTGTTGAAGTTGGTCGCCCCATCGGACTTGTACAGCTCCCCTACTGCGGCAACCGGGTTCGGTACGGCCCGCACGTATCTCGGCGAGTAGACCTGAGGGCCGGCGAAGGGTGGGATGGACGCCACCGCGTTCATCCGCCCCTGGCGCTGCAGCTGGGCGATCTGGTCGGCGGGCGCCCGGTACAGGATGGAGCGGGCCAGGTTCATGCCCAGCCAGCTGCTCGTCGTCGTGGTGCCGAAGAGGACGTAGTCCTTCACCGTCCATGTGGCCAGGAGGATCACCGGCACCGCGGCTACGGCCAGCACCGTGCGCCACCGGTGGCGCAGGGCGACGAGCACGATCACCCCGGCGAGGAGGAACCACTCGACCTGGTAGGTGCTGTCGACCAACACGATCGCCGCGTAGGCGGCGAAGAACCCGAAGCCGAAACGGGCACGGGCCGTGCGCAGGAACCGGATCAGGCACCACGCCGCCAGCGTCCCGAAGGCCGCTGCCGGGTAGGCGTAGTTGAGCCAGTTCTCGTAGAGGAGGTAGGCCGGGGACGCCACGACGCACACCAGGGTGACGGTCAGCGCGGCCCACCGGGGCACCCGCAGCTCGACCATGACCAGGTAGGCGCAGAGCACCATGGTCAACCCGAGGGCGAGGACGCATGCGACCTCGACCGGACGCCGCGCCCCGCCGGGCAGCTTGAGGAGGAAGCCGCAGTACAGGTTGAACAGCGGCGGTTGGCTGTTCAGGTGCCAGACGCTGGTGACCAGGTCGTCCTTCAGCAGCCGGACGTCGAGCAGCTGCCACATGTCGGTGAGCGGCGTGCCCCGGATGACGCTGTCGTCATAGCGGACGCCGGCCACCGCGCCGGCGATCCGCGACAGCGCGTAGGCCGCCACCAGCACCGCCACCGGCACTCCGGGACGGGCGTCGAGGCCCCGGAGCCGCTCCGACGATCCGTCGTCGGTCGGATCGACGACCGGCCCGGGGACTTCGAGCGGGTCCCGGACGGCCGTGCCCGTGCCCGGGTCGGTGGCGGGGGGACCCGGCGTGGTCATCCCCGGAACTGTAGTGAGCGGCCCTGCTTGTCCAGCGCTGCCGCTCACCTCGACGGGAGCGCGGCTTCGTGCCGGGAGGCCGAGGAGGCGGCCAGCACGCAGGATGCGGCCGCTTCCGGGTCGCGGGCTGCCACCACCGACGTCGTGCAGCTTGCGAAGGCCGCGGGCGGGATAGTGAGGGCGGCCGGAGGGCGGGCCGGGACGGCCCACACCCAGGCATCGGCCCGGTCGACGGGCCCGACGCCGAGCGCGGCGGTGACGTAGGCCACCGCCACCGGCACGGAACGTCCCTGCAGCGCCGGTGGCCAACCGCGCTCCGAGGGGATCACGACGGTGGTGACCCCCCAGTCGTGGAGGGCCAGTCGGAAGCGGGCCGACTGGGCCGGCGCGCCGTCCGGCAGTGGGAGGAACCCGTCGGACAGGTTGATCAGGTCGACGGCGGCCAGTGCGTCGGAGCGCTCCGCCGGGGTCGGGTGGGCCGGCGGGTTCGGGGTGATGCTCCCTCCCCCGGCCAACGAGTACCGGAGGGAGTCGACGGCCTGCCAGGTCATGGGGGCCCGCAGCCCCGACGAGGCGAACGGGTAGGTGAGCACGACGTCGGTGGTCGGCACCCGGGTGCCCACGGTGGTGAACCACCGGGGGACGTCGACCGGCCGGGTGGTGAAGGGGAGCCGGTAGGCGACCGCGATCGGGACGAGCGCCAGAGCTGCCAGTCCCACGGTGATCACCGTAGCCAGGCCGGGTCGGGTCGCCCGGAGGCGTCCGGGCCAGTGCACACCCGAGGCGTGGGCCCGGTCCACGATCACCCCGAGCATGACCGCGGCGAACAGGTCGGCCACGCCGGCCAGTCGGTCGGGGACGATGTTGGCGACCACGGGGAGGTGGTCGAACAGCCGCCACGGCCACGCCGTGGCCCCGAGCGACATTCCCTCGAACAGGGCCAGCATGGCGGCACACAGCCACAGGCGGCCGTCCCGGTGGAACCAGGCCAGCCCGACGACCAGGGTGACGGTCATCCCGATACCCAGGTAGCCGAGGAGCAGCGGATGGCTGCCGAAGTAGCCGTAGGTCTCGAGGATGGCGTTGGGACCGCGGTCGTGGGCGTCGGCCGGCAGGAAGAGGGTGCGCCAGGCGCTGCCAAAGAGCTGGACGTCCGGCCACACCCGACCGGGCAGCGACCGGGGCCCGGCCACCGCGTACCAGGCCGGATAGGCCAGGAGCACCACAGCTGTGGCGGAGGCCACGACGAGTCCCTTGCCGGCGTGGCGCCACCGCCGGGCGACCTCGGCGGGCGACCGCACCAGGCCGGCGAAGATCAGGAGCACCGTGGCGATGACCGCGGCCAGTACGCACATGGCCAGGACTTCAGAGCTGACGAAGAACTGGACCGCACACAGACCGCCGAGGGCCAGGCCCCACGGCCATGCCCGCCCGCGCTGGCGTACCAGCAGCTCGTCGAGGCAGACGAACAGGAGCGGAGGCACGACCAGGGTGGCGAACTCCACGTGTTCGAGCGCCAGGTTCTCGATCACGAACGGCGAGAACCCGTAGAACAGGCCGGCCAGGAACGCTGCGGGCTGCCAGGACGTCCAGCGCAGGAGCAGGGCCCGGGCCGAGAGGGCGCCGGCCACCGGCGCCAGGGTGGCGGCCACGTTCAGGGCGGCGACCGGCCCGAACAGCCAGGTGACCGGGGTCAGCGGAAGGCTGATGGCCAGGAAGCTGGTGTTGGCGGGGATGTTGATGCCCTGCGGGTGGAGGGCGCGGGTGGCGAAGAAGAGGGGATCGCCGTGGGTCAGCGCATAGGCCGGCCACTCCATGAACCAGGTGAGGATCGACGTGTCGCCGCACCCGCAGGTTGCCGTGGTCGTCGGGTGGCCGGACCACACGCCCCACCACAGGGCGACCGCCAGGACCAGGTACGTCGTCGCCGCCACTCCGTGGGCCGGCCATCGGCTCCGGTGGGGGCGCATGCGCGCAATGTACAGCCCGACGCCCCGTCATCCCGGTTGCCCGCTCGCCACCCCCGTCGGGCGGGAGTGTCGACGACCGGGTGGGCGGACCTGGGATACCGTGCTTGCTCGCCGGGCACCCTCGGGTTCCACCGTTGTCCCGGCGACCGTCGAGGAACCGCCTCATGACCACCACCGCACCGGTACCACCCAGCGGGGATGCCACCCCGCCCACCGTGTCGGGCCGGCAGTCGCCGGTCGGCCACCACTTCCGCGCCGATGCCCTCGGGTCCAGACCGTCGGCGACGGGCTCCGCCCGCGTCCTGGGCCTCGACGGCCTGCGGGCGGTGGCGGTCGTGCTGGTGCTGGGCTTCCACTTCGGGGTCGGATGGCTCGACGGTGGCTTCTTCGGCGTGGACGTCTTCTTCGTACTGTCCGGCTACCTCATCACCGGCCTGCTGCTGGGCGAGTTCGAGCGGCGGGGGCGGATCGGGCTCGGCGGGTTCTGGCTGCGACGGGCCCGTCGCCTGCTGCCGGCGCTGGTGGTGGTGATCGTGGTGGTGAGCCTCCTGGTCCGGTTGGCCGAGCCGTCGGGGACGTTCCCCGGCTACCGGATGGACGCGCTGTCCGCCCTCTTCTACTTCTCCAATTGGTGGCAGGTGGCGACCAGCGGCAACTACTTCGCCGCCGTCGGAGCGGTGCCGCCCCTCACCCATACGTGGTCGCTGGCCGTGGAGGAGCAGTTCTACCTGGTGTGGCCCCTGGTCGTGCTGGCCGTCATGCGCCTGTCGCGGTCGTTCGCCCGGGGGGTGCGGGTCCTGTTGGCCGTGGCCGTCGTCGGTGCGGCGGCCTCGGCGGCCGAGATGGCCCTCCTCTTCCACCCGGGTACCGACACGACCCGGATCTACTTCGGCACCGACACCCACGCCCAGTCGGTCCTCGTCGGCGCGGCCCTGGCCTGCGCGCTCACCATCGTCGACCGGCGCCGGGGCCTCACCGGTATGGACCCGGTGGCGGAGACGCCCGCCGCCCGCCGGTGGCTGGTCGGGGCCGGCATGGTCGGCATGGCGGTCATCCTCGTTCTCTCCCGGCTGCTCGGGGGGGCGTCGGCCGTCGCCTACCGCGGCGGGTTCCTCGTCGTGGCGGTGTCGGCGGCGGCAGTCATCCTCGCCGTGGTGTCCGTGCCGGGCGGGGTCCCGGCCCGGGTGCTGTCGGTGCCCGCCCTGGTGTGGCTGGGGTCCGTCTCCTACGGCGTCTACCTGTGGCACTTTCCGGTGGCCGTCTTCGTCGACGGCGGGCGCACCGGGCTCTCCGGCCCGGCGCTCCTCGCCCTCCGGTCCGTGGTGACGGTGGCCGTGGCGGCCGCCAGCTTCTACCTGATCGAGCGCCCGGTCATCGAAGGCCGGTTCTGGAGGTCGGTCCGGGCGATCGGCCCGGCGGCGGTCGCCCTGGCCGTGGCCGTGGCCGTGGTGGTGGCCACGACGGCGGCGGCGGGGGCCAGCTCCACGTCGCCCGGATCGGTGGCCGGGCTGGTCGGTGCGCCGGCCACCAGCGCCGAGTGGCAGGCCGTCCACCTCACCAGCTTCGCCGGGGCCGGCCACCGGCTGAAGGTGCTCATCGTCGGCGACTCGCTCGCCCTCACGGTGGCGGTGGGGATCGCGCCCTTCGCGCGGGCCTACGGCATCGACCTCGGCGGTCGGTCCCACACCGGGTGCGGCGTGGCGATCGCCCTGCCCCTCTACGACCACGGGGTGATCGGCGACCCGTTCACCAACTGCCCGACATGGCCGACGTGGTGGGCCGACGACGTCCGTCAGCTGCACCCGCAGGTCGTCGGCCTGGTCATCGGCTTCTGGGAGGTGGTCGACCGCTACTACCAGGGACGCTGGCAGCACCTCGGGGACCCGGCCTTCGACGCCTACGAGACGGCCCAACTCGACCGCGCCGTCGCCATCCTCGGTTCGGGCGGGGCCGAGGTGGCCCTGTTCACTGCCCCCTACTTCTCGACCGGGGAGCAGCCCGACGGCCGGCCGTGGCCCCAGGACGCCACCTCCCGGGTCGACGAGCTGAACCGGATCATGGAGGACGTGGCCCGGAGCGACCCGGGTCGGGTAGCGGTCATCCCGCTGCACGAGTTCCTCGACCCGCACGGGCACTTCACCTGGACCATCGAGGGGAAGGTGGTCCGTCAGGGGGACGGGGTGCACACGACCCTGGCCGCCGGGGCTTATCTCGCCCCGCGGGTGCTTCCCCTCCTGGCCGCCCTCGGCCACTCTCAAACGAAGGTCTGAGCTGGGCCGATGTATTAGTTAGCAAAACTAACTATACTTGCGGCATGACCTCGACGCTCCCGACCGACAACCCGGATGCGGATGCCCGGTCAGGGGTCCACGGAGGGACCGACCACGTCGACGGCGGGCCGGACCAGGACGAGCTGGCGGCCCGTCTCCGCCTCGCCGTCACCCGCCTCCACCGCCGCCTCCGCCAGCAGGCCGAGGGAGGGCTCACCCCGTCCCAGGCGTCGGCGCTGGCCGGAGTGGGTCGTCTCGGATCGCCGACGCTCGGCGCACTTGCCGCCAGCGAGTCGGTGCAGCCCCCGTCCATGACCCGCATCGTCGGGACCCTTGAGGAGCTCGGCTACGTGACCCGGGTGGTCGACCCGTCCGACCGCCGGGTGGTCCGGATCACCATCACCCCGTCGGGTGAGACGATGCTCCGTCACAACCGGTCGCTCAAGAACGCCTTCCTGGCCGACCGGCTCCTGCGGCTCGACGTCGACGATCGCGCCGCCCTGGCCGCCCTGACCGCGCTCCTCGAGCGGCTGGTGGAACGGGACGAGCCGTGACGGCCGTGCGCGGAGCGGTCCGCCAGACCTTCAGCTCGCTCCGGATCCGCAACTTCCGTCTCTACTTCGTCGCCCAGCTCATCTCCGTCTCCGGCACGTGGATGCAGTCGGTGGCCCAGGCCTGGCTGGTCCTCCATCTGACCGGCAGCGGGGTGGCGCTCGGCATCGTGGTCGGGCTCCAGTTCCTGCCGATGCTGGTGTTCGGTCCCTTCGGCGGCCTCGTGGCCGACCGGGTCAGCAAGCGGCGGCTGCTGTACGCGACCCAGTCGTCCGCCGGCCTCCTGGCCCTGGTGCTCGGGATCCTGGTGGTCACCCACACCGTCGAGCTCTGGCAGATCTTCGTGTTGGCCGGCCTGCTCGGGGTCGTCAACCTGTTCGACAACCCTGCCCGTCAGACCTTCATGATCGAGATGGTGGGTCGCGACGACCTGCCCAACGCGGTGAGCCTCAACTCCGTGCTGATGAACGCCTCGCGGGTGGTCGGCCCGGCCATCGGTGGCGTGATCATCACCCTCTTCGGCCTCGGCGTCTGCTTCTTCGTCAACGCCGGCTCCTACGTGGCCGTGCTGGTGGCTCTGTCCATGATGCGCAGCCGCGACCTCCACCCGACCGAGCCGGTGGCCCGGGCCAGGGGTCAGGTGCGCGACGGGTTCCGTTACGTGTGGCGGACCCCGGCGCTCCGCAACGTGCTGCTGGCCGTCGCCGTCATCGGGATCTTCGCCTACAACTTCACCGTCACCCTGGCCCTGCTGGCCAAGGTGACCTTCCACGGCGGGGCCGGCACCTACGCCGTCCTGACCTCGTGCATGGGGGCGGGTGCGGTGATCGGCGGATTGGTCGCCGCCCACCGGGCCAGGCCCACCCCGCGCCTGCTGCAGGTCCTGGCCCTCGTCTTCGGCGGTCTGCTGGCCGCGGTGGCGCTGGCCCCGACCCTGCTGGCCGCCGGAGTGTTCATCGTGGTCATGGGGGCGGCGTCCATCGGCTTCATCGCCACGGCCAACGCCACCTTGCAGCTGACGTCCGAGCCGGGCATGCGAGGGCGGGTGATGGCCCTGTACGCGATGGCGTTCCTCGGGACCACCCCGATCGGGGCACCCCTGGTCGGCGCCATCGCCCAGTGGACGAACCCGCGGGTGGCCCTGTTGACCGGCGCGGTGGCGACCATCGCCGCGGCCGGGATCCTCATGTGGCGCCACCAGGCCCGGCTGCGGGCCGGGGTCACCGCGGACGAAGCCGCCCGGGCGGAAGTCCTGGCCGTCGAAGAGGTCGAGACCCGCCAGGCCTGAGGCCGGACCCCGGGTCAGCCGGCCGGCGCCGGCTTGGGCTCCTTCGGAAGGCCGAGGACCCGTTCGCCCACGATGTTGCGCTGGATCTCGGCGGTGCCGCCCCAGATCGTCTCGGACCGTGAGAAGAAGAACGACGCCTGCAGGTCGCTGACCGGGTAGTCGTCCCGTCCACGCCGCAGCCGTTCGTCGGTGGCGTCCGCCGGGTTGCCGGTCAGGATCTGGCCGTCCATGCCCAGGATGTCCATGGCCAGCTCCATGGTCTCCTGGTGGTACTCCGACCAGAACATCTTGTTGGCCGCGCCGAGCGCGGCCATGTGATGGGTCCCGTTCAGGGCATCGGTCAGCGAGCGGAAGCCGTTGATCTCCATGATCTTGACCTTGGACCAGGCGTGGGCCAGCCGCTGGCGGACGAGGGGGTCCGCGGACTTCCCGTTCTTCGTTGCCGCGGCGATGATGCCCTCGAGCTCCCGCAGGAACCGGCGGTGGCCGGTGGTGGCCGACGAGCCGCGCTCGAAGCCCAGGGTGGTCATGGCCACCTTCCACCCGTTGTTGACCCCGCCCACCACGTTTTCGGCCGGGCAGCGGGCGTCGGTGAAGAAGATCTCGTTGAAGTCGGCGCTGCCGTCGACCTGTTCGATCGGGCGGACCTCGATGCCGGGCTGCTTCATGGGGACGAGAAGGTAGGAGATCCCGGCGTGCTTGGGCACGTCCGGGTCGGTGCGGGCCAGCAGGAAGATGTAGTCGGCGAACTGGGCCTGGGTGGTCCACACCTTCTGCCCGTTGATGACCCACTCGTCGCCGTCACGCTCGGCACGGGTCTTGAGCGACGCCAGGTCGCTGCCGGCGTCGGGCTCGCTGAAGCCCTGGCACCAGGAGATGGTCCCGTTGAGGATGCCGGGGATGAACTGCTGCTTCTGCTCCTCGGACGCCCACTGCAGGATGGTCGGCCCGACCAGGGTGTCGCCGAAGAAGTCGGCCCGCAGCGGTGCCTCGGCCCGTGCGAACTCCTCGTTCAGGACCACCGACTCCATCAGGCTGAGGCCCTTGCCGCCGTACTCCTTGGGCCACGACGCGCAGATCCAGCCGCCGGCGAACAGCTTTGCCGTCCACTCGGCCAGGAACGCCTTGCGCTCCTCACGGGGCATCGAGAACCCCGGTGTGCCCCAGCCATCGGGGAGGTTGTCGGTCAGCCACTGGCGGATCTCGGCTCGGAACGGCTCGGTCTCGACGGGATAGTTCAGGTCCATGGACCGAGATTACCCCCGCTGGAGAGGGCCCCGACTGGTCCCGGGATGCCGCCGAGCGGCCAGGGAAGGGCAGACGTGGCGGGGGAGTGCGTCTACGCTCTACCAGCGATGGCTACCCGGCAGATGGAGACGGACTCGAACCTGGAGATCATCCATCTCTCCAGCATCGTCAAGCGCCCGCTGGTCGATCTCTCGGGCGACCGAATCGGACGGGTGAAGGACCTGGTGGCCAGGATGGGGGAGGCCCCGCACCCACCGGTCGTCGGGCTGGTGGTCACCATCGGCGAGCGCGACCTGTTCGTTCCCATCCGCAAGGTCGCGGGGTTCGAGTCGGACCGGGTCCTGTTCGACGGGAACCGTGTCGACCTCCGGCGCTTCGAGCGACGGGAGGGTGAGCTCCTGCTGGCGCAGGACCTGCTGGCCCGCCACGCCATCAACTTCGTCGGTGGGCACATCATCAAGGCCAACGAGATCGAGCTGGCCAAGGTGGGCGGCACCTGGGAGGCCGTGGCCGTCGACCCCTCGGGCCGCCCGCTCCTGCGACGCCTCCTGCCCGGCCGGCTCGGCAGTGGGACCAAGCCGGGCCCCATGGTGGACTGGGCCAGCATCGAGCCCTTCGTGGCCCATGTGCCGACGTCGAAGCTCCGGATTCCCTATCGCAAGCTGTCCCGGCTACGCCCCGCCCAGATAGCCGACCTGGTCGAGGCCGCCTCCCACGAGGAGGGCGAGGAGATCATCGAGGCCGTCGGCCAGGACGTGGAGCTCGAGGCCGACGTCTTCGAGGAGCTGGACACCGAACACCAGAAGGAGTTCGTGCGGAGCCGGTCCGATGTCGAGGCCGCCCGCCTCCTGTCGTCCATGGCGCCGGACGATGCCGCGGACCTGATCGGCGACATCGACCAGGAGCGACGCCTGCCGATCCTGGAGCTGCTTCCCGAGCCCCAGCAGCACAAGGTCCGCTCGTTGCTCAGCTACCACCCCGAGACGGCCGGCGGGCTGATGAGTCCCGACTTCCTGTGCGTCTCGGCCGACCTGCCGGTGGCCGACGTGCTCGACGCGGTGCGCTCCAGCACGTTTGCGCCCGAGGCGCTCAACGTCGTGTTTGCCGAGGGGTCCGACGGGCACGTGGTCGGATCGGCATCCGTGGTCCGTCTGGTCCAGGCCGACCCGTCGGCCACATTCAGTTCGGTGTGCGAGGACGACCCCCTCCATCTCCATGTCGACTGGGACCTGGGGGAGATCGTCCGCAAGATGTCCGACTTCAACCTCATCGTCGCCCCGGTGCTCGACAGGGACCACACCACCATCCTGGGTGTGGTGACCGTCGACGACGTGCTCGAGCTCCTGCTGCCCACCGGGTTCCGACGTGACTACGGCCGCACGGCGCCGGAGGACTGAGATGGTCCGCCGTCTACGCCAGCCCGGACCGCCGATCGTCGTCGGCTACCCCCCCAGTCCCATCTCCTAGGCAGGCCCGGGACCCGTCGGGTCCCCAGTGCCGCGCCGGTCCCGGTCCGTCGGGATCCCCGAACGTCCCCGGGTCCACGGACCCGATCCCACAGCGCACACCGTCCGGTCCCGTGATGGGACCGCGTGCTCCAAGCGACGGCCCCGAACCGGCCGCCCGCCGATCCCGCAGCCAGGCGCCGCGGCGCCGAGAGGTACGTCATGGCCGAACACGAGCCGGAAGAGAACGAAGCGGCGGACCGTGAGCGGTCCGCGGTCCTCGACTCCGCGCACGTCGGGGACATCCACGGCGCCTTCGGCACCATCCGCGAGCACGATCTGGACTCGCGCCGGACGTGGACGGCGCGCCTGCTGACCCTGTTGGCCATCATGGGGCCGGGCCTCATCGTCATGGTGGGGGACAACGACGCCGGCGGGGTGGCCACCTACGCCCAGGCCGGGCAGAACTACGGACTGACGCTCCTGTGGACCCTGCCGCTGCTCATCCCCGTCCTCGTGGTGAACCAGGAGATGGTGGTCCGTCTCGGCGCGGTGACCGGCGTCGGCCACGCCCGGTTGATCAACGAGCGGTTCGGCCGGTTCTGGGGCGCCTTCTCGGTCGGGGACCTCTTCGTCCTCAATTTCCTGACCATCGCCACCGAATTCATCGGCGTGAGCCTCTCGCTCCACTACTTCGGGATCAGCGAGTACGTGTCGGTCCCCCTGGCCGCGGTCGGCCTGGTGGCGATGACCGCCTCGGGGAGCTTCCGTCGGTGGGAGCGCTTCATGTTCGTCTTCATCGCCGTCAACTTCCTGGTCATTCCGCTCGCGTACTACTCGCACCCCGCTGTCGGCCCGTTCTTCGAAGGGCTGGTCACCCCGGGGGTCCAGGGCGGGTTCAGCTCGACCTCGGTGCTCCTGATCATCGCCATCGTGGGCACCACCGTCGCCCCGTGGCAGCTGTTCTTCCAGCAGTCCAACATCGTCGACAAGCGCATCACCCCCCGGTGGATCAACTACGAGCGGGCCGACACGGTGGTCGGCTCGCTCATCACCGTGTTCGCCGCCGCCGTCATCATGGCCGTGGTCGCCTCCGCCTTCCACGGGACCTCGTTCTTCGGGAACTTCACCAACGCCGGCGGCGTGGCCAGCGGTCTCCAGCACCAGATCGGCCGGGTGGCCGGGGCCCTCTTCGCCATCATCCTGCTCAACGCCTCGATCATCGGTGCCGCCTCGGTGACCCTGTCGACCAGCTACGCCTTCGGCGACGTGTTCGGGGCCCACCACTCGCTGCACCGCAGCTGGCGGGATGCCAAGTTCTTCTACGGGGCGTTCACCGCCATGGTGGTACTGGCCGCCGGAATCGTCATCATCCCCGGTGCGCCGCTCGGGGTCATCACCACCGGGGTCCAGGCCCTGGCCGGCGTGCTCCTTCCGAGTGCCACCGTCTTCCTCCTCCTGCTGTGCAACGACAAGGAGGTGCTGGGCCCCTGGGTCAATCGGCTCTGGCTCAACATCCTGGCCAGCTTCATCGTCTCCGTCCTCTTGATGATGTCGCTCATCTTGATGGTCACGACGCTGTTCACCCACGTCGACGTGACCACCCTGGCCGAGGTGCTCGGGGCCGTGCTCGCAGCCGTCTTCCTGGCAGCCGGCGCGGTGCTGTTCGCAAACCGGTCCCGTCGCCAACCGGTGCCGGTGGTCCCGATGGAGCGCCGGGCCACGTGGCGGATGCCCCAGCTCAGCCTCCTCGAGCGCCCCACCTGGTCGAAGACCCGGCTGATCGGGATGTGGGGACTCCGGATCTACCTGGTGGTGGCGGTGCTGCTCTTGTTGGTCAAGGCGATCGAGCTCGGCCTGCACCACTGAGGGCGGTGGGGCCGCCACCGGTGCACCGTGATGTCGGGCCGGCCCGGGGGTTTGCGCATTTGACCTGCTCGCGAGAGTATCTGTCTTCTATGTGTCCTCCTGTGCCGGCTGCCCATGCCTAGCCTCTGGTTCCGGCGAAACAGGGTGAAGGGCCCCTCCAAGCCGCCGCCGGTCCCTGAACGCATCCCTCCCCGCCCCCCGGCGCCCGGGGGGCTGCGCATCGCCTTCCTGGTCTACCGGGGCAATCCGCGCTGCGGCGGCCAGGGCGTCTACACCCGGCACCTGTCGCGCGAGCTGGTCGCCCTGGGTCACTCGGTCGAGGTCTTCGCCGGTCAGCCGTGGCCCGAGGTCGACGAGGGCGTCGGGTTCACCCCGGTGCCGAGCCTGGACCTCTACCGTGACCCCGATCCGTTCCGGGTGCCGCATCCGGCCGAGTTCCTCAACTCGTACCCGACGTCGTTGGCCGCCCTCGAGTTCGCGGTCATGTGCACAGCCGGGTTCCCCGAGCCGTGGACGTTCAGCCTGCGGGCCCGCCGCATGCTGGCCGCCCGCCGCGACGAGTTCGACCTCGTCCACGACAACCAGTGCCTCGGCTACGGCATCCAGGGAATGATGCAGGACGGTTGGCCGGTGCTCGAGACCCTGCACCACCCCATCACCGTCGACCGCCAGCTGGCCCTCAGCCACACCACCAATCCGTGGCAGCAGTTCAGCCAGCGGCGGTGGTTCGGCTTCCTGCGCATGCAGGTCAAGGTGGCCCGTTCGCTTCCCCGGATCGTGACGGTGTCCCAGTCGTCGAAGACCGACATCGCCGCCCAGATGGGCGTGGAGACCGACCGGATGACGGTGGTCCCGGTGGGCGTCGACCACACGGTCTTCTGCCCCCGCGACGACGTGGCGCCGGTGCCGGGACGCATCATGGTGACCTCCTCGTCGGACGTGCCGATGAAGGGGCTGGTGCCCCTCCTCGAGGCGGTGGCCAAGCTCCGGACCGAACGCGATGTCGAACTGGTGGTCATCGGCAATCCGCGGCCCGACGGCCGTGTGGCCCGGGCCATCGAGCGGCTCGACCTCGCCCCCGTCGTCCGGTGCGTGACCGGCATCAGCGACGACGAACTGGCCCGCAACTACGGCCAGGCCGAGGTGGCCGTGGTCCCCTCGCTCTACGAGGGTTTTTCGCTCCCGGCCATCGAGGCCATGGCGTGCGGCGTCGCCCTGGTCGCCACCACCGGCGGGGCGCTCCCCGAAGTGGTGGGCACCGACGGGGAGACCGGGCTGCTGGTTCCGCCCGACGATCCTGGCGCCCTGGCCCAGGCTATCGGCCGCCTGCTCGACGACGACGAGCTGCGTGCGCGCCTCGGTGCCGCCGGACGCGAACGGGTGCTCGGCCGCTTCACCTGGCAGGTCACCGCGGCGGGCACCGCGGCCGAGTATCGGGCGCTGCTCGAGGATGTGGAGGCCGGACGATGCTGACCGTCGACTACCAGCGGTTGGGCGTGCGCCCGGGCGACCGGGTGCTGGACCTCGGGTGCGGATTCGGCCGTCACGCGTACCAGGCGGCCCGGCTGGACGCCCAGGTGGTGGCGTTCGACTTCGGAGCGGACGAGGTGCGCAGCGTCCTGGACACCTTCGGGGCCATGGCCGAGGCCGGCGAGATCGATCCTTCCGACGCCCGGGTGGGGGCCGTCCAGGGCGACGCACTCGCCCTGCCGTTCCCGGACGGCGCGTTCGACCGGGTCATCGCCTCGGAGATCCTCGAACACATCCACGACGACGAGCAGGCCATGGCCGAGCTGGCCCGGGTGCTGCGCCCCGGCGGCACCATGGCCATCACCGTGCCCCGCTGCGGACCGGAGTTCATCAACTGGTCGCTGTCCGAGCAGTACCACAGCGTGCCCGGCGGCCATATCCGCATCTACCGCCAGAGCCAGCTGGTCAAGCGCCTGGAGGGGACCGGCATGCGGGCCACCGGACACCATCACGCCCACGGGCTGCACGCTCCCTACTGGTGGCTGAAGTGCCTCGTCGGGACCACCAACGACACCAACCCCGCCGTCGCCGCCTACCACCGGCTGTTGGTGTGGGACATCGAGAAGGCCCCCCGGGTGACCCGGTTGACCGAACGGGTGCTCAACCCGCTGGTGGGCAAGAGCCTCGTGGTCTACCTGGTCAAGCCGGGACGGTCGCCGTCAGCGCGCACCGACGCTCGCGTCGGGGTGCCCGCATGAGGGTGATCCCCGAAGTTCCGGGCGTGATGAGTGCCGCCGAGGTCCTGGCCACGGCCCGGTCCATCGCCGCGTTGCAGCGACCCGACGGGATGATCCCGTGGTTCCCGGGCGGCCACTGCGACCCGTGGAACCACGTCGAGGCGGCCATGGCCCTGACCGCCGTCGGCCTCGACGAGGAGGCGGACCGGGCCTACCAGTGGCTCGTCGACACCCAGCTCCCCGATGGCAGCTGGTTCAACTACTACCTGGCCACCGGGGTCAAGGACGCCCGCCTCGACACCAACGTGTGCGCCTACCTGGCCACCGGTGCCTGGCACCGGTACATCTCGACCCGTGACCTCGGCGGGCTCGAGCACCTGTGGCCGACCCTCGAGGCCGGCGTCGACTTCGTGCTCCGCTACCAGCGGGTGGACGGCTCCATCCGGTGGTCGCTCGACTCGTCGGGCATGCTCGAGGAGTATGCGCTGCTGACCGGGTCCTCCTCGATCTACCACAGCCTGCGGTGCGCCATCGCCTGCGCAGAGCGGCTGGGCCACGAGCGCCCCGACTGGGAGCTGGCGGCCGGGCGCCTGGCCCACGCCGTGGCCCACGACCCGGCCGCGTTCGAGCCCAAGGTCGAGTTCGCCATGGACTGGTACTACCCGATCCTGTCGGGGGCGATGAGCGGTCCGGCCGCCCACGCCCGCATCGACGGCTCGTGGTCCACGTTCGTGATGGACGGGCGCGGGGTCCGCTGTGTGTCGACCGGCGAGTGGGTGACCGCGGCCGAGACGGCCGAGTGCGTGCTGGCCCTCGACGCCCTGGGTCGGACCGACCAGGCCATGGAGCTGTTCACCTGGGTCCAGGGCCTGCGCAACGAGGACGGGTCCTACTGGACCGGCATGGTCTATCCCGAGGAGGCCACCTATCCGCCTCTCGAGCGGTCGACCTACACCGCGGGTGCCATGGTGCTGGCCGCCGACGCGCTCGGCCACTGCACGCCGGCTTCGGGCCTGTTCCGGGGGGAGGGGCTGCCGAGCCACCTCGACCTGACCGAGCCTGCCCCCGAAGCACCGGTCGAGGCCGTCCTGCGGGCCCCGGGGACTCCGGGCAGCTCCTGACCTTCCGAGAGCAGCAAGGACGAGGCAGTTTCGCGGAGGGGCCTTCGGGCCCCTCATGCGCGCCGGCCCTCCCCCCCCGAAGGTAGGCAGTAACGACCGTGGTCAGCGGTGGGCCGATCGAGCCGTCGACTCCTCCGGAAACCCGCTGCCTTGCCAGGTGGCTCTGGACCTCTTGGCGAGCGAATACGGCAGCGTACCGACGCCCACCAGGACCATTGCCACCGGAACGAAGATGCCGGTGATGGCGAAGATCGCGGCCAAGGGAAAGAAGATCAGGCTCCACGGGATCTGCAGGAGCAGCAGACCGGCGATCACCGCCTTCTGGCCACCGGTCAGCTTCGACTTCGGTGGCGAGGGGTCTGAAACGACGGACTCCGTCTGCACGCGACGAGATGCTACCTCGGTGATGCTCACGGACGGTCGGCGGGTTGGCCGGCTCCTTCGATCGGTCGTCGGGGAAACGGGGCGTGGACTTCCATCGGAGCGAAGAATCGATTATGGTTTGCCATATGGCAAACCAATCTGGCGAACTGGATCGGACGTTCCATGCACTCGCCGATCCGACGCGACGCACCGTCGTCGAGCTGCTTGCCGAGCGCGGGACGGCCTCGGTGAAGGAACTGGCGGCACCATTCCCCATCGGACTGCCGACGTTCCTGAAGCATCTCAAGGTGCTGGAGGACAGTGGGCTGGTCTCGTCCGAAAAGACGGGCAGGACCCGTATCTGCCGCATCCATACCGGGCGCCTCGGGGAGGTCGAGCTCTGGCTGTCCAGGCGACGGACGGCCGTCGACGACCAGCTCGACAGCTTCTCGACCTATGTCGAGACCATCCATCGGACCAAAGGAGAACAGGCGTGAGTGAATCCTCATCCATGAAGCACGGCACGATCGCGGCGAGCCGTCGTATCGATGCGCCCCGCGAGTTGGTCTACCAGGCGTGGACCGAGCTCGGACACCGACGGCAGTGGTTCAAGGGTCCGGACTGGACGGAGGTCGAGCGAAGCCTCGACCTGAGGGTCGGTGGGCACGAGAAGGCCCACGGCCGCTTCGAGTCCGGGATGGAGACCATCTATACGGCGCGCTTCCATCTGATCGAACCCAACGTCCGCCTGATCTACGCCTTCGACATGGATGTCGCCGGCGAGCACTTCTCGGTGTCCCTCGCGGGGGTCGAGTTCGAGGACGCGTCAGGCGGAACCGAACTGACCTACACCGAGGACGCCTTCTTCCTGATCGGTGGGTACGACGCCGACGAGCGGTCCGAAGGCACCAGAGGGTTGCTGGACCAATTCACGGCCCACGTGGCCACGCTGGCCTAGACCGGACGACTGCCCCAACGCATCACTCCAGGCGGGTCGCCCGGCTGCCCGGCACGACGACGCCTGCCGCGTCACGTAGCAGCCCGGCGCCCGAGGTCCATCCCGGCACCGACCACCGGAGCGCCGAGACATGGGGTGGGTGCTCAGACCCGCCGCACCGTGGCGTCGACCTTTCGAGCGTTGAGGACTCTCGTGATGTCTGCGGAATCGCTCGTCAACACGGTATCGCCCGACCGCACGATGGATCCGAGGTGACCGTCGACCACGTCGACCGTGTTGCTGAGGGCCAAGACCTCGCCAACCGCCCTTCCCGTGTTGCCGTCGAGCGACACCGCATCGACACCGGCAGGTACACGGGCCAAGTTCGCCTGGCGTGATCCGTCTCTCCACACCTGAGCGACCACTGCAGCGCTTGTCCGGACCGGCATCCTCTCTTGCTGGGCAACGCGGAGTAGTGCACCGACGTTCCGGTCGAGCCGGTCGACGGCGTCCAGTCCTCCGGCATCCAGGACGAGCGCCAACAGGCAGCGCTGCCCCGAGACTTTCGAGAGACGCCGAGCACCCGAGCGGCCGCATCGAGCTCCTTGTCGCTGAACGGCGTCGATTCCGCTTCCCACGCGTCGAGGGCAGCCCCGAGCAACTCGTTACGGAGGCGATCCGCTGCGGCCGCCGCCAGCCAGGCGGAGACGCTCGAACCTGACCGGGCGGCAGCATCGCGGACAGAGGCACCAAGATCCGGGTCCATGGTGATCGACAGACGGTCGACGTGCATGCATACGACAGAAACACATACGTAGGTATGCGACCACGCGGGCCACGCTCCTCACTCAGATCCGGCGGAGGATGCGCAGTGACCCGCACTCGCCGTCCTCGACGAACTCACCCGAGTCGAGCGCGGCGCACCAGATGTCATAGGGCGGTCGGCCACCGTCGGCCGGGTCCGGGAACACGTCGTGGATGGCCAGCCACCCGTCCTCCATCACGTGGCGGGCCCACCCGCGGTAGTCGGCCCACGCCGGCTCCTCGCCGTGCCCGCCGTCGATGAAGCAGAACGCCAGGGGCGTGGTCCACCGCGAGCTGACCGTCGGGGAGTCGCCGACCAGGCCCACCACCGAGCTCTCGAGGTCGGCGGTGATCATGGCCCGACGCCAGTGGGGGAGGGTGTCGATGCGTCCGGTCGAGGGGTCGACCAGGGAACTGTCGTGGTGCTCCCATCCGGCCTGGTTCTCCTCGGACCCGTGGTGGTGGTCGAGGCTGAACAGAACGGCGCCGGTCTCCTCGGCGGCCGCGCCGAGGTAGACGGTCGACTTGCCGCACCAGGCGCCGATCTCGACGAAGGTGGCACCGGGGTGGGTGGCCCCGGCCCGCTCGGCGGCCAGGAAGAGCGCCTCACCCTCGTCGTCGGGCATGAATCCGGTCGTCTGGCGGGCCAGGGCGAAGAGCTGCTCGCGACGGGCCTCGACGTTTCGGTGGTCCCCGCTCCGGACAGGCGTGCTGGTCGAATCCATCCGCCCACCCTCCCACGGCCGGGGCCACCGGTCACATTCCCGGAGTGGTTCAGTCGGCGGACAGTCCGTAGACGAGGGAGCCGTCGGGTTCGACGTCGTAGATCTCGATCCCCTCCTCGACGTGGGCGGCGTCCGCGCCGAGGGCGACGGCCACCTTGTTGAGGGCGTTGCGGGTGACGTCGAGTACCAGCTCGACCTGCTGGGCCGATGTGGCCGTGGCCCGCAGGTCGGAAACGGCGGTGGGATCGAGTCGGCCGGGGCTCCAGACCATCCCGTCGGTGAGAGCCAGAGCGGCCTGCTGCAGCGGTGACAGGACGCTGCCGCGGTACTGGTCGACGGCGGCGAACGCCTCGTCGTCCGCGCCGGCCCGCAGGGCCGACCGGCTCCGGAGGGACGAGCACAGGCGGCAGTGGTGTTGGCGGGCGCCGCGGAGTCGGACCAGTTCGGAGGTGACCGGGTCGAGTGCGTCGAGTGCGGGTACCGCCCGGATCAGTCCGTCGAGTGCGCCCCACAGATCAGGGGGCGACGCAGCCTCGGCAGGTTCGGCCCACGGTCCCGATCCGAACAGCGCGTCGAGCGCGGCCCTGGTCCGGGGCAGGAAGTCGACGACGTAGACGCATGCGGCGAGCACGCCGGTCTCGCCACCCCAGTGCTCGGCCAGTTCGGTACGTTCGGCGTCGGACACGGCCGACACGTCGAGCGCGAACTGGCGGGCGAACACCACCAGCGCACGCTCGGCCGGGGGCAGGTCGTCGGCCGGCTCGACCTCGTCGGCCGGCTCGTCGGGGGCCTGGCCCGATCCGGTCGGTCCCGAGGGGCGGAGGGGCACAAGTCCGACGAGGGACGAGCACATCCGGGCCGCGCGGGCGACGGACGCCACCGCCCCGATCCGCCGGGCCTCGCCCCACAGAGCCCCTTCGACCGCGGCCAGGGCATCGGCGGCGCGGGGGGCGTAGACGGCGAGCGCGCCCGCACCTCCGTGAGCGGTGGGGGACTCGTCGGTCGAGGGTCCGGGTAGTGGCATCAGTGGGGTCCAGGTCGGTGCGCCACCGGGTGATCCCCGGCCGGCTGTGGCGATGGGCCGACGGTAGCCGAGGGCGGCCGGCCGGGTGGTCAGTTACGGACGAGCGTGACCAACGAGTAGACCGCGAAGCCGGCCAGGAGGACGCCTCCGATCCGGCGGACCAACTGGAGGGGCAGCACGCGGAGCAGCGCGCGACCGCCGAAGGCGCCGAGGGCGGACACCGTGGCCAGGGCGGCGAAGGCGCCGATGAAGACAGAGGCCGGCTGGTGGTACCGGGCGGCCAGGTTGGCCGTGAGGATCTGGGTCAGGTCGCCGAACTCGCCGACGAAGATGACCGCGAACGCCGTGGCTATGGGGCGCAGTCCCCCGGGTGCGGCGTCCGCCCGCTGCTCGCCGGCCCGTTCCTGGCTCGTCTCGGGCACGACGAGGAGGTATGCCGCGCCTGCGGCGAAGAGACAGGCGGTGACCCCTTCTACCCACTCGTGGGGCAGCAGGGCGAGCAGCCGCCCGGCGGCGACGGCGATGGCGGCGTGGACGGCGAAGGCACCGGTGGCCCCGATCCAGACCAGTACCGGCCGGTAGCGACCCCCCATGATCAGTGTGGCGATCATGGTCTTGTCCGGCAGCTCCGCCACGAAGACGAGGGCGAAGACGCCGAGGATCAGTCCGGGCTCCATCGGGCCAGGTTAGGGAGCGGGCGTGCCCCGGGACGGCCTTGCCCGGTGTGCCGAGGGGTCGGTCAGCCGGACACGCCGAGTACGTCGGACACGGTGGCGGCCAGATCGGCCCCCTCCCTCCGGCCGAAGGCCACGCTCATGGCCAGGCGCTCCAGGATCTGCTCGACGGTGCGCCCACCGGCCGGAAGCGGATGCGCCTCGACGAACCCGGTGACCTCGGCCGCCAGCTCCGGGGGGGTGCACAGTCCTCGGATGCCGTCGAGCATCCGAGGCAGGGTCGACGAGGGGAACTTCGTCGGGAACGTGTCCCACGCCGCCTCGACGCGCTGCCAGGTCGCGGGGCCGGACTCGCGGTTCCACAGCATGAGGCGAATGAGGAACGGCGCGTCCTGACTGCGCACCTCGGTCATGGCCAGCTCGAAGGTGCGGGCCGCCAGCGCGGCGTCGCCGAACCCGGCCAGGGCGTCGCGGTACCGGTTCTCCTCTTGGGGGGTGGCGGGCGACCGGTAGTGGGCGAGGAACGCCTCGTACTCGTCCGGTCCGCCATGGTCAGCCACGATGGACAGGATGGCCGTGGCCGTGTCGCCCTGCAGCGGGACACTTCCGGCCGCGGCGAACCGCCGCGCCGCCTCGGCCCGCACCTCGGAGTCGTCGCCGACGGTCCCGAGCACGGAGAGCACACCGGCCCGCAGCGACGGAGTGCGCTCGTCGTCCGATGCGGCCGGGTCCCACCCGAGTTTGGCGGCGAGCGGCCCGAGGAGCGAGCGCACGCCGGCGGCGAGGGTCGGGCGTCCCGCTTCGGGGACGATCCGGTCGAAGAGACCGATGGCTCCGATGACCACCGACCAGACACTCGGGTCGCCCTCGCCGGAGTCGGCCAGGGCCCGGGCCAGCCGGAGCAGGTCGGCGGCGCGGGCATGGCCGGCCAGGGTGGCAGCCCACGTGTCCGAGACCAGGTTGTACCGCTCGAGCGCGGTGAGCTCGCCGAGGCGCGCGGCCAGGCGACCCACGGTGTCCGTGTCGTAGGCCACCCGGTAGTAGCCCGAGCCGCCCGCGTTGACCAGGAGCTCGCCCGCCTCCTGGTCGTCGACCGTGCCTCGAGCGGCGGTCAGCAGACCGGAGTCGGCCCAGTCGCTCGAGCCGTCCAACGACCGGTAGAGGATCGGGACCTGCCAGCGCGACCCGATGGCGCCACCCGGCTCACCCGAGTAGCAGAAGGGCTGCTGGGCCACCGAGCTGCCCGGCCCGACGGTGAGGAGCGGGTAGCCACCCTGGTTGATCCAGGTGTCCATGATGCGGGCCACCGGCCGGCCGCTCGAGCCCTCGAGGGCGTCCCACAGGTCGCGTGTCTCGGTGTTGGCGTAGGCGTGGGTGACCAGGTAGTCGTGGATGCCCTCGCGGAAGACGTCCGGGCCGATGAACTGCTCGAGCATCCGGAGCACGCTCCCGCCCTTCTGGTAGGTGAGCACGTCGAACATGCCCTCGGCCTCCTCGGGCCGCCCCACCGGGAATTCGACCGGACGGGTGGCGTGGAGACCGTCGACGGCCATGGCCGCCTCGCGCTCGACGCCGAAGCTGACCCACCGTTCCCACTCGGGGCGGTAGGCGTCGACGGCCAGGACCTCCATGAAGGTGGCGAAGGCCTCGTTCAGCCAGATCCCGTTCCACCACTTCATGGTCACCAGGTCGCCGAACCACATGTGGGCGATCTCGTGACAGATGACGTCGGCGATCCGTTCGAGTTCGACCCGGGCCGCGGTCGACGGGTCGACCAGTAGGAGCGACTCCCGGTAGGTCACGCATCCCAGGTTCTCCATGGCACCGGCGGCGAAGTCGGGGATGGCCACCATGTCGAGCTTCTCGCCCGGGTAGGCGATCCCGAAGTAGTCGGCGAAGAACCGGAGGGCGTGGGCGCCGACCTCGAGGGCGAACGCGGTCAGATGGCCCTTGCCCAACGGGTGGACGACCCGGAGGGGTACACCGTCCACGTCGACCGCCTCGGTGTGTTCGAGGGGACCGACCACGAAGGCCACCAGGTAGGTGGACATGACCATGGTGGGGGCGAAGTGGACCCTGCGCCTACCGCCGGGCTCGGGGGTCTCCTCGACGACCGGGTAGTTGGAGTAGGCGGCGAGGGCGTCGTCCACGACCAGGGTGATCTCGAAGGTGGCCTTGAACTCGGGCTCGTCGAAGCACGGGAAGGCCCGCCGGGCGTCGGTCGACTCCATCTGGGTGGTGGCGATCACCCGCTCCACGCCCGAGTCGTCGGTGAACGTCGAGCGGTAGAAGCCGCGGAGCCTGTCGTTGAGGATGCCGGTGAAGGCCAGGCGCACGGTGGCCGGCCCGACGGCGAGCGGCTCGGCGAAGGACAGCACGGCCCGCTCCTCGTCGGCGTCGAGGGCGACGGAGGTCGGCGCGATGGGCCCTCCTGCGTCCCCCGGTGTGAGGGTGACCGAGTCGATCACCAGCTCGGCGGCGTTGAGGACGATGGTCGAGGTGGCTGCGTCGATCGTCACGTCGATCTCCACCTCGCCGGTGAAGGTGGCAGCGGCCAGGTCGGGTACCAGGGTGAGCCGGTAGTGCCGGGGGAGCACCGTGGTCGGGAGCCGGTAGGCGGACGGGTCGTCGGTGCCGCCGGCATGGGGAGTCGAAGTGCTCATGCTGGGCAGGCTACCGTCGGGCGGTGCCTTCCGATGCCCGCCCAGAACCGATCGACTCCGACAACCCCGGGGGAGACCCACCCACCACCGATCCGGCGCC
>JBEKCS010000047.1:0-28162 GCA_050014755.1 Acidimicrobiales bacterium
TGGTCGCCCTGGTCCGTGCCGGCGTGACATTCGAGAAGGGGGTGATGGTCGAGCGAACTGACGAGCAGGACGAGGAGGTCGCCGCGTAGTCGGTCAGATTCTCATCCACAGGTCTTGACTATTTCTCGGGCTACTGGCTCACGACCTCGAAGGGCATAGTCGATGCGTTCGGGGATGCCGTGTTCTACGGTGACCTCGTGGGCCTCAAGAAGATCGGGGACATCGTGAGCATCACGCCGACCAGCGATCACCTGGGCTACTGGCTCGTCAACTCGGCCGGGGGTGTGTATGCCTTCAATGACGCCGTCTTCTACGGAAACCTCATTGGAACGGGCTCGAAAGTCGTGGGCTTGGAACCCACGGCTGACGGCCGCGGGTACTGGATGTTCACCAAGACAGGCTCGGTACAGGGCTTCGGTGATGCCGTGTTCTACGGCGATCTCGCAACCACGAACGTCACAGGAATGGCCGTGACCGCGGATGGTGGGGGCTACTGGCTGACGACCTCGAAGGGCATAGTCGATGCGTTCGGTGACGCCGTGTTCTACGGCGACGTGTAGCGAACCCGTAGGGGCTGCTTTCACGGGCTTCGTCCTGGGAGAAGATCTGATCACCTGCATCCGCGTTGAGAGGCGTGTGTAGGCTTGCAGCCGAGACGAGCGTGGTGGCGACCGGGTGCGTTGGGTCGGGGTCGTGGTGAGCGCCCTACCCTCCAGGCAGGAGGCATTCGATTGCCGTCAAGGTGCGGGACCCAGATGCGAGGTTGTCCACACGTTGGCGACGGGACCGCCCACTGTGCCCACTGATCGCCTTGCTGCAACGCTTGCGCGCCTGTCTGATCCCAGTGCGCATGGCACCGGGATGTTACGCCTGTGCCAGATTTCGGTGGAGGTGTCCGGCACGAGCGGCGCCGGCATCATGCTGCTCTCGGAGAATCTTCCCAGGGGATCCCTGTGCACCACGGACGGGATCTCCCAGTTGATCGACGGATTGCAGTACACACTGGGAGAGGGTCCGTCCGTTGACGCCCACTCGAGTGGAAAGGTGGTGGTCGAGCCCCAGTTGACCTCTCCGGCCGCGTATCGCTGGCCGGCGTTCACCCCTCCGGTGACCGAGGCGGGCGTACGAGCACTGTTTGGATTTCCGGTACGGATCGGCGCGGTCAGATTGGGCGCCCTCCATCTCTACCGGGATACGTCCGGTGCCCTCGGAGACGACCAGTATGGGGACCTGGTCTTCATGGCCGACATCGTCGCCCGGACAATTCTGTCGATGCAGGCGAATTCAGGGGGTGGTCACGTCGCTCGTGAACTCCGAGACGGTGCGAACTTCCACTTCATCGTTCACCAGGCGGCGGGGATGATTGCCGTTCAGCTCGCTATCAGTGTCACCGAGGCGATGATCCGCCTCCGTGCACGGGCCTTTCGATCCGAACGGTCCATCGATGACGTTGCCGGCGATGTGGTCCATCGTCGCCTGCGTTTCAGTGCATCTGATTGACGGTGGATGATGTCCGTGCTGAACCGAAAACTGGGTAAAGGGCGATAGAATGTTTTCGGCGGAAGCACTTGAGCGAGTGCTGCGAAGAAGTCGTCTCGCCGGTTGGGAGTAGCGATGTCCAGGGAGGTACTTCTCGTCCGAACCCTTGTCGAGTTGGCCGACAATCTGGTCGACGAGTTCGATGTCATCGACGTTCTGACTGTCCTCAGCGATCGGTGCGTGGAGACGCTCGATGTCGATTCGGCCGGCGTGATGTTGGTCGCGCCGAGCGGGGAGCTCCAGGTTGCTGCCTCATCGAGCGATGCGATGCGTAGCCTCGAGCTGTTCGAGTTGCAGTCCGACGAGGGACCGTGTGTCGATTGCTTCCGCAGCGGCGAACCTATCGTGAATCTCGAACTCTCCACGGTCAACGAACGATGGCCGCGATTCACCGTACGGGCAATCGAAGACGGGTTTCATTCGGTTCACGCGCTCCCGATGCATTTGCGGAACCAGACCATCGGCGCACTCAATATGTTTCGCGTCGGCGAAGGAGCACTGGAAGGGGATGACATTCTCGTCGCGCAGGCCCTCGCTGATGTGGCGACGATTGCGATCATTCAACATCAGGCGTTGGATGATGCCGCGGCGCTCAATGCGCAGCTCAATGAGGCGCTCAACAGTCGGGTTGTCATTGAGCAGGCGAAGGGAAAGATCAGCGAATTCTTCGGAGTCGACATGGACGGGTCGTTTCGCCGACTGCGGGCCCACGCTCGACACCACAATCTGGGGCTCACCGAGTTCGCTCGGAGTATCGTCGATGGAGCTGCTCCGATTTCCGGACTCGATCCACTGCCGTCGGATCCAGAGCCAGTTCGGGATCGGTGACATTCCTGTGCATGCGGGGTTCAGCGTGTCTCACCCACCGACCCCGGATCGGGTCGAATCCCCGACGGTCGCCCCCCGATCCGTGCCTGCCTGGCACAGCGCCACACGTCGGGGAACAGCCCGCTCCTTTGGCCTGACTGCCTCTCGTTGATTGCCAGACCCCATGGTGGTACGGTTTTGTACCGGTTAATTGAGCATCTCACCGCCCGGACCCTGCGGCTGAAGCATGGTAAGAGGGTGGTGTCAGATGTCGGATGAGCAACAGCTCTCGGAAGTGCTGAGCGAGTTTGCCCGCACCTTGGTGACAGATTTCCCGATTCAGGGGATCCTGGACCATCTGGTGAAGCGCATCGTCGATGTTCTGCCCATTTCGGCGGCCGGAGTGACGTTGATCGCTCCTGATGCGAGCCCGCACTACATCGCCGCATCGAACGACTCGGCACTGTGCTTCGAACGACTGCAATCCGAAACCGGGGAGGGACCATGCCTTGTGGCCTTCCGGACCGGTGATCCAGTGGCGACTCCCGACCTGCGGACAGAGGTTCGCTTCCCGAAGTTCACACCACGTGCCTTGTCCGAAGGTTTGCGAGCGGTCTTCGCGTTCCCCCTCACCAATGGACTGAGTCGGATGGGAGCGCTCGATCTGTATCGAACAGTGCCCGGCTCGCTGGACGCCAGATCGATGAGTGCGGCCCAGACACTGGCCGATGTCGCTTCTGCCTACATGTACAACGCACAAGCGCGAGCAGATCTGCAAGAGTCCTCGGACAAGGCGCGGGAGACCGCACTCCACGATCCGCTGACCGGGCTTCCCAATCGCACGCTCCTCCTGGAGAGGCTGGATCATGCCGTTGATCGCACCCGTCGGTCGGGGATGATCTCTGCCGTTCTCTTTGCCGACCTCGACGGATTCAAACAGATCAACGATCTCTTTGGCCATTTTGCCGGGGACGAACTGCTCATCTCCATCAGCGAGCGCCTGAGTACAGCACTTCGCCCCGGCGACACGTTGGCCAGGCTCTCGGGTGATGAATTCATCATTCTCTGCGAAGATCTCAGTAGCCCGGCGGAGGCCGACGGGATCGCGTCGCGCATGGTCGATGCGGTAGCTGCTCCGTGCGTCCTTTCGTGCGCTCAGGTCGAAGTGACCGCCAGTGTGGGCATTGCCTTCTCGGGCAACAGTGACCAGTGCCCCGAGCAGGTGCTCCAGGAGGCGGACACCGCGATGTACCAGGCAAAGCGGAAGGGAGGCGGTCGATTTCAGACCGTCGATGCACGCGAACAGCACCTGGCCGGCCAGCGGGCCAATCTCGAGCGTGATCTCCACGGCGCGCTGCAACGGGGAGAGCTCCGCTCCCATTACCAGCCGATCGTCGATACCGCCACCTGTCGGATGGTCGGGGTCGAGGCACTCCTCCGGTGGGTACACCCGACCCGGGGACTGGTGCCCCCCGTACTGGCCATCCCGCTGGCCGAGCGTTCGGGCCTCATCGGTGAAATCGGTCATTGGATCCTCGATCAGGCGTGCAGGGATCGGCACGACTGGATGCGCCACAACCAGGCAAGTGATCTCACGGTCGCCGTCAATGTGTCGGCAACGCAACTCATATCACCCGGGTACATCTCCTCTGTCGAATCGGTTCTCGAATCGACCGATACTGACCCGCATCTGGTCACGCTTGAAGTCACCGAGAGCGTATTCATCCAGGACAGCGAACAGGCCCTCCTGGTGCTGGACGAGCTGAAGCGTCTTGGCGTCACGCTTGCCCTCGATGATTTCGGCACGGGATATTCATCACTCAACTACCTCAGGCGCTTTCCCATCGACATCGTCAAGATCGACCAGGGGTTTGTCTCCGACCTTGGATGGAAATCCGTGAGCTACTCCATCGTCGCCTCGGTGGTCGATCTGGCGCACGTCCTCGGTATGACCGTGGTGGCCGAGGGGGTCGAGACCATCGAGCAACTCAAGGATCTGGAATCCGTCGGCTGCGACCGGTGCCAGGGTTACTACCTTGCTCGTCCCATGTCCGACGTCGCCCTGGACACGCTGATCCACCGAGCGCGGCCCGACCGAGACGTCTATCTGCCGGCGCTTGTCGCAGCCGGATCCTTGTGAGTCGTGCCCTCGTGGTGGCCGGTCACATCGCCAGTGCCCGGTGATCGAGTAGTCCTGTGGTCTGATCACCCACGGTCTGGCGTCGGAGGTGCTCTTCGACGTCGAGACGGATCTCCAGATTCACCAGCAGGGATGCGACGGCCTGGAGAGCGTTGGTCTCCTCGGATCTCCAGGCCCGGTCACCGAACTTCAGGAATCCCAGTACTCCGACGGTCGTGCCCGTGCGGACCATCGGGACGATCGCCACAGACACCTCGCTCAATCCGGTGGCCTGCTCTACCAACTCCTGGTAGGTGTCGGGGGCGTTGATCGGCCGCATGGTGAACGGCTCCTTGAGATCGCGGGTGGCGTCGAACACCGGGTCGACGCCGAAGAGGACCTCGCCGAGTGGATCAGGATCCGGGACGCGCTCCCGCCGAGGCCACTCGGCGACGAGGACGGTGGACTCGCGATCGAAATTGGTCCGGCGCAGAAAGCAGGCGTCGACCTCGAAGAACTCGCACATGACCTGCAGGACCCGCTCGAGGGATTCGTGCATCGTCAGTGTCGAGACCGACATCAGGTCGACACCGATGCGGGTGATGAGTGCTTCGAGCCCTGCCCGGAGCGGTACCGAGGGCTCGGGGTCCTCGTCGTGGACGACCGACCCGCACAGGTCGGCATAGGTCTGCACGCAGGCAACTTCCCTGGCGGTCCAACCCGGAGACTCGCCAACCCGTCGAGCCAGCGCGATTGCCCCGATCCGTTCACCTGCCCCGGTCCGGGACTCGGACATGGCGAGATCCCACCGCTCCTGATCGACGGTCAACCCTGCTTCGCCATGCGGCGCTTTGCCGGCCGCCAGCCAAGCGACCACCTTCCCCTTGAGGAGGGTCATGGTCCTCGGCGGGATCTCGGGATACGCGGAAATGCTCTCGGTCAGACCGGAGACGGATGCTGCCGACGGCACGAAGAAGACGGCCGATGTCTGGAAGAGTGACTGCAGCGCCCGGACGAAGAGTGCGATGCCTGTCACGGGCCGAGTGGGCCGCTTCAGGGGAGCCGGAGCGGCCTGAGGGCAATGGGTACGGTGAATCATGTCGAGCTCCCGATAGAGGGATTCAGATTGTGCATCGACACGGTCGCCCGTTTCCTTGAGCCGAGCCCGTTGGTGGCGGAGTCGGCGAATGGGTCCCGGGGTGCGGTCGGATCAGTCGGGCGGCTCCCTTCGGGCGGAAGGGGCGGTCGGAGTGAGCGGTCGGTACGCTCGTCTGAACACAACACCAGGAGACGAGGACACATGGCGAAGCACGGGGACCTGTTCATCTTCATCGGCACCTACTCGGACAGAGAGGCGGCCCAGGCGGACGTCGAGGAGGTCATGGAACTGCACTCGGTGGGCGCTGTGGGGAGCTACGACGCGGCGATCGTGACCAAGGATGCCGAGGGGAAGATCCATTCGACCAAGATCGAGATGGCGACTCACCACGCCGGATGGGGTGGGGCGGTTGCCGGTGGGTTGATCGGGCTCCTGTTCCCGCCGGCGCTCGTCGGCACCGCGCTCGTCGGCGGAGCCATCGGTGCAGTCGGTGGCCACCTCTGGCGGGGCATGTCCCGGTCCGATGTGAAGGAACTCGGCGAGGCCATCGACGAAGGAGGGGTGGCCCTCGTCGTCGTCGGCGAGAACAAGATGGAGCAGACGCTCGACATCCACGGGTTCGGGGCCGAGAAGCATGTACTGAAGAACGTCGACGTCGCCCTCGAGGACCTCGACAATGTCGTCGCCCAGGCCGTGGACGAGGTCAGGTAGTCCGGACACCCGGCCGACGACCCCGGCTCCGGACACCCAGGTGGAGGCCGTGTTCCCCGGTTCGATCTCCCCGTGGCCCGTTCAGGCGGCGCGGTCCTCGAGCCGCAGTGCCGAGGTGAACGCGGCGACGACCTCCGCCTTGGTCCACGGCTCGGGCGACATGGTGATGAAGTAGTCCGCCAAGGCCAGTTCGGCCAGGTGGTCGAGATCGGACTCGACGAAGCCGAGACTGGCGAGGACGGGGAATTCCAGCTCGGCGAGGATGCGCCGGACGGCCCGCACCGCCCGGCTCCCGTCGTTCGAGCCGTCGTCGGGCTCTCCCATCGCGTCGGCCACCCGCTCGAGCTGCTCGGGGACGTGGGCACGTTCCCGTTCGAGGGTCTCGGCCAGGACCAGACCGATGGTGAGGCCGTGGGGGACGTGTCTGATGCCGCCGATGGCCTGTCCGAGCGAGTGCTCGGCGGTGCAGTCCGAGATGTTCATGGCCAGCCCGGCCATCATCGAGCCGCACGACATCCCCGAGCGGGCCGCCGCGTCGGAGCCGTCGCGGTAGGCGGCGACCAGGGCCGGCGTCATCATCCGGACGGCCTCGAGGGCGATGCCGTCCCCGATGGGGGTGCTGACCTTGGCCACGATGGCGGCGATGGCCTGGGCGAGGGCGTCGATCCCGGTGTTGGCCGTCATGGTCGGCGGCATCGAGTGGGTGAGCAGGGGGTCCACCAGGGCGTACTGGGCACGGAGGTTGGCGTTGGCGATGCCGTTCTTGCGTCCCGCCACCGGATCGGACACCACCGAGCCACCGGACACTTCGGAACCGGTGCCGGCACTCGTGGGTACTGCGACCAGCGCCACGTGGGGGACCGGGAACCCTGGAGCGTGTGCCAGGAAGTCGGCGAACGTGAGTCCGAGCTGGGCGCAGAGCCGGGCCGCCTTGGCCGTGTCGATGACCGATCCGCCGCCGATCGCCACCAGGGTGGTGGCGTGCGAGGCGGCGAGGGCGGCCGTGGCGGCGTCCACCATCTCGATGGTCGGCTCGGCCGGAGGCTTGTCGAACCGGGTGACGGCGAGCCCCGGGCGAGCGGCCAGGTCGGCCAGGAGCCCGCCGACGGCCGGGTTGTGCTTCTCTATCCTCTCGTCGACCATGAGGAAGACCTGGGTGGAGCCGATCTCGGCGAGGACGTCGGGAAGGGTCGACGACACGCCCTCGCCGAAGCGGACCTTGACCGGTAGATGATTGGCGAAGGAGGGGATGGCGTTCATGGGGACTCTCCGGGTCTGGCGTTCGACGTGGCTGCCGGGTCGGGTGCCGGCGGGCAACCGGGCGCCACAGGGGACTGGCCCCCGCAGGATGGCCCGTCCCGACGGGCACCGCAACCCGGGCCGGTGAGGAGGTGGGCATCCGGCAGCCGGTCGGGTAGGTGACCGACGGGTGCTCGAGTGCGTGCCACACCGAGACCCGGGAGAGTCGGTAGCGTGGGCCAGGCATCTGTGCGCCGGACCTGGCGGACAGATGACCGCGGCGTCGGTCGACCGTCGGGCCGATATCGGGGCCTGCGGTGGGGAGGTGCCGACCATGGTGAAGGAGGGAAGCCGGTGACCACGTCCACGCAACGGCCCGTCGATTCTGCGACGACCGATGTACCTCCACGGGATGCCTACAACGATCTGGGGGTCCGGAGGGTCACCCTCGAGCCGTGGGGGGTCCGGGTCGGACCGACGACCCACCTGGCGACCGAGCGGGATCGTCTGGCTTCGTTGCGCTTCGACGGTTTCACCGTCCATCGGGTGGGGGCGACCATCGGAGCCGAAGTCGAGGGTGTCGACCTCACCCGGGAGCTCGCCGACGAGGTCATCGCCGAGCTCGCCCGGTGTCTCCACGAGTTCAAGGTGCTGTTCTTCCGGGACCAGCCACTGACCGCCGAGCAGCACGTGGCCTTCGCCCGCCGGTTCGGCGAACTCGAGGTCCACCCGTTCATCCCGGCGAATCCCGCCCATCCCGAACTCGTCCGCTTCGAAAAAGAGGCGACGGTCGGCGGGTACGAGAACGGTTGGCACTCCGACGTGTCGTGGCGCGAGTGCCCGTCGCTCGGTGCCGTGCTCCACGCCGTCGAGGTCCCCCCGGTGGGCGGGGACACCCTCTTCGCCGACATGGGTGCGGCCTACGACGGACTGGACGAGGACCTGCGTCGCCGCATCGACGGGCTCCGTGCCGTCCACGACTACTCCAGGGTCTTCGGGCACACCATCAAGGAAGGGGACCGTGCCGCCATGCGCGAGCAGTACACGCCGGTCGACCACCCGGTGGTCCGTGTCCATCCGGACACGGGGCGGCGCATCCTCTACGTCAACCGCTTCTTCGTGGACCACATCGTGGGCATGGACCGCGACGAGAGCGACGCACTCATCGATGAACTGTCCGCCGAGGCCCAGACCGTGGAGTACCAGTGCCGATTCTCCTGGCAGGTCCACTCGGTCGCCTTCTGGGACAACCGGGCCACCCAGCACTACGCGGCGAGCGACTACTGGCCCGAACGTCGGGTGATGGAACGGGCCAGCATCAAGGGCGAGCGTCCCCACGGGTGACGTGCGGGCCGACCGGCCCAGGGGCGGTCGGATGTTGGCGAACTACGAGGGCAGGGGCGAGTGGAGCCGGAACTCGCCGCCGGTCGGATCGGTCACCGTCGCCATCCGTCCGTACGGGCTGTCCTGGGGCTCGGCCACGACCGACCCGCCGAGCCGGATGGTGTCGGACGCGGCCGAGTCGACGTCGGCCACTCCCCAGTAGATGGACCAGTAGGACGGCGCACCTTCACCCAGATGGGACGAGGCGTCCATGATCCCGGCCAGAGGCGACCGGTCGTCCCGATCGACCATCGTCGAGTAGCGGAACTCGTCGGTGTCGGCGACGACCTCGGTCTCCCACCCGAACACCGAGCCGTAGAAGTCGAGGGAGGAGTCGTAGGAGCGGGTCAGCAGTTCGAACCAGGCAGGGGCCCCGATCTCGCCGAGGACCGTGAACCCGGGGAAGGTCCCCGCCTCCCAGGCACCGATGGTCGCCCCGCCCGAGTCGAGCAGCACGGTCTGCTTCCCGAGATCGGCGACCGGGGTCGGTGGAACCCGCACCGCGCCCCCTTTGGAACCGGCCGCCTCGACCGTGGTCGCGACGTCGGCGCTCGCCAGGTAGACCTTCCACCTGTTGTCCGCCGGCATGTCGCCCATGTCGCCCATGCAGCCGGCCACGGGAACGCCGTCACGGTGGAACATGAAGTAGCCGCCGAACTCCGGACTCGGCTCCTGGGCCTCCCATCCGAGCAGCTCGCTGTAGAAGCGACGGCTACCCTCGACGTCGGACGTCCACAGGTCGGCCCAGCACGGCGCCCCGATCGGGGCGTACTCACGGTTCGGCATGGTGTCCTCGTTTCGTCATGCGGTTGACGGGGTTCCCGGTCGACCGGCACCCCGACCGCTGCGTCGTATCCTCGGCTGCTCGCTCGGGGTTCGGCGCCCCTTCCATGCCTGATGGTAGCCAGCGCTCCCGGCGAGCGCTCGGGGGTACGGCGCTCCGCCCGGCCCAGGACCTGGTCCGGACGTCGCCGGCCCACGCCACGAGCCCGTCCGAGATCCGGTCCCGTCCGGGAAGCGGTCCCGTCAGAGAGGAGTCGCCACCACCGTCGTGACGGTGGCCGACGAGTAGTTCGCGGTGTTCGGCGAGGAGCACACCGAGAGTCCTGAGGGCGCGGCCACCGTCGCGGCCTGCGTCTGGCCGGGCGGGTAGACCCGGACCTCGGTGGCGGTCGCCGACCCCGAACACGGGGGGATCCCTGGGTCGGTCACCGCGACCGACGCGTAGGCGCTCGCGCCGGCCGCCAGGGTCACCTTGACAGGGGTCAGGTTCTCGCGCTGGGCGGGGGCACCGATCTGGCTGCCACTTGCAGCGAGGAAGGACACGCCGGGGAACCCGTACAGGGTGCAGGCGGTCGAACCGGTGTTGTGGAAGGTGATCCCGTAGTGGATGGCGCCGGCCGTGCCGTTCGGGGCCCCGATCGAGATGACCAGGGCACTGGTCCGGCATCCGCCGATGGAGGTGGTCAAGGTGGTCGATGTCGTCGTGGTGGACGACGAAGAAGAGGAAGCCGCTGTCGTCGATGTGGTCGAGGACGGAGCCACGGTCGTGGTCGTCGTGCTGGTCCGGGTGGTCGAGGTCGACGACGAGGACGAGGAGCTCCCGCATGCGGTGATCCCGACGGCCAGTGCCCCGACGGCCAGGATGGGCCACAGCCGGTGGCCCGATCGGGTCCGGTCGCGGCGGGTGTCGAAGCGAGCGTTGGGGTCAGGGCGCATGGTCACGCCACCATCTTGCCCTCTGGGACGAACCGGTGGACGGCTGCCGGTCCTCGGCGGTCACGGTGGGTGGTCAGTGCCTCGCCGGGCACTGCACGGTCGCCACGGCCCGGGCGAGCTGGCCCGATTCCGGTGTCGGCGACGGACGAACCCTTGGACGGTGCCGGACGGAGCCGGGTCCCGGGGCCTTCGGTGCCCGCCCGCCGTGACCGGCAGGCGCTGTCCGGACGGGCCCGGAACGGCTGCCGCCGTTGCCGACACACGCGCGGCCTAGTCTGTTCACGTGTTGAATGTGAGCGGTTCAGAGATGACCCTCCTCTTCGTGTTCGCCATAGCCCAGGCCGTGGTCGGCTACCTCCTTTCGGAGGCGGACAAGCGGAACCTGGGCCGGACGCCGTGGGGCCTGCCGTCGGCGCTCTGGGCCCTGATCTGGTTCCTGAGCCTGCTCCTCGGCCTGATCCTCTACCTGGTGGCCCACCGGTCGGAGGTGCGCAGGGGTCCGCAGACGCCGCTGGGCTCGTTCGACGCCCATGGCCAGTTCGTCCCGCCCGTGGTTCCGCCACGCAGCGTAGGCAGCGACTTCCCCGCGTATCCCCGCCCGGCTGACGGAGGTGGCCCGCGCCCACCCCGTCCGCCCGATACTCCCGGACCCCCGCAGGCTGCGCCGCCGCCGCCGTCGTCGTCGGTCGAGCACTCGCCCCCGGCGTGGCAGCCGGACCCGAGCGGGCGGTTCCACTATCGATGGTGGACGGGTGCGGAGTGGACCTCCTATGTGTCCACGAACGGGCAGGTGACCGTGGACACCAGTCCCGATCAGCGGATCGGCCCGTACTGAGCCCGAGGGCCGGCCAGCCTGTCGCGTACTGCCCGGCTACGGGCGAACGCGTTGAGCCGCGACATCCGGATCAGCAGAGGATGCGGCTGGATCAGGCCACGTTGTAGCTGCGTACCGGCGTCAGGTGGGCGAGCCGTCGATCCTCGGCCGGACCGCTCGCCGAAAGCGCACGTAGGTCGCCGGTGCACTCCGCGCACACCCTGGTGACGAACAGGTCCATCCCAAGCTCCCGGCGCTCCCGGCGCGAGATCCTGGTGATCGTGCCCCTCCAGCCGCAGCGTTGGCACGCCCCATGACTGGCCTTGCAATCCACGACGAGCACGTCACCCTTGGTCACAGAGTATCCCTCCCCAGGCGATAGACAACTCCGATGAGTGTCCTATCGGTCTCTATGGGTGGCAACTGTAGTGAGCTGTCCTCCGATTCGCTGGGAGCCCCGGAAGGTCCGAGCGAGCGTCGGCGGCCATATCCCCGGGACCCGGTGCGATCCCGGCCCCGCATTGTCCGTCCGGGGCGGACCCTGCGAGAGTAAAGCGGTGTTCGTGACGAACCATGTCCTCTGCGGAGTGGCGATTGGACAGGCATTGGCCGGCCGTCCCGGCACGGCCTTCGTGGCCGGCGGGCTGTCCCATCTCGTCCTGGACGCGGTGCCTCATTGGGGATGCGCCATCGAGGAATCAGGGGGCCCGGAGAAGTTCGTCAAGGTGGCGCGTCGTGACGGCGTCCTCGGGCTGGGGGCCATGGCGTTCGCCGCCGTGACGGTGGAACGACGCACGCGGACGGCCACCGTTGCAGCCATGTTCGGGGCCGTCCTGCTCGATCTGGACAAGCCGATGATGCATTTCTTCGGACGGGACCCGTTTCCTCGTGCCGTCAACCGACTGCACCATTGGGTCCAGAACGAGTCGCCCGACGGTCTGAACAAGGAGATCGCCTACGGCGCGATGTTGGTGGCCGCCGACGTCGCGTCGGGCGCATTGCGCTACGGAAGGTGCGGCCGGCACTACGCAGGGTGACCGACTCCGTCGGTTGTCATGCCCTGTCGTATCTCTTTCCGTCTGAGTCGACGGGGATGACGCAACGTTCCGCTGCTGTTCATCTTGCGTTCTCACCGTCGAAACGGGAAGGCAACCTTGCGCTTCTAGTGTCTGGGCGTGGTCGATGCGAGCGGTGACAGGGAACTGAATTTGTGTTCTGCAGCCTAAATTCTTATTGACCAGAGACCGTGAGAAAACGTATGGTTCACGCAGGGCTTAGGGGTTGGCCCGTAACCCGGTGGTCAGTATGGCGATCGGCGTTGCAGTGCGTTTGAGGGGCCGCGAATTTACACTCAGGACCCTGCACGGCGACATGTGGTTTGGAATGGCCGCCCACTTGGCGGCCACGAGAGAGGGCAGGCTTCTGTGACGAATCGCAAAGCGGATCTCCATGCTGTCCCGAACATGACGGACGAGCGCGTCGAACCCACCGTGAGCGTGGTCATCCCTGCCAAGAACGAAGCCCGCAATCTTCCCCATGTCCTGGCCGGACTTCCCGACGGGTTGCACGAGGTGATCCTGGTCGACGGTGCGTCAGACGACGACACGGTCGATGTCGCGATGAAGCTGCGTCCGGACATCATCGTGATCGGGCAGACCCGGAAGGGAAAGGGCAATGCGCTCGCATGCGGGTTCGCTGTCGCCACCGGTGACTTCATCGTCATGCTCGACGCCGATGGCTCGACCGACCCGGCGGAGATTCCCCATTTCGTGGGGGCACTCAAGGGGGGCGCGGATTTCGCCAAGGGATCGCGGTTCCTACCCGGGGCCGGCAGCAGCGATATCAGCCGGTTCAGGCAGTATGGAAACTACTGGCTCAATCGTGTCGTCAATGTGCTCTATGGCACCCGGTACACCGATCTCTGCTACGGCTACAACGCGTTCCGGCGTGAGTGCCTCGAAGCCATGGACCTCCAGGCGGGGCACGGCGAAGAGCGCCAGCCGACGGAGATGTTGTGGGGCGACGGATTCGAGGTCGAGACGCTCATCAACGTGCGGATCGCCAAAGCCGGTCTCCGGGTCGTCGAGGTTCCGAGCTTCGAGCACAGTCGGCACTTCGGGACAAGCAACCTGAATGCGGTGTCCGACGGGCTCCGGGTCCTGCGTACCATCCACTCCGAGCGCAAGCGCGGGTATCGCCGGAGCGCTGCGGCGGTCGACGGTTACGAGCGCGAGGAGAGCGCGTCGTGGTCTCTGATCTCCACCTTGACCGAAGAGGCAAGCTGATCCCCTGACGCGCTCGGAACCCGCGACCCCGGCCGTGCCGCCTAGCGGGGGTGCAGAACCTGCTCGAGGTGGTCGGCGAGCCGGAGCGCGAACGCCACGATCATGAACGTCGAGTTCGCCTGACCTGACGTCACGAAGGTGGAGCTGCTGGCGACGAAGACGTTGCTGACTCCGTGGACGGCCAGGTTCTTGTCGACGACCCCGTCGGCGGGATCGGCCGACATGCGGGTCGTTCCCACCTGATGGAATCCGCCACCCAGCCGCCGGTCGACGGCGTCGTGCAGGTCCTCGTAGAGGTACTCGAGCCGCCCGACGCCCGACGAACGGAGGTGCTCGTCCCAGTACCGGTGAGCCCGGATGACCCCGTCGACGTCGGCCTCGGAGAAGCGCAGGTCGATGTCGAGCATGGGCCGCCCCAGCCGATCGGTCTGACGGGTCAGCCGCACCTGGCTGGCACGGTTCGGGAGGTGTTCCCCGTGGTACTGCATCGGATAGATGTTCCGCTCGTTGCGGACGAAGAAGCCGGGCGCCTTCCGTCCCGAGGCGAGGAGCCGCCGCGTCCCGAAGTCGACCATGAACCGGCCCGTCGACAGGGGCTGGCGGACGATGTTCCGCAGGTGGGACCGACCGGGGCTCACGTCCGACCCCCCGTAGGGGGTCCCGGGCAGGTCGACGCCGGTGAGCGACAGGCGTTGCGCATCCGGTGCGAACATCGGGCCGAGCGGCGAGTGGAGGGCCAGGTAGACGAAGGAGAGCTGCCCGTTCCCGTGCGCCGCGTCCGGGAGCTCGGGATTGGCGATCCACCCGGCGATGTTGGGGAGCTCGTGCTCCAGCTGGAACTCCTCGGTGAATGCGAAGCGGCGTCGGACGTAGACCCCGTCGACGTCGCGCTCGTAGTCGAAGACGGTCGATGCCGCGGGTGTCGAGAAGTGCAGGTTGGCGATGACCCCTTCGGCGTGCGCCATGTACCAGCGCCCGAGGTGCCCGGATTCCGCGCCGAGCTGTCCGCCGCGGGGCCCGGGGGACGACAGGAGCAGCCGGGTGCCTTCGAGTCCGCCGCACGCCACGACGATGGCCCTGGCGTGGAGCGTCACCTCGCCGCCGACGGTGGTCCGGGCCGCGACGTGGTCGGCCGCCCCGTTCTCCGGGGGGACGACGATCCGGGTGGCCGTCACGCCGGTCAGCAGACGCAGGCGCGGGAGGGTCGTGAGCTGCCGGAGGTAGGTCGCGCCGAAGTCGGTCGGGAGTGACCATCGCTCCAGGGTGGAGGCCGTGACTCCTCCGTCCTCCAGGCCGGGGACGATGGACGCCGGCGCGTCGGGCAGACCGGCGGCGTCGAACATCGCCCGCCCGCAGACCAGCCAGTCGCAGGAACGCTGGAAGTAGCCGGCCATCTCGTCGTAGGTGACGGGCCAGGAGGACACGTCGACGAACGGTCGGCGCTCGAAGTCGATCGGGTCGTAGGGGACGCAGCGCCCTCCCCAGATGGCCGACGTCCCTCCGACCTGTCGCCGAATGGCGAGTGGCATCGGCGCATGTCGTGTCGGATCCCAGGCCGCCGCGGCCGACAGATCCTGGACGCTGGGATCGAAGGTCCGTGATCCGCTCTCGACGAGCACGACGTCGATGCCGCGGCCCGCCGCCTCCAGCGCCGTCACGATCCCGGCGGGCCCGGAGCCGATCACCACGAGCTCGGTGCTGATGGACGTACCCACCGTCGTCGTGCTGAGGTCCTCGATGGTCATCCTGCCGCCGACCGATCCTCGTCTCGCCGCACCGCCGCCGTGAGATCGCCGACCACGTCGGCCTCGGCGCTCATCGCTGCCGGATCGCGTGCAACAGCGGCCATCCTGGCGGCGTCCCGCACCCGATCCTCTCGGGTGCTGCTGAACAGGACCGGCCCGGAAGGGTTCCGGTGCAGTGCCTGTCGAAGCAGAAGGCCGGCCAACGCACCGGGGCCGCCCGCGTCGAAGCCGAGTCGTCCGCTCCACGCGACCCGCTCGGCAGGGGAGCGCTCGAAGTAGGCGGTCAGTGACGGGAGGGCCCGCTCCATGATCCCGAACGTGATGAACGCCTGGCCGTGGGCGGTGTCGGCCCACGGTTCCGGCTCGAACACGTCGTCGCGGAATTGGAGGACCGGGCTCGACTCGGACAGGGTCCGTACCTCGCCCGCGGGCTGGTTGACATCGGCCGCCGAGCCCCACGTGCGGATCCTCCCCCTGGCGACTTCCGACGCAAGGTAGTCGGCGAGCTCCGAACTGTCGGACAGAAGAGCGTCGGTGGGATCGTGGACCAGGAAGACGTCGACGTAGTCGGTGTGCAGGGCGGCAAGGCTGCGGTCGAGGCTGCGCCTGACCGTCTCCGGCGTGTACGACTCCGAGGTGTAGAGGAGCCGGCCGACCGCTCCGGAAGCCGGTCCCCGGCCCGACGACTTCAGGCCACGTCCCGTGCGGGGGAGCCGCCGGAGCGTGGATCGCACCGGGCGCTGCAGCCGCCCTGCCGCCCGCCCGAGGGGTGTGGGATCGATCCCGAACTTGGTGGTCACGGTGATCTCGCCGCGCCGCCCCTGCAGGAACGAGCCGAGCTCGGACTCGGCCAGTCCGAAGCCGTACATGGGGGCCACATCGAAGTGGGTGATGCCCTCGGCGAACGCGGCGTGGAGGACGGCGCGCCGTTCGGACGGTCGGGGCAGGTGGAAGAGGGTGGCGCAACCGAGACCGACCCGAGAGGTCGCGATCCCGGTCTCCCCCAGCGCGAGGAGCTGGTGGGTCACGTGTCGGCTCCCGGCGAAGGTCGCATCGGAAGGGGGGGCGTACCGACCTCAGACACGCCATCCCCCCAGCTTGTCGTGGAGCGCCTCGGAAAGGTAGTTGAACGCCCCGGCGGCCAATCCCCGTCGACCGGCGTCCAGGAGATCCTTCGGGAAGTCCTGGGGAAGCTGGTCGGCCCGGATCCCCCCCTCGCGGAGTCCGAGGTCGCGGAGTGCGTGCGGGACGAGACGAGCGATCTCCCACACCACCGATGTGTGGGTCCGGATCATGCTCATGTAGAACGCGGACAGTCCTGCGCTGTAGCCGTAGAACTGCTTCTGGAGCTGGTCCATCTGGCGCCTGTGCACGTGCCAGGTGATGGCTGCGGGCCAGTGGAGGACGGTCTCGCCCGAACGGAGCAGGGTGCAGAACACCTTGGTTTCCTCGCCACCGTGCGTCCTGGTCCCGGCCCCGAGGTCGGGATCGAAGCCGCCGGCCGCTCGGAGCGACTCGGTCCGGAACGCCATGTTCCCCCCGGAACCGATGGCCGGCAGCGGATAGAGGGGACTCACCACCGACGGGGCGTCCCGGGTGAGCACCTCGGGGGAGAGCCCCCGTCCCTTGTTGAACCCGCCGTACTGCTCGAACAGGATCTGCGCCCTGGTTTCGAGCTCGGCGGGCAGCATCAACCCGCACACCGCCGCGGGTCGGGACTCGTGCCGGAAGCCCTGCTTGATGCGGGTGATCCAGTCCACGTCGGCCATCTCGTCGTCGTCGAACCACGCCACGTGGCCGGTGGTGATCTGGGCCAGGGCCGCGTTCCGGGCACGCGACAGTCCCTTCTGGGGCTCGATCAGGTAGTCGCAGTCGGGGAGGCGGGCGTCGTCGACCACGTCGGCCGTCGCCCGGCTTCTGGGCGCATTGTCGATGACGATGGTCCGGAACCCGGGATCTCGCTGCGCGGCGAGGCTGGCGAGCGCCCGGCGCAGGTCGTCTGGACGCTCGTGGGTGCAGATGGCCACGGTGACGTCGATGTCGTCGCCCGGGCCACCGGGGGCCGGGGACCACGCTTCGTCGTCGGCCGCGGGTGCGCCGGCGGCGCGCAGCTGTTCGGCGATCAGTTCCGGCTCGATCGACCGGTCGTCCCTCACGTCCCAGAAGGAGATGCTCCGGGGCAGCCCGTGGTCGCGGGCCAGGCACCACAGCGTCTCGTACCTCTCGACGTCGAGGCTGGTCGCTCTTGGTGGCGATGCCGGGGAGAGTTCGATGTCGACCACGCGGGCGGGTGCCCGGAGCTCTTCACGACGAATGGCCTGCACTAGTCGGACCCTTCTCGTGCCGCCGGGTGGGTCACGCGACCGGGGTCGCGAGGAGGACCCGGTTGGTGACGACCGACGGCCGCGACGTGGTGGAGACCGTGGACACCACACGTTCGGTCGGCTGCCGACTGATGAGGTGAGTCCACGACGCACCGTCTGCGAGGTGGACCGAGAACACCTCGGGCGTTCCCTTGCCGACGGTCACCCGCACGAGGAAGGTGCACTGGTTTCCCAGATGGTTCCGGACCCCCAGCTCGACGCTGGTGCTCCTGACGTCCTCGATCGGGCGGGGCACCACCCAGGCCTGCACGAACGACTCCCGTGTCGAGACCGCATCGGTGTGCACGGACAGGACCAGGGAGGCCGCGCAGATCGCTGCGGCACCGAGGAGGAGGAGACCCTGACGCCACGAGACCCCGATCTGTCCGGGAGCGCTGCGCCGTGCCCCTGGGACGCCGAGGGATGTGGCTGGGCCGGCGGTGTCAGGAGCGACGTCGGCATCGGACAGGCTCGGGGCCACCGGCAGGACGAACTTCAGCGCAGTGCAGACGACTACGACGGCGCCGATCCAGACGAGCCAGCTGGTTCGGGTGAGCCCGCCGGCCAGATTGAGCACCAGTCCGCCGACCACGGCCAGTCCGAAGCTTGCGCCGACGATCCACATCTGCCGTTCAACGAGGTGGGTGAGCCGCGACTGCGGGTCGAGGGTCGAGACGAGCACCGCTCCGGGGAAGTAGGCGGCCAGTGGCAGCCCGGCGACGACGTCCACGACCTGGTTGGACGAGACGGCGACGATGGCGATGCAGGCTGCGCTCAGTGCCAGCCGGAGCAGATCGTCCCTCGTGGGCATCCGACGGGGGCTCACTTGTAGTACTCCGATCCGATGATCTCGTAGACCACGATCGTACCGTCGTCGTACACCCTCGACACCCCGGGAACGCCGTCGAACTTGGTGATCGATCGCGTGGGCAGCGGGGCCGAGTAGAAGCCTCCCTCGGGGTCGTCCTTGAAGTAGTACCCCGTGGCGGGTAGCTGCTCGGTGATCCGGCGGTCGACGGCGATGAACGAGACGCGCTTGCTCCTGACCAGGCTGCCCTGGGCGCCCGAGTACGTGAGGGGCAGGAACAGACCGGCGATGCCCTGGACCTCGGCCTGGTGGCCCAGCGCCGAGATGATCGCCTCGGTGGAGTAGTCCGAGGCCACGCCCTGGTCAGGGGGAACCGAATCGGCGAACCATTGGGCGGTGTCCAGGTTGTGCTCGTCGACGGAACGCTCCCACGCGCTGACCTTGTACGGTCCGGGGAGTCGTGCGAAGTACGGCGGCCATCCGCTGGCGATGCCCCCGACTGCCAGGACCACCACGACAAGGGTGCTGGCCAGGGCGAGGAGGACCGGGCCCCGTCCGCCCACTCGGTGGGCCGGCCGGGCCCGCAGGATCGTGCGATCGACGATGACGAGCGCGCAGACGAAGCTGACCGGGATCAGGGCGAAGGTCATGGCTCTGCTCGCCAGCTCGCTGCCGTCCGAGGCGGCCACACGGAGCACCAAGGTGACGAAGATGGAGAGGGACGCGATGGCGAGGCCGAGCGCGGCGCCGTTCGGGGCCGAGCGACGTGTATGCCAGACCTTCCAGGCCCCCAACGGTGCAAGGACCAGGAGGGCGGCGAAGGCGAGGTACTCGGCCACCGTGTCGAGAAGCGGAGGCTGTTCCGAGACGCCGGGCTTTCGCGGGATGACGATCCCGCCGTTCGGACTCTTGGCGCTCGAGTGGCCGGGCAGGAGGCCGTCGATCACCGGCCGGAAGTAGCTGACTGTCGACGTCGCGATGCCCAGGTCCCAGATCACCACGATCCCGGCGACGGCGAGGAAGACGATGGGGAGGCCCCTGCTCCGGGACACCGACGGCAGGAGGAGTTGCGCGATCACGAATGCGAGGAGCAGGGCGACGAGCGCATAGCTCGTGACGTGGTGGCACACGGCCGTCACGCCGCCGCAGGCGACCGCGGTCGCACCCCAGCCTGTCGCCGTGGGGCCCCGGCTCTTCATCATCTTGACGGTCGCCAGAAGCGACAGGAGAAGGAAGGGGATGGCGACGGTTTCGTAGATGAAGTACGAATCGAAGAACTGGTAGTGCGAGCCTGTCGCATAGAGAACCACGGCGAGGGCCCCGACGCGGGGACGGCCGCAGGTCTCCAGGATGAGGAAGAACAGTGCTGCGCCGACCACCACATGGGCCCCGCCGGCGACGATCAGGCCGGCTGTGGTGATGGACACGTGGGTGATCGACACGATGCCGGTGGTGATGATCTCGAGGCCCGGGTACTGGGGGCTCTGGGGCAGGTTCGTGTTGAGGTGGAACAGGTGGTGTGTGGCGAGGATCGACTGCGCGGTCTGGACGTGGGCGAACTCGTCGCTGAACCGGAACTGGCCCGGGCTGTAGTACTGGTTGACGAGGAACGTGATCACCGGCATGAGCAGGGCGATCCCGGTGGCCTCGATGGCGAGGATCCGCTTGCGGAGGAGCAGGAATGCCGCCGGGGCGGCATAGATGACCGCCTGTCCGAGCCAGAACAGGTGCCCGGCCCATGCGTGGCCGTACCGGGCCCCGGCGTAGGCGACGGCCACGATGCCCGATCCGGCGGCCATCGCCAGCGCCAGCTCGGGAAGTCTGCCCAACCCTTTCGCGCGTTCCGTGGTCGACCGGCTCCCGGGACGATCGTGGGGCGGGACCGGGTAGGCGTCGCCCAGCTCGGGTACCACCGGTGGCGCGATGGTCATGACGGCGCGGTGCCGAGGAAGCGGTTCCGGCGCGGGCAGTCGGTGGGAACGCCGTTCCCGGTTCCAGCGCGGTTCAACGGTGCGACGGCCGCACGGCCCGTGCAGTTCCCCGTCTCCGTCGCCGGCAATCCGGAGCGGCGATGCCGGTGGCCTCGATGCCCGTAGACCCAGACGCTGTCCGCGAGCATGCGTTGACTCCCACCGTCACAATCTACCGAAGTCTGGTAACGGGCTGATGTTCACCACATGAACTCACGGTTACGGCACGTCGTCCGCTCCCGCGGCCATCGGCAACGGTGCGCGCCGGTCAGCTGGCCAGCGCGGATCGTAGCGACCAGACTCGGGCCGTCCGCATGGCCGTGTCGACCCACAGTGGACTTCGGGGAATCGGCGGCGGGTTGAATTGGGAGGAGACCCGTGGGAGGGATTGCAGTCTCTCCCAGAGATCGGCACTCGATCGATACACGCCGTCCAGGGCGGGGACGGATCGGCTGTTGATCGACTCGGCTGCCAACTCTCTGCTGCCCGAGACGTCGACCCCCAGCGAGACGAGACCGTCTGCGAGCCGCTCGCACTCGCCCTGGGGATCCTGCTCCATCGCGTCGAAATTCACGACCACCACGGGGAGCCCACGGATCACCGCGACCGCGGCGCGGTTGTATCGGTCCCACAACGCATAGCAGTACGGGAGCGGGAGTCCATCACGGGAATGGATCGAATCGGCTACGGCTCGGGGATTCCGGATCACCAGAATGGCGCAGAAGTCGGGAAGGATCCGCCGCCATATGGGCAGTGTCAGTGCCAGACGCGGATCCTTCCAGAGCCACGTGTCTGTCTGGTGGACGTCGAAGAACAGTGCCTTGAGTTGGAGGATGAGCGCCTCGGCCTTCGGTGAGTACTCCCACCCGTTCCGCAGCCTGGGCGGGAATGTGAAGGACCCATGGAACTGGGAAAGGATCAGTTCATTGGCGAGACAGAGCGAATTGCTCTCCCAGTGACCATTGGGATTGTCCGGGGCCGCGTACACATCGCCGGACCTCCCCAGAGGGAGGCCGAGCAGACTGGTCGCACGGGTGACCGCTGAGGTGCCACTCCTGTGCATTCCCAGAACGATTGCATTCATGCCGGTCATGATGGTCTCGGATCAGCCCGCAACCGCCGCCTCCGGAGGGCAGTTCACTCCAGCGGCGACGAGCGTGTCAATTTCGGTGGCGCCCCGCTCCTCGGCATGATGCGGGACGACCCCGACCGGGTCAGTGCGTCGCAAAGTAGATGCGCAGCGTCTGTTCGGTCTGGGGGTTCTGGCCGTTGAGCGCCCCGGAGCTGCCGTAGTCCCACAACGTGGTCTCTGCGACCCGGTGGGAACGGGTCCACTTGAGAGCCGACAGCATGAAGGCAGGGTCGTCCCCTCCGCCCACGACGTTCGCCACGTCAGCGGACCCACTGGTCGACGGCCGAGGCCCGAGTCTCAGGCCCAGCTCGGGGATGGCGAGCGGCCTACCGACCTTGCTGCCGAATGTGGCCAGCCAGTCGAGGCCCCATCGTTGGGTGAGGACGGTGTGGAACTCGGCGGCCGCCCCGTGGTACACCTTCCACGCCGAGTCGTAGACGTCGAGTCCGACGAGGTCCACGTACTGATCGCCCGGGTAGTACGACACGAGGTTCCCCACTGCGGCGTCCCCCGCGCCCTGGTCGCCACGATCGGGATTCCACATGAACTCGAAGTCCTGGCCGGGGACGGATCGCATCGACGTGACGATGTTGCGCCAGTACCCGACGAACGCCGACGGCTGGCCACCGGCATACCAGGGGTAGGACTTCTGGTTGAACTCCCATCCGAGTCGCAGGATGGAATCGCCCATGCCGGCGGCGACGAGGTTCTCGGCCAACGTGCGGAAGTACCCGTCGTAGGAACCTGCCGCCCCGGCGGCCAACGAGACCCCTCCGCCTTCCGGGAGCATCGGCACCCCCCAGACCATCCGGAAGTCCGATCCCGACCACCTCTCCAGGTCCCACTGATCGTCGTCGATGCCCGCCCAGGTGCGATCGTCGAGGTAGTCCGAGGCCAGGGTGAAGCGACGTCCCACTGCCGATTCGGCGGTCACGAGTGCCGCAGGGTCACCCGGCCCGACGTACGCGGTCAGCCCGGGGGCCACCGGCATCTTCGTATGGGCCGGCACGGGGCCGGCGCTGGTCGAGCACCCGGCCATCGTCACGGCGACCACGGCAACGGCCACCGCCTGGGTGAGGGCGGCCCGGGGCCTGCGCGACCTTCGGTCCACCGTCACCTGCCCGAGGTCCCTCCGCAGTCGTCCACATCTGCTCCCCTCAGTACCGTCGCCCGGGGTCGGGCCCTGTGGCAGCCACCGTGGCAATCGCACAGAGGATCGTACGCGACCGTCGCGGTATGGGGCGCGCGCCTCCGACCGGCACGCCCGGTACCCGTTCGTCGAGGGCGCATCGGAGGCGCCATCCGGGTTCGTCGTCTTCGGTCGGATTGGATGAACGACGTCTGGCTGGGCGACAATCCAGACATGGCCGCCACGGACGATCGGGTTTCGGTGGTGATCGCCTGCCACACCCAGGAGCGACTCGAGTTCCTGGTGGCCGCGATCGAGTCGGTGTCCGCGCAGGAGCCACAACCGGCATGCGTCGTGGTCTCGGTCGATCATGAGCCCGAACTGGCAAGGATCGTCTCGGCTCGCTTCCCCGACGTGATCGTGGTCGAGAACGTGCATGCGAAGGGTGCCTCGGGCACCCGCAACACGGGCGCTGCGCAGACGACGACGCCGTTGGTGGCATTCCTCGACGACGATGCGCGGGCTCGACCCGCGTGGTTGTCGGCACTGGTGGAACCGTTCGACGATCCCGACGTCGTCTGCACCGGAGGCCATGTGGTGCCGGCGTGGTCGGGATCCGAGCCCGGCTGGTTCCCTGACGAATTCGCATGGGTGGTGGGCGCCTCCCATCGCGGGCTGCCGACCACACGGGCGAGGGTGAGGAACGTCTGGAGCGAGAACATGGCGGTGCGCAGCGAGGCCTTCTCCCAGGTCGGGGGGTTCCGCCTCGACTTCGGGAAGGTGGGTGCCGTCTCGCGTCCGGAGGACACCGATCTGTGCATCCGGTTGGGCAAGAGCGCTCCGGGCGCATCGGTCGTCTACGTTCCCGACGCCGTCGTCGATCACCACGTGGGAGCCGAGCGTGCGCGTTTCGGATTCTTCGTCAAGCGGTGCTATTTCGAGGGTCGAGGCAAGATCGAGCTGGCCCGGCACAACGAAGGGAACGACGACCTTGGCGACGAGCGGGAGTACCTCCTCCGCACGATCCCCCAGGGTCTGGTCCGCTACATGCGCACCGGCGTCTCGAACCGGGACGCCGACCAGATCAAGCGGGCCGGAGCCGTCCTCGGAGGACTGGCTGCGGCGGCGTCGGGTGCCGCCGTATCCCTGGCCCGCCGCCAGCCGGCCTAGTCGTCCCGCCGAGCCGGGCCGGCCTGGCCCGCAGGCCATCCCTTGACTACGGAGAGCAGGTCCTGAAGGGCCCACCTCCAGTCGAGGCCGTCGGTCCTTCGGCGCGAGTACTCGCCCTTCGCCACGCTGAGTCCGATCGAGGCGACCGCGCGCGCGGGCCGTTCGGTGAGCCTGGCCAGACGTGCTTCCATCTGCGCCCGGGCGTCGAGGAAGTACTTCTCGGTCTCGATCTCGAAATCCGGCCCCGCCAGCGGGGCGAAGAAGCGGGCCCACTCCGACGCGGCGGCGATCCGGTGCCGGATGCGGTCGCTGTGATCGGTGTGGGTGCGCGCCGCCTGGGCGAGCGTCTTGGATGCTCCCTCCACATTGCTGCGGTGCTGCCGGTACAGGATCAGCCGGTCGGGGATGCGTACGGTCCGTCCCCTGACCGCGGCGAGGAGCTTGACCAGGTCGTCGTGGTTCATCTGGCCCGTCGACCACTGTGACGCCGGGCGGAGGGCCCAGTCGCAGCCATCGAGGAGGCCGCGATCGAAGAGCATTGCGTTTCCGCCTATGGGGAACCAGACATTGCCCTGCAGCCGGTCCTCGACCACTACCCGGTGGACGCGGGGGTAGCCGGTCCTGGTCGGGTGCAGTCGCTCGTCGACGGACCGCACCCCGTGCGCGACCAGATCGGCCTTTCGGTCCTGCACCACGGCGAGGAGGCGGTCGAGCTTGGACGGGAGCCAGACGTCGTCTTGGTCGGCGAACGCGATGTACCTCCCCTGTGAGGCCTCGACCGACGTGAGGAAGTTCGTGCCCACCCCGCTGTGCCGGTTGTGGATGACGGTCACTGGAAACGCCGAGGACCGTCGGAACCTCTCGATCATGTCGAGGGTGCCGTCGTTCGAACCGTCGTCACCGACGACCAGCTCGTCAGGTGGCCGATGCTGACGGGCTATGCTGGCGAGCTGCTCTTCGAGATACCGCTCGCCGTTGAACGTGGCCAGGACGACAGAGATCGTGATCGACGCCACGCCGTTCTCCTCGTGTGACCAGCCGCATCGCGCACGGAAAGCGCTCGGTGCGGGTGACGCTACCAGCGGCGCGGAAACAGCGGCAAAGCGACAGACGGCGAGGGAGCAGATGCGGCCACGATCGCGGCCATGCCGTGGCCGGTCCCGTGGTCGGTCCAGTGGCCGGACCCGTCGCCTTCCCGCGGCCGTCCCGCGGCCGGTCCTCGGCCGGATCGGTGGAACCAGCGCCGCCACCGCGCTCGTCGGCTCACCGGATTGCTGGTGTACCGTACGCTCTGGACCTGTTGTCGGACCTGTTGTCACAGACTGGTGGCCTGAGGGATGCCCGAAGAGCACAAGCGGTCGCCGACGATCGTGATCCTGGTGTCCGACTATTTCCCCTCGCGGGGTGGCACCTCCACCCAGACGAGGCTCCATGCGCTGGAATTGGCTCGGCGCGGGTGGGATGTCACCGTCCTGACACGTCGGGTCCGGAGCCGCATGGGGAGTAGTGAGCTGGAGGGGATCTACGTCCGCCGGATCGCCCTGCCCGGTCGCGGACGACTGGCCAAGGGGCTCGACCTGCTCCTGTCGTGGGTGTGGTTGGCCCGGCGCCGGCGGTCCCTCGATGCGGTGAGCGTGATGATGGACGCGGACTTCGCGTTGGCTGCCTGTGCCGCCGGTCTCGGACGGTCCACCGTCGTGACCTGGGTGACCCGGGGAGACGCGACCCGGCTGCTCGGCGGCCGGGTCGGGGGTTTCCGGCGCTGGATGCTCCGCAACTGCGCCCAGGTGGTGCTGACGGCTCGCATGGAGGACGAGCTGCACGAGCTCGGCGTACCGGAGGTCTCGATCATTCCGGTACCGGTGGACACAGCCCGCTTTCGCCCACCATCGGACATCGAGAAGGCCGATGCCGTCCGGGACCTCAAGATCGACAGCGGGCCCATCATCCTGTTCGTCGGCCACCTCCAGGAGCGCAAGGGGGTCGATCTGCTGATCCGGGCCTTCGGGCAGCTGCTCGACGCCGGCCTCGACGCACATCTGGTGATCGTCGGTGGTCCCGTAGAGACCGTCGACCACCGCTACGTGGAGTCGCTCGAGACGATCGTCCGCGAACACGGGATGGACGAGCGGGTGATCTTCACCGGCCCCAAGGACGACGTCGCCCCCTACCTGTCCGCCGCCGACATCTTTTGCCTCGCCTCACACCGCGAGGGGATGCCGAACGTCCTCCTTGAGGCCATGGCCTGCGGATTGGCGTGCGTGGCCCCCGCATCCGCAGGAGGAGACGAACTGCTCTACGGGTCGGTCGGCCTGATCCCCGCGTCGAATTCGCCCGCAGATCTCGCCGGTGCGCTGATACCGCTCCTCGGGGACCCGGACCGCCGCCGGGCACTGGGTACGTCGGCGGCGGCACGGGTCCGGAACCACGAGCCTGGCCGGATCATCGCCGCCTACGAGGGTCTCTGGCCGGTCGGAGGGGCCGTCCCGGAGGGGGGATGAACCGATCCCCGCCAGACCCTGGGGGCCGGGCCCGGGTGGGTGGTGTCCTCATCTGCCGCGGCACCCGGCGATTTCGCCTCAAGGTCCCCTGGCGACGTGCCGATACGCGGCTCATGGGGCGCTTCGCGAGGGTGTATGTACTGGTGCTGTCCGGTGTTCTGGTGGGATCGCTCATCGGACTCGGCCTTCCGGACGCCCGATCGGCAGCTTCGTCTCCGCCCGCCGCCCCGCTGGCGTTCACCGCCTATGTGGGTGCCGGCAACCTGTCCGGCCTGCAGACGACCGCCAGTGAGCTCAACTACACCGTGACGTCGGCATCGGACTATTTCGACGACAGCAGCTGGACCGGGATCTCCGACGACCAATGGGCCATCGACCGGTGGAAGGGTAGTGGCCTCAACATGACCTGGGGCGTGCCGATGCTCCCCACCACCTCCGGGGTAACCCTGGCCGTCGGGGCCACAGGCGCCTACGACTCCTACTTCCACACGCTGGCGGTAAACCTCGTGGCGGCGGGCATGGGCAACGCCATCCTCCGGCTCGGTTGGGAGTTCAACGAGCAGTCGTTCCCGTGGTATGCGGCCGGCCAATCAGCGAACTTCGTGGCCTACTGGCGCCAGATCGTGACGACGATGCGGTCGGTGTCGGGCGAGTCGTTCCGGTTCGCATGGAATCCCAACCGGGGCGATCAGGGCGCGGGCGACGCGGCAATGGGGAATTTCGCCTCGTACTACCCCGGGAACACCTATGTGAATCTTGTGGGCCTCGACGTGTACGACACCGCGTGGGGGACCTACCCCGGCGCTGCGGCCGAGTTCCAGAACATGTTGACCCAGCCCTGGGGCCTCGACTGGATCGCCTCCTTCGCCGCAGCACACGGCAAGGGGCTGTACTTCCCCGAGGTCGGGCTCGGGTGGGGAACCTCTGCTCCGAACAGCGGGCAGGTGACGGCGAGTGGGGCAGTCTGCGGCGGTGACGATCCGACATTCGTGACCGACATGCTGTCGTGGGCCCAGAGCGAACACACGGTCGGGCTGGTCTACTGGGACGGCGGGACCTCTTCGATCGAGGGGGGGGACGACCCGCTGACCAAGCAGGCGTTGATCGCGGCGCTGGCATCGCTGACCACGACGCCGACATCGACCACCACCACCACCGCTCCGGTCGCCACCACCACCACCACCACCACTACGACCACCACCACCGCTCCGGTCGCCACTACCACCACTACGACCACCGCCCCGGTCGCGACCACCACGACCACCCTGGCGCCCGCCTCGACCCGGGCGTCGACATCGTCCGCGGTGGACACTCCGGGCAGGGGAGTTAGCGGCTACGAGGAGGTGGCCTCCGACGGCGGGATCTTCGCCTTCCACGCGCCCTTCCACGGATCGGTCGGAGGCCTCCCGCTCAACGCGCCCATCGTGGGGATGGCGGTCGACCCGGCCACCGGCGGCTACTACGAGGTGGCCTCCGACGGCGGGATCTTCGCCTTCGACGCTCCCTTCCACGGATCGGTCGGAGGCCTCCCGCTCAACGCGCCCATCGTGGGGATGGCGGTCGACCCGGCCACCGGCGGCTACTACGAGGTGGCCTCCGACGGCGGGATCTTCGCCTTCGACGCTCCCT
>JBEKCS010000048.1:0-27965 GCA_050014755.1 Acidimicrobiales bacterium
GGCCCGCTACGCCAGAGAGTCGGAGCTTCCCCTCCTCGGCCTGTGCCTGGGCCTCCAGGTGATGATCATCGAGGCCGCCCGTTCGCTGGCCGGCCTGGAGGGCGCCAACTCGCGGGAGTTCGAGGCCACCACACGCCATCCCGTGGTCGACCTCATGGACGAGCAGGTCGACGTGTCCGACAAGGGCGGGACGATGAGGCTCGGCTCCTACGACGCCCGGCTGCTCCCCGGGTCGCAGGTGGCCCGGGCCTACGGCGACGTGGTGGTGTCCGAGCGCCACCGCCACCGCTACGAGGTCAATCCCCGTTACCGGGAGCGCCTCGAGGAGGCCGGTCTGGTCTGTTCGGGACTGTCACCCGACGGACGGCTGGTCGAGTTCATCGAGCTGCCCGGGCACCCGTTTTGGGTGGGGACCCAGGCCCATCCCGAGTTCAAGAGCCGACCGGACCAGCCCCACCCCCTCTTTCGCGAGCTGGTCGGCGCCGCGCTGGCCCGGGCTGAGGGACGCGATCCCCACCTGATCGACATCGGTGCCGTCGGCTGAGTCCGGGAGCACCACGCCCGGCGACCGGCTCCCGGTGTTCACGCCCACCGGAGAGGAGACGGTCCACGAAGGCTGGGTGATCCGGGTCCAGCGCGCCACCTTCCTCGACCCCGACGGTGTGCCCTTCGAGCGGGACATCGTCCGCCACCCCGGCGCGGTCGCCGTCGTCGCCGTCACCGACGGGGACGACGTCGTCCTCGTCCACCAGTACCGGCCGGCGGTCGACCGGTGGCTGCTCGAAATCCCGGCGGGCACCCGGGACGTGTCCGGCGAACCCCCCGAGGAGACGGCCCGCCGGGAGCTGGCCGAGGAGGTGGGCCGGGAGGCGGACCGGCTCACCCTGTTGACCCGCACCGCCATCACCCCGGGCTTCTGCGACGAGATCACCTACGTCTACCTGGCGACGGGACTGCGACCGGTGACGGCGGAGCGCCACGGCGCCGAGGAGCAGTTCCTGGAGGTCGTCGAGATCCCCCTCGACCGGTTCGACGCCATGGTCGACGACGGCTCGATCGTCGACGCGTCGACCATCCTCGGGGTGGAACTGGCCCGACGGCGGATCGCCTCCGGCGGCTGACGGTTCCCGTGACCGAACCCCTGTCGTCTGGAGCGGAGGAGTTCCTGTCCTGGCTGGCCGTCGAGAAGGGCCGGTCCCGTAATACCCTCCTGGCCTACCGGAGCGACATCGCCACGTTCGAACAGTGGGCCGCGGCCCACGACGTCGACACGGCCACCCTGGGCCCTGACGCCGTCGAATGCCATCTGGCCGACCAGCGTGCGCTCGGGCGCAACCCGGCCTCGCTGGCCCGGGCCACCACCGCGCTGCGCGGGCTCTACCGGTTCTGGGTGGAAGAGGGTGTGGTGGTGGCCGACCCCACCGTCGACGTCCGGTCGCCCAAGCTCCCCCGGAGGCTCCCGAAGGCGCTCGAGGAGCGCCAGGTCGTCGGACTGCTCGAGTCGGTGGACGGGTTCGAACCCGTCGACCTGCGCGACCGTGCCCTGCTGGAGGTCCTCTACGGCACCGGGGCCAGGATCTCCGAGGTGGTCGGGCTGTCCCTCACCGACCTGTCGAGCGACGACGGCCTGCTCCGGGTGTTCGGCAAAGGGTCCAAGGAACGGCTGGTGCCGCTCGGTCGACCCGCCCGCGCCGCGCTCGACCGGTGGCTCGGCCCGACGGGGCGGCCCCTGATGGAGCCGCGCCGGTTCGCCCGTCGAGGCGACGCCGACGCCGTGTTCCTCAACGTCCGGGGCGCCCGGCTCTCGAGACAGGGTGCCTGGGCCGCCGTGCAGGGACGGGCGGAGCGGGTGGGACTGGGCGACGTGGTGAGCCCCCATGTCCTGCGCCACTCGTGCGCCAGCCACATGCTGGCCCACGGAGCGGACATCCGGGTGGTCCAGGAGGTGCTCGGTCACGTCTCCATCGCCACCACCCAGATCTACACCCGCCTCAGCCGGGACCATCTCCGCTCGGCGTACGAGCGGGCCCATCCGCGGGCCGGTGGTGCCGGGGACGGGTAGGATTCTACGGATGTCCAGTGATGCCCCTACCGACGCCCCAGCCATCGACTACCGGAGCCTGCTGCAGATGGAGCAGGCCCAGTTGCACGCGGAGCTGACCGAGCTCGGGTTCGACGAGGGCAAGACAGGCCTCGAGTACGACGCGAACTTCGCCGACACCAGCCAGGTCACCGCCGAACGCGGCGAGGCCGAAGCGCTGGCCGGGCAATTGAAGGAGACCCTCGAGGAGGTGGCGTCGGCCATCGCGCGCCTCGACGACGGCTCCTACGGGAAGTGCGAGGTCTGCGGCGTGGCCATCAACCCGGCCCGCCTCGAGGCCATGCCGGCCACACGCTTCTGCATCGACCACGCCAACCGATCCTGACCGGGCGGGCACGGTGACCCCATGGGGCCCCCAGGGGTCTGGAGCGGGGCGTAGGCGGGGGTTCCGGATCAGCAATCGGGACCTGATCATCGTGGGCGTGGCCGTGGTCCTGGTCGCCCTCATCGTCCGGTCCCACAGGATCAGCGGCGGCCAGCTCATCTACTTCTGCGTGCTGGTCCCGTCGATCGTCCTCCACGAGATCTCCCACGGTGCGGTGGCCCTGGCCCTCGGCGACAAGACGGCCAAGCAGGCGGGCCGGCTCAACCTCAATCCGATCCGCCACATCGACCCGGTGGGCACGCTGCTGGTGCCGGCCATCCTCACCCTGTCCGGGTTCGGGGCCTACGGATGGGCGAAGCCGGTGCCGGTCAACGCCCGGAACCTCCGCGACCCGCGCAACCACATCGTGCTGGTCTCGCTGGTCGGTCCCCTCACCAACTTCGCCCTGGCCGCCCTCAGCGGTGTGTGCTTCGTGGCCGTCGGCGGACGCACCACCGTCCTCAGTGGCGCACCGCTCAGCCTGATCGAGCAGATCTTCTTCTACGCCGGCTTCGCCAACATCGTGCTCGGGGTGTTCAACCTCATCCCGTGCCCGCCCCTGGACGGGGCCGCGGTGCTCGAGCGGTTCATCCCCTCGCGTCACCTCCCGCAGTACTACGAACTCCAACCGTTCCTGATGTTCCTTCCCTTCATCCTGATCCTCCTGTTCCACAGTGCCTGGTCCGACCTGATCAACCACGCCCTCACCTGGTGGGAGAACCGACTGATCTGACGGTCCACGGTCGTGGACCCGGCGCTCCACAGGACCAGGGGGCCGCAGGGTAGCGTCGGGGGCGCCGCCCGGACCGCGCGGCCCGAGCGGAACCGATCCGAAGGAAGAACCGACCTGAGGGAGTAGGAGAGGAGTGTCGACCACCGGAATCACACCGTCCATCGCCAGCGAGCCCGTGATCCCCGACCTGCTCCCGGACCTCGCCCCGGGCGATGATCCCCGCCTCGACGAGCCGCCACCGGTCGACCAGGACGCGGAGACCACCTCCGCCGCCGCCCTCGTTCTCGTCCAGCGTTGCGCGTGGACCCTGGTCTGGCTGGCCGTGCTGTCCACCGCGCTCAACTACTGGGGGGAGTGGTCGAGCGGCCCGGTGATCGCGGCCCTGTCCCCGGTGCTCGTGCTTGCGTCGTTGACCGGTGTCACGGCGGTATGGATCGTCCGGCGGCCACTGTCGTCGCGCATGCAGGCGGCGGGCCTGCTGGTGGCCCTGTCCGCCGCGGCCGCATCCCAGGCCACGTCGATCCACCAGCGGCGGTTCTATACGACCGACTCGGCCGCGTTCAACCAGGTGGCCACCCGCATCCTTGTCGACGGGAGGAACCCGTACACGACCACGATGGCCGCCGCCGCCCGCCTGCTGCGACCCGCCTACCAGTACTGGACCTACCAGCTCGACGGGGGGCACGCCCTGGGGGTGTCCTACCCGGCGGGGTCGTTCCTGCTCCAGGCCCCGTTCGAGGCCCTCGGGCTCCACCACATGGTCACCGACTGGGTCGACCTCGGCGCCTGGCTGGTCACCGCCGTCCTCGTGTTCTGGATGCTCCCCGCCTTCCTGCGGTGGCTGGCGCCGCTCCTGTTGTTGACGGCGGTGTTCGCCGGGGCGTTCGGCAACGGCGGGACCGACGGGCTGTTCCTCCCCTTCCTGGTAGTGGCCGTGTGGCGGTGGGACCGGTATCCGGGTAGGGCGGTGGCCTGGCTCCCCGCGTGGGTGGGGCCGGTCAGCCTGGGCATGGCCTGCTCGATCAAGCAGACGCCGTGGTTCTGCGTCCCCTTCCTGGTGATCGGAGTGGCGTGCGAGTCGCGCCGGGCGGGCGGGCGACCGCTGGCCACCGCCGTCCGCTACGCCGGGCTGGTCGTGGGCACCTTCGTGGTCGTCAACCTGCCCTTCATCGTCTGGTCGCCGGTGGCGTGGCTGAAGGGCACGTTGCTGCCCATGGCGGCTCCGCTGATCCCCGACGGTCAGGGCCTGATCGCCATCGCCGTCCACGGCCTGACCGGGGGCGTCGTGTTGGCGTGGATGTCGGTGGCCTCGGTGCTGGCGCTCGTCGCCATGCTGGGGGCGTTCGCCCTGTGGGAACCCCGGCTCAAGCGTGCCTGGCTCTTCCTGGTGCCGCTGGTCCTGTTCCTGCCCGACCGGAGCCTGTCCAGCTACGTGACCGACTTCGTGCCGGTGGCGCTGGTGGCGGCCGTGAGCGTGGCCGTGGTCGCCGCGCCCGAACCGACCGGTGTTCGACGGCGGCGGGTGGCCGCCCTGGTCGTCGGGGTCCCGAGTCTGGTCGCCATGGCCCTGGTGGTGGTGGCCTTCACGACGGCCCCCCTCTCCGTCAGCGTGGGCAGGACAACCGTGGTGGCGGACAGCGTCGACGGGTTCAACTTCGCCAGCATGGAGGTGACCGTGCACAACGGGTCCGGTGCGGCGCTCGTCCCGCACTTCATGGTGGCGTCGGGTGGCGGCCACCCGTCCGGGTTCTGGCGGGCCACCGTGGTGCACGGGACGATGCCGGTGGCCGCGGGGGCGACCACCGAGTTCGTACTGCGCCCGTCCAACGCCACCCCCGCGCCCGCCACCGGGCAGTGGTGGCTGGTCGACGCCTACACCACCTCGCCCAACGCGCTGTCTACGTCGCCGCTCCAACACTGGTCGTCGCCGGACGGGGGTCACTGACCGATCGGTCCGGGGGCCGGGTCCGCCGGCGCACGGCGAGGAGGATGGTGACCCCGGCCAGGAAGGCGACGAGGAAGAGGAACGACGAGCTGGCGGCGGGCAGCGTCCAGCCGCGCTCGTGCAGCTCGGCGGTGCCCACCGAGGGCACCCGCTCCAGCGGTGCCCACCACAGCACGAAGGCTCCGGCGACGGCCCAGGCCCAGCCGGCCGGCGGCCGGTCGGGGGCGAGCGCCAGCCACACGAGGATCGGGACGGCCCACACCAGGTGGTGCTCCCAGGTGATGGGGGACGCCACCATGCCCGTCGTGGCGCACACCAGTATCCCGAGCAGCGGGGAGGAGTCCTTCCAGGCCCACCTGGCCAGAGCGATGCCCGCCACCACGACCACCGCGCCCAGGGCATCCACGACCAGGGGCGACTCCACGGTGTGGGCCACCCGGTCGAGCGCGCCCTGCAGGCTCTGGTCGAGGTAGAAGTACGGAACACCCACCCGCGAGGAGTCCGTCGCGTACTTCGTCCAGTACTGCCACGAGACCCTCGGGTCGAGGGCACCGGCCAGGACCGAGCAGACCACGAACGAGGCGAGCGCCGTCCACGCGGCCCGGACCTGGCGGGTCACGAACAGGTAGGGGACGAAGACCAGGGGGATCAGCTTGACGGCCGCGGCCACCCCGAGGAGCACGCCGCGAGGGAGCGTGCGGCTGCCGACCCGCACCGTGGTGGTGAGATCGCCCAGGATCAGTGCGCACAGGATCAGGTTCACCTGGCCGAAGTAGAAGGTCAGTCGCACCGGGTCGAGGAGGAACGAGGGGCCGAGGAGGACCAAGGACAACAGGCACAGGCGGACACGGTCGGTGCCGGGCCTCGCCGCGTGGAGCGAGAGCACCAGCACCGCGTAGAGGCTGAGGATGTTGACCACGGCCCACGCCAGTTCGGCCGCCTGGGTGGTCAGGAGGGCCAGGGGGCCGAAGACCAGGGCCGCCACGGGGGGATAGGTGAAGGGGAGGTGGGTGGAATTGGCCAGGTGGGCCGTGTAGAGCCGACCGTCGACCAGGTGGTGGGCCCCCATGAGATACACGGAGAAGTCGAGCTGGGTCCGGTGCCAGGTGACGTTGACCACGCGGACGGCGAGCCACCCCAGCGAGACCGCTCCGAGGACGGACATGCCCACGATCCAGCGCGTGGTCGGGGATCGTCGCGGGGTGTCGTCCACTACGGCGTCCAGACCGTCCCGCCCATGGCCAGGACGGCCAGGGCGGCCATACACAGGGCGGACATCCCGAGGACCACCTCGAACCACAGGGACGGCAGCTTGGCGCCAACCACCCCGAGCAACGGAAAGCTGCGCAGGAGCAGCCGGGGCGTGATCCCGATGATCGGCGATATCGCTCCGAGCAGCAGAACACCGAGGACGTAGCCGATCCAGATGGACGGCGGCCGGGCCCGGAAGAAGACGACCAGGAGCCCGATGGCCACGAGGACCGAGACACCCTTGACCCCCTCGTTGACACTGGCGAACCCGTGGCCGAACAGTTGGCCGAGTGCGGTCGGGATGCCGGCGAAGTACGTCCCGCTCTGCCAACCGGCCCGCTGGGCCCGGAAGTACTCGAACGGGGAGCCGGTGTGTGCCCACAGGTACCCGAAGAACGCCACGGCGCCGAGTGGGGCGAGGATCGGCGCGATCAGCGCCCGCCACTCACCTCTGGTCCGGATGGCGACGACCGCGGCCATGGTGCAGGGCACGACGACCGCCCCGGCCACCGGATCGGCGATGGCGGCCACGGCGGCACACAGCCCGGCGACCAACCAACGTTTCCGGCGCAGCGCCATCAGCGCGCAGGCGACGAACAGGATGGTGGCGCTCTCGCTGTACACCAGGCTGAGCACCAGGGCACCGGGGGAGAAGAAGACGAGGGCGGTTCCACGATCGGCCCCGCTCGATCCGAACACGTCGCGCAGCATCCACCACACGGCCACCGAGGCGGCCATGCCGACCAGGAACGTGGCGAGCAGCCCCGACACGACGAAGCCGAACCCGGTCACCAGATGGGTGAACCGGATGAACAGGGGGACGAGGGGGAAGAACCCGAGGTCGGACTGGGCGGGATTGCCGACGCCCGGCGGGATCCGGGTCACGTAGCCGCCGCTGGCGATGGACAGGTACCAGTGGCTGTCCCACACCGTCAGGGCTTTCGACACCGGCCGGGGCCCGACGGTTGCGACGGCACCGGCCACCAGCAGCATCCCGGCCCGCGAGGCCAGGTAGATGAGGACCGGGCGGAGGGACCGGGTGAGGATCCACCGGAGCCGGGGTCCGGTCTCGGGTCCCGGCCCGGGGGCGGTCTCGGGTCCCGTGTCGGTTCCTGTCCCGGGACGGTCCACCGGTAACCCGGCCCCGGCGGCCGTGGGCGACTCCGTCGTCATGCCGGGGCGAGCAACCCGATCGCCGCCGCGGCCCGGGCGTAGGTGGCCGCGGCCACCGCGGTGGCCTTCTCGGCGCCTGTCGCCAACAGGTCCCGGACGGCCGCGGGGTCGGCGGCCAGCTCCCTCCGCCGGGTCTGGACAGGCCGCAGCAACTCGACCAGGGCCTCGGCGGTGTCGGCCTTCAGGTCCCCGTAGCGGTGGTAGGACCCGGCCACCTGCTCGGGTGTGCGTCCCGTCGACACGGCGAGTAGCTCGAGCAGGTTGGACAGTCCGGGTTTGTGCTCGGGATCGAATCGCACCTCGCCGTCGGTGTCGGTCACCGCCTTGGTGACCTTGCGGGTGATCTGGGCGGGATCGTCCATGAGGAGCACGGTGCCGAGGGGCGAGTTGACCGACTTCGACATCTTGCGTTCGGGGTGCTGGAGGTCCATCACCCGGGCACCGGCCGCGGGGATCGCCGCCTCGGGAACCACCAGCGTGTCGCCGTAGCGGTGGTTGAACCGGTGGGCCAGGGTCCGGGCGAGTTCGAGGTGTTGACGCTGGTCGTCGCCGACCGGTACCCGCTGGGCGTCGTAGAGGACGATGTCGGCGGCCATCAGGACGGGGTAGGTGAACAGGCCGACCCGGGCGGACTCCTGACCGGCGCCCTTGTCCTTGAACTGGGTCATCCGCTCGAGCTCGCCCATGGCCGCGGTGCACTCGAGCAGCCAGGCCATCTGGGTGTGCTGGACCACGTGGCTCTGAATGAACAGCGTGCACCGGTCGGGATCGAGCCCTGCGGCCACCAGGTCGAGGGCGGTGTCGTGGGTCCGGGCCCGCAGCTCGGCCGGGTCGATCTCGAGGGTGAGCGCGTGGAGGTCGACCACACAGTAGAAGGCGTCGTGGGCGTCCTGGTCCTCGATCCAGTTCCGGATGGCCCCCAGGTAGTTGCCGAGGTGGAGGTCGCCGCTGGGCTGGATGCCGGAGAGTACGCGTGCCATAAGTGGGTCATCGTACGCCCTGGGCGTCGGGGCACGGCTCCGTCGCAGCAGCTCGGGGGCACCGGCCGGTCGGAGGACGGGGTGAACGGGCCGGCCGCTCCCAGCCGGTATCGTTCGACCGTGGCCGCGACCGTCTCCATCCCCGCATTCGAAGGGCCCGTCGACACCCTCCTGCAGCTGGTGACCGGCCACCAGCTCGACATCTTCGACATCCCGCTCGCCGACGTCGTCGACGCCTTCGTGGCCGAGATCGCCACCTGGACCGAGGTGGACCTTCCCGTCCTGTCCGAGTTCCTGGTTGTGGCTGCGGTACTCGTCGAGCTCAAGTCACGCCGGCTCCTGCCCGGCAGCGGCGAGGTCGAGCCCGACGAGGAGCTGGTCGGCTGGGAGGAACGGGACCTCCTCCTCGCCCGGCTCCTCGAGTGCCAGGCCTACTCGGCCGCGGCCGACGGCTTCGCCCTCCTCATCGAACAGGCGGCCCGTTCGGTGCCCCGTACCGCCGGACTCGATCCCGACCTGGTCGTCCGGGCTCCCGACCTCCTGGAGGGGGTCACCCCCGAGCAGGTGGCCGAGGCGTTCATGCGGGCGACGGCCGAGCGGCCGGCCCCGGTGGTCGACCTCCACCACGTCACGGTCGACGCGGTCACCGTGGCCGACGCCGTCGCCGAGCTGGCCCTGCGGCTGCCCCGTTCGGGACGGTCCACGTTCCGCCAGCTGACCGGCCACCTGACGTCCCGCATCGAGATCATCGTCCGGTTCCTGGCCCTGCTCGAACTGTGCAAGCAGGGGAGGGTCGCCCTCGACCAGGGCTTCGCCTTCGGGGACCTGGAGGTCGAGTGGGTGGCCACCCCGGCCACCGTGTCGGTCGGTCTGGGCCCGACCGACGAGTACGAGGGCTGACCGTGCCACTGTCGCCCGAAGCCCGAGCGGTCGAGGCCGTCCTGATCGTCGCCGTCGAACCGGTCCCCCCCGGCCTGTTGGCCGAGCTCCTCGAGCTCCCGGCCGACCGCATCGAGCCGATCTGCGACGAGCTGATCGAGTCCTGTCGGGAGGACCGTCGGGGGTTCGAGGTCGTCCGCATCGCCGGCGGCCTGCGGATCCAGACCCATCCCGACCTCGCCCCCTATGTCGAGCGGTTCGCCAACGTCGGGGTGTCGTCCCGCCTGTCGGCCGCGGCCCTCGAGACGCTGGCCATCGTGGCCTACAAGCAGCCGGTGAGCAGGGCCCAGGTCGCGGCCTTGCGGGGTGTGAACGTGGACGGCGTGGTACGGCTCCTCGAGCACCGCGGCTACATCACCCCGGTGGGCCGGGCAGCGGGGCCGGGCCAGGCGGTGCTCTACGCCACCACCGACGCCTTCCTGGAGCGGCTCGGGCTCGACCGGCTCGAGCAGCTCCCGCCGGTGGAAGACCTTCTGCCCGGGCCCGAGGCGCTCGCCGAGCTCGAGGAGCAGATGCGCCCGGTCTCCGATGGCTGAGGGCCGGAGGCCCGAAGGACCCGACACCGAAGGCGATGCGACCGACCGGACGCCACCGGAGACCCTGCACGGCGGCGAGCGGCTGCAGAAGGTCCTGGCCCGCACAGGCGTCGGCTCGCGCCGGGTCTGCGAGGACCTCATCGTCGACGGCCGGGTCACCGTCAACGGCGAGGTGCCCGTCCTCGGGCGTCGGGTGGACCCCGAGGTCGACGTCATCGAGCTCGACGGGGTGCCGCTCCCGGTGCGACCCGGGCTCGTCCACTACCTGGTCAACAAGCCGGCCGGCGTGGTGTCGACGGCCGAGGACACCCACGGGCGGCCCACGGTTGTCTCCCTGGTCCCCGCCGAACCCCGGGTGTTCCCGGTGGGGCGCCTCGACATGGACTCCGAGGGCCTCATCATCGTCACCAACGACGGCGAGCTCACCCACCGGCTGACCCATCCCTCCTTCGGCGTGCCCAAGGAGTACCTGGTCCAGGTGGAGGGGGAGCCGTCGGCCGGAGCGGTCCGGACCCTGCGCGAGGGGGTGGAGCTCGACGACGGGGCGACCGCGCCGGCCCGGGTGGCGGTGGTGGCACCGTCGTTGCTGCGGGTGGTCATCCACGAGGGGCGTAACCGCCAGGTCCGACGGATGTGCGAGGCGGTCGGCCATCCGGTGGTCCGCCTGGTGCGGACCCGCATCGGGCCCCTGGCCGACCCGTCGCTGACCCCCGGCTCCTACCGTCCGCTGACCTTCGACGAGGTGCGCGGGCTGGCCGCCGCCGCCGTGCCCGCCGACGGCATCGCCGAGGCCGACCGGCACCCGGCCGACTCCGGCGACGGTCCGGCCGGCGCCGCGGTCCCGCCCCCTGGGTAACATGCCTCCCTGATGACGAGCACCCTGCGAGCGATCCGTGGCGCCACCACTGTCGACGAGGACACCCCCGAGGCCATCGGCTCCCGGGTGGTGACCCTCCTCGAGAGCATCATGGCCCGTAACGGCCTGGTCGAGGACGACATCGTGTCGATCCTGTTCACCGCTACCGAGGACATCGTGTCGATCTTCCCGGCGACCGCGGCCCGCACGATGGGTCTCGGTGCCGTGCCGCTCATCTGTGCGCGGGAGCTGGCCATCGTCGGTTCCGTGCCCCAGTGCATCCGGGTCATGCTCCACGTCACCACCGAGCGCCCGAGGGACCAGATCCACCACGTCTACCTCGAGGGCGCCCAAGGGCTCCGTGACGACCTCCCCGACTGACGCCCCGGGTACGGTGCGCGCCGGTGGGCCCGGGCGGGCCATGGTCATCGGCACCGGCCTGATCGGAGGATCGGTGGGCATGGCCCTGCGGTCGACGGGTTGGTACGTGACCGGCAGCGACGCGACTCCGGGCACCGCGACCCGCGCCGTCGAGCTCGGCGCCCTGGACGAAGAGGGGACCGACCGGGGCGCCGACCTGGTGGTGGTGGCGACCCCGGTGCACGTGGCCACGGGGATCATCTCGGACATCCTGTCGTCACCGGGGTGGAACCCGGCCGCGGTGGTCACCGACGTCGGCGGGGTGAAGGGACCCCTGGTCGCCGCAGTCGACAGTCCCCGGTTCGTGGGCGGCCACCCGATGGCCGGCAGCGAGCAGGTCGGTGTGGACGGGGCCTCGGCCGAGCTGTTCGTGGGCGCCACCTGGGTGCTCACCCCCACGCCGTCGACCGATCCGGCCGCCTACGCCAAGGTGCGGTCGGTGCTGGCCGACTTCGGCGCCAACGTGATCGCCCTCGACCCCGGCGAGCACGACACCCTGGTGGCCGTGGTGTCCCACGTGCCCCACCTGACCGCGGCCACGTTGATGGCCCTCGCGTCGGACCTGGGTGAGGAGCACGGTGCCCTGATGCAGCTGGCCGCGGGCGGATTCCGGGACATGACCCGGATCGCGGCCGGCCAGCCGGCCATCTGGCCGGGGATCTGCGACGACAACGCCGACGCCATCGTCGAGACGCTCGGGCTCCTCATCGAGGCGCTGGAGGCCATGCGCGACCGGGTCGCCGACCGCGACCACGGCTCGCTGCTCGGCATCCTCCAGCGGGCGGCCACCGCGCGGCGGGCCATGAGCGAACGTGTGCCCCGCCCCGAGGAGCTGGTCGAGGTGCGCATCCCCGTCCAGGACCGTCCGGGCACGCTGGCCGAGATCCTGGTGCTGGCCACCGAGCTCGGCATCAACATCGACGACTTCGAGATCGCCCACTCGGTGGAGGGGTCCTGGGGTGTCCTGATCCTGGTCATCGACGCCGCAGCCGCTCCCACCTTCACGGGGGCCCTGGCCGGGAAGGGTTACCGTTCGAGCACCACCCCGGTCGGGACGGTCCGGTGACCGGCGCACCACGGGAGTCCTTCGAGGTGACCGGCGGTCGTCCGTTGTCCGGGTCGACCACGGTGCCGGGGGACAAGTCGATCTCCCACCGGGCCCTGCTGCTCGCCGCGCTGGCCGAGGGGAGATCGACCATCGTCGGGTTGTCCACCGGGGACGACGTGACCCGCACCCGGCGGGCCGTCGAGGCGTTCGGGGCATCCGTGGCCGACGAGGACGGGATCGTAGCCGTGGTAGGCGGGAGGGAACGCCTGGCCGCACCCCACCACACCGTCGACCTCGGCAACTCCGGCACCGGGATGCGCCTCCTGGCCGGTGTGGCCGCATCGGTGCCCGGCGTCACCCGCATCACGGGCGACGCGTCGCTGCGGTCCCGGCCGATGGACCGGGTCGCCGTCCCCCTCGGCCTGATGGGCGCCCGGGTCGACGGGGTGGGGGAGCGGTGCCTGCCACCGCTGGCCATCACCGGCGGATCGCTGACCGGGATCGACTACACACCGCCGATGGCCAGCGCGCAGGTCAAGAGCGCCGTCCTGCTGGCCGGGCTCGACGCCGACGGCGAGACCGTGGTCCGGGAGTCGGTGGCCACCAGGGCCCACACCGAGGAGATGCTGGCCGACGCCGGGGCCGACGTGCGGGTGGAGCCGTGGGGGGCCGGGCGGATCGTCCGCCTCCGGCGCAGTGCCCTGCGACCGAGGGACTACGTGGTACCGGGCGATCCGTCCCAGGCCGCGTTCTGGGTGGTGGCCGGCGTCGTCGTCCCCGGCAGTCGGGTCACGGTCGAACGGGTCCACCTCGCTCCCGAGCGCATCGGGTTCGTCCATGTCCTCGCACGCATGGGGGCCGAGCTGGTGGTCACCGAGACCGGAGCCGGCGAGGGCTCGATCACCGCCGTGCGGTCGGACCTGTCCGGCACCACGGTCGAGTCGGCCGAGATCCCGTCGCTCGACGAGGTGCCGATCCTGGCGGTGGCCGCCATGGTGGCCCACGGGGCCACCCGGTTCCGCGATGTGGGCGAGTTGCGGGTGAAGGAGTCCGACCGGCTCGAGGGGACCGTCCGGCTGGTCCGGGCCTTCGGAGGGGCGGCCCGTGTCGACGGGGACGACCTGGTGGTCGACGGAGGAGCGGTTCCCGTCGCCGCGTCGGTCGACGCCGAAGGTGACCACCGCATGGCCATGGCCGCGGCCGTGGCGGGCCTGGCGTGCGCCGGCGGCCGCCCGTCGGTGATCACCGGCTGGGAGACGGTGGCCACCAGTTACCCCGGGTTCGCCGACACGTTGGACCGCCTGGCCGGGGTGGCGTCATGACGTCGCGCCGCCACCTCGTCGTGGCCATCGACGGTCCGGCCGGATCGGGCAAGTCGACCCTGTCCCGGGCCCTGGCCGAGCGGTTGGGCCTCGAGCGTCTGGATACGGGGGCCATGTACCGGTCCGTGGCCTGGGCGGTACTCCGCAACGGGGTGGACACCGCGGACGCGGACGCCGTGGCCGAGGTGGCACGATCGCTGGCCATCGACGTGGGCGAACACGTGGTGGCCGACGGGACCGACGTGACCGAGGCCATCCGTGGGCCCGAGGTCAGTGCCGCGGTGTCCGCGGTGGCGGCCAACCCGGCGGTCCGGGCCGTCATGGTCGACCGCCAGCGTCGATGGGTGGCCTCCCACGGCGGCGGCGTGGTGGAGGGCCGGGACATCGGCTCGGTGGTCCTGCCCGATGCCGACCTCAAGCTGTACCTGACCGCCCCGGAGGAGGTCCGGGCCGCCCGGCGTTCCGAGGAGGGCGCCGCGGCCGTGGCCCGACGGGACCGGCTCGACAGCACCCGCCAGGCATCACCGCTCGGGGTGGCCCGAGGAGCGCGGGTCGTCGACACCGGAGCGCGTAGCGTGGACGAGATCGTGGAAGAGGTACTGACGTGGTTGTGAGCCCCGGACAGGAGGCCGGCGAGCCGGATGCGGTCGCCGACACTCCGCCCGACATCGAGATGCGGGTCGACACCCGGTTCACCCCGATCTACCGGTTCCTGCGCGTCCTCGTCCACCTGTTGAACCGGATCGCCTTCCGCACCACGGTGTCGCCGAAGGGGCGGGTGCCGGCCGAGGGCCCGGTCATCATCGCCCCGGTGCACCGGTCGTTCATCGACTTCTTCGTCGCCTCCGAAGTCACCGACCGCAAGCTCCACTACATGGCCAAGGACTCGTTGTGGAAGAACGGCGCGCTGGCCAGGATCCTGCCTGCGGTGGGGGCGTTCCCCGTGCACCGGGAGTCGGCCGACCGGGAGGCCATGCGCCGGGCCCAGCAGGTGCTGGAGGCCGGCGAGGTGCTGATCCTGTTTCCGGAAGGCGAGCGCCGGACGGGGCCGGTCGTCCACGACCTCCACGAGGGCGTCGCCTTCCTGGCCGCCCGCACCGGCGCCATCGTCGTCCCGGTGGGCATCGGCGGGTCGGCCTCGGTCATGCCCAAGGGGCACCACGTCCCCAGGCCCCGTCACATCCACCTGGAGGTGGGCGAGCCGATCACACCACCCGAGCGCACCGGATCGGGTCGGGTGCCGAGGAGCCGGATCCACCAGCTGACCGAACAGCTGACCGAGGCACTCCAGGCGCTCTACGACCGTTCGGTCGAGGTCACCGGCCGGTACTGACCAGCCGACCGGCTGACCCGCCGACCGGCTGACCCGCCGACCGGCTGACTAGCGGCGGGTGCGGTTGCCCAGGGTGACCCGTGCCCACGTGGTCAGGATGACCTTGGCGTAGTTGAGGCCGAACACCAGATTCCCACCCTTTTTCGACGCGCCCGAGGCTCGTGGGTGCCACAGGGTGGGCATCTGGGTGATCCGCCACCCGCGGCTGGACGCGGTGATGACCACCTCGGCCGTCTGGTACTGGTCCTGGACGAGGTGGGGGGCGATGTCGTTCAACACTTCGATCCGGAATGCCCGGTAGCCGTTCGACGAGTCGGTGAGCTGCTGGCGGGCGATGGTGTTGAGGGTCCAGGCGTAGACGGTGACGCCGGCGCGCCGGAACCGGTCGGTCGTCTGGTCGGTGCCGAGCCGCCGCGACGCGATGACGAAGTCGGCCGTGTCGTCCAACAGCGGCTCGAGCATGGTGGGCATCTCGGCCGGGTCGTTCTGGCCGTCGGCGTCGAGGGTCACCACGTAGCGTGCGCCGTGGGCCGCGGCCAGTTCATATCCCAGGCGGAGGGCGGCGCCCTGGCCGAGGTTGACCGGGAGCACGCAGGTGAACGCCCCGGCATCGAGCGCCACGTCGGCGGTGGCGTCGGTCCCGCCGTCGACCACCACCAGGGTCGATACTTCGAGGTCCCCGACGAAGGCGGGCATGGCCTTCAGTACCGCCCCGATGTTGTCCTGCTCGTTATAGGCGGCGACGAGGGCGACCACCGGGCCGAACCGGAGGTTCGGGTAGCGGGCCTCGAACTCGGCACGGGCCTGGCCGCGCGCGTAGTCGATCAGCCGGGCCGTGCGCCGCGAGGCGCGACTGTCGGGAAGGGTCAGCCAACGATGCCGCTGGGTGGGCGCCATCAGAGCGAGTGGGGGCGGGCGAAGACTGCCCTCACCTTTGCCTCGAAGTGGGCGAGGTCCTCGGTCGGGTACTCGGGGTCGAAGCTGGTCTGGTCCCACTCGTCGGCGAACCGCTCGGCCAGCGCGAACCACGGCTCGTCGCGGTAATTGTCCCGCAGTCCGGGGTCCATGTCGAAGTGGTGGTAGTAGTGGCGACCCTGGAAGTCCTGGTGGTAGAGGATCGCCTGGGTGACCTCGGGCCGGACGTAGGGACGGAGGATCTCCGCCGCGATACGGGGGTGGTTGGGGACCGAGACGGCCTTGCCGATGTCGTGGCAGAGCGACGCCACCACCAGCTCGTCGTCGGCGCCGGCCTGTTCGGCCCGGGTGGCGGTCTGGAGGCAGTGGGTGAGCTGGTCGACGGCGAACCCGTCGACCACGTCGGTCAGCGACTCGAGGAGCAGCAACACCCGGTCGGCCACCCGCCCCTGGTTCTTCATGGTCTCGGCCCCGATGACGCCCCACTGCTCGGCTGTCGAGACGTCCATGCTGGTGAAGGATGCTGTCATGGTGACAGTCTCGCGCCGAATCGGTGTCCGGGTCGCCTACGACAGCAGGACGATCTGCTCCAGTACGTCGGCCGCCGCCGTGGTCCGATCGTCGGCGAGCACCCGTCGTCGGGCGTCGGAGGTGACGGTGTCGTCGCCCCCACCCGGGTCGGCCCGCCCGTCGGGTGTCCCGTTGACCAGCCCGAGGGCGGCCTCGAGCCCCCGGAGGAGATCGCGGAGCTCGGGCGGAGGAGGGAAGTACTCCTCTTCGACGGTGACGGCGTAGCTCTCGACCCCGTCGACGGGGTCGAGGCGAGCCACCACCTCGTCGACCAGGGCCTCAGGTGCCGACGCCCCCGCGGTCACCCCGACCGTCCCGGTGAGGTCGTCGGGCAGCTCGGACGCGTCGTTGATGCGGATGACCCTCGGGCACCCGAACGCCGTGGCCACCTTGGTCAGGGCCACCGTGTTGGAGGAGTTCTCCGAGCCGATGACCACGATGGCATCGCACCGTCCGGCCAACGCCTTGAGGGCGGCCTGGCGGTTGGTGGTGGCGAAGCACAGGTCGCTCCGGTTGGGCATCCACAGGTCGGGGAACCGCTCGCGTGCCCGTTCGACGATCCCCGCCCACTCGTCGTGGCTGAGCGTGGTCTGGGCCAGGAGTGCGACCATCGGGGCGGGACCGCCGCCTTCGGGGGGTGCCAGATCGAGGGCATCCACGTCCTCGACCCGTTCGAGCAGCCGGACCGACTCCGGGGCCACCGCCATGGTGCCCACCGCCTCCTCGTGCCCGTGGTGGCCCACGTAGAGCACGGTGTACCCCTTGCGGGCCCGGACCTTGAGCTCGTGGTGGACCTTGGTGACCAGCGGGCACACCGCATCGACCACCACCCGACCACCGGTGCGGGCGGCGTCGACGACCTCGGGGGCCGAACCGTGGGCCGACAGCATGAGCGGTGCCCCCGGTGGCACCTCGTCCACGTCGTCGACGAAGACCACGCCCTTGGCCACGAACTGCTCGACCACGTGCCGGTTGTGGACGATCTCGTGGTAGCAGTAGACGGGAGGTTCGAACACCCGCACCATCCAGGCGAGGGCCTTGATCGCCTTCTCCACCCCGGCGCAGAACCCACGGGGCTCGGCCAGGATCACTCGTTGGACGGGCACCTGTCCAGGCTACCGGGGGGCGCCCATCGGCCCGGAACGCCCTCCCCGCCGGGGCGAGGGCGGGGGCCGAGGTCGCACCGGGTAGCCTGGAGGACATGTCGGCGCCCCGAGTGACGACGGCACCGAGGGTCGTCGCCGTCACCGAATCGTCACCGGCCGCGCTGTCCGGACTCCGTGCCGGTGATGAGCTCCTGTCGCTCAACGGGCGCACCCCGCGTGACGTCATCGAATACAGCCTCCTGGTGGACGAGCCCGAACTGGACCTCGTCGTCCGCCGTCGTGGGCTGGACGGGCCGTTGGCCGTGGTCGTCCGCAAGGATCCGGGGGAACCGCTCGGCATCGAGGTCTCCTCGGCCGTCTTCGACCGGGTGCGCACCTGTGACAACCACTGCGAGTTCTGCTTCATCCACCAGCTGCCCAAGGGCATGCGACGCAGCCTGTCGATGAAGGACGACGACTACCGCCTGTCCTTCCTGTACGGCAACTTCACCACCCTCACCCGGTTCACCGAGATGGACCTCGAGCGGGTGCTGACCGAGCGGCTCAGCCCGCTGTTCGTCTCCATCCACGCCACCGACCCCGACGTCCGCGCCGGCCTGCTGCGCAACAAGAGGGGGGCCACCAGCCTGCGCTGGCTGAGTGCGCTCCTCGAGGGCGGTATCGAGGTGCACGGCCAGATCGTGGTCTGCCCCGGGCGCAACGACGGGGACATCCTGGAGGACACCCTGGCCGGCGTGCTCGACCGCTATCCACAGCTGGCCACCGTGGCGTGCGTACCCCTCGGCGTCAGCACGTTCTCCCACGAGGACGCCATGCGACCCCACACCGTCGAGGAGGCCGCGGCCGTCTGCGACCTGGTCGACCGGTGGCAGCAGACCTTCCTCTCGGCCATCGGGCGCAGGATGGTCTTCGCCGCCGACGAGTACTACCTGATGGCCGAACGGCCGTTTCCTGCGGCGGCCACCTACGAGGGATTCCCCCAGCACGAAAACGGACTGGGCATGGCCCGGGCCTTCGAGGCCGCCTTCGGGGGCGACGAGCATGCCGCGCTCGGCGTCCGTCCCGGCTTCTTCGCCGCCGTCGACGGCGCTCCGGCCTCGGGCTACCGTGCCCCGCGGGCCCCGGGGGCTTCCGGGGCCGCCACCGGCCCGGGCGACGAGATTGCCGCGCCCATCGCCATCCTCACCGGTGAGTACGGTGCCAGGGTGCTCGCCCCCCTCATCGGCTCGCTCGGCAGGGACGACATCCGGCTCGTCCCGGTGGCCAACGACTTCTTCGGCGGCAACATCGGCGTGTCGGGACTGCTCACCGGTACCGATCTGACCACGGTGCTGGCCCAAGAGCCCGAGGGCCACCGGTACCTGTTGCCCGATTCGTGCCTGTCCGAGGGCCGGTTCCTCGACGACCTGACCGTGGCCGACCTGCCTCGCGCCGTCGAGGTGGTGGCGACCGACGGCCTCTCGCTGCGTCGTGCCCTCGAGGGTCGACCGGAACGGTGCCGGTCGTCGCCGTCGCCATCGCCGTCCGCAGCATCTTCGTCGACTCCCGCCCGGGTGCCGGTAACCCTGGGAGCGCCCCGATGACACCCGCCAAGAACGAGATCCCCGCACGGACCCTGCCCCTGGTGGTGGTGGCCGGCCGGCCCAACGTGGGGAAATCCACCCTGGTCAACCGCATCGTGGGTCGTCGAGCCGCGGTGGTCGAGGAGCGACCGGGGGTCACCAGGGACCGCAAGGAGCTCGACGCCGAGTGGTGCGGGCACCAGTTCACCATCGTCGACACCGGCGGCTGGCTCTCGTCCGACGACCCGCTCGACGCCCAGGTCAGCGCCCAGGCCGAGCGGGCCATCGACGAGGCCGACGTGATCCTCTTCGTGGTCGACGTGACGGTCGGCCTGACCGACGAGGATCTGGACGTTGCCCGGGTACTGAAGCGGTCACGCCGACCGGTGCGGGTGGTGGTCAACAAGGTCGACTCGTCCCAGCGCGAAGCCGACGCCTGGGACGCGCTGTCACTGGGGCTCGGGGACCCCTGGCCGGTCAGCGCCCTCCACGGGCGCGGTACGGGCGATCTCCTCGACGACGTGGTGAGGGCGCTACCGGGGACCGACGCCGATGCCGCCGATGCCGCCGGTGCCGGCGGCGCCGGACCGGTGGTGACCGACCTCGAGGGCGAGGCGGACGACGACGTCGTCGACCTGGTGGCCGGTACCTCGACGGAGGAAGGAATCCCCCGGGTGGCTCTGGTCGGCCGGCCGAACGTCGGCAAGTCGACCCTGTTCAACCGGCTGGTGGGCGACGAGCGGTCGATCACCCACGACGCCCCGGGCACCACCCGCGACGCCGTGGACACCATCGTGGAGACACCGGAGGGCACGGTCTGCTTCATCGACACCGCGGGCATGCGCCGCAAGTCGCGGACCGAGCGGGGCACCGAGTACTTCTCGGTCCTGCGTGCGCTCGACGCCCTCGACCGGGCCGACATCGCGCTCTTGGTGATCGATGCCACGGCCGGGGTCACCCATCAGGATCAGCGCCTGGCCGAGCGGATCGGTGCATCGGGCTGCCCGGTCGTCGTCGTCCTGAACAAGTGGGAGCTGGTCCCGACCGAGGAGCGGGTCGGCATTCTGGCCGACGTGGGGGACCGGTTGGCCTTCCTGGGCGAGGCCCCCGTGCTCAAGATCAGTGCACTGTCGGGTCTCGGGGTGCACCACATCCTGCCGGCCGTGGCCGCCGCCGAGGAGGCCTACCACTCGCGGATCCCGACCGGTGAGCTCAACCGAGCCCTCAAGTCGATCCAGGTGGCGCACCCGCCGGTGGGGGCCCGGATCCAGTACGGGGTCCAGGGCGCCAACGACCCGCCGACCTTCACGCTCTTCACCAATGGACGCCTGCAACCCACCTATCTTCGGTATGTGGAACGGGGGCTCCGCGAGCGGTTCGAACTCGGGCCCACCCCCATCAAGATCCGGGTGCGGGCCAAGGGCGCCAACGGTGGCGGGGGACGGAAGCGGTGACCCGCACGGACGGAGGGCACCGTGCCCTGGTGTGAGCAGTGCGACGCAGAGGTCGAGACCGAGGAGCTCGGTGAGGACGAGACGTGCCCGTCGTGCGGGTCGCCCACCCTCGAGCACCGCAAGCAGCCGTGGTGGTTCAAGTTCCTCGCCGTGGCCACGGTGATCTACCTGGGGTACCGGGCCTTCCAGGGAATCACCTGGGTCGTCCACCACGCGTAGCCCGTGGGGCACCACCACGTCGATGTGCACCGTCCGGACTCCCGGAACGGTATTCGCGGACAGACCCACGGTAGATGGACGGCCCATGGCTGGATCTGTGGGTAGTACGTCATTGACGCCATCGACCACCGGGTTCACCATGGGTTCATGGAGTCGCGCACGGTAGTCATCGCCGCCTATCCGGGCGTCCAGTCGCTGGATGTCGCCGGACCCTTCGAGGTGTTCGCCGGCGCCGAACGGGCGGCAACCCACCTTGGGATCTCCGCGTCCTACGACGTCATGGTGGTGTCGGACGGTGGAGGCCCGGTGGCTACCGAAAGCGGTCTTGCCCTCGTCGCCGGCGACCTTCCCGCCGTCGGTGGTTCGGTCGACACGCTGGTCATTCCCGGCGGGGGAGGGGTGATCGTCGCCGAAGACGACTGTCGGTTGGTCGACTGGATCGCCACCACCGCGATACGGGCCCGACGGGTGGCGACGGTGTGCTCGGGGAGCTTCCTTGCGGCCCGTGCCGGGCTGCTCGACGGGCACCGGGTGACAACCCACTGGGCCAGGGCCGGCGAGCTCGCCTCCCGCTATCCGCATGTGGAGGTCGATCCGGACCCGATCTACATCCGGGACGGATCACTGTGGACCAGCGCCGGGGTGACCGCCGGGATCGACCTGGCCCTGGCCCTGGTCGAGGACGACCTCGGGACCGACGTCTCCCAACTGATCGCCCGTTGGATGGTCATGTTCCTCCATCGACCCGGGGGACAGACCCAGTTCGCCACGCCGGTGTGGGCACCGCGTGCCCGGCGTTCCGCCGTCCGCGAGGCCCAGTCCCGCGTGGAGGCCGATCCCGGCGGCGACCACCGGGTGTCGACCATGGCCGAAGCGTCGGCCATGTCCGAGCGGCACTTCGCCCGGATCTTCGCCGCCGAGGTGGGGGAGACGCCCAGCCGGTATGTGGAGCGGGTCCGGACCGAGGCCGCCCGGATCGAGCTCGAGTCCACCCGCGACACGCTCGAGGTGATCGCCGCCCGGTGCGGGTTCGGCACCTCGGAGACCCTTCGCCGCACGTTCCAACGCCGACTGCGGAGCACCCCCGACGCCTACCGGCGCCGGTTCGCCACCACCCGACCAGGAGAGTACGTTCCATGACCGACCACACCGACGACCGGGTCACCATCGCCGTGCCGCTGTTCGACGGGTTCACCGCCCTCGATGCCATCGGTCCCTACGAGGTGCTCCAACGGATCCCCACCTTCGACGTGGTCTTCGTCGGCCACCGGACCGGTGAGGTGCGCAGCGACAACGGGATGCTCGGGATCACCCGGGACGCCGTCTTCGAGGACGTTCCGTCGCCCGAGGTCCTCGTCTTCCCCGGGGGGTTCGGCACCCGTGCCCTCGAGCACGACGAACGGGTCCTCGACTGGGTCCGCCACCTCCACCGGACCACGCTGTTCACCACCTCGGTCTGCACCGGCTCCCTGGTGTTGGCGGCGGCCGGACTCCTGGCCGGACGGACCGCCACCACCCACTGGTCGACCTATGCCGAGCTCGAGCGGTACGGGGTGACCACGGTGGACGACCGGGTGGTGGAGCACGTGGACGACCGCCTGATCACCTCGGCGGGAGTGTCCAGCGGCATCGACATGGCCTTGCGCCTGGTCGAGCTCCTGGTCGACCGGACCGCGGCGGAAGCCGCCCAGCTGATGATCGAGTACGACCCGTCACCCCCGGTCGACTCGGGGTCGGTGGCCCTCAGCAGTGACACGACGATGCAACGGGTCATCGAGTACGCCTCGTCCGGCCGCCGGTAGGGGGCGCCGCACCGTCTTCGCTCAGTGCTGCCAGTCGGGGTCCGGTTCGGAGAAGACGTCGACCAACGCGTCCATGGTGACGGCAAGTGCCGACCATTCCACCTCACGTCCGTCCGACAGGCGTGGCCGCACGGTCGACTGGATCCCGTCGGGGTCGACCAGGCGGTGCAGGAGGATGCCCTCGGCGATGGCCGAGAACAGCACTGCGATGTCCCGCAGGACCAGTCCGGGTCGGACCCTCCATCCGACGATATCCAGCCCGGCCTGGTAGAGCTCCATGTACTGGAGGGTCATACGTTCACTGGTCTCGCGGAACGAGTCGATGAGGCTCGTGTCGTCGCCCAAGCCCTTGGCGGCGGCGATGTAGGTGACGAGTGCCATCTGGATGGTGGCTGCTGACGTGGTCGCCGACTGCAGATACTGGGCGCACGTCACCCGGATGAGTTCGCCCAACGAGGCACGACGCATCGCCGGCGTCGAGACGTCGAGGCTTCCGAGGACGTCGTGCAACGCGTCGGCGGTGTGGTCGATTTCCTGATCGACCTGGTCGTCGACGAAGGAGCGGATGACGTCGAACTGGAACTCCTCCTGGTTCTCCCAGATCCGCCCGATGACCGAGGCGTTGGTGATCCGGATCCCCTGGGAGGTGGCTACGTGTGAGAGGACCCGCTTGAAGGACAGGTGTTCGGCCCCTGTCCCGAGCCCCTCCGAAAGCAGCAGATCCCGACCGGCCGCCAGGATCATCTGCCGGAGTTCCTCTCGCGACCGGCGCCTCCTCGGTGCACTGGCGGCGGCCTTTCCAGTACCGACGGCGCCGACGTCGGCGGACCTAGGTCTCGTACTTCGAGAAGTGGGGTTCATGTGCACCACCAGGGTATCCGTCAGTTGCACTCCTGTGTCCAGCGGCAACATTTCCCGTCCTGCAGGGCTCCGGCCCAACTTCCGGTTGTCCTGTCGAATCGGAGCCCGGTCGGCGGGACGGATCGCCGGCCGCTTGTGGCCGGGTGGGTCGCGATTCGTCGACGAGAGCCGGTCCCCGGGCCGATGGGAGCCGCCGCTGGTACTTTTCTTTTTTTCGACTGTACACACAATGTGTGTACAGTCGAACACCTGACTACTGCACCGACGACTTCCTCGTCACTGACGGAGGGGCGGGTGCGCCCCCACTACGGCTTCGGATCGAGCGACGTGATCGTCCCCGGACCGACGACTCGATGCCGGCCGCACGGTCGTGGGGGAGCGACAGGCATCGGCTACGATGACCATTCCAGTCCACGCCCTGATCGGCGGACCCACATCCGTGGCCACTCGATCCGCCTAGGGCACGGCCGCCGACCGGCTTCATGGCCGTCGACCCGGACTGGGGAGACGGGCTGTGGCGCAGCTTGGTTAGCGCGCTTGACTGGGGGTCAAGAGGTCCCGGGTTCAAATCCCGGCAGCCCGACCATGAAGTTGCAGGTCAGAGAAGTGCACCTCCGGCATTTGGACGACCGGAGGGGCATTTGACCGCCAAACTGACCGCCAACCGGCCTTTCACGCAGCCGAGGGCTACGGTCTCGAACAACTACCAAGCGAAGTGGGGGTCTGGCGGTGGCTGATCGCAGTGGCATCGAGTGGACCGAGGCGACCTGGAATCCCACCACCGGGTGCGATCGAACCTCTCCGGGCTGTGATCATTGCTACGCGCTCACGCTGGCTCGGCGTCTCAAGGCGATCGGCCAGGTGAAGTACCAGAAGGATGGCGATCCGCGGACGTCGGGACCCGGATTTGGTCTGACGATCCACCCCGACACGCTGGACATACCGAGGAGATGGAGCTCTCCGCGAACAATCTTTGTGAACTCGATGTCAGATCTCTTCCACGACCGCGTCCCGCTCGACTTCATTGCTCGCGTTTTCGGCGTGATGGAGGAGACCCCTCAGCACACTTATCAGGTGCTCACGAAACGAACGCAGCGGTTAGCGCGGATCGCCGACGACTTACCGTGGCCGGAGAACGTCTGGATGGGCGTCTCAATCGAAAATGAGCGATATGCGTTCAGGTCTAAGCATCTTGCCGACGTGCCGGCGGCTGTCAGGTTCCTGTCCCTTGAACCCCTTATAGGGCCAATTCAATCTCTTGATCTCACTGGGATCGACTGGGTGATCGCCGGCGGCGAGAGCGGCTCAGGCGCGCGACCGCTCGATCCGGAGTGGGTCACTGAGATTCGGGACAACTGCTTGGCGTCGGGAGTGCCGTTCTTCTTTAAGCAGTGGGGTGGGCGGACTCCCAAATCGGGCGGACGTCTCCTCGACGGACGCACGTGGGACGAACTCCCGCAAGCGGCAGCGGTCTGAGCGAGTCGAGAAATTCAATTGTCGAGAGGCTGATAATGGCGGACGAACCCACCCTGTTCTCGACCGAACAGTATTTGGATGAGCAGCTGCGGAAGATCGTCCTTCGCCGACCGAAGCGCTCGATTGACGAGGCTCGTGAGTTCGGGGGCTGGACAGTCGACAAGCTCGAAACTCTTCGGTTGTACCTGAACCTCTACCGAAAGGTCGCGGGGAACGGCACCTACGTGGATGGTTTCGCAGGAGTTGGGACCATCCGCTCGGGGGGTAAGAGGCAGCCAGGGTCCGCTGCGGTCGCGCTCAAGTCAAGGGCGTTCAAATCATGGCGATTGTACGAACAACCAGAAGAGGCAGCGGCTCTCAACGCCTGGGCAGACGATTCCGCAACGAAGATTCAAAGACCGCGGATAACGATCGTTCCTGGAGATTTCAATGCCACCATTCTTGTCGATCTGGAGTCGGAGGTGATTCCCCGCGACCGACCGTGCTTTGCGTTTCTCGACCCCGACAGCACGCAGCTCGATTGGGCGACCGTTGCAGCTCTGGCTCGATATAACGAAGATTGCTCGCCTCCTTCCACATGTCGAGTGGAACTCTGGATCCTGCTGAACACCTGGCAGGCGCTCATGCGCCTCATGCCGAGGAATGGCAAAAAGCCGGCCGCTGCGACCCTCGACCGCTGCCTCGGAGGGCCTGACGGTTGGAGGGATCTGTACGAGGCGGACAAGGGTCCCGAAAGTTTCGCACAACGTTACGCAGATCGTCTCATGCGGGAGTTCGGTTACGGACTGGCGCGTCCGATGGCCATTCGAGATCCGAAGACAGGCCGTCCCCAATATCACATGATCCATGCATCGGACCATCCTGCCGCTCACGATTTCATGAGATGGGCTCACAAGAATGCCGCGCCTCCGGATTCTGAGGCGATCCCGTTTAAGTTCCCGAACGCTCAACCACATTCGTAAGCATGGGTCTACTTGGGACCAAGGAGGGCGCCCCATGAGCGACGTATGGGATGAACTCGACGGTCGCATCATCATGGACCCGATGCGACCTAGCGTTGGTTGCTCCCATCCGGGCTGCCATGGAATTGTCGATCTGTCGATCGAGCTCGTCTACCAGTATCTACAAGACAACGCGGTTCGATGCCCTAGTTGTGGGCATGAGTTCTCTCTTTGGACGGCCATTCGGCTATCGATCGAGCGCGAATTGACCCCACTGGTTTACGGGCTTAGCGGGGCGTCGACCATGGGTCTCGGCTACGTGCTGGAGTCAGAGAAGAGATATTGGATCGACCTCAATGCCGCCGGACTCCCCAAGGATGTCCGGATCGTCAGCCGGCAATACTCCGAAGGAAAGGGATTCAGAGTCGTTGAGGCGACAGGTAGCCAGCCAGGAGGCTGGTCCTTCCCCACTCAGTACGGTCTGATCACGATCCCGCATCTGGAGGCGAGCTCCGAGACAGCCGACGTGATGGTCGCCGTCACTTTCATTGACGAGAGCATCTTGTCCAACGCCGCCGGCCGGCAGTTCTTTCTTGCCTGCGACCTGTTTCTTCGACATGAAGACTACGGGCTGGTGGCAGTTGTGGCGCATAGTGCCATCGAGCTAGCGGTGGAGCAGACGATCGCCCGATATGCGGCGCAGGCCGTCGTGAGCAAACGGGCATTTCGATTCGCAGAGGGGCTGCAGGAGGCAGCTGCGGTGAACGTGCTCGCCCCGGTTTTGGCCGCGAATCTTGGCGTCCCTGCCATGAAGTCCCATATGCAGGGGTCACTTGATGCGCTGCGTAAGGCAAGGAATGGCAGTGCCCATGGCGGAGAGCCGGTCCCGAGATCAGACGTCGTCAATGGATTAGCTACCGTCTTCTTCCATCTTGCATGGCTCGGATTCATCGCCAGCAGATTGCCGTCCCCCCGAAGTTAGATTCTTTGGCGATTGAGCCTGAGCAACCCCAGCTGTGATCAAGAAATATCACGGGCCGTAGAGTGCCCCGGCAATTGCGTCGGTCGCTGCCCGTCGTTCGCCGGCCACCAGGTGCCCGTAGACGTCCTTCGTCACGGAGATTGAGGAGTGGCCCAGAACGTCGGACACGACGTGGAGGGGTACGCCCCGGGAGAGCATCAGGGAGGCTGCAGTGTGCCTGAGTTCGTGGGGATGGCAGCCTTCGATGCCCGCCTCCTTCGAGACCTTCCGGAAGACCCTTCGGAAATTGCTCGGGTCCACCGGCGTTCCGAAGTCGCTGACAACCACCAGCCCGCTTGCGGTCCACCACTCACCCATCGCTAGGCGTTCGGCGGCTTGCCGAGCCTGGTGGCTCCTGAGTGCCTTCACGGCCTGGGGGCTGAGCTCATACGGGCGCCGAGAGCTCGCCGTCTTTGGCTCGTCGAGCACGATCTTTCCGTCCAAAGTGGAGAGCGTCTGGTAAATGCTGAGCTGACCGGCCTCAAGGTCGACGTCCTCCCAGCGGAGGCCGAGGAGCTCGCCCAGACGCATCCCGGTCTCCACCAGGAGCACGAAGGCCGCCTCGAACCGAACGCCCCGTGAGGCCTCCAGGAGCTTCTGGACCTCCTCCACGGTGAGAGCCCGGCTGGTACCTCTCGGGATCCGTGGTCCATCAGTGAGCGTGACGACGTTCCGGGTCAGGACGCCCTGTCGCACGGCGTGACCGAGTGAGCGTCGCAGCACGGACCGGACGAGCCGGATGGTGTTGGGCTGGTAGCCGGCGCGTCCCAGATCGGCGATGAGCTCTTCGACGTGGCGCACGTCGAGCTTGGCCAGTCGGTGCTTACCGAGGGCCGGGATCAGGTGGCCCCGGGCGAGGTTGGCGTAGTTGGCCGCAGTGGTGGGCTTCACGGTCCCCGGGAGGACGTTGTCGAGCCAGTGGTCGAGCCATTGTTCGACGGTCTGGCGTTCGTCGGCGAACGGCTGTCCGGCGGCGAGCTCGTTGCTCCGGGTGCGGAGCTTCTCGACGACCACCCTCCGGGTCTTGGCATAGACGA
>JBEKCS010000049.1:0-26757 GCA_050014755.1 Acidimicrobiales bacterium
GGACCATCCGGACAGCCCGCTCCTTCAGCTCAGACGGGTACCGCTTCGTCGGTGGGTTCTTGCTCATGCTCCATCCTCGTTTCCAAGGTTAGGAGCACACGCGGATCCCAGGCCGGTTCACCCTGCACATTGCATGTGATACCCACAATCGCCGACGGCAGCGACTGACCCCCTTCTGATCCATAGAACGCGGCGTCCCCAAATGCGTAGACCCCGCCATCTGAACCGACGAGCCAGTAGCCCTTGTCATCCGGCGTCGCAGCAATTCCCACTATCGGCGCGTTCAGAGTTTGTCCGCCCTCGGAACCGTAGAATCCAGCGCCGCCGAAGGCGAAGATTCCTCCATCTGCACCGACAAGCCAGTAACCCGCACCATTGGCGGACGACGCCATTCCCACGATCGGTGCATTCAGAGTTTGCCCACCCATCGATCCGTAGAAGGTGGCACCGCCGAAGGAGAAGACCCCTCCGTCAGACCCAACGAGCCAATAGCCAGTCTCTCCGAAGGAGTCGGCCATTCCGACCACAGGGGCATTGAGACTCTGTCCGGCCATGGATCCGTAGTAGTAGTTGGTGCCGAATTGATACGTTCCGCCATCCGAACCGACGAAGTTGTATCCCTGCCCGTAGTTGTACGAAGTCAATTGAGCATGGAACGGCATTGGTGCCACTACGCCCCGAGGGCTCGCATTCCCAATCAAGAGGATTCCAGCCAGAAGAACTCCCGCGAGCACCAGTGAAGTGAGACGACTCAGGTTCGACGGCGGCTTTGGCTTGGTGGGTCTCAAGCGACGTCTCCATTCTCGATAATGAATCCACTCGCATCGTTCCAACGTGAATGGCCTCTGTCATCAGGACGCTGGTCAGCCGATTTTCTGATAGTTGAGAACACTGTTGTAACGCGGTCTCTCGATGCCAGCAAGGAACATGTCGTCTGAATGAGCCCGATCTACGAGGGCCAGTTCCGATGATCCAGCGCCGTTACTGAAGATGTGCCTGTCAACACATATTGCATATTTTGTTCCCGCGCTCGCGTCCGATTTCTTTGCCAACGACTCACGTCTTGCATCGAGGCGACAACGAATGTTCACCCACCGTGGCGATGAGCCACGCGTCCTGCAGGCCACCAAGTTCGACCCATGTCAGTGATTCCTCCCACCATGCCTGGGAGACACGCGCTCGGCCATCCGAGATCGGCCACCGTCTCGGTTCCCCATCGAATCGGTTTCGGATCTGGGCTCCAATACGGCTGGCGTGACTACAACGTGACTACAACTCCCGGCGAAAGCACGCGAGGAACGGCGAAGGGTTAGAACAACAGTCCAGGTCACGGCCACTTTCGGTCAACCGTGATGAACGCTGAAAAGCACCAGCTTTGACTTTTAATCCCAAGGTGGCGAGATCGAGACTCGCACGGCCCACCAGGTACTCCCAGCCCTAATGGCGTGTGCCTTGGGTTTCCAGGAAACGACCCGTCCGTCTTCCTGCTCCCTGCCACACCAACGGGGGATCCCCAGAGGCTCCGGAGAACTCAGGCCGGTTCAATGAGACGCATGCACCGAGTCGCCCGTTCGGCGACAAGGTCCACGAGCCTGCCCGGCATTGGGCGCTTCAGGGCGACGATGTCTGGCTGGATGGCGGCGTCGGCGAAGGCGTCCGGAGCACGTGCCCCCAGTTCGAGGACTCGAGCCAAAAGAAAGTCGGCATCGAGGCCCAAGTCCCGACTTGCTCCAGGCCACGTGTTGCGAGCTGGAAAGACTCCGTAGTCGCCGCCGATCTTCATGGCCAGGCGAAGCTTCGTCTCGTGGGTCCCATAGGGCAGCGCCGAGGCAATGTCGTAGAGGGGAGCGAGCCGAACTTGGTTCTGGGCGAGGAGCAGCGAGTAGTTCTTGGCGTGGGCATCGGTACCGGCGATCAGCCAGTTCCAGATCATCGCATCGGCGAACCGACGGACAGCTCCGTCGGCGATCCGCGGGGGCATCACTTCGCGCAGCAGCTTTGCGATGTCAGCCGGGCCGGGTCCACCGTCGTTCTGATACTTGGCCGAGGGCGGTACGCCAAGTGCTTGGCAAAGATCCTCTTGGTGCACTCTACGAATCTCGGAGCCTCTCTCCTGTCGGTCGTAGCGATCCACGACCACCGCGGATTCATCGCCGAAGTGAGCGACCCTGGTCCGGACGGCCAGGAGGCCGGCGCGCCGTGCGGCGTCCAGACAGAGGTGCTCATTGAGGTCGTGGTCATCGAGACCGGCGACGGCCGGCTTGAGGATGTGGGTAGTGGGCGTGGATCCGGCAGGCACACCCCAGCGCCCATCCTGGAAGAGCAAGGCGGTTTTTGCCTGGGCTCCGGCGAGACTGAACTGGCCCGTGAAGGATGTTCCAAGCCAGGCAGTCGAGTCCTGCCGCAGTTCCCGGAGCCGTTCTGCGACGTCATCCTCGGTGAGCCAGGTGACGTCGCCAGGTTTTGCCAGGACTCGGTCGACCTGGTCGGGCAGTGCAAACTGGACGGCCCCGGCGCAGTCCTCCCCTATCGGAGTTGAGAGGAGCGAGAACGGAGATGATGCCGAGACGTGGAACTCGCGAGCCCACCGGGCCAGAACCAAGTCGTTGTCGGGCAGGAGGCCCCATAGCCACGGTGTGATGGCTGAATCAGGATGAGATCGGATTTGGGTCGGCATCGACAGGGACAGCGGCGTCGCCCGGTCGATGTCCCGGTCGTGGTCGGCGTATTCGAATCGGAGCCGCCCTCCCTTGAGGCGGAAAACGGTTCCGACGATGGATCCGTCCATGACGACGAAAAGAGAGTCCGTCATTGGCCCCGGTGCTCTTCCAGGAGGGCATCAAGATCGACTGCTGCTGCGTCCGACGCCGTGTCCCGCACCACCACGTCAAACCCCAAGCCGAGTGCTTCGAGGAGTCGGATGACGAGGCCGAACTCAACGGTGGCCTTTCCGGCCTCCAATCCGCTGATCCACTCCCGGGAGACCCCTGCTCGGGAGGCCAGCCCAGCCTGACTCAGACGGAGGTCGTGCCGGCGGCCCCGGACGGTTGCTGCGAAATCTCGCATTGAGTTGATCTTCATCGGGCATCCTTGTGTGCGTACGTCCACAGGAATATCATGTGATCGTTCGTACGCAACTATAGCATGTTGCCGTTCGTACACAAGCTCGGCTTGTGGATGTACGCTCACAACCGGCCACACCCCGGTGGGTCTGAAACAACTCATCGACCCGCGCGTAGATTGGCGGAGGTAGGCGTACCCCGAGGTCAGACCCCCTGAACAGATTGCTACTCCTCTGCTACCCAAATCGACGGACCGAAGTCATCCGGCTCGACTCACTGGACTCTCCGTCGGACCTGACCACCACGTTTGCTACTCCATGGACTGAATGGCCGGCTCAGCTGACACTCGTGATCCCAAGGTGGCGAGATCGAGACTCGCACGGCCCACCAGGAACCTCCAGGCCAGATGTCGTGCGAGCTGGGATGGTCGGGGATGGCTCGTCCGTCGTGCCGGGCCGGCGGGTCGGGCTCCTCATGGCGCCGGTCGCATCGGCGACGTCCTCCCGAATGCTCCAGGCGTGTCGACCACGCGAGGTTGCGCGATGGGGATCCCTGCCCCATTCTGAGCAGTCGTGGACGTGGACGTCGAGAAGGAGAAGCGGCTGGCCGGCGAGGCTGCGGCGGCGATGGTCGACAGCGGCATGCGGGTGGGCCTCGGCACGGGGTCGACAGTCGCCTACTTCCTGGCCGCACTGGCGATGCGGAAGCTGGACCTCCGATGTGTGGCCACGTCGACCCGCACCGAGCAGGCAGCCCGGCAACTCGGACTGTCGGTGGAGCCCTTCGCCCTGGACCGGCTCGACATCGCCGTCGACGGGGCTGACCAGATCAGCCCCGGAGGATGGCTGGTCAAGGGGGGAGGAGGGGCCCACACCCGCGAGAAACTGGTTGCCATCGCGGCGGACCGGTTCGTGGTGATCGGCGACTCGACGAAGCCGGTCGAGGCGCTCCACGCTCCGGTTCCGCTGGAATTACTCGTGTTCGGACTCGAATCGACGCTCGAACGATTGGGTGAGGTTCGCCTTCGTGACTGCCCACGCAGCCCCGACGGGGGTGTGATCGCCGATTACATCGGGCCGGTCGGGGACCCGACCCTGCTCGCAGCCAGGCTTGGGTCGACTCCGGGTGTGGTGGAACACGGTCTGTTTCCGCCCCGGATGGTCACCACGATCCTGGTGGGGAGAGGCGAGTCGGTCGACAGGATCGACCTGACGACCCGCTGAGCTTCTCCCGTCCGTCGGCCGCGACGTGAGCACCCCGTCGAGCGTCTGTCCGCCCAGAGGGAACAGGCGAATGGCGACGACCGGGTTGGCGCAACTGCGCCCGGCGACAAGTTCGACTCGGCCCAACCGCTCACCGGAGAAGGTACCGACGAATCGATCAGACCGGAACTCCACGAACGGCCGGCCGCGATTGACCGCGCCGAGCGACGTCTTCAGAATGGCAGTTACGGATTCTCGGTTCGCAGTGGTCAACGGATTCCTGACGATCGTCTCGAGTTCGACCCCGCCGCGGAGCTGACCGTCGGAGAACGCCCAAAAGGAGTCGCACATGGCGAAGACGCTCTACACGGCCCAGGCCCACGTCGTCGGTGGCCGTGACCAGGGTCACGGTGTCACCAGCGACGGCGCATTGGACGTCCAACTCCGTACCCCCGTCGAGATGGGAGGTGAAGGCGGCGGCACCAACCCCGAGCAGCTGTTCGCCGTGGGCTACGCCGCATGCTTCGAGGGCGCGCTCGGCGTCGTGGGGCGTCGGGAGCACGTCGAGCTCGGCGCCGTCTCGATCGACTCCGACGTGAGCCTGGTCACCACCGAGAGCCGCGGCTTCACCGTGGCGGTGGGTCTCGACGTGTCGCTTCCCGGCATCGGTGATCCCGAGCGCGCCGTTTCGATCGTGGCCGCCGCCCACCAGGTCTGCCCCTACTCCAACGCAACCCGTGGCAACGTCGAGGTGAACCTGACAGCCAACGGGCATCCCGTCCCGAACGGAGAGCCCGAAGCCGGCTGACCGATCGCCACCGACGACATCACCACCGACGACGAGGAGTCGACAATGAGTGCGGACGATCACCTGGCCGCCCCCTCCGGTCATACCCCTGAGGGAGGAGTCCTCGTCGGAAACGCCGACGCGAGGCGGGGCATGGTGCTCTTCGAGGATCCACAGTGCCCGTACTGTCGCGAGTTCGAGGAGGTCAACGGACCGCTCATCAGGGCGGAGGTGGCCGCTGGTGAACTGGCCGTCGAATACCGCATGCGATGCTTCCTGGGGCCGGAGTCGGTGAGGGCCGACAATGCGCTCGCCCTGGCCGCCGAGGTCGGCCGCTTCGAGGAACTGCGCCGGGCGCTCTTCGCCGATCAGCCGCCGGAGGGGACCGGAGGTTTCACGACCCGGGACCTCGTGCACTTCGGTGCGCAGGCGGGACTGACCGGCCCGGACTTCGTTGCCGGCGTCGAGGAGGCCCGGTACGAGCAGTGGGTGCGGAGACGGGAGTCGCGCTACCAGGCCGAGGATCCACAGGGGACACCGGCCGCGTGGCTCGACGGCAGACCGATCGACTCGAGGGTGCTCTTCGACCGGCAGGAGTTCGAACACCGGCTCCGCATCTGATCGCCTCAGATCGGGCTCTCGTCGAGCATGGCGTCCCCGACCTTGACGAAAGCGGCGATGTTGGCGCCGGCCACGTAGTCGCCCGGCCGGTCGTACTCCTCGGCCGTGCGGAGCACGGTCTCGTGGATCCGCACCATGATCTCCTGGAGCCGGCGGTCGACCTCCTTGGACGACCACTGGGTCATCTGCATGTCCTGGGCCATCTCGAGTCCGGACACGGCGACACCGCCGGCGTTCGACGCCTTGCTCGGGGCGTAGAGCACGCCGGCCGCGACCAGGCGGTCCATGCCCTCGGGGACGGTGGGCATGTTGGCGCCTTCGGCCACGAGGGTGACGCCGGCCTTCACCAGATTGTCGGCGTCCCCGGCGCCGATCTCGTCCTGGGTGGCGCTCGGGAACGCGCAGTCGGCCGGCACGGACCACAGTCCGTTGTCCAATCCGGCGACCACGGGGTGGAAGGTGGCCCGGGAGAACCGGTCCGCGTACTCGCGGATCCGACCCCGACGTTCGTTCTTGAGACCCTTGACCCACTCGAGCTTGTCGCGGTCGACGCCGTCAGGGTCGTGGATGAACCCGTCGGAGTCGGAGAGGGTGACGGTGCGGGCCCCGAGGTCCAGCAGCTTCTCGACGGTGTACTGGGCCACGTTTCCACTGCCCGAGACGAGGCAGGTCTTTCCGTCGAGGCTGTCCCCCCTGGTGGCCAGCATCGCCCTGGCGAAGTACACCACTCCGTAGCCGGTGGCCTCCTGGCGGACGCGTGAGCCACCCCACTTGATCCCCTTTCCGGTGAGGGCCCCGGCGAATCGCTTACCGATGCGCTTGTACTGGCCGAAGAGGTAGCCGATCTCCCGCTCACCCACCCCGATGTCCCCTGCCGGCACATCGGTGAACTCCCCGATGTAGGGGTAGAGCTCGGTCATGGACGACTGGCAGAACCGCCGGATCTCCGATTCGCTCCTGCCCTTGGGGTCGAAGTCGGACCCGCCCTTGGCCCCGCCCATGGGCAGGGTGGTCAACGAGTTCTTGAACGTCTGTTCGAGGGCCAGGAATTTCAGCACGTCCTGGTTCACCGTCGGATGGAATCGGAGTCCGCCCTTGTAGGGCCCGATCGAGCTGCTCATCTGGACCCGGTAGCCCCGGTTGACGTGGATCTCCCCCTGGTCGTCCACCCAGGGAACGCCGAAGCTGATGATCCGATCGGGCTCGACCAGGCGCTCGAAGATCTTGTCGTGGACGTAGCGCGGGTTCCGGACGAGTACCGGTTCGAGTGAGCGGGCCACCTCACGGACGGCCTGCTGGAACTCGAACTCACCCGGGTTCTTCTCCACCACCTTGGCCAGGACCTGGCTGATCTGTTCCCGCGCCGACCGTGTCCACGTTCCTGGATGGGCGTCATGGAGTGTCACCCCCACATCGTTTCCTGGACGTCTGGGCTCCGTCAGGGTCCAAAGTCCCGATCGCGGCGGCGCGGATTTGTAGACGACTTCGACAATTCGGCTCAACCTCCACCGGGCGCGCGCCGATGGAGGAATATGGAACCTTCGGGTGGCCTTGAGGTAGCCGGCGTCGGTCTGCGCCGGTCCTTCCTCGTCGCGGCGGTACTGGCCGGAGCGGCGGTGGCGCTCTACCTCCTGTGGATCCTGGTCGCCATCGGCGGCACGCACATGACCCTCCAGGTCGACGACGTCGGGCAGTGGGTCGCGGCCTGGTGCGCCACGGCTGTCTGTTGCGTGGCCGCGTTCCGGGCGCCGCAGGCTCGTGCCACGTGGGCCCTCTTCGCCGTCTCGAGCTTCGCCTGGGGAGCCGGCGAGGCCGTGTGGTGCTACTACGCCCTCCTCAAGGATGTGCCGGTGCCGTTCCCCTCGCTCGCCGACGTCGGGTTCCTCTCCGCCATCCCCCCGGCGTTTGCCGCGCTGCTCGTCTATCCGGGCGGCCGACGGAGCGCGATCGCCCGGGTCGAGGGGGTCCTCGACGGTTGCATCATCGCCACGTCCCTGCTCTTCGCCAGCTGGGCCACGATCCTCGGTCCCCTGTTCCGCGACCACCGCGGGAGCGTGCTCAAGCAGGTGATCTCCGTCGCCTATCCGATGAGTGACGTGGTCATGGTGTCGCTGGTCGTCATCCTGATCGCCCGGGGCGGGAGCCGTCTACGTGTCGATCTGGCCCTGGTCATGTCCGGAGTGGTGGCGTTCGCGGTCGCCGACAGTTCCTTCACCTATCTGACCGCCGTGAACTCCTACTCCGGTGGGAACTACCTCGATACCGGTTGGGTGGCCGGTTACCTGCTGATCGCACTGGGCGCGTGGTGGGCGATGACCTCACGGCGTATCGCCCCCGAGCGGACGGAGGCGGCGACGGTCTCGCTCGTCGCCCCCTACATCCCCGTGCTCATCGTGCTGGCCGTGACCTCCGTCCAGCTCCTGCGGGGGAAGCAGATGGAGCCCGTCTCCTGGTTCATGGCGCTCGCGCTGGTCCTGATGGTCCTCGGACGCGAGGCCCTCAACGTGTGGCACCGGACGGGCGGAAATCGGCGCAGCCACCGCAGCGACGTGTCCCTGGACGACCGGGCCCGGTCACGTCATCCGGACATCGATGCGGTGGGGGCCGACCGGTGAGCGGGCATGCCTACACCTTCCCCGACCGGAGATCCGCCAACCGGGTGACCACCACGTCCGCTACCGGAGTCCCGACGGCCAGGACGGCCCGCACCCGGGCCACCGACACGGCCGGCTCCCGCCAGACGCAGTGGTTCGTCCGAACCATCATGCTGCTGACGACCGTGTTCGCCTTCCTCGATCTGTATCTCCTCGCCTCGAGCGGACACTCGTAGCCGGGACCACCGCTGCCGGGTCGTGGCCCATCGACGACCGTTCCGACCAGGGGCGGCCGACCACGGCCTCGTCACCCCTACTCTGTGCGAGGACCCGACGGTGCGGCACGGTGGACGGTCAGACCGGTACGCACCCCGGCGGATTCCGGACGACCCGAGGAGGCGACATGGTCCGAGCGGTGCAGTTCGATCACTACGGCGGTCGCGACGTCCTGGTCGTCGCCGACGTCGACATGCCGACGCCCCCACCGGGGGAGGTCGTCGTCGACGTGCGTGCCGCGGGGATCAATCCCGGGGAGGCGGCGATCCGGACCGGCGCGCTGGAGCAGCGCTTTCCGGCGACCTTCCCGTCCGGCGAGGGCACGGACCTGGCCGGGGTCGTGCATGCCGTGGGCGACGGGGTGACGGCGTTCGCGGTCGGCGACGAGGTCCTCGGCTGGTCGTGGCGGCGGTCGAGCCACGCGGAGTACGTCGCCGTCCCGGTCACCCAGCTGATCCCCAAGCCACCGGAGTTGAGCTGGGAGGTCGCCGGGTCGCTGTTCGTCGTGGGCACCACCGCGTATGCCGCGGTGCGGGCCGTCGGTGCCGGCCCGGGCGACACGGTCGCGGTGTCGGCCGCGGCCGGCGGGGTCGGCACGGTGGCGGTCCAGCTCCTGTTGATCAGAGGTGCGACCGTGCTCGGTATCGCCTCGGAGGCCAACCACGACTGGCTCACCGGGCTCGGGGTGGTCCCGATCGCCTACGGACCGGGGCTCGAGGAGCGACTGCGGGCCGCCGCGCCACAGGGTGTCGACGCCTTCATCGACCTCTTCGGACCGGAGTACGTGCAGTTGGCCGTCGATCTCGGGGTGGCGCCGGACCGCATCGACACGATCATCTCGCGCGACAAGGCGGTCGAGGTCGGGGCGCAGACCGAGGGAAGTGCCGAAGCGGCGACGACCACGGTCCTGTCCGAGCTGGCCGGACTCGTGGCCTCCGGACAGATCACCGTGCCCATCGCCGCGACCTACCCGTTGGAGCGCGTTCGGGACGCCTTTGCCGAGCTCGAGCAACGGCACACCCGCGGCAAGATCGTCCTGGTCCCGTAGCGACGCTCGGCCGCCCTAGGCGCGGTGCGCGGTGACGAGCCGGAGGGCCCCGTGGTACTCGGCGGCACGCCGGAGCCCACCGTGGGCGGCGTCCCACTCCCCCGTGTCGAGGGCCTCGGCCAGCCGGTCGACGGCACGCTGCTCGGAGGCACGTCCGACGAAGCTCCACGCCGACTGTGCCCGCCGGACCCGTCCGTCCAGGAGGCTCTCCGGCCGGCCGAAGAAGGCTTCGACGAACCCGTCCGAGCAGGCGAAGGGGATGGGGAGCTCGTCGACCGTGCTCCGCCCGCCCAGTCCATCGACCACCCGGTCCAGCGGCGGCATCCTTCCGCACTCGTGGGCCATCATGTCCGGCGCGTACCCGGTGAGCCAGAACCGGTGGAGTGCCACCGGGTCGAACGTGAGGATCACCACCGGCCCACGGGTCACCCGTCTGACTTCGGCGAGACCCCGCTCGAGGTCGCGCCACTGATGGATGGTCACCGACGCCAGCGCCGCATCGAAGGCGCCGTCGGCGAACGGGAGGTCCTCGGCCGTGGCGTCGACGGCCGGAGCCAGCGACGGTGGGCGCTGGGCGCGCATGGCCGCCGAGGGCTCGACCGGTGTCACCTCCATGTCGGCCGGTTCGTAGGAACCGGCGCCGGCACCCACGTTCACCAAGGTCCGCGCGCCACCGAGGGCCAGCCGGACGGCGGCTTCGAACCGCGGTTCGGGCCGTCGCACCTCCGCATACCCGCTCCCGTCCGCCTCGTAGTCGACGTCACCCGCGGGCTCCGGCCTCACCGCCCCATCCTAGGAAGCGCCCCCGACTCACCGGAAGTCGTCGGACCCCAGCCACTCGTCGGGCCCGGGTCCGGCGATGACGGCATCGGGCCCGGCCAGGAGCGCACCGCTGCGCAGCGCGGACCCCGCTGCGCCCGGGATCCGTACCGCGACGACGGCCGTGCGGGTGCCACGTCCACGCACGGTGCGCCGGGCCATCTCCACCAGCTCGACGACCTCGGGTCCGGCCAGGTCCGAGGAACCGGTGGGCGATGCACCGGTCGCCACCTCGATCAGTCGGCGGCCGACGCTCCGGGCGGCGACCGGTTGGATGCGCATCGACGGCACCGGGGCGATCGGTCCGATTCGCATCCGGTCGAGCACCTGGCCGGCGAACTCGAGGAACTGGGTGGACCGGACGATCGTCACGGGAACCGGTCCGCGCCGGGCGGCCGCCTCGTGGGCCAGCTTGGCCTCGTAGTAGCCGAACCCGGGGACCCGGTCGACGCCCACGATCGAGAGCACCACGATCCGGCCGACACCGGCATCGGCGCCTGCATCCTGGAGCCGTGCGCCCACCTCCTCGAAGAACGCCGTCGCCCGGGCACGGTTCGTCGTCCCCGCGTCGGTCGCGTCGACCACGGCGTCCACCCCCTCGAGGGCGGCGCGCAGCCCGTGTCCGGAACGGACGTCCACCCCGGTCGCCCGGCTCAGCACCACGGTCTGGTGTCCTGCCGCCTCACCGGCCTCGACCGCGTACCGGCCGGCCGTCCCCGTCCCACCGGCCACGGCAATCCTCATGTCGGCTCCTAACTCGGATATCTGCTATCCGAGTTATACCCCGCCCGCCCATTCCGGACAAGTACCATCCGGGAATGAAGATGAGCGAGAGCGTCGAGTGGGCCGCGCACTGCACCGTGCTGCTGGCCATGCTCCCCGACGGGTCGTCCCTTCCGGCGTCGCGCCTCGCCGAGTACCACGGGGTCCCCGGTCCGTACCTGGCCAAGTCGCTGCAGGCCCTCATGCGGGCGGGGATCGTGGAGTCGAGGGCCGGGCGCAACGGCGGCTACCGGCTGGCCCGGCCGGCACACGACATCTCCCTCCTCGACGTGTTCGAGGCGATCGAGGGCGACGGCACGTTCTTCCGGTGCACCGAGATCCGGCGACGGGGGCCGTCCCGGGTGGCAGCCGCCCGCTACCCGCCCTCGTGTGGGATCGCCGGGGCCATGTGGGAGGCCGAGCACCGCTGGCGCTCGTCACTGGAGGCGGTCACCGTCGCCGGGCTGGCCGCCGGGGTCGCGGCACAGGCACCGCCCGAGGCCGTCGCCAAGAGCGTCCGCTGGCTCGCCACCGTCCGGTCGTCCTGACCGGCCACCGCCGGGCGGACGGTACCGTGTGACCGGTGAGCGTGCTCGTCGATCTGCAGGGCGTGGGCGTGACCGTGGCCGACCGGGCCCTGCTGGCCGACCTGTCGGTGACGGTGAACACCGGCGACCGGCTCGGGGTCGTCGGCATCAACGGGACGGGAAAGTCGACCCTCCTGCGCATCCTGGCCGGCACGCTCCAGCCCGACACCGGCGTGGTCCGCCGGGGACGGGGCATCCGCACCGCGTTCCTCGGCCAGGCGCCCGAGCTCCCCCCGGGATCGGTGCGCGACGCCGTGGGCGACGGGTGGGAGGCCGCAGCCGTGCTCGACCGACTGGGCATGTCCGGCTTCGTCGACGCCGACGTGGCCACGCTCTCGGGTGGCCAGGCCAAGCGGGTCGCCCTGGCCAGGGTGCTGGCGGCGCCGGGTGAGCTCCTCGTCCTGGACGAGCCGACCAACCACCTCGACCTGGCCGCCGTGGCCTGGCTCGAATCGTGGCTCGCCGCCTTCGCCGGCGGGTTGGTCGTCGTCTCCCACGACCGCTACCTGCTCGACCGGGTGACCACCCGCATGCTCGAGCTCGACCGGGGGTCCGACTACCTCCACGAGGGCGGGTACGCCTCCTACCTCGAGGGCAAGGCCGAGCGCGAGGAGCGCGCCGCGGCCACCGAGGCCACCCGCCGCAACCTGGCCAGGAGCGAACTGGCCTGGCTCCGCCGGGGCGCGAAGGCGAGGAGCCGCAAGCCCCAGGCCCGGGTCACCGCGGCGCGGGCCCTGATCGCCCAGCGGCCGGCCGAGGCGGCCCGGCCCGACGACCTCGAGCTCGACGCCCGCATGGCCCGCCTGGGCGACAAGGTCATCGAATGCACCGGTGTCGGCTTCGCCTACGACGGCGGGACCCCGATCCTGGCCGACCTGGATCTGCTCATCGGCCCCGGCGACCGGATCGGCGTGGTGGGCGCCAACGGCACCGGCAAGTCGACGCTCCTCGACGTGGTGGCCGGCACGCGACCACCGGACACGGGGACGATCGAGTTCGGTCCGACGGTGGTCGTCGGCTACTACGACCAGCACGGCCTCGAGCTCGATCCGGAGTCCCGGGTCCAGGACGTCGTCGCCGGCCCCCACCGGACTCCGGGATCGCTGGCCGACGTCGCCCTCATGAAGCGGTTCTGGTTCACCGGCAACCTTCCCTACACCCGCGTCGGTCACCTGTCCGGAGGCGAGCGGCGGCGGCTCCAGCTCCTGGCCGTGCTGGCCCGTCGGCCCAACGTGCTCCTCCTCGACGAGCCGACCAACGACCTCGACCTCGACACGCTCCGGGTCCTCGAGGACTTCCTCGACGACTGGCCCGGCACCCTCATCGTGGTCAGCCACGACCGCGCCTTCCTCGACCGGACCATCGAGACGGTCGTGGCCATCGGCCCCGACGGCGTGGCCCCGGTGGCCGGTGGCCTCGACGCCTGGCTGGCCGACCTGCTCGCACCTGCGCCCCGCGCCCCGGCGAAGCCCGACGTCGCCGCAGCCCCGACACCGGTACGTGGCACCGGCAATCCACCGATCGGGCGGCTGCTACGGGACACCGAGCGCCAGATGACCAAGCTCGGTCGCCAGCGCGACAGGCTGCACGACGCCCTGGTCGCCACGGCCGACCACACCGAGCTGACCCGGCTCGGGGCCGAGCTGCGCACCGTACAGGCCGAGCTCGACGCGGCCGAGGAACAGTGGCTGGCACTGGCCGAGGAGGCCGAGCAGCGGGGGTAGGGCCCGTGGCCGGCAGGCGGCGCAGCCGGGCCCGGCGGGCGGGCGCCCGACCGCGCCGATTCCGGACAGCAACTGGCCGTCGGTCAATCATCTTTGGAGATGGCAGGGATCGGTTAGGATTGTGGGGTGCCGGAGACGTCCACCGTCGGCTCGGTCACCGACAAGCCAGCGCGGAGTAGGACCCGGCAGGCACGCGGTCGGCCCCGGATCCGCCAGGATGCGGAGATCCTCGACGCCGCACTGAAGGCGTTCGCCTCCCAGGGATATGGAGCCATGTCGCTGCGCTCGCTCAACGCCGGGCTCGGCCTCAGCCACGGCACGATCAGCCAGCGGTTCGGCACCAAGGAGCGCCTCTACTTCGCCGCCGTCGACCGGGGGTTCGCCGTGTTGATGGAGGACATCGACAGCAGGCGGCGCCACTACCTGACGACCATCGACCCCCCCGACGACCTCGCCGACCTGCGGGCCACCATCCGCGCGTTCCTGGGTGCAGCCCTGCTGCGCCCCGAGCTCGGCCGGCTGATGAACCAGGAGGGCCCCCAGTCGACGGCCCGGCTCCGCTACCTCGTCGAGTCGACCGTCAACCCGATGATGGAGACCATCGGCGGGGTCTTCCTCCGGCTCCGGGCCGAACGCCGGATCCGGCCGGTCAGTGCCCGGGGTCTGTTCTTCCTGGTGACCCAGGGGGCCGAGTCCCCCTACACGCTGTCCGCCCTGTCCGGCGCGTTCGACACGTTCGACGGCCCGCTCGATCCCGAACGGCACGCCGACGAGATGACCGACGTGATCATGCGCGGCATCAGCCTCGAGGGCACCGTCCAGGACGGTGCCACCTCGGCACTGCGGGCCCGGGCCGGCCCGCAGCCCCTGATGGCGTCGCCGTACCAGGCCTGAGCTCCGACCGGACCGGCCGTCCCCATGCCAGCGGGGCCGGTCCTAAGGTGCAGTGACCGAAGCGGCGAAGGAGCCACCCACGATGAGCAAGACCGTCATGATCACCGGAGCCGGCTCGGGCTTCGGGAAGGGCGCCAGCCTGGCCCTGGCCGAGCGCGGCCACACCGTCATCGCCACCACCGAGACCGACGAGCAGGCGACGGCGCTGCGGGCCGAGGCGCCCGGGATCACCGTGGAGAAGCTCGACATCACCACCGACGACGTGGCCATGGCGGCGGAGTGGGACCTCGACGTCCTCATCGACAACGCCGGCGCCGGCCAGACCGGCCCGATGGCCGACGTCCCGATCGACCGGGTGCGCCGGCTCTTCGACGTCAACGTGTTCGGGACACTGGCCGTGACCCAGGCCGTGCTGCCCCGCATGGTGGCCAAGGGGTCGGGACGCATCGTCATCGTGTCGTCGATCGCCGGGGTGCTCTCGGCTCCGACGTTCGGTCCGTACTCGATGACCAAGCACGCCCTCGAGGCGATGGGCAAGGCGATGCGGGGCGAACTGGCCGGCCAGGGGGTGGACGTCTGTCTGCTCAACCCCGGCCCCTACCTGACCGGGTTCAACGACCGCATGGCCGACTCGATGTGGGAGTGGTTCGGCGAGGGTTCGGTCAACGCCGCCTCGACGCCGCTCTTCACGATGATGCGCGACTTCGCCACGAACGACCAGCGGGACCCGGTCGAGGTGGTCGACAAGATGGTCGAGCTGACCGAGGCCGAGACCACCGAGGAGCACAACTTCGTGCCCCCGGAACTGGCCGAATTCGTGGGCGGCTGACCCGCCGGGGCGGCCGACCTGGTCGCCGCGGGCGGTGACACCCTGATCGCGACCGGCTGCATCCCTGGTCGCGGGCACAATTCAGAAAATTCGGGAACAATTCCAAGAAATCGCTACAGGTGGGCCCCAAACCTGCCGATAGACCTGCAGCAAGCAGTTTGCCCGCCCGCTCCGGCGGCTCCCGGTGGGTCCCGCTACCGGTCAGAAGTCGCGCATCGCCGGGTGCTGCCTGGCCACCACGGGAACCAGCAGGCGCCTGGGCGACAGCCATCCGAGCGCCGCCGACGCCCTGTTGGGGAGTCCGGGAATGACCACGGCGCGGTTGGCGTCCATGCCGGCCACCCCGGCCCGGGCCACGGCGCCGGCCGGCACCCAGAAGATCCTGGGCATGGCCCCGGCCATCTGGTCGGGGTCGATGCCCGCCGCCTCGGCGAACCCGGTCTCGACCGGTCCGGGGCAGAGGGCGGTGACCGTCACGCCCTGGGAGCGGAGCTCCTCGCGGATGGCGTGGCTGTAGGAGAGGACGAAGGCCTTGGCGCCCCCGTAGCCGGCCTGGCCGGGGATCGGCTGGAAGGCGGCCGTCGAGGCCACGTTGAGGATGCAGCCGCTGCGACGCTCCACCATCCCCGGGGTGAACAGCGAACACAGGTGGACGACGGCCTCCACGTCGGTCCGGATCATGGCGATCTCGCGGTCGGGGTCGGACCGGTAGACGGGCCCGAGGGTGGAGAACCCGGCGTTGTTGACCAGAACGTTGACGGCCAGGCCGAGGTCGGCCACCCGCCCGGGCAGGCCCCGGCGGGCCTCGGCGTCGGCCAGGTCGGTGGGCAGCACCTCCACCTGGACGCCGTGGCGCGCCGACAGCGATTCGGCGAGCGCCTGCAGCTTGGACTCGGTCCGGGCCACCAGGGTGACCCCGAGCCCCCGGCCGGCCAGGAGGCCGGCGATCTCCTGGCCGATGCCGGAGGAGGCTCCGGTCACCAGGCAGGTGCGGTCGGGTCGGGCAGCGGGCAGGCTCATGGACGAAGAGCGTAGGCCCGCGGGCGACGGGCCCGTCCGGCCGCGGCGGTCACCGGCCGGGGCCGATCCGGCCGACCGGACGTTCCTCGATCCGGCGCAGGTGGAGGACCCGGCGGGCGATGCGCCACCCCGTGTCCAGTCGTCGGTAGTCGTCGGCATACCGCAGGTACCAGATGGTGTCGAGGCCGCCCCGGTCTTCGTCGCCGGTCCCTGCCGGCCCACCGGCGGGTCGGCCGAGGTGGTGGGCCACTCCGGTCACCTCGCCGGTGGCCGAGTCCCCGTCGACGGCGTAGGTGGCCGGCCCGACCCGGTGGTACGTGGCCACGTAGCGACGGAGCCCCGACGGGATCGCCTCGAGCGCGTCGGTGCCGGCCCGACAGATCGTCGGCGCGTCGCCCCGGGAGCCGTCGGGCACCCACAGCTCCCCGTCGACGGTGAACAGCGCGGCGAAGGCGGGACCGTCGAGGGTGTCGACGGCGCCCGCGTAGGCCACCGACAGGGCGCGCAGGTCGGCGGAACCGCTCATGACGTGGTCGGCAGGAGGCCGAACCGGGCGGCAAAGGTGGACAGCTCGTCCGCCAGGCCGTCGAGATCCCCGCTCATCGAGGTGGACAGCAGCATCCGGTCGATCCCGGCGGCCTCGGCCGCGGCCACCTCGTCCTCGGTGGTGGTGGGGAGGTAGCCCGACACCGAGAGCTCGATGCCGTCCGGGTCACGCCCCGCCTCCACCGCCGCCTCACGCATCTGCCCGATGCGGAGTGTCAGGTCCTCGGCGGACAGGCCGAGGGGTTGGAAGCCGTCCCCGAGGCGCCCGGCGCGGCGCGCGGCGGCCTCGCTGTGCCCGCCGATGTGGAGCGGCACGCCCTCCGGACGGAAGGGCTTCGGAAAGGAGTGGGCGTGGCGGAACGAGACGAACTCACCGGAGAACGCCGCGCCCTGCGGACCCGAGTCGGCCCACAGCACGCGCATGGCCTCGATGGTCTCGTCCATCCGGCGGCCCCTGGTCCGGGGGTCGGCCCCTGTGGCCCGGAGCTCCTCTTCCATCCATCCCACCCCGAGGCACATCCGGACCCGTCCCTTGGACAGCACGTCCACGGTGGCGATGCGCTTGGCCAGGACCACCGCCTGGTGGTTGGGGACCACCAGGACCCCGGTGGCCAGGGCGATCCGATCGGTCACGGCGGCCAGGAAGGCCATCAGGTCCAGCGGGTCCGGGATGCGGCAGTCGTCGGGCAGGGGCATCTTCCCCGACGTCGCGTACGGATAGGTGCTCGTGTAGTCGGAGACCACCACGGCGTGTTCGACCAGGACGAGGCACTCGAACCCGCACCCCTCGACGTGACGGGCGAACGAGCTCATCCAATCCGGGTCGGCCGTGGCCCCCGTCCGAACGGGAGGGATGATTCCGAACTGCATGGGGATGCTCCTTCGTGCCGGTCCGGTCGCCCGGTGGTCGCCGCGACCGGCCCGGCCGCGGACCGAGCGTAAACGGGGAGCCCGCCCGCCGCCACCACGGGCGGCGGGCGGGACGTGGCGGGGAGCCCCCTCGGGCGTCGACCCGATGAACCCGCGCACCGGACGGTGCCTGGCTACGCTTTGGAGGACGATCCGGTTTGCATCTGCCCCGCCGGAGGGGACCGTTGGCGGGAGTTACAGGACCATGAAACGCCGAGGCGCACACAGCCCGTCACCGCACCCGGACGACCCGGGTAGCCGCAACGGCGAGCGGCGGACCATCAGCAGGCGGCGGTTCCTCGGGTGGACCGCGGCCGGAGGCGCCACGGCGGCGATCGTGGCCGCAGAAATCGAGTCCGGCACCTCGAAGGCTCCGCGGAGCGCCGCCGGGGCCGACCATCCGGCCCGGACGGCCACGGGTAGGACGCACACGGGCACCACCCCGACCCAGCCCCCCGAGGGGGAGTTGACGTACGTGCAGGGGGTCGCCCTCCCCACCTCGCCGGCCATCGTCGCCGAGAACTCCCTCGTCGGCGACCTCTGGTGGGTGACCTCACCCCAGAACCCCGGCGACATGGAGGGCTACGCCAACCTGGTCAGCGCCCAGGTCGGCGACAAAGTGACCCTCATGGTCAACACCAAGGCCACGACGTTCCACGTCGAGGCGTTCCGGATGGGTCACTACCAGGGCATCGGCGGACGGCGGGTGTGGCAGTCGGCCGAGATCCCCGGCCTGCGGCAGACGCCCCCCGTGCTCCTACCCGGGACCAACACGGTGGAGTGCCAGTGGGCCCCGTCCCTCGAGGTGGCGATCGGCCCCACGTGGCCGCCGGGCGCCTACCTGTTCAAGCTGGTCGGAGCCACCGGCGAGCAGGGCCTGGTGCCGTTCTGCGTCCGCGACGACTCGTCGAATTCGGCCTTCCTGATCCAGCACAGCGTGACCACGTGGCAGGCGTACAACCGCTGGGGCGGCTATTCGCTCTACTACGGCAACGCGGACGGCGTCCTCTCCTACACCCAGGACTCGGGCGACGCGACCTACGAGAACCGTTCCCGGATCGTGTCGTTCGACCGGCCCTACCCCCACGACTGGGCGTCGGGGGCGTCGGACTTCGTGGGGAACGAGCTCCCGCTCATCTTCCAGGCCGAACAGCTCGGGCTCGACGTCTCCTACTGGACCGACATCGACCTCCACCAGCAGCCGCACCTCCTGGCCAACCATCGGGCCCTGTTCAGCCTCGGGCACGACGAGTACTGGTCGACACCCATGCGCGACGGGGTCGAGACGGCGGTGCAGCAGGGACTCAACGTGGCGTTCCTCGGTGCGAACGCCTGCTACCGGCAGATCCGGCTCCAACCGTCGGCGCTCGGTCCCGACCGCTACCAGGTCTGCTACAAGTCCGCCGACGAGGACCCGATGTTCGGCAAGGACGACGCCCTGGTCTCCATCGACTGGGATCTCCCTCCGGTCTCGAATCCCGAATCGTCGCTGAAGGGAACCACGTACCAGGACATCGACGCGCAGGCCGACATGGTGATCGTCGACCCCACGTCGTGGCTGCTGGCCGGGACCGGCCTCGCGGCGGGTCAGCACCTCCCGAACGTCGTCCGGGGCGAGTTCGACCGCTATGAGCCGGGCGGGCCCGCGCCGGCCAACGTCGACGTGATCGCCCACTCACTGGTCGCCAACCGCAACCACAACTTCTCCGACATCACCTGGTACACGACGGCGGCCGGAGGCGGTGTGCTCGACACCGGCAACGCGAGCTGGGTCGGTCAGCTCGGCGACGCGCCCCTCATCCCTTCGCTGATCCTGCCCTCCGCAATACCCGGGGTGACCGGGTACCTGCAGCGGATCATGCTCAACGTCTACTCGGTGCTCGGGACGGCACCGGCGAGCATCACCACTCCGTCGACGGGGACGTGGCAGGCCGTCTACCCGGGCTCCGGAGACCATGGCGGAACGACGTCGACCGCTCCAGGGGCCCCTGACACCGTGACGGCCTGAGACCCGACGAGCCGGCGATGGTCCGACGGGTGCGGGGAGGCGCCGGCAGTTCTCTCGGTACCGACGCCCCGGATCGGGGCCGACCGTGGGGGCCGGACCCGATCCGTACGCCGCTGACGACGTCGGTCAGTCGCTCAGTGTGATGGGCTCGTCCAGTGTGATGGACTCGTCGTCGAGGATCAGGTCGTCCACCGGTGGGCGCTGGTCGCCGGCGGCATCGGCGGCCTTTGCCGCGTTCTGCGCGGCCAGATGCTCGCGGATCCGCTCGTCGACCTCGGCCATGAGCTGGGGGTTCTCGGTCAGGAAATTCTTCACGTTCTCCCGACCCTGTCCGAGCTGCTCGCCCTCGTAAGTGAACCAGGCGCCGGACTTCTTGATGAAGCCGAGCTCCACCCCGACGTCGAGGAGCGAGCCCTCACGGCTGATCCCCCGACCGAAGGAGATGTCGAACTCCGCCTGCTTGAACGGCGGGGAACACTTGTTCTTGACCACCTTGACCCGGGTCCGGTTGCCGACCTGATCGGCACCGTCCTTGATGGTCTCGATCCGTCGGATGTCGAGGCGGATCGACGAGTAGAACTTCAGCGCCCGGCCCCCGGGGGTCACCTCGGGCGAGCCGTACATGACACCGATCTTCTCCCGCAGCTGGTTGATGAAGATGGCGATGGTCCGGGACTTCGACAACGTCCCGGTCAGCTTGCGCAGTGCCTGGGACATCAGACGGGCCTGCAGTCCGACGTGGGAGTCCCCCATCTCCCCCTCGATCTCGGCGCGGGGGGTGAGGGCGGCCACCGAGTCGATGACCAGTACGTCGAGGGCACCCGAGCGGATCAGCATGTCGGCGATCTCGAGGGCCTGCTCGCCCGTGTCGGGCTGGGAGATCAGCAGATCGTCGATGTTGACGCCGATGGCCTTGGCATAGACCGGGTCCATGGCGTGCTCGGCGTCGATGTAGGCGCAGATGCCACCGTTGCGCTGGGCCTCGGCCACCACGTGCATGGCCAGGGTCGACTTGCCCGAGGACTCGGGGCCGAAGATCTCCACGATGCGGCCACGGGGGAGGCCCCCGATGCCGAGGGCCAGATCCAGGGCCAGGGCCCCGGTCGGGATGGCCTCGATGTTCATGTGGAGGTTCTCCCCCATCCGCATGATCGATCCCTTGCCGAACTGCTTCTCGATCTGCCCCAGGGCCATGTCGAGTGCCTTGTCACGTTCCATGTCTTGTCTGCTTCTCCTCGGTGGTGTCGTTCACTGGACCCGGCCGACCGTACGAAAAGGGTGTGACGCCCGCCCCCCGGAGGACTCCCGTGGCCCTCGCCCCGAGGGTCGACCTCCCCTGACTGCGGTGCGGTTTCTACTGCGTGCGACGCTCGCTTCGGTGCGACCCGGCCACTGTAGACCCGAACGCATGTTCGATGTTGGATGCCCGGTCCGGCCGCCGGGTTCCACCGGTGACCGGTCCCGGTGGCAGTAGCGTCACCGCAATGTCCGACGACGATCCGACCACCCCCGACCCGGGCGCCGACGACGCCGGGGCGGCAGGCGCGACCGGACCGGGCGGCCCCACCATCCTCACCCGCCAGGAGCTCCGCCGCCAGCGCCAGGGGGAGTCCCGCAGGACGAGGTACGTGGTCGCCGCGGCGATCGTCGTCGTCGTCGTGGCCGGCGCCGTCCTGGCCGCCACGCTGCACGGCAGCTCGCCGAAGGCGAAGAGGGCCGCTGCGGCCACCACCACGACCACCAGGCCGGCTACGGGGGCGGCCACCTGCCCGCTGACCGGCGCCCCGGCACCGGGCGGCGTCGTCCCGGCCCGGCCCGCCCTGGCCATGAAGATCGGCAACTACACCGACGACCGCCCGTCCGCCGGCCTCGACCAGGCGGACATCGTCTTCGAGGAGCCGGTCGAGGGGAGCTACACCCGCCTGGTGGCGGTCTTCCAGTGCCAGGGGGCGACACTGGTCGGCGACCTCCGGTCGGCCCGCGAGCCCGATGTCGCCATCCTCTCGCAGCTCTCCGATCCACTCTTCATGCACGCCGGTGGCATCGACCCGGTCCTCGCCCTCCTGGCCGACGCACCGATCCGGGACGAGAACATCCTCGACGGCGGCATGGGGCCGGTGACCATCCACCCGTCCGGCCGCTACGCCCCCTACGACACGTTCTCCTCCACCGGCCCGGTGTGGGGCCTCGCCCCGTCGGACACCAAGCCCCCGGCGCCGATCTTCACCTACTCGGCCACCCCGCCGGCCGGCTCGGTGCCCGGGTCCGGGGCGAGCGTGCACATCCCGTTCTCCTCCACGTCGGACGTGACCTGGACCTGGGACCCGGCGACCGGCACCTACCTCCGGTCCTACTCCGGCGTCCCCGACACGCTGGTCAACGGCTCCCAGACCCACGCCACCAACGTCGTGGTCATGACCGTGCACACGTTCACCGGGCCCTGGGCGGAGAACAGCGAGGGAGGGTACGAGGTGGAGGTGGTCGCCACCGGCTCCGGCCCCCTGGTGGTGCTGCGCAACGGGATCGCCATCACCGGCACCTGGACCCGCTCGAGCCTCACCGGGCCGGCGACGCTCACCGCGGCCGACGGCGCACCCATCACCCTCCAGCCGGGCAACACCTGGGAGGAGCTGGCACCCGTCGGCATCCCGGTGACCACGGCCGCCGACCCGGTTCCGCCCACGACGACCACCGTCCCGGCCAACAAGAAGAGCACCAAGGCCTGACCGCAGCCTCGGGCCGGTCAGTCCGGAACCGGCTCCGCCAGCGATCGTCGCAGCAGGTCCAGCATGGCGATCGTCGCGTACTGACGGACCCGCGCCCGGTCACCGGGGACGGTGAACTCGAACGCCTCGGGGTCGCGCCCCGGCCGGGCCAGTCCCACGAAGACGGTCCCGGGTGGTCGGCCGTCCTGCTCGGTAGGCCCCGCCACACCGGTGACGGACAGCCCGACGTCGGCGCCGAGGACCCGTCGGGCACCTGCGGCCATGGCCTTGGCCGCGCCCTCGGACACGACGGGCCCCTCGGGCACGCCGAGCACGTCGAACTTCACCTCGGACGCGTAGGACACCACCGATCCCCTGAACCAGGTGCTGGCGCCGGGCACGTTGACCAGCCGTGACGCGGCCAGACCGCCGGTGAGGGACTCGGCCAGCCCGATCGTCAGCCCTTCGGCGACCAGGACGCGGGCGACGGCATCCTCGATGGCCTCGTCGTCGACGCCGAACACGACGTCGCCGGCCACATCGGCCAGGATCGACCGGATGGCCGCCTCGTGGTTGTCGAGCAGGTCCGCCGCCGAGTCCGCGTCGGCGGCACGGACGGTGACCCGCACCTTGATGCCTTCGATCCCGCTGGCCAGGAAGGCGATGGTGGCCGTTCCGGACCCGTCGGGTGCCGGTCCGTCCAGGGTGGCGATGTACCCCGACAGCGCCTCGCCCAGGCCCGACTCGCTCATCCCCCAGGTCCGGATGACCCGGCTGGCGATGGTCCCCTCCACCTCGCCCCGCTCCGCCATCCGCCGCTGGAGGTCGGGAGCGATGGCCCGTTCGAACATGTCCGACATCTCGTAGGGCACGCCGGGCACGGCGTAGACGACCTTGTGGCCGACCGGGCAGATCAATCCGGGCGCGGTCCCCTTGGTCTGCGGGATGATCGCCGCGCCCTCAGGCACGTCGGCCTGGCGGAGGTTCGACTCCGGCATCTCCCGACCGCGGCTGACGAACATGGTCCGGATCCTGGCCACCACCTCGTCGTCCCTGACGAGGGGGACGTTCATCACCTCGGCGATGGCGTCGCGGGTGATGTCGTCGTGGGTCGGCCCCAGACCACCGCAGACGATGACCCCGTCGCTACGGGCCAACGCGGTACGGACGGCGAGGACGATGCGGTCGTGGTTGTCCCCCACCGCCTGGTGGAAGTGCGAACCCACCCCTACCGCGGCGAGGTGCTCGCCGAGCCACTGCGAGTTGGTGTCGGCGATCTGCCCGAGGAGCAGCTCGGTCCCCACCGCGACGATCTCGACGCGCACGGCCCCTCAGGCCGACCGGTTGGTGCCCGCGGCACGGTCGACCGCGGCCCGGCGTCCGTCGACGAGGTACTGGACCCCGGTGAACACGGTGAGGAAGGCGGCCACCCACATACCGGCGGCCAGCAGGCCGTGGTGCGATACCAGCGGCGGGGCCAGGCACATGCCGATGGCGATGTCCTGGACCAGGGTCTTCAACTTGGCGGAGTTGCGAGCCGGGATGGAGATGCCGTTCCGACCGGCCACCGAGCGGTAGACGCTCATGGCGATCTCCCGGACGGCCATGATCGCCACCGGGGGCCACCACACGATCCCCTTCGCCACCAGGGCGACGAGGGCGCCGAGCACGACGACCTTGTCGGCGAGCGGGTCCAGGAACGCACCGGAGCGGGTCGTGCCCTGCCTGCGGGCCACCCATCCGTCGATGCCGTCGGACGCGGCCAGCAGGCCGGCGAAGACGAAGGTGAGCCAGCTCGCCCCCCAGAGCATGATCATGACGACGACCACCGGGGTGGCGAGCAGTCGGATCACCGTGATGGCGTTGGCCGGGGTCAGCAGGGCCGACGGCCCGAAGGTGGTGCTCCTCGCGGTCGTGGGTACCGACGGTCCGGACCTCGCCGGAAGCTCGGACCCGAGGGTCCCGTCGCTCATCGTCCCCCCGTACCGACCGTGGCCAGCGGTGTGGTCGCTCCCTTCGGGCCACGTCCCTCCACCTCGGCGGACAGGTCGGGACCGTCGGCGTCGACGACGACGACCTCGACGAACGAGCCGACCGGCAGGTCGAGGGGGACGGTGACGATCCCGTCGATCTCGGGTGCCTCGCGGTAGGAGCGGGCCTCGCCCGGGGCGTCGACCAGGACCTCGATGGTGGACCCGATGAGGTCCTCCCGGCGCCGTGCGGTGATGGCGTCCTGCAACTCGGTGCACTCGCGGATGCGCTCGGTCACCAGTTCCCCGGGGACCTGGCCGTCCAGACCGGCGGCGTACGTGCCGGCTTCGTTGCTGAACGGGAAGAAGCCGACCCAGTCCAGTTGTGCCTCGGTGATCCAGTCCAGCAGGCGGTCGTGGTCCTCCTCGGTCTCCCCCGGGTAGCCCACGATGAACGACGACCGGAACGCGGCGGTGGGCTCGGCCGCCCGGATGGACCGGATCCGGTCGAGGAAACGCTCGCCCTCGCCCCAGCGGCGCATGCGCTTCAGCAGGGGTCGGGACACGTGTTGGAGGGAGAGGTCGAAGTAGGGCACGCCGGTGGCCAGTATGGCCGCAACCAGAGCGTCGTCGAGGGTGGACGGGTAGAGGTAGAGGAGGCGGGTCCACCGGACCCGCTCGGATACCGCGCCTACCAGGTCCACGATGGGCCGGTTGCCGCCGACTGCCGGGCCGTCGAGCCGGGGCTCGACCCGACCGGTGGACCGGTCCAGGGCGAACGAGGACAGGTCCTGGGCGACGAGGACGACTTCGGCGAGGGATCCGTCGGCACCGCCCAGCTGGTCCACCTCGGCCAGGATCGACCCGGTGGATCGGGAGCGCTGCTTGCCCCGGAAGGACGGGATGGCACAGAAGCCACAGTTGCGGTCGCAGCCCTCGGCGACCTTCACGTACGCCCATGGTGCCGTCGAGTGGGGTCGGGGGAGGTTGAGCAGGTCGAACGCGGGGAGCGGTGCGGCAGGGACGGGCTTGGTGCCGAGCGTCACCGGTGTCCGCCCGGTAGGGGATGGGTTCGGGGCCGGGGCCGTATGCAGCGACGCACCGAACGGGGCGACCAGGTCGACCTCGGGAAGGGCATCGGCCAGTTCGTCCCCGTACCGCTCGGCCATGCAGCCGGTTACCACCAGGCGGGCGCCTTCCCTCCGGCTGTCGGCGAGGGCGAGGACGGTGTCGATCGACTCCTGGCGGGCGGCCTCGATGAAGGCACACGTGTTGACCACCACCAGGTCCGCCTCCTCGGGGGAGTCGGCCGCCACGAAGCCGTCCACGGTCAACGTCCCGACCAATTTGTCCGAGTCGACCTGGTTTTTCGGGCAGCCCAAGGTTTCGATCCAGTACCGCTCGGCCACCGGTCCAATCTAGTGGGGTGTGGCGGTTCCGGCGCCGCAGCCATCAGTCTGGTCCCCAGTCGAGGCGCCGGGGACTGTCCGCCGGGACCACCAGGCCACCAGGACCCCGGTGCCCTGGTGGCCTCCGGTAATAGGTTCAACCGTCCACGATGTCTCGCGACATCACAGAGCGGAGAGGGAGGGATTTGAACCCTCGGACCCAGTTACCCAGGTCAACTCATTAGCAGTGAGTCCGATTCGGCCGCTCTCGCACCTCTCCTTGCCCCTTGGTCTATGAGTTGGTCGATGTTTCCACGGGTGGACGGCAGGACCAAGACCTCGAGACGGCCCAAGGCTACAGGAACGATCGAGAAGCGAGGCCCGGGCAGATGGCGCTCCCGGATCTTCATCGGGACCGACCCCGTCACCGGAAACGTGAGCCGACCGTGCCTGCCCACATGGGTCGAAGGGGTGCCCCGGCATGCAGGGCTGAGTTCCTCACTCAGCTGGACCAGCTGAGGACAGGGGGATGTGTTCACGTTCCCAAGCTGGGGGCGAGGTGGGCCGCGTCAGACCACCTTCCTGTTCGGATTGCCGATGCGCATCATGTAGTCGCCGAACATAGGGACGGTGAAGTCGATGCGCCCTCGCTCAGGCACGAAGCACAATGACCGTTTGAGCAGCGATTCTCGTACGGGCGTGAGCGCCGATGGCTCGCGTCCGAGGGTCTTCGCCACTTCTGCGGTCCGAACCGGCCCAGGTCCAATCTGAGCCATGGCAAGCATGTACTTTCGTTCGGCAGGGGTCGAGGCACCGGCCCGCACCTTGAAGAAGCCGTCGTCGAGCTCGGCCAAGGCCAGGGGGATACTCCGCCGCACATGCTGCGGATCACTGAAATTCCCCACCCTCGATCACTGAAATTCCCCACCCCCTGAGCAGGGTGGCGGGCCACTTGAAAGGTCCGCCATTCCGGTGGAGGGCCCCTCGATGCTGGCGGTGTCCAAGC
>JBEKCS010000050.1:0-25664 GCA_050014755.1 Acidimicrobiales bacterium
GGTTCCTCCGGCCCGACTGGGTGGTGACCAGGCCGAGACTGGTGGGGATCTGCGGGTCGGAGTCGAAAGCGGTGTTCCTCGACTACGCCAGCATGACCGACCCGGCCAACGCGTCGGGCACGCAGAATCCGATGAAGAATTTCGTCTCGTTCCCCCACGTGATGGGCCACGAGGTGATCGCCGAGGTGGTCGACGTCGGGCCCGAGGCGGAAGGGCTCGAGCCGGGTGACCGTGTCGCCCTCAACCCGTGGCTCACGTGCGTGACCCGGGGGGTCTCGCCCGTGTGTCCGGCATGCCAGGCGGGCGACCTGAGCCAGTGCCACTCGTTCGCCAAGGGCTCGTTCGCGCCGGGTATCCACATCGGCATGTGCGCCGACGTCAGCGGCGGGTTCGCCGACCTCATGCCGGCGCACGACTCCATGCTCTTCAAGGTGCCGGACCACCTGAGCGACGAACAGGTCGTCACCGCCGACCCGTTCTCGGTGTCACTCCATGCGGTCACCCGCCATCCACCCCGACCGGGGAGCAAGGTGGTCGTCTACGGTGCCGGCTCGCTCGGCTTGTGCGCCGTCGCCATCCTGCGGGCGCTGCACCCGACGGTCGAGGTGATGGTCGTCGCCCGGTTCGATGCCCAGCGCCGGCTGGCCGAGACCTTCGGCGCATCGACGGTTCCCCACGAGCCGCGACTCGAGCTCATCGAGCGGGTCGCGGACTGGTCGGGGGGCGTGCTGCAGCCGGCGGACGGTCTCCCCATGGCGTTTCCGGGCGCCATCGACGTGGTCTACGACACGATCGGGGCGGCCGAGACGCTGGAGGTCGGCTGCCGCGTGCTGCGGGCCCGGGGGGCCCTGGTGAAGCTGGGCATGCACGGCGCGGCCACATGGGACGACACGCCCGTCTACGCCAAGGAGATCATCTACACCGGTTCCAACGCCTTCGGGATCGAGGAGGTCGAGGGCGTGCGCCAGCACGGCATCGCCCACTTCCTGGACATGGTCGGGTCGGGCCGGATCGACCTGACGCCGATGCTCACCCACTCGTTCCGCCTCGGCGAGTGGCGGGACGCCTTCGCCGTGCTGGCCGACCAGGAGGCGTCAGGGGCCGTCAAGGTGACCATCGACAGCCGCTAGGCGGCCCACAGCTGCGGACGATCGGGACCGATCGTCCGGGCTCAACCGTTCGGCCGGAAGACCACCTTCATGGCCTGACTGGTGCCCTTGTCGAGCCCGGCCCGGACGGCCTCCCGGTACCCTTCGAGGGGGAACTCGTGGGTGACCAGCACCTCGGGCGGGAACGACTGGCGGGCCAGCACCGCGAGGGCGGCGTCGATCGAGTGGTCGAGGCCCTCGGGCGCCCGGCCGATGACCGCCGACGGATTCGACCCGTGGTCGACGGAGCCCGCCAGAACGAGCTGCTTGTACCAGATGGGGGTCATGTCGACCGTCCCGATTCCCGCCGCACCCAGGGTGAGCACGGTTGCCCGATGGTCGGCGGCCCGCAGCGCGTCGGTCACCGCGTCCGGGCTCCCGGCCGCCTCGATGACGTAGGCGAAGCCTCCCATCAGCATCCGGTCGTGACCGCCCCCGACGGCCCGTCCCCCACACAGGACGGCCAGCTCCTCGAACGCCGCAGCGCCGGATCCCGTCACCACCGTGGTCGCCCCACAGGTGCGGGCAGCCTCCGCCTGGTGGGGGTAGCGCACGAGCACCGTCACCGGATTGTCCGGAAAGTAGGCCCGCACGGCCAATAGGGCGGTGAGGCCGATGACGCCGCCCCCGACGATGAGGATCGGGGCTCCCTCGTCGGGAGGACGGTGGGCGAGGCCATGCATGGCGATCGAGATCGGCTCGTGGAGGCCGGCCGCCTTCTCCGGCACGCCGTCGGGGATGGGATGCAGCATCGACGCATGCCCGAGGACCTGCTCGGCCCAACCGGCCCCGAGCCCCCGCGTGTACCCGAGTGACCGCCCGCCGGTCATCACGTGGCTGTCGAAGTGGAGACAGCTCGACGCCCATCCCTTGGCGCAGTTGGCACACGGTGGATCGATGCCCCGGGGCAGACAGGGGATGATCGGGTCGACCGCAACCCGGGTCCCGACGGCGTACGGGCAGTCCTCGCCGGCCTCGATGATCGTCCCGGCGATCTCGTGGCCCAGTTCGAAGGGGAAGTCGGCGATCCCCGACAGGGTCGGTGAGCCGGTCACGACGGGGGCGAACAGATGGAGGTCGCTGCCGCAGATGCCCCCGACACCGACCGCCACCCGGGCCCATTCGCCGGTGGGGAATGTCGGTTCGTCCACGTCAACCAACGAGGCGGGAAAGTCGGCATCGGCGAAGTCGTAGCGAACGGCCTTCATGACCTGGATTCTGCCGCATGCGCGCGCTCGACCTCGGCGGCACCGAGTGTACGGCTTCGACGTCGGCGGAACGCCGTCCGACCGATGCCGTACCCTGCTTGCCGAGACGTGGACGCCGTACGAGACTCGACATCCAGCGGCATCGACCGACCGTCGACCGGCCGCACCACAGACCTGAGGAGCCTCGATGGCCGACGTGGCCGACCTTCGTCTCGACCTGACGCAACCGGGCTTCTACCTCTGGCCCGACTACTTCGACGTCCTCGCCGATCTGCGCGCACAGGCGCCCGTCCACCCGACGCTCGACGGCAGCTGGGCGGTGACCCGCTACGACGACATCCGCTCCATCAGCCGGGACCCCGACCGGTTCGTCTCGGGACGGGGCGTCCTGATCAACGACCCCATGCGCTCGGACGGATCGGGAGGTCTCCCCACCTTCTCCATCCTCCACCTCGACCCGCCGGTCCACGCGCTCTACCGGACGATCGTCAATCGCCAGTTCACCCCACGGGCGGTCGGGCGCCTCGAGGAGACGATCCGCCGGACGGTCACCGAGGTCCTGGACGGTGTCGTTCCCGACGAGCCGGTGGATGCGGTGGACGCCCTCGCCTCCGTGGTCCCCATCGCGGTGATCGCCGAGCTGTTCGGGGTGGGTGACGCCGACCGCGAGCTGTTCCGGCGATGGTCCGACGCCATCATCGCCTCACCCGACCACGGGGAATCGACGGAGTCAGCCCCGGAGGTCGGGCAGATGGCCGAGTTCCTGATGGCCCACATCGACTCCCCCGCCACGGCAGGCAACAGCCTGCTCGAGATCCTGAAGAGCGCCGAACTCGACGGGCGACCGCTGAACCGGCTCGAGATCATGGGATTCTGCATGACGCTGCTGGTCGCCGGCAACGAGACCACCCGGACCCTCCTGTCGGGGGGCATGGAGGCCCTGCATCAGCGACCGGACCAACGCTCGATCCTGGCCCATGACCCCTCGCTGCTGCCTGGGGCCACCGAAGAGCTGCTCCGATGGGTCACGCCCATCCAGGCCTTCGGCCGCACCACCGTGGTCGACGTCGAGTTCCACGGTCAGGAGATCCCCGCCGGGGAGTTCCTCGTCATGCTCTATGCGTCGGGCAACCGCGACGAGGAAGCCTTCGGGCCCACGGCCGGGCAGCTCGACGTCCGTCGAGCGGTGACTCCCACCCACGTGGCGTTCGGCTTCGGGGAGCACCTCTGCCTGGGCGCGGCACTGGCCCGCCTCGAGGCGCGCGTCTTCTTCGACGAACTGCTGTCCCGCTATCCGACGTACGAACTGGTGGGTCAGCCGGAGTACGTCCGATCGACCCTGGTACGGGGCGCCAACCACATGCCCGTCGTGCTGGCGCCGTGACGGGCTCGCCGACATCGACACGCACTACCGCCGAGATCGGTCGTCCGGGAAGCTGATGTCCATGGACCGTGAGATCACCCAAGGTGCATCCGAGCGTGCAGACGATCGACTTGCCGCGGGACTCGGCAGTTGGCTGACCCACGAGCGCGGCCTCGTCGACCCGGTGGTCGACAGCCTGTCCCGCCCGAGCGCCGGGTACTCCAGCGAGACGATCATCACCGAGGTCTCCTGGTCCGGCGACGACGGGCGGCACCGGGGCTCACTGGTGGTGCGGATGGGTCCTCCCACGGCCGGTACCTTCGCCAACTACGACCTGGTCGCCCAGTGGCAGGCCCAGACGGCCGTGGCCGACGTCGGCGTCCCGGTGGCCGACCCCGTCCTCGAGACCGACACCCGATGGGTGGGGGCGCCGTTCATCGTCATGCCCAAACTGGAGGGGCACATCGTGGGGGCTCTCGCCCACCGCGACCCGTGGCTGACCGGGTTGGGACCGGACCGGCGGGGTCGTCTGTACGACGACTTCCTGGCCACGCTGGCCACCATCCACCGGGCCGACCACGACGCCGCTACGGCCGTGCCCCGTCGGGACAACGAGGCCGAGCTCGACTTCTGGGAGGAGTACCTCGCGTGGTCGACCGACGGTCGGCCGGTGCCGGCCCTCGCCGCAGCCCTGGCCTGGTGCCGGAATCACCGTCCGGCCGACGAACCGGCCCCGGCCCTGCTGTGGGGCGATGTCCGATTCGAAAACGCGGTGCTCGACGACGACGGGAAACCCCTGGCCGTACTCGACTGGGACATGACCTCGGTCGGGGCGCCCGAACACGACCTGGCCTGGTTCACCAGCCTCGACCTCACCATGCACCAGCTCTTCGGTGCCCGGACCGAGGGGTTCCCCGATCGGGAGCGGACCGTGTCCCGGTTCGAGGAGCTGAGCGGGCGCCCGGTCCGCGACCTCAAGTGGTACGAGACCCTCGCCATGGTGCGGAGCACGGCCGTCATGACCCGCATCAGCGTCCTGCGCCGTGACGCCGGGCAGCCGGTGATGCTGCCCATCGAGGACAACCCCATCCTCGACCTCCTCACGGCCAGACTGACGTGAGCGACCGGGCGGTCAGTCGAGCAGTGTGAACCCACCCAGGCCGCTCGAGGCCATGTCGAAGCAGAGGGTGTCGTAGGGCTCGATGATCCCGTAGGTCACCTCGCCCTCGCATTCGAACCGGGCGTGGTGCTGGTCGAGGCCGCAGATCCGCGAACGGACGGCCGGGTCGTTCACGTCGTAGGTCTCCCCGCTGACCACGCCGTCGCCGACATCCATCCCGTGCCAGATGTCGCCGTCGGGAGTGCCCCCGTTGGGTCCCCCGTACATGCCACAGCGGAGGAAGGCGATCTGGTTGCCCAGCCGCTCGAACGTCATGGTCTTTTCGGTTCCGTCCTCGAAGACCAGGTCGACCTCGCCGGAGAGGAGCAGGTGGGTTTCCCCCTCGAATCGCAGTCGGTGTCGGCGGCCCCGGAGCGTGGCGCTCCCCCGGCGGGGGTCGCCCAGGTTGTAGAGGATGTGGTCGCCCCACACCCCGTACTCCTCGAACTCCACCCACTCCCCCGAGTGCGGATGCTGGCGGCCGCTCCACAGCGTCGGGCCACCGACGCCGTCGCGGGTGCCCCAGTGGTGGTCGCGGGTGCCACGGTGGACGGCCCGGTCCAACGTGAACCGCTCGCCGTGGGCGGTGACCCACCCGCTCTGGCGACCGAAACCGTCGTAGCCGGCCACGCCGGAAAATGGCCTGGTCCCCAGGAACATGCCGGCGCCGATGAGGCGGTAGACCGGGCGCTTGGTGTCGAACCACGAGAGGTCGAAGGCGATGCCGTAGTCGTTCTCGTCCAGGGTCAGGTTCCACTGGCGGAACGGTTCGACCGGGTCGAAGTGGAGTGGGCCGACGGACATGTCCATGCGGTTCAGTCCCAGTTTCCGGTGGGCCCGCACCGTGGTGTGCCGGCCTCGGACGTTGACGATGGCGAACGCCTCGGCCGTGCCCAGGTTGGGGTAGATGCCCATGCCGGCGACGACCAACAGGTCACCGGTGGTGTCCTCGCACGTGAACCACATCCGCTCGTAGGCCTGCACGTCCGAGGTCCACATCACCCGCACCGGGTGGGGATGGTTGTGGATCAGGAACTCGTCCAGGCCCGACATCGGGTAGTGCTCCTGGGAGGCGTCGTAGCGCTCGCTCACACGACGAACCCTAGTGACTACGTACCGCACAGCACCGTTCGACGCTGCCGGGCAGAGGCCTGAGCGCAGACGGCCCACGACGACGGCAATTGATGGATACTGTCCAGCGGTCTGCCCGGCAGGGCAGTGCCCGGCATGGCGCCTGTGCCGGGGAACATGGGGGGGCGAACCGCCCGTCCGGATCGGGGTGCAGGTGGATTTCGACGATACGCCCGAGGAAGCGGCCATCCGGACCTCGGTGCGCGCCTGGCTCGAGCAGAACGCCGGCCGGCGGGAGGCGGGAACGGTGGCGACCAGGGCCAGATGGCGCGACCCGTCGCCCGAGGGACAGCTCGCCCACGTGCACGCGTGCCAGGAGTGGCAGCGGAAGCTGTTCGACGGTGGCTGGGCCGGCGTCACCTGGCCCACCGAGTACGGCGGCCGGGGCGGGACTGCGATCGACCAGGCCATCGTCAACCAGGAGATGGCCCGTTTCGAGGTCGGCGGCGGTGCGCTGTCGGTGGGGGTCGGGATGGTCGGCCCCACGCTGATTGCGTGGGGCACCGACGAGCAGAAGGCGCGCCACCTGCGGCCGATCCTCCGCGGCGACGAGGTCTGGTGCCAGCTGTTCAGCGAACCCGGGGCCGGCTCGGACCTCGCCGGCCTCCGGACCCGGGCCGAGCCCGACGGCGACACCTGGGTCGTCAACGGGCAGAAGGTGTGGACGTCGCTCGCCCAGCACAGCGACTGGGCCATCCTCCTGGCCCGCACCGATCCCGACCTTCCGAAGCACAAGGGCATCACCTTCTTCCTGGTCGACATGACCAGCCCCGGCATCGACGTCCGACCGCTCCGCCAGATCGACGGGGTCGCCCACTTCAACGAGGTGTTCCTCACCGACGTGGCGATCCCGTCGGACCAGGTCGTCGGCCCGGTCGACGGCGGATGGCGGGTCACCCACTCCACGCTGCAGAGCGAGCGCTCCCTCATCGGCGGAGGCGCTGGCGTCCGCTTCGAAGACCTGCGTGCCCTGGCCCAGGCCACGGGTACGTCGAACGATCCGGTCCACCGCCAGGAGCTGGCCCGGGCCTACACCCGGTTCGAGCTCCTGCGCTTCCTCGGCCTCCGGGTCCAGACGGCCCTCAGTCACGGGGTCCCCCCTGGATCGGAGAGCTCGGTCATGAAGCTCAGCTACTCGGAGCACATCGCCGCGCTGTCCGACCTGGCCCTGTCCCTCGAGGGCGCGTCGGGGATGCTCGGCACCGACGACGCCCCCGACGGCGGATACTGGCAGCAGCAGTTCCTGTCCCAGTGGACCGTCCGCATCGGCGGCGGCACCGATCAGGTACAGCGGAACATCATCGGGGAGCGCGTGCTCGGCCTGCCCCGGGAGCCCGATCCCGGCCGTGACCAACCGTTCCGTATCCCGGTGGACGAGGCGGTCGCCTGATGTACCCGTCGGACGTCGGTGCCATCGATCTGATGATCGGCTTCCCGAGCAGGGATGCCGAGCGCCACTACGACAACCTCCGGGCCATGGCCAAGGACGCGGAGAGCCAGACGATGGCGTTTCCTGCCGAGTACATGTTCAAGGACGTGCCCAACCGGCTCGACGAGGGGCATGATCCGGTGGCCGAGACCATCGAGGCCATGGACCGCAACGGCGTGGCGGTGGGCATGGTCAGCCTGGGAAACGAGTCCAGTCGTGCCGCGCTCGAACTCCACCCGACCCGCTTCGTCGCCAGCCTCGAGGTGGACCCGAACGACATCGGCGAGGCGGTGCGGAGGATCCGCCGAGCACACGACCGACACGGCATCAAGGCGGTGACGACGTTCCCCGCCGGCTGCAACCCGCAGGTCCCGGTCAGCGATCGGCGCTACTACCCGATCTACCAGACCTGCGTCGACCTCGACATACCCGCAGTGGTCAACGCCGGCATCGCCGGGCCGCGGGTGCCGTCCGAGTGTCAGAACGTGATGCACTTCGACCAGGTCTGCTACGACTTCCCGACGCTGCGGATCGTGATGCGCCACGGGGCCGAGCCGTGGGAGGACCTCGCCGTCAAACTCATGCTCAAGTGGCCGGGCCTCTACTACATGACCTCGGCGTTCGCCCCGAAGTACTACCCGAAGGCCATCGTCGACTACGCCAACACGCGGGGCACCGACAAGATCATGTACGCCGGCTACTACCCGATGGGACTCAGCCTCGATCGCATCTTCGCCGAGATGCCGGACGTGTCGTTCCGCGACCACGTGTGGCGACCGTTCCTCCGCGAGAACGCCCAGCGTGTCTTCGGCCTGGAATGAAAGCCTGACCGACGGCAAAAGGACCGATCAGGCTCAGGCCGGGTCGGACCCCGCACCGTGCAGCTCGGCCAGCGCCCGTACCAGCGAGGCCTCGATGAGCTTGTCGTTGTCCTTGGAGATGGCGTCGTGCACGTGGCGCTCGAGCAGTCGCCGCATCACCGGGTTGAACACCTCGTAGGTCTCGCGGAAGTGGACCCGGGTCCTCCCTCCACCCAGGTCCTCCAGCCGGGTTGTGCCCGAGGCCCGTGACCACAGGGGCTTGCCCACCCCGTCGTAGCGCCACGACACGGGTCGTTTGGCCTCGGTGATCCACTCCCAGGACTGGGCACGGCCCCCGGACAGCAGGTACCGGGGAACGGGAAAGGTGCAGTGGCGCACCAGGCCGTTGCCCTCGTCGTCACCGGGGTGGAAGACCTCGATGGTGACCGTGTCCGACGTGAACCCGGCGCGCATCCGCTGCCACCTGATGTCCCAGACCTCCTCGGGCGTCCCGTCGACCACGAAGTCGAATGTGTGTACCTGCACGTTCCTCGCTCCCGTCTCTCCTACGCCGGACCGTCCGGCCCCCTGGTCACTGACCGACCCGATCGTCATCGAGGGTCAGCTGGGACTTGACCACCTTTCCCCCGGCGTTCCTGGGCAGCTGGTCCACGACCACCACCCGGCGGGGCACCTTGTAGTCGGCCAGGGTCGATCGTGCGACGTCGACGACCGCCTCGGCGGTGGCCCCCGATCCCGAGCGCAGGACGACGAAGGCGGCGACGTCCTCGCCCAGCACGTCGTGGGGGATGCCCACCACGGCGGCCTCGACGACGTCCGGATGGGCCTGGAGGGCCGCCTCTACGTCGTCGGCGTACACGTTCATCCCCCCTCGGACGATCATCTCCTTCTTGCGGCCCACGATGTAGAGGTAGCCGTCGGCGTCGAGGCGACCGAGGTCCCCGGTGTGCAGCCATCCCCCCGCCCACTGCGCGGCGGTGGCGGCTTCGTCCCGGTAGTACGCACGGTGACCAGATGGATTGCGGGTCAGGACCTCGCCCACGTACCCGGTGGGACATTCGCGTCCCGAGTCGTCCACGATCCTGACCTCGACTGGTGGGGTCGGCCGTCCGACGGCCCCGGGCCGGGTCCGGGCCGCCTCGGGGTCCATGGTGAAGGTGGCGAAACCCCCTTCGGTCATGCCGTAGCTGTTGAGTACATCGGCGCCCGGCAGCTTGGCCTGCAGGGCGCCGAGTGTGGCGGGGGCCAGCGGGGCGCTGCCCAGGATGAGCTTCCGGAGGCTGGTCAGGTCGGCCGAGGCGAACCCGGGATGGTGGATGAGCAGCTGGGCCATGGCCGGCACCACGAAGGCGATGTCGGGCCGCTCCTGTTCCACGATCTCGAGCCACCGGCCGGCGTCGAAGGTCGGCAGGTGGAGCACGGTCATCCCCGACTTCATCGGGTTGTGGATGAAGCCCAGGCCGGCGAAGGTGAAGACCGGGGAGGCGGTCAGCCATCCGGTCCCCTGCCACTCGGGCAGCTGGTTGGGCACTTTGGCCACCTGGTCGTGGCGGACGGCCACCCCCTTGGGCCGGCCGGTGGTACCGGACGTGTACATGATGTCGGCCAGGTCGTCGCCGGAAAGTGGGGCCTGGACAGGGGAGTCGTCCCCGGCCATCACGTCCTCGAAGTCGACGGCGCCGTCGATGCCCGAGCCGCCCACCAGGACGAGCGAAGACAGCGAGGGAACGGAGCCGACCGACGGAACGAGGGACCCGCCGTAGGAGGCACTGGCCACCACGGCAGTCACCTCGGCGTGGTCCAGGATGCCGTGCACCTCGGGAGGCGACAGGCGGTTGTTGAGCGGGACGGCGACGCCGCCCAGCTTGTGGACGGCGCTGTAGGTCACGATCCAGTGGAGGACGTCGTCGGCCTCCATCAGGATGGCCACCCGCTGGCCCCGGTCCACCCCCCGGTCGGCAAGCCCCCGGGCGAGCCGGTTGGACCTCCGCTCCCAGCGGTCGAAGGTGATCGAGGTGTCGTCCCCGAGGTTTCGGTAGGCGGTCTCGTCGGGGTACGCCTCGGCCATGATGCGCAGCTGGTCGGTGAGGAGCCCGGTCCAGGGCGCCCCGACGTCCTGCGTCCCGGACACCCCGCTCAGGACCCGGTTCCCGAGGCCGAGGCCAATGGCACCGGTCGGGCCAGGCTCCAGCTGAAGGTCTCGGGGATGTCGTCCCGACTGATCGGCCTGGACAGGTCGGCCACGGTAGGCCCGACCCGGTCGGCCACCTCCTGGAGTTGCGCCCCGTCGAAGCCGAACAGCCGACAGGCGGTGCCCCCGAGGATCTTTCGGAGGTCCGGTTCGGGCAGTCCCCCGAACACCTGGCGCAGGACCAGGCGGTGGACCGGTGCGGCCCCTTCGAGGTGGGGGTAGTCGGCGCCCCACATGAGCCGGTCCACCCCGATCTCCTCGCGCATCTCGGCATCGGCGCGCTGCATCAGCGACCCGCCCAGGAAGACGTGACGGTCCACGTACTCCGACGGGCGCATCGAGAGGTAGGAGCGCACCGGGGCCCCGCCGTGGGTGTCGAAGAAGGACTCCATGTCCCGCACCAGCGAGGGCAGCCACTGCACCCCGTTCTCCGTTACCACCACCTTGAGTTCGGGGTGACGGTCGAAGACGCCACCGAAGATCATGAACCACAGGGGGCGACGGGTGAATACGAACGTCTCGTAGAGACCGAGGAAGCCTCCGTGCTTCTCGTCGTAGAGCTGCCGGGAGTCGGTGGCCGACCCCGACGCACCGGTGTGCAGGTTGACCACGATCCCGTGCGCCTCGCACGCGCTCCACAGTGGCTCGTAGTACTCGTCGGCGTAGCCCGGGAGGCCGCTGCGCAGGGACATGGCCGGCAGCATGACGCCCCCGTGGATGTCGTGGTCCCGGTTCCAGGCGATCGCTTCACAGGCCAGGTCCAGATCGTGGAGGTCGATGGGGATGCACCCGGTCCGCCGTCCCGGGGCGGCGGCCACGAACTCGGCCAGCCACCGGTAGTAGGCCCACAAGGCCGGCCACACCGGCTCGAGATTCTTCGCGGTCTGGCTTCCCAGGTACATGGCCGGGGACAACCCGCCGACGAGTATCGGGCCCGGGAACACCACCTCGGCATGGATGCCCTGCTCCTCCAGGTAGGCGAGGCGCCGGCCGTCGGCGTCGGAGGCGAACACCCAGTCTTCGCTGTATTGGGCCAGCCACGCCGAGGCCGCCTGGGTGTCGACACCCATGCCGGCGAGACGCCGGATGGCCACGGCACGGACGGCATCGGCATCGTCGATTTCGCCGGGGTCGACCCCACCGAACATGGGGATGGCCACGGAGGAGAGGTCCCCGAAGGCCGCCACCGCCTCGCGGTGGGCCGGATCGACATAGGAGAGGAACTGCTCCAGGGTGTCCGGCGCGGCGTGGGCATCGGCCGACACGACCACGTAGGGCCGCGCCGAGGGCGGGGCGTCACGACCGCGATCTGCCATCCGACTCGCCTCCCCCGGCTCGCCTCTCCCAGCTCGCCTGACCCGGCTCGGTTCACCCGTCCGGTCAGGGGCAGACTACTGCGCGTCTCAGCCGGCCGGCGGGGAGAACGGTACGGTGGACGCATGGACTGGCCATCGTGGGCGGAGCGCCTCGAGCACGCGCTCGGCCCCGACGGCGACTTCCCTTCGTTCTTCGCCCCGGGGGCCCTGTTCAGCGACCCGGTCAACGAGCCCACCGCCGACCTGGCCGCCATCGAGGAGATGACCCGGGCGTCCTTCCCCGACTGGCGACAGGAGATCTCCTGGGTGCACGGCGACGACACGGGCGGCGCGTTCGAGTGGATCGGGCGGGGGACGTTGGGCGGCACGATCCCCATCGAGCTGCACGGGTGCACGGTGGTCGACGTGGACAACGACGGGCTGGTCACCCGCTGGCGCGACTACTTCGATCTGCACCAGATCAACGACCAGATCGCCGCCCACTCCGAACGGGAGGCATGAAGGTGGGCACCGACGAGGGCGCCGGGGGGCCGCCCTTCTTCGACGTGGTCATGGCCCAGCGCGCGTGCCGGCAGTTCGGCGACCGGTACGTCGACGACACCATGGTCGAACTCTGCCTGACCGCCGCCACCCACGCTCCGAGCGCCGAGAACCTCCAGCCCTGGGTGTTCCTGGTGGTGCGTGAACAAGACCAGCGGGCCGCCATCGCCGAACTGACCCGAGGTGTGTGGCGCCAGATGGGCCGACCTGCCTCCGAGGGACGACTGACTCCGGGTCTGATGGCCGACGTGGACGCCGGGGCCGAGACAGGGATGGCCGGCGCCCCGGTACTGGTGGTGGTGTGCGGCGACTCGTCGGTAGCCCACCGGTCGACCCTGCCCGCATCGGTCTTCCCGGCCACCCAGAACCTGCTCCTGGCCGCCGGGGCCCTCGGCCTGGGCTCGGCCATGACCACGCTCGCCACCCTGGAGGTGGACGACCTGAGGGACATCCTCGACCTGCCCGACCACGTCCATCCCATGGCGGTGGTCCCACTGGGATGGCCGGCCCGACCGCTCGGACCGCCCCGCCGTCAGCCCGTGTCGGAGCGGGCACACCGGGACCGGTACGGCACGGGTTGGGCCTGAGGGGTTCACCTACATCGTCGACGGCCCAGTCTCCAAGGACTGCCGCGATCGCAGCCCGAGATGGCTGAGGTCAGCACCCGACTTGGCCGTCAGGCCTGGCCGGTAAGTGGTCGGAGCAACCCGCCGAGCCTGTCCTTTTCGATGATTCTGGCCACCCGAGCCTCGATCTCGGGATCGATCCGGCGCTGCGCAACCGTGGGCGCCAGCGATTCCTCGACGGTCTCATTCAGACTCGTGCCCTCGACACGAGCCAGAGCCTCCGCATCTGCCGCCAAGTCGTCAGGCAGCCGCACCGTGATGTTCTTCGTCACGGTGGCGTGATACCGCGCCATCGTCGAACGCCACGCCGTAGTCCCAGGTGCCGGGGTCGAAGCACCGGAAGGACCCGATCCGGGCGAAGCGGGTCGGCAACGTTGCGAAGCCTCCACCAATCTCGCAGGGGGCGCACCAGACGCGAGCCGACTCTGGCTTCCCAGGCTTTCGACCGTATCCCGGCGGTAGGCTCAGTTCACGAGTGCCTTGCAGTGTGAGAAGGGGGAGGCCACGTGAGTCTGCTGATCGACTCTGACACCCATCTCTTCGAGCCATCCGGAATGTGGCAGGAGTACGTCGACCCCGCTGATCGGGATGTCGCCCTGCATATGGGCACCGACGAACTCGGCTACACCTGGCTGATGTTTGGCGACCGTCGCCTCAGCCTGGGAGGACCACACCGTCCCGGAGATGTCGACGGAATCGGGGAGTTTCGACAGCGCCTGGTGGACGGCTTACCGGCCGAATTCGACCTCGAGGAATTCAACGCGAGCTACTCCGACCCCGAGGCTCGCCTCCTCCAACTGGATAGTGCCGGCTTCGATGCCTCGATCATGTTTCCGAACTACGGGATCAGCTGGGAGCGACCTCTCCAGCATGACCTTCGAGCCACGTTGGCCAACATGACGGCGTGGAACCGGTGGATCGTCGAGGTGGCAGCACGAGGCAAGGGGCGGCTCTACCCGGTGGCACATTTGAGCCTGCGGGATCCCGAATGGCTCGAGGCGCAGTTGAAGACACTCGCCGGGGGCGGCATCCGTCTGGGCTTGATTCCGCCCGCGCTCGTGGACGGTCGGCGCCTGTCCGACCCGGACCTCGACCGCTCGTGGGCTGCCTTCGTGGACCACGGCATCACGCCGGTGTTCCACGTCGCCAACCAGCCCCGCCCATTCGACGAGGCGTGGTACGGGGAGGACATGGAGGGGGGCGTCTCGCCGCTGAGCGTCGTCTTCATCTGGTCGGCAGTCGCTCTCGCCTTGACCGACTTGATCTTCAACGGCGTCCTGGAGCGTTATCCAGAGCTTCGGATCGGCGTCATGGAGTTGTCTGCCACGTGGGTGCCGCTGCATCTCCAGTTGATGGACGGTGGCTACCGCCACTCCGCTCGCTTCAACGGGGAGTCCCCGGCGCTGTCCCTCATGCCCAGCGACTACCTCCGCCGTCAGGTTCGGGTGGCCGCGTTCTCGTACGAGCAGCCACACCGGTTGATCAGAGGAGCTGGTGACATCTTCATGGCGTGCAGCGACTATCCGCATACAGAAGGTACGCAGACCGCCATCGAGGACTACATCGCTTCCGGGATCGAACCCGAGGAGAGCACGGCGAGATTCTTCGGCGGCAACGCCGCCTACCTCCTGAGGGAGCGAATTCCGAGCTGATCCAAACGCCCGACGCCGAGCCCGCCACGCGTCCACGACTCCATCTCAACACCCTCAGCCCACTTACCCATGATTGGCCTGACGGGCCAACACCGGCATTGTCGCTCCCTTTGGGAGCGCAACTCTCAAGAACCCGACCTCCACATCTCGCTGAGGACATTCAATTGCACCCACTGGTTGACGATTGTCATCGAATCAGCGCGCCTGCCGCCGAATCCGCGTTCAGACGTCCCGCCTGCCATAATTGAGGGTTAGCAAGCATGAATCCGTTGGGAAGAAGGGCGGACATGATGGATGACGATTCAGGCGACGAGGGGAACGATATGAGTTTCCCCGGCAATTCCGAGTTCATTGAATATGATACTCAATGGGATGACGACGATCCCGGTCTCGCCGATTGGCGGCACACTTGGAGGAACGTCTGGGGAACGTCGGGAACATTGCGATGGATGATAGCGGGCACTGCACTTGTATTTATGTCCCTGTTCGCATTTGCTTGGACCCGATCGGCCGTCGTCGCAACCGAGTGGTTCTCGGCTCTCATTGCGGCCTTGGCGTTTCTCGCCTTTTTGGCGGCAATAGTCACCGTTGAACTCACCGTTCCCACGTTCAGGGCGGCGCTCAGTAGGCCAAAACTTGAAATCAGCGTCAACATCAGAGGAGGGGACGGGACTCTGCAGCCCATTTCTGATGGGTGCATAATTTCTGAAGCAGGGCGCCGGTTCGTCCTTCATATCAGCGTGATGAATTCGGGCACCGCTCCAACTACTGGCGGGGTGAACATCTTTACCCAAGCCGATTGTACACTGTCAGCACTTGATAAACGTCTTGAGGTATTTGGTAGCCCGCTAGACAAAGTATTACGGCCCGATGAGCCCTCGGTGCCCTGTAACGTCGCGATTGCTCGTACTGAATTCGTACCAGGTTCGCTTTACTATACGTTCCTGGCGTGCATCGAGACTCCTACTGCAGGAACTTGGCCCATCATGGTTGGTGTAATTACTTCGGTTCAAGACCGAAGAACTGGACGATACGAGATTGAAGATATTGGATACTTCTTCGACGTGGTGAACATCTAGCAGCCCGACACCGTCCACGAGAGATTGGGAACCCTATTCTGGACTGATCATTCCCGCCGCCCAGCCAGCGGAACCTGTCAGACCCCAATTACAGGGTGGCGATAATGCTTGAGTGGGCCAGAAGGGTTCACATCTTGGCTGCCTGAAGGCACTCGTTGGAGCGCTCTACTCCGGCAGATCGGCGCTTCGCGAATGAGCGGGGTCGGGTGCCGGTGCCGAGGTTCACGAAGAAGTAGCGGGGCTCCACCAGTCTGAGGTTTCTCTACGACTTCAGATGGAGGACCCCCGTGATCACCGACCCTACGCGCGCCTTGGCCTGGATGGTCGGCTTAGACGACGTCACCTTCCTCGGACTGGATCCTGGCGAGGTGACGACGGTGCACGTCGAGTCGGAGCGACGACCGGTCGGTTGCCCGACGTGTGGGTCGGTCGCGAAGTTGAAGGACTGGGTCACCGTCGTCCTTGTCGACCTTCCCGTCTACGGGCGCCCCACCCGCCTGGCCTGGCGCAAGCGGCGCATGGAGTGCACCGACGCCGACTGCACCACCAAGTCGTGGACCGAAGAGGACGACCGGATCGCCTCGGCTCGCCAGCTCCTCACCACCCGGGCCGCCCGGTGGGCGACGATCCAGGTCGGACGTCACGCCCGCAGCGTCAGCGAAGTGAACGGCGAGCCCGGCTGCGTGTGGCACTCGGTGAACGCCACCGTCGTCGCCTATGGGGAGGCCCTCCTCGAGGCCGACGTCCAATGCTTCGGTGCCGTCGCGGCCCTCGGCCTCGACGAGGTGCTGATGGTGCGGCTCGGGACCTACCGGACCCAGAAGTTCTCCACCCAGCTGGTCGACGTGACCCGCGGCCAGCTCCTCGACGTCGTCCCTGGTCGCAGCGGTGCTGGGCCGATGGCCTGGCTGGCCAAACAGGGTCCGGGCTTCCGGGACGGCATCATCTATGGCACCTTGGACCTCTCCGGCCCCTACCGGCGGGTGTTCGAGCTCATGACGCCGAAGGCCACCCTCGTCGCCGGCCCGTTCCACGTGCTGCGCCACACCAACACCAAGCTCGACGAGTGCCGCCGGCGCGTGCAGAACGAGACCCTCGGGCATCGAGGCCGGAAGTCCGATCCCCTCTACCGGGGCCGCCGGTTGCTCACCAAGGCGAAGGAACGGCTGGATGACAAGGGGCGGGAGAAGCTGGCCGGACTGCTCCGGGCTGGTGACCCGAACGGCGACGTGGCGATCGTGTGGCAGATAGGAAGCAGTCCGCGAGCTCTACGCCCACGCCGATGCCGACCTCGCCCTCGAGTGGGTCACCCAGCTGGGTCGTGACCTCCAGGACGCCGACTATCCGATCTAGGCCCGCTCGCTCGGGCGCACCCTCATCCGCTGGCGCCGTCAGATCGCTGCCTGGCACGAGGCCCACGTCACCAACAGGCCCACCGAGGCGGTCAACAACTTGATCAGGCGAGTGAAGCGCGCCGCCTTCGGCTTCACGTCCTTCCGGACCTACCGGATCTGCTCACTCCTCTACGCCGGCAAGCCGAACTGGGACCTGCTGACGACGGTCACACCCCGTTGAAACGCTAAGAGCCCTTGTCCTCTAGTTGCATCCCACCTACTAGTTGACAATGATGTTCTACGGGCGTCAGCGCTCGCGGAGGACGCCGTGCCGCAAGATTCGCAGGACTCGGTACACACGACCAGCGGCGAGGCCGGTGGCCTTAATGCGGACCTCCACGCCCGGACCCTCCTCGAGGCAAGCATCGACATGCTCGTCACGATCAATCATGAAGGTCAGATCACAGACGCCAACGAGTCCGCAGTAAGGGCCACAGGGTACGCTCGTGAGGACCTCGTAGGGAGCGACTTTTCCGGCCACTTCACCGAGCCCGACATGGCCCAGCAAGGCTACCGACTGGTATTTGCTGAAGGTGAATTGCGTGACTACCCACTGACACTTCGAAACCGCGCTGGGGTGCTCACCGAGGTGCTGTGTAATGCAGCGCTGTACACGGACCCGACTACCCATGAAGTGGGTGTAGTTGCCTCATCCCGGGACGTGACTGTCCAGAGGCGGGATGAAGCGGCGATGCGTGCCCGAGATGAGGAGCTGGAGTCTGCAATTGCGCTGCGCAACGAAGAGGTGCGCAAGGCGAGCGAAGAGCGAGAGAACTCGGGCCGTTGGTTCCAGGCGATCGTGAGCGCTGCCAGTGACGTTGTCATCGTCATCAACAACAAAGCCGAGTTACTCTTTGCCAACCCTGCTGCCGAACGCATGCTTGGGCTGTCGGCACAGGAGCAGCTAGGGCGCAATGTGCTCGATCTCGTCCATCCCGATGACCGCGGTGCGGTGACCAAGGCACTCGAAAGAGACATCACGCAACCCGGGACCCACCCGCCTGGGACGTACCGCTTCCGGGCCGGCTCTGGCGAATGGCGCCACCTCGAGATTACTGCCACCAACTGCTTGGACGATCCGGCTGTCGGTGGTGTCGTGATCGATGCCCGCGACGTCACAGACGAGATCAACCTCCGGCGGGCGCTTCTTACGATCGGTCGTGTCAACCAGGACTTGGTGCGATCCCCGGACGAGGTCTCGCTTCTGGTCGCCATCTGCAGGACCATCGTCGATGCCGGCGGCTACCGGTTCGCTTGGGTTGGTTACGCGGACCACGACGAGCAGTTCACGGTTCGGCCGGTGGCTTCGTCGGGGCATGGGGACGAACTGAAGGCGATCAGTGTGAGCTGGGCCGACAACGAATACGGACAGGGGCCTATCGGCCTTGCCATCCGCACCGGACGAGTGCAGATGGAGAGCGATTTGCGTCGCACGCTGGCGTCTCCTGAAATCCGGGCCGCCGCAATGAGGTTCAACCTACAGACCAGCTGTGTCCTGCCACTGCTCGTCAATGGGGAGGTGATCGGGGCGCTCTCGATCTACGCCACCGAGCCGCGCGCTTTCGGACCTGCGGAGGTGGCGCTCTTCAGCGAACTCGGAGATGCACTTTCCTTTGGCATTGGTCGGCTGCGTGACGCCGAAGCTCTGGCCGCCAGCGAAGAGCGATTTCGACTCCTGGCCGCGGCTGCCCCTATCGGCATTCTCGAATCTCCCGTCATGGGCGTCGTCGACTACGCCAATGCCCGGATGGCTGAAATCAGCGGGCGCGACACGAGAACATTCTTTGGAAACGGCTGGATCGACGCCATCCATCCCGAAGACAGGCCGGCTTTTCTGGAGTTCCTCGAGCGGACAGCTCCTTTGTCGAAGCGAGAGACCACCGAGCTCCGGTTCCAACGCCCTGACGGTGCGGTCCGTCATGTCCGGGTGTCGATGGCGCCGAAGTCAGACTCGCACGACATCGGAGCGGTGACAATCGTCGAAGACATCACCGAAGCGGTGGGGGCCCAAGAGCAGCTCACTCACCTAGCTCTTTACGACAGCCTGACGGGTTTGCCTAACCGAGCCCTGTTCCTCGACCGCCTCAACCAAGAGCTGGCAGGGCGAAGGGGCAACGGATCGCAGATCGCCGTCATGTTTCTCGACCTTGACCACTTCAAGGTGGTGAACGACAGCCTGGGCCACCAAGCCGGAGACACCGTGCTCAGGGAAGTGGGGGCGCGGCTCATGAACGGCGTCCGATCAGGGGAAACGACAGCGCGTTTTGGAGGCGACGAGTTCCTCTTCCTCGTCCGAGCGGTCGATACCTCCGAACACGCGGCGATGGTGGCAAGGCGATTGTTGGCGGGATTGGAAATGCCGATCCGCTGTGGCGACCAGGACATCACGGTGACGGGCAGTATCGGTATCGTCCTCCCGGGACCAGATGCGGATGCCGAATCGATTTTGCGCGATGGCGACACAGCCATGTACCAGGCCAAGCGAGCGGGCCGTAATACCTATGCGCTCTTCGACGAGGACTTGCATCACCGTTCAGTCGAGCGACTTGCCGTAGAGACCGGGCTGCGCCAGGCCATCGACAGGGGGGAATTCGAACTGTACTACCAACCAGTTGTCGAACTAAGGACGGGCCGGCCGATCTCTGCCGAGGCACTCATCCGGTGGCACCATCCGACCCGGGGGATGGTTGCACCGCTCGAATTCATCCCCGTGGCGGAGGATGCAGGGCTGATCAAGCCCATCGGGGACTGGGTGTTCGAGCAGGCTATGTCTCAGATGGCTTCCTGGGACGCGCAGGAGGGTGGACCACACCTGCAATCGCTAGCCGTGAATCTGTCGGCCCGACAGCTGGCCGACCCGGAGACACCACGGATGGTTCAAGACATCCTCGATCGCTGTGGAATTGCCCCGATCCGGGTCCTTCTCGAGGTCACGGAAACTGTCGCGATGGACGAAAGTCCATTGACCAGGGACTCGCTGACGGCCCTCAAGGAACTCGGATTCCAAGTGGCAATCGACGATTTCGGAACCGGATACTCCTCGCTCGCGTACCTGCACACGTTACCGGTTACGACGATCAAGGTTGACCAGTCGTTCGTCGCACGCATCGGAGATGATGGACCGGAACCTGTAGTCCGAGCCATTATCGAGATGAGCCACGCCATGGATCTCACAGTCATCGCCGAGGGAGTTGAAAACGAATTACAGCGGGCGGTCCTGTCAGACATGGCCTGTGATCTGGTTCAGGGCTTTTACTATGGGAAACCCATGCCCGCCGCGGACTTTGTTACCTGGTGGGGAGAAGAGGAAGCGGCATTGCGCCGCATTTCGTAGGCAGGTCGCCAACATTCGACGAGGACAAGGGCGCCGTGTTTCGTGTCGGGGTGCCAGCGGCGATCGCTACGCTTCGATGCCAGTACGAAATTCTGGGCGACTGCTTGGGGCCCCTCGCGCAGGGATCGGCTCCCTGGGCCGGGTCGGCAGTTCAGGTCGCTGGACCCAGTGGCCTCAAATCGCTTTGCAGGCCCGCCGTCTTATTGAAGAGTGAGCTCCCTGACCGTAAGAGCTTTCTACGGAAGTGAATCTTCCATTCGGTAATGGCCTCGGTCTTCCTTCTCTGTCCATACCAAGATGTCATGGATGCGAAGTGTCCCCACGGGCCATCCCCTAGCCGAAATGGTCTCCGAAAGTTGGCCAGGGTCGTTCGAAGCTCCTCGGACGTCCGCTTGGATTGCCGTCAGAACGGCCGCCATGGCTGAGCGACAAGAGGATTCGGATGCGTGCGAGTCGCCGAGGACCCTGGCATCGGTCTCAGAGCATTGCACCTTAACCGGCTCTTGTGAGGTAGGCCACTGGTTCGGCGTTCCGCCTGTAGGTCGACCGGGCTCAGTCCCGCCGGTTTCCCGGTCAGGTGCGTATTCCGGCTCGCCATGGTCGTCGCCTCCCCAGCAGCCCCCTATCGAACCGTGCATGCGGTTCTCCCGCACACGGCTCTCCGACACCGTTCACCGTCAGGCATTCGCACTCCAGAGTCGCACCGTTCCCGTCAGCCGGTAGACCCCGAGCGTCGTGAGCCACCCGTAGGTGAAACGGGTAGTCCAGTTCCGTCCCGAAAGGCCGTACTTGACGCTCGCCAGCTTGGCCAGGCGCTCGTGGACGTAGCCGTCGATGGCGCTGAACTTCCGCGACGAGTTGCCGTAGCGGTAGTACGCCCCCCAGCCCCGCAGCACAGGGTTGAGTTCTTCGACAACGACAGCCAACTCACGACCGGCATAGCCCCGTGGAGTTCGATCCCGGATCTTGGCCCTGATGGAGGCCATGGCCCGGTCCGAGGGCCACTTGTACAAGTAGTAGCGGCCCTTTCGGTTCGGGGACTCCCTCATGTGGAGATGGAAGCCCAAGAAGTCGAACCCCTCCTTGCCCTGACGGAGACAGACGATCCTGGTCTTGTCGGGATGCACGCGCAGCCCGATCGGAGCCAGGGTCGCCGCCGCCAGATCCCGGGCCGCTTCGGCCCGTTCTTCGGTGGGGCACAGCACGACGAAGTCGTCGGCGTAACGCACCAGGACACCCGATCTCGGTCCCGTCGCCTTCCATGCCCGATCAAGGACATGGAGGGCGATGTTGGCGAGCAACGGCGAGATAGGTGAGCCCTGCGGGGTTCCCGACTCCGTGTCGGAGATGATCCCGCCCTCAAACACCCCTGCTCGCAGCCAACTGCGCAGCAGCTTCGACATCTGCCGGTCAACGACCCGGCGCTCGACCTCGCCCATGAGGGCGTCGTGGTCGATCTCGTCAAAGCACGCCTTGATGTCGGCGTCGAGCACCCACACCGCACCCTTGTTGGCCGCCTGGCGGACGGCTTCGAGGGCCTGGTGGGCGGAACGCTTCGGCCGGAAGCCGAAACTCTGGGGCGAGAAGTCCGCCTCGAAGATGGGTTCGAGGACGATCTTCGCCGCCGCCATGACCACCCGGTCGGTGACCGTGGGGATGCCGAGCGGCCGGGTTTCCCCCGGCTTGCCTGGCTTCGGGATGCGGACCCGCCGCAGAGGCTTCGGGCGATAGGACTTCTCCCGAAGTTGGGCGGCGAGGCCGTCGAGGAACTGGCGCACTCCCTCTGTGCCCCCTTCAGTGATGGCGGCGATGGAAACGCCGTCGACACCGGGGGCACCCTGGTTGGTGGCCACGTCGACCCACGCTCTCCACATCACGTCACTGCGGGTGAGCTTGTCGTAGAGGGCGTGGAACCGACGTTCTGGTTCATGCTTGGCACTGCGGTAGAGCACGCGTTGGAGGGCTCGAACGGGGTCCAGGCCATTGGCCTGTCTGACGGTCCTAGCCGATTGCTCGGCACTCATCAGCGTTCCTCACCTCCATCTTCGTGCACCGGTGAAGCAGGGGCCCTTCGCTCGGAGCGGGTTGTGTTGTCCCGCCCGTCGTCACTACTACGACCCCCTCCGACTCCCTCTCGGCAGCCATGCCATTTCCCGTTGCCGGTTATTGGCAGGCATGCTCCCGCCCCCACAGGACGGGGCCGAGGAGGGTCTCTCCAGTTCCCACGACAACCTTCTTGACGTTCCACGCTCCATACGCCGGAGAGTTCCTCGGCATCCGCTCCAAGATCAAAGATGCCTTCCATGGCCTTCGCCCAAATCCGACGGGCTCGGCTCTCTCTGTATCTGCTTTCACAGATCCGCTTGACGACGCTGCAAGCTTCACTTCACGTTGCGGACCGACAAGTTGCTCCACCCCGCTTCGACGCAAACCTCTCGGTCAACGCCGGGGGTTTCACTACCGGGGACCTTGGCGTCTCCCCGGACCGGACTCGCACCGGCTGGCTCTCGTGAGCTTGTCGCTCGGTTACGTCATGATCACTCCTTTGTGTTCATGGCGCCCGAGCTGCTGGACGCACCGGAGATCAGCGGGGAATGACCGTGGCAAGCCGAACCGGGACCTGTTGGCGACGGTCACACCCCGATGAAACGCGAAGGGCCGGCAGATCTCACGTAGAGCCGCGTATGGCCTGGAAGCTGACCAGAGTGTTCGGGAGGACACCGTTCCGTTCATCAGCTTGGAAGGCGGAGGGCCGGGTCAGGTTCAACAGGCTCGCTCGACGGTGGCTGCGACTGATTCTGCTGCCGGTGCGGACTGATCCGGCGACGTCGTTTACACCCGGACTACAGATCGAGAACGGTTCTGGCGACCCGATCCCAGACGTTGGTTGGTACGCACGCCCGCAGGCCAGCGATGGCCAGGGCATCGCACCCGACCAGGTATCTGGCCCGCGGGTTCCGGGAGACAACGGCATGCGCGATGACCTCAGCCACTTTCGACGGATCAGACATGATCGGACTCGCGATCCGGGTGTTGGCGAGGAGCCTCCGGTAGGAGGAGGCGAAACCCGAAGTTCCGCGCCCGGTCAATTCGTTGTCGACCTCGGCCCAGATGCCCGTTCGTACAAACCCTGGTTCGACCAGAACGACCTTGATCCCGTCGCCCGCAACCTCGGCGCGGAGCGCGTCGCTCGCGCCTTCAAGGGCGTGCTTGCTCGCCTGGTACCAACCGGTCAGGGGGGTCGTGGCTCGGCCATAGATCGACGACACATTGATGATCCGGCCGTCGTGGATCGTGCGCATGTGGGGAAGTGCCAGACGCGCCAGCCGCATCGGACCGACTACCATCGTCTCGAGGGCCGCCCGAACTTCGTCGTCACCAATGTCCTCGATCGCCCCCGTGACCGGGAACCCGGCGTTGTTCACGATGACGGTGGGGCGGTACTTGCGGACCACCCGCTCACAAGCCTGGGCGTCGGTGACATCCAGGATGGCCGTCTCGACGGTGACGCCCATTGCATCGGCAGCTTCGGCAACGGCACCGACTTTGGACCTGGAGCGAACCGTGCCCACGGAACGCAGGCCCCGACGGGCGAGCTCCAGCACAGAAGCAAGGCCGATACCCGAGTTCGCCCCCGTCGTGAGGGCTACGCGCTCATCGGTCATCGGGCCGTCTCCAAGGCTCGCCAACAGGTCATTCTGAGGTCGAGGAGGTGTCCGCCACCGGCAGCGACCCAGTGGTGAGTGGCTCAGGTCCGCCTGCCGCCGCCACTTCACGGGACAGGAACGAGCCGAGTTCGGAGATGGTGCTCATCAGGGACGCTGGAAACACCACGGTCGAGTTCTTGTCCACGGCGATCTCGATCAGGGTCTGCAGGTTGCGCAACTGGAGGGCGAGCGGATGCTCCATCATGATGTCGGAGGCATCACCGAGGGACGCCGCCGCCATCGCCTCACCTTCGGCAGCAATGATCTTGGCTCGCTTCTCCCGCTCCGCCTCCGCCTCCTTCGCCATCGCCCGCTTCATGTCCTCGGGCAGTTGGATGTCCTTCAACTCGACGAGCGTGACTTCAACGCCCCATTCGGTGGCGGTCAGCTCGAGGATCTCGCGGATGTCGACATTGATGCGGTCGGTCTCGGCCAAGGTTTCGTCCAAGGTGTGCTTTCCCACCACCTTGCGGAGTGTGGTCTGGGCGATTTGGTCGATGGCGGCACTGACGTTCTCGATCGCGACGATGGACTTCACCGCATCGATCACCCGGTAGTAGGCGACCGCGGCGATGTCGACACTGACGTTGTCCCGGGTAATGATCCCCTGGGACTGGATGGGCTGGGTCACGATGCGCATCGACACCTTGCTCAGGCGGTCGATCACCGGGAGGATCACGTGCAGTCCGGGCTCCTTGGTCCCGATAACCCGACCCAGCCGGAACAGGACCCCTCGTTGGTACTGCGTCACGATCTTCAGCGCCATCGCCAGAAGAACGATCGCGATCAACACCACCACCACGAGGCCGATCACGAGACCCTTCATCAGAGCCCCCCGCACGACGTTTGCACGAGGTGCGGCCAACGGGTCCGCCCGCCATGGGTGCATGCAGGCCGATGCTCGCCCACCCGACCCCCTGTGGAGATACACGCCACGCTCACCTGATCGAACCTAGGAGTACCTACTCGGTCTGCAAAGGGTCCAATGACACATTTCGTCGGCAGGCCCGCCTTGCCCCGTCCTTCGCAGCTCGGGCGCTGAACGTGTGTCCCACCTCAGCCATCTACGTCAGAGTTCGATGTCGAAGGCGGCGTAGTACGGGGCGAAGCGCTCTCTGACCTGGTCGGCCTCGAGGCCGAAGTCGGACAGCTGGTACGAGTGGGTGCCACGGGGGTCGGGTTCGTGGGTGCCGGCCCACTCCGCCACCGAGGCCCGGGACCGATCGTCGAACGGAATGCCGATCCGGGTCAGGCCGTCCTCCAGAGCCTTCAGCGGATCGGTCCGGATCCGTGAGAAGGAGATGTCGGCGAACCGATCGTCACCCGTCCGCTTCCTGAAGTCCATGGCCCGCTCGATGGCCACTCCCCACCGTTCGAGCTCCTCCGCACCCAGTTCGGCGGAGTCGTCGCGGTCGCTGCTCCAGCTGCGGGTGTAGTGGATGAGGCTGCACACCGAGCCCAGCACCTCGGTGGGGTCCCGGTGACTCCAGAGGAAGCGCGCGTTGGGGTAGCTCTCCACCAGGGCGTCGAGGGCGAACATGTGCACCGGGGTCTTCAGGTGCCAGA
>JBEKCS010000051.1:0-25403 GCA_050014755.1 Acidimicrobiales bacterium
ATCACGCAGTAGTCGCGCACGACCAGTTGGAGCGTGGGGGCCACGCCGTCCACCAGCTCGGCCGACTGCAGGCCCACCAACCGCCCGTCCTCGCCCAGTTCCACCAGGTAGCCGTCGACCTCCTCGGCGATCCGCAGCACCATCTCGGCGGCCTGGATGACCCCGACGACGTCGCCCACCGACACGGTGTCCTCGAGCTCGAGGATCGAGAGGTTGCCGAGAGCCACGTCGAACCGGCTGCGGAACCGCTGCATGGTGGCCAACGCCTGGTCGGTCCGGTCGTGGAGCCACCCGGTGGGCTGGATGGTGTGCTTCGCGTCGTTGCGGTAGACGGCGATCACCGACATCGCCGCGGATACCGACAGTACGGGGACGTCGATGGATCGGGCGACCCGTTCGGCGGTGCGGTGACGGGTCCCGGTCTCGGTGGTGGTGATCGAGGGATCGGGCATCAGGTGCACGTTGGCTCTGCCGATGCGGGACGCATCCGCCGCGAGGATGATGGCGCCGTCCATCTTGGCCAGCTCGGACAGGCGCTGCGGGCTGAACTCGGAGTCGAGGAGAAAGCCGCCCGAGCAGATCGAGAGGACTTCAGGGCCGTCGCCGACCACCACCAGCCCACCCCGTTTGGCCCGCAGGATCCGGTCGAGACCGTCGCGGAACGGTGTGCCCGGGGCCACCATGGCCAGTGCTTCGCTCATGGCCCCATGCTGGCGTGTGGTCACAGGGGAATCGTACTCGCCGGTGTCCGGACGCACTCGTGGTGCGGTCACCCACCGGGGCGGTCGAGACAGCCGAACCGGCACACCGCCTCCGCCACCGTGTCCACCCGGACGAGCTCGACCCCGGTCGGACCGACCGGCGCCGAGGCCGGAACGACGACCCGTCCGAAACCGAGTCGGGCCGCCTCCTCGAGGCGGCGGGGAAGGTTCGACACCTGGCGGATCTCCCCGGCCAGCCCGACCTCCCCGACAGCGGCCAGATCGGCGGGCAGCGCGACACCGGTCGAGGCCGAGGCGACCGCCAGCGCGACCGCCAGGTCGGCGGCCGGCTCGGTGACCCGGATGCCCCCTGCCACCGATGCGAACACGTCGACCGCATGCATGGGCAGCCCGGCGTGGCGGGCCAGGACGGCCAGCGTCATGACCAGCCTTCCGCCGTCGAGTCCCACGACCGACCGCTTCGGCTGCGCCTGGCCCATGGGGGCGACCAGCGCCTGGAGCTCGACCATCAGGGTGCGCCGACCCTGCAGGGCGGGGAGCACGACCCCTCCGGGCACTCCGGTCAGCCGGTCGCCCAGAAGCAGGCGGCCCGGATCGTCGACCCGGTTGAGGCCCTGGTCTCCCATCTCGAAGAGGCCGAGTTCGCCGGTCGGGCCGAAGCGGTGCTTCACCGCCAGCAGGAGGCGCAGCGCGTGGTGACGGTCGCCCTCGAAGCTCAGGACGGTGTCGACCATGTGCTCGAGCGCCCGGGGCCCGGCCAGCGACCCGTCCTTCGTGACGTGTCCCACCAGCACGGTGGCCACCTGACGGGCCTTGGCCAGCCCGACCAGCTGATCGGCGCACTCGCGCACCTGGCCGATCGACCCGGGCACGCCGGTGGCCCGCCGCTCCCCCGGGGTGGCCGGTCCGATGGCCACGGCCTGGATCGAGTCGATCACCACGAGATCGGGTTCGGACTCGACCACCGCGGCGATCACCTGACCCACATCGGTGGCCGACAGGATCAACAGGCCGGGCGGGACCGGGCCGAGCCGCTCGGCGCGCAGCCGGACCTGATGGGCCGACTCCTCGGCGGAAACCAGCAGGACCCGGTGCCCTCCTCCCGCCCGGGCCGCCAGTACCTGGAGGAGCAGGGTCGACTTGCCGATGCCCGGTTCGCCGCCGAGGAGGGTCACCGAACCCGGCACCAACCCACCGGAGAGCACCCGGTCGAACTCCTCCACCCCGGTCGGGACGGCCGCCGCCTCGGAGAGGTCCACCGACGACAGCGGGACGGGCATGCCGGACAGGTCGAGTTCGTCCACCGCCCGCACCAGCGGCCCGAGGGCCGCCTCCTCGACAAGGGTGTTCCACTCGCCGCATGTGGGACAGCGCCCGGCCCACCGTGCGGTCGTCGAGCCGCAGTCGATGCAGCGGTGGCGCTTCGCCGTCTTTGCCATTTCCACGATGGTAGGGAACGGGTGTGCCAACCGGTGCGACCGGGGTCCCTCGAGCCCGTTCCGCGCGCACCGTCCCCCCGGGGAGGCGGGGGGACGGCGGCATTGCCCGTCCCGGGCCCCGGGGGGGGGTTGGGGCCAGTCGGGCGCACGGTCGTTGGACCATGCCCATGCGCGGTGGTCCGGTGGTGAAACCGCCGCAGCTTCCAGTAGAGACCCCGGCGCCCGTCCGGAAGCAGGGTCCAAAGTCCCTAATGGAGCCCGGTCGGGCCACTATCCGGCCCGACCGAACACGGCAACCCGTGTGGCATCGGGGAACCGTGACGCCCTGCCCCGTCGGCAGGGCGTCCGGTCATCCGAGGGGGTGGCGGCGGCGTCCCACCCCGCGCCCGGTGTTCAGTCGGCCGAGGAGTCCGCTCCGGCCAGCTCGACCGGCGGGGGCTCCAGCCCCTCGATGGCCGTGAAGGTGAGCTGTTGCTCACCGGCGACCAGCGGCGGGGCACCCTTCACGTCGAAGGCCGCTGCCGCCTCCGGGGTGACGGTCTCCACATCGACGATGATGGTCTGACCGACGCGGAATTCCTTCCACAGGATCCGCTCGGACAGCGGGTCCTCGATCATCTGCTGAATGGCCCGACGCAGGGGACGTGCGCCCAGTTGCGGGTCGTATCCCTTGTCGGCCAGCAGCGTCTTGGCCTCGGGGGTCAGCGCCAGACTGAGGCCCTGCAGCTCGAGCTGGTTGGAGACACGTTGGATCATCAGGTCGACGATCTCGATGACCTCGACCTTCGACAGCTCGTGGAACACCACGACCTCGTCGATGCGGTTGAGGAACTCGGGTCGGAAGTGCGCCTTGAGCGCCTCGTTGACCTTGGTCTTCATCCGCTCGTAGGTCACGGCCTCCGACGACTTGGCGAAGCCCACCGATGACTTGCGCAGGTCGGCGGTACCGAGGTTGGACGTCATGATCAAGACGGTGTTCTTGAAGTCGACCGAGCGCCCCTGGGCATCGGTCAGGCGACCGTCCTCCAGGATCTGCAACAGGGTGTTGAACACGTCGGCGTGGGCCTTCTCGACCTCGTCGAACAGCACCACCGAGAACGGCTTGCGCCGCACGGCCTCGGTGAGCTGGCCGCCCTCCTCGTATCCCACGTACCCGGGGGGGGAGCCGACCAGGCGACTCACCGTGTGCTTCTCCATGTACTCGGACATGTCGAGCTGGATGAGGGCGTCCTCGTCGTCGAACAGGAACTCGGCCAGCGTCTTCGCCAGCTCGGTCTTCCCCACGCCCGTCGGGCCGAGGAAGATGAACGAGCCGCTCGGGCGCTTCGGGTCCTTGAGTCCGGCACGGGTGCGACGGATCGAGCGTGCGAGGGCGGCGATGGCCGGCTCCTGGCCGATCACCCGCTTGTGGAGCTCGTCCTCCATCCGGAGCAGCTTGGCCGTCTCCTCCTCGGTGAGGCGGTAGACCGGGATGCCGGTCCAGTTGGCCAGGACCTCGGCGATGACCTCCTCGTCGACGACGTCGAACAGGTCGACGCCCTCGGCGCGCCACTCGGCCTCCATGGCCTCCTTGGCATCGAGACGGTCCTTCTCCTGCTCGGCCAGCTTCTTGGCCTGGTCGAAGGCCTGCTTCTCGATGGCGGCTTCCTTGTCGGACCGGAGACGGGTGATCTCCTCCTCGAGCTTCTTGTAGGCCGGCGGTGTCGTCATCCGACGGATGCGCAGGCGGCTGCCGGCCTCGTCGATGAGGTCGATCGCCTTGTCCGGCAGGTAGCGGTCGGCCAGGTACCGGTCGGCCAGGTTGGCCGCGGCCACCAGGGCCTGATCGGTGATGGTCACCGCGTGGTGCGACTCGTACCGGTCCCGCAGACCCTTCAGGATCTCGATGGTGAGCGCGACATTGGGCTGCTCCACCTTGATCGGCTGGAACCGGCGCTCGAGCGCGGCGTCCTTCTCCAGGTGCTTGCGGTACTCGTCGATGGTGGTGGCGCCGATCGTCTGGAGCTCGCCACGGGCCAGCATCGGCTTGAGGATCGACGCGGCGTCGATGGCCCCCTCGGCCGCGCCGGCACCCACCAGTGTGTGCAGCTCATCGATGAAGAGCACGATGTCACCGCGGGTACGGATCTCCTTCAGGACCTTCTTCAGGCGTTCCTCGAAGTCGCCCCGGTAGCGGCTTCCGGCCACCAGCGCACCGAGATCCAGGGTGTACAGCTGCTTACCGGTCAGCGTCTCGGGGACCTCGTCGGCCACGATGCGCTGGGCCAGGCCCTCGACGATCGCCGTCTTGCCCACCCCCGGCTCGCCGATCAGGACGGGATTGTTCTTGGTGCGTCGCGACAGCACCTGCATGACCCGCTCGATCTCTTTTTCGCGCCCGATCACCGGGTCGAGCTTGTGGTCGCGGGCCAGAGCGGTCAGGTTCCGTCCGAACTGGTCGAGCACGGCAGAGCCGGTCGGGGCGTCGGTCTGCTGACCGCCGGCCTGGCCGCTACCCACGGCCTCCTTGCCCTGATAGCCCGACAGCAGTTGGATGACCTGCTGGCGGACCCGGGGCAGATCGGCGCCGAGGCTCTGGAGGACCTGCGCGGCCACACCCTCGCCCTCGCGCACCAGCCCGAGCAGCATGTGTTCGGTGCCGATGTAGCTGTGGCCCAGCTGCAGTGCCTCGCGGAGCGACAGCTCGAGGACCTTCTTGGCCCGTGGGGTGAACGGCGGCGAGCCGGTCGGGGCGGTTCCCGCCAGTCCGATCGTCTCCTCCACCTTCTCCCGCACGGCCTCGAGGGACACGCCGAGGGACTCCAGCGCCTTGGCCGCGACCCCCTCACCCTCGTGGATGAGGCCCAGCAGGATGTGCTCCGTGCCGATGAAACTGTGGTTCAGCAGGCGCGCCTCCTCCTGGGCCAATACCAGGACTCGTCGAGCTCGGTCTGTGAATCGTTCGAACACTCCACCGCCTCCATCCGCGGTCAGTAACTGAAACCCGAGTCTACAGGTGCCAGGTAGACCCGCACCCGCAGCCCCGGAAGCTCGAGACCTTGCACCACCTCCCGGCGGTCTGACCTCATGTACCACCCATCGGCAGTCTGACCTATCGTCTGTAGCCAGTGAATGTCGTCGACCTCCTGGGGCTCCCCGCACTCGAAGACCAGCTGACCCGCCTCGAGCCGATGCTCGTGGAGTCCGTTGTGACCGGGGACGCGTTCCTCGACGAGGTCACGACCCACCTGCTGGCGGCCGGCGGCAAACGGCTGCGCCCGGTGCTGGCTCTGGCTACGGCCACCGCGGGCTCCCGTGACGCCTCCCGCGAGGACCTCCTCGGAGCGGTGGCCGTCGAGCTGGTCCACCTTGCCTCTCTCTACCACGACGACGTCATGGACGAGGCGACGATGCGGCGCAACGTCGAGAGCGTCAACTCCCGGTTCGGAAACCTGGTGGCCATCGTGGCGGGGGACTTCCTCCTGGCCCGCTCGGCCGAGATCGCCGCCGGTCTCGGGGTGGAGATCGCCGCGCTGCTCGCCGCCACGCTGGGCGAACTCTGCCAGGGACAGGTGGCCGAGGTGCGGGCGGCCTTCCGCGTGGACCGGTCGAGGGACGATTACGCGAATGCCATTGCCGGCAAGACGGCTTCGCTCATGGCGACGTCGTGCCGGATCGGAGCGCTGACCGGGGGCCTCACCCGCTCCGAGGTCGAGACGTTCACCGACTTCGGCCGCTGTTTCGGCATGATCTTCCAGGTACGCGACGACATCCTGGACGTCGTGGGCACCGAAGCCGAGCTGGGCAAGCCGGCCGGGCAGGATCTGGCCGAGGGCATCTACACCCTTCCCGTGCTGCTGACCCTGTCCGACCCGGTCCACGGCCCGGAACTGCGGGACCTGCTCGGCCAGCCCCTCGGCCTACCCGAACAGGAGAAGGCGAGGGCGATCGTGGCCGACTCCGGCGCCATCGCCCAGTCGGTGCGGGTGGCGCGGGACTACGCCGACCAGGCGGCGGCCGCCGCGCTGGCCGGACCGTCGCCCCAGCTGGCCGAGGCACTGGCCCGACTGGCCCACACCCTGGTCGACGGGCTGCCGCTCGAGTGATCCGACGGTGGCCCGCCCCCGACCGATCTGGGCGGGAGCGGGCAGGGAGCTGGCGATCCGGCTCCCCGTCCGCTGCCGTCAGCAGGTGATCCCGTCGGCCTCGTCGACCGCCTTCAGGTGTGCCCGACGTGTGGCCTGGCGCAGCAGCCTCTTCTTCAAGATCTTGTTGCGGACGTCGACCTCGTGCCTCAGGTAATGCGCTTCCTTGAGATTGCCATCGGCCCGGGCGGCCTTTGCCAATGCGCTGTCGTGGGTCGTTACGGCCGAGTACGCCTGGTTGTGTTCGACCATGACCTGCAGGATCGCCTCGTGGTGCGCGCAGACCAACCCGCGCTCGATTGCGTCCAAGCTCTTCACTCCAGAGGTGGCGGCGGGGACCGTGGTCGCGACGATCGGGCCGACCTTGGTGGTGCTCGTCGCGGTCGCTCCGGCCGTTCCGGGCGCGACTGCCGCCAGCGAGCCGGCGGCGATCAGCGCCATCGCGGACGTGGCCGCAAGCTTCTGTACGTTCAACATGTGCGAACTGCTCCTTTGGATGTTTCCTCGAGCCCCTCTGCAGGCGGTGACGCCTGCTGCCCACATCCATCGGCTGAATTCCCCAAGACTTGAAGCCCGCGATTCTGCGGTTTCCCACGCGGCCCAGGGCCCGACTGCCAGCCGGTCACCGGCACGGTCGGTGCATGGATCCCCGCCACCAGGTGACGGAACTCACCGGGACTCGACGTGTCCGACACCGCGACCTGGCGGGTCCGCGGCGCCCGTGCCGTCCGTCGTCACGTGGAGGACCCCCGGGCCGGCGGGCCGCACCGTTCGATGATCCTGGCGGACAGTCGGTCCAGCCTGGTCGTCAGTGCCGGGCTCTCCAATTCGGTGATGGCTCTCTGGATCCGATCGGCCCTGGCGGTGTTTCCCGCCGCTTTGGCCCCGGCCTCCGCCTTGGTCAGGCGGGGGAGCCCGGCGTCGATCCGGGCCTCGATCCTCTGGATACGGACGAGGACGCGTTCGGCACGGACGCAGCGGGGCCGACCCGACCCGCCCGCCACCGACGATGCCGGCGCTCCCTGCGCGAGCGATGTGCCGGGCGAGCCCATCGATCCGCTGGTGGCGGGCGCGGCCGCGGCGGCGACCCCTGAGGTCGCGAGCGCAAGTGCACCGACGGCCCCTATCGCGATGATGAATTGCACCAAGGTGCGCTTCGTGTGTCCCATGGTCCTGCCACCTCCTCACACACACCGGTGGTTCCGGCGAGGTACCCACCGTCGGCCACCGGGGTGTGGGATCCGTGATCCAGGTGTTAGGAGTCCATGAGGACGGGGCGGCCTGCGCCAGCCCGACCGGGAACGCACCTCGATCCAGGAGCGCTACGAGGTCATGCCCCCCAGGCCGACGAGACCCCGTGCCAACTCGATCTCCCCCATGTGGCGCAGGCCGTGCTGGTAGATCCAGCACTCGGCGGCGTCGAGCAACGTGATGCCGTCGACCCCCGCCACCCGTGCGCTGTAGGTGCTGGCGATCTGCTCGGGGAAGGGCCGGGGAATGACGAGCCGGGTGAGTTCGGCCGGGTCGAGTTGCTCCAGCCACACCTCGATGCGGTCGAAGACCGCACGCATGTACTCCTGGAACTGCCCGTAGTCGCCGATCCGCTGGTGGACCATCTCCTCGACGGTGCGGTGCTTTCCGTGGTCGGCGATGGCCGGACGGACCCGATCCTCCCAGTCAGCGTCCCAGATCGGCGGGGTCCCGGTCATCAACAGGAACGACGCGTCGACCATGTTGACGATGTGGAACAGGCTGAAGGCGATGGGCAGCACGCCGTCGCGCTCGAAGTGGTTGACCTGGTCGAGGTCCATGGTCGCGACCGCGTCGTCGTAGAGCGAGAAGAGGGCGTGCATCCGCCGGCGGAGCGAGTCGAGGAGCAGGTTGCCCATCGCGTCCGGTCGAGCCTCGCCTGAATCCGGCAACCCTGGCACGACGACCCCCTCCCGGCGTCCCGACGACTGGGTCCGCCCGGTCATGTAAACACTTGTCACAATTACTGTCAACTGTTATCCTGACCTCCCGGTACCGGGCCTCCGGCGTCATCGTCCAGCGTGACGGCCGGTTGCCGGAGCCGGTGGTCACCACCGCCGGCCGGCCGTCCGGGGGCGAGGGAAGAGAGGCCGCAGTGCAACCCGAAGTCGTGGAGACGGACGGACGCAGGCTGCGCCGGGCCGTCAACCGGGAAGCCGTGGTCGACGCGCTGCTCGACCTCTACAGCGAAGGGAACCTGCGCCCCGGAACCGACGAGATCGCCGAACGGGCGGGGATCTCCCCGAGGTCGCTGTTCCGTTACTTCGAGGACACCGACGACCTCGCCGGCGAGGCGATCACCCGCCAGCTGGCCCGGGCCATGCCGCTCGTCGGCCTCGGCACCGAGCGCGACGCGCCGTTCGAGCAGCGGGTGGAGGCACTGGTGGACCAGCGCTTCCGGCTCTTCGATGCCGTCGGACAGGCGGCCCACGTGTCCCGCCTGCGCGCACCGTTCCAGCCCCGGCTGGCGGCCAACCTGACCGAGACCCGTCAGTTCCTGCGGGAGCAGATCCGCTGGCTGTTCGGCGTGGAGTTCGAGTCCATGGGCACGGAGCGGGCCGAGCGGGCCCTGGCCGCCGTCGACGTGCTCACCGCATTCGAGTCGTACCAGCTCCTCACCGGCGATCAGTGCCTGACCGTCGCCGAGGCGAAAGCCGTCGTCTCCCAGTCCCTCTCCGCTCTGCTCGCCTCACCGGAACCCCGATGACCGCCCGCCGCGGCAGCATGCGGCACGCCATCCGGCTGTCGTGCACCCCCGACGTCGTCTGGGACCTGGTCGGCGCACCCCAGCGGCTGGCCGAGTGGTGGGGGGGCATCGAGTCCTGCACCGTCGACGGCGACTCCCGCACCATCCAGACCCGCTCGGGTATCCCCATGCCGGAGCGGATGCTCACCATCGACCACAACCTGAGGCGTTTCCAGTACCGGATCACCTCGCCCCTGTTCGTCGAGCACCTCAGCACCATCGACGTACACGACCTCCACGACGGGACGTGCCTGACCGTCTACAGCGTCGACGCCGAGCCCGCCGTGCTGGCCCTGGTGATCAGCGGGGCCGCCCGGGCCGCGCTGAACCAGCTGCCCGGGCTCCTCGGCGTGGAACGCCTCCCGTGACCGGCCGGTCCTTCGGGGTCGCCCACTGGCACGGTCCGCACCCCGTGCCCCTCCGGTGGCATCTGAAAGGAGCCCGCTCATGGGCCGCAAGATCCTGTTCGTGACCACCGACCAGCAGCGCTACGACACCCTGGCGTGCAACGGGGGCACCCTGTCGCGCACGCCGGTTGTCGACGGTCTGGCGGCCGAGGGCGTCCGCTACGACCGGGCCCACCCCCAGTCGGTGGTGTGCATGCCGTCGCGCTCCACCATGCTGACCGGACAGCACCCGAGCACCCACGGGGTGTGGATGAACGGCGTTCCCCTGCCAGCGGACGCGCCCTCGGTGGTCGAGGTGCTGCGCCAGTCGGGCTACCGGACCGCACTGGTCGGCAAGGCCCACTTCGAGCCGTACTTCGACCCGTTCCTCCGGTTCGAGGAGAACGCCCTGTCGACCGATGGGACCACGCCCCACGGCGGTTCGCGCCGAGGCTTCGAGCACTTCGAGACGGCCTCGCACGGTGCGATGGGCCCGCTCCACTACACCCAGTGGCTGATCAGGAACCACCCCGAGGCACTCGCCATGTACTGCCGGGCCATCGACGACTCGCTGCAGGTCAGCGCCGAGGCCGGCGGGGACACGGGTGCCCCGCAGGTAAAGGTCAACCCCATCGACCGGGGGATCTACCACACCGACTGGGTGGCCGATCGGGCGATCGCCTGGCTCGACTCGATCGGTACCGACGAGGACTGGTTCTGCTGGATGAGCTTCCCGGATCCCCACCACCCCTGGGACCCACCGGAATCCGAAGTGGGCCGGATCGACTGGCACGAGGTTCCAGTACCCGCCGGCTATCCCGAGGACCGCGCGACCCGCGAGGCGATCATCGACGCCAAACCCCGTCACTGGCGGTCCTGGTACGACGGCACCCTGGTCTCCAACTACGAGGCCCCGGCCGACTGGGTCCCGGCCACACTCACCCCCGACCAGGTCCGGGAGGTCAACGCCCGCAACGCGGTGGAGGTCGAGCTCATCGACGAGGCGCTCGGGCGCGTGCTCGCCCGGGTGGCCGAGCGTGGGTGGGGCGATGACGTGGACGTGGTCTACACCACCGACCACGGCGAGCTGCAGGGCGACTTCGGCCTGCTCTTCAAGGGTCCCTACCATGTCGACGCACTCATGCGGCTTCCCCTGGTGTGGCGACCCGCCCCGTCCTCGCTCACCGAGGGCACGGCCGCGCCGGCGGTGGTGACCCGCCCCGTCGGCCTCGTCGACCTGGCCCCGACGTTCTGCGCCATCGCCGGCATCGAACCCCCCGGATGGATGCAGGGCAAGCCCCTCCCGGTCGACGACGGTGACGCCGTCGCCCGCGGCTTCGACAAGGTGCTGACCGAGTGGGACAGCGAGCTGTTCGGCACCGACGTGCACCTGCGCACCCTCATGCGGGACCGGTGGGTGGTCACCGCCTACCTCCCGGGAACCAGCCACGACGGGACCGAGGGGGAGCTCTACGACCTGGTCGACGACCCGCTCCAGCAGGTCAACCGCTGGGACGACCCGGCGATGCGTCCGCTCCGGGACGACCTGGTCGCCGATCTGTGGGACTCCCAGCCCGAGGTGCGCTCGGAGCGGCTGACCCTCGAAGCGCCGGTGTGACCCCGGACCCCGGCCTCTCCCCCTATCGGCCGGGACCCTGGCCGGCCGAGGACGGCGGTCCCCGGCGCCTGCAGTCGCCCGGAGCCCGGGCCGACACACCCGTCGTCGTTGCCGGCACCCCGATGACCGTGACGTCGCGGACCGACCCCGTGATCACCATGGCCGTCACCCGGGACCCGGGAGAGGTCTACCTACTGCGGCACACGACGGGCGAGGACGCCGTGGCGTTCGTGGAGCGGATCGACCCCTGCGGACTCGAGCCTCTGGCCCACTCGGAGCCCTTGGCCGGCGGCCCCATGTGGCCGGGCAGCATCGCCGCCCACGCCAACGGCTCCCTCTACGTCGTCTTCGGCGACCATGCCCACCGGCTCGGACCCGACCTCGAGGTCCTGGCCACCACCCAGCTCCCCCGCCGTCGCCCGTACAACGGTTTCATCGTCCTCCCCGACGGCACCCTGGTGACCAAGGACTTCGCCGGCTCCCGCCCGATGGTGCCGGTCCCGCCCGACCGACGCCAGCCGTGCGAGCTCGTCGCCCTCGACCCGGACACGCTGGCCATCCTCGACACCTGCGTAGTGGCCGAGCCGTCGATCGCCCGGATCTCGGCATTCGGTGACGAGGTGTACGTCGTCGGGGACACCAGTCTCCTGCGCGCGTCCTGGCTGGACGGCAGGCTGGTTCCCGACCCGGGGTTCCGGGCCGTCTACCGGACCATCGAGGGACAGACCTACGGGTGGGACTGCGCGCTGGCCCTCGGCGCCGCCTGGTTCCTCGACGACGGCGACGGCACCACCGGCTTCGACGGTTCCTTCGAGGGCAAGGGGATCTCGAGCGCCCCCCTCCATCTGGTCCGGGTCGACCTGGCCTCGGGCGCGGTCACCCTGACCGAGGTCTGCGGGCTCCCCGGCGGCCTCGTCGCCAACCCACCGCTGATCGACCCGGACCGGGCCATCGCCGTGGGCTACGACAGCGGTAACGGGGTGATGGCCGCCTTCGACATTTCCGCCGACGGCACCCTCCGCCGCCGGTGGGAACGGCGCCAGAACCACGCGTCCCACCTGATCCTCCTGCCCGGGCCGGGGGTCGTGGTCACCGGTGACCACGATCGTGGGCGGTTCCTCGAACAGGTGGTCGCCGTCGACATCGCGACGGGCGAGGAACTGGCCCGGGCCGACACCGCCGGTCCACTGCAGTCGACGGTGTTTCCGGCACTCGGGCACGACGGCAGTGTCTACTGGTGCTCGATGTCCACCGTGAGCCGGGTCCACTTCGGGTAGGTGCCGGGCCCGGCCCGGCGGAGGCCGGCTTCGCCCTACGCCTTGCCCACGTTGCGTTCGAAGATGATCCGCAGACCGTGCAGGGTCAGCCACGGCTCCACGTACTCGATCTCCTCCGAGTACGGGGAGATGAGCTCCGACAGTCCGCCCGTCGCCACGACGGTGCTCTCGCCGAGCACCGCGACGAAGCGCCGACACAATCCGTCGACCTGGCCGGCGAACCCGTAGAGCGCACCGGACTGGATGGACTCGACGGTCGACTTGCCGATGACGCTCCGTGGCTCGACCAGCTCCACCCGACGTAGCGCCGCGGCGTGGGCGAACAGTGCGTCGAGGCTGATGGCCACTCCCGGGGTGATCGCCCCGCCCAGGTACTCACCGGCGCCCGAGATGGCGTCGAACGTGGTCGCCGTCCCGAGGTCGACCACGACACACGGCCCACCGAAGAGGTCGTACGCGCCCACGGCGTTGGCGATCCGGTCGGCGCCCACCTCCTTCGGATTGTCGTAGAGGATGGGCATCCCGCTCTTGACCCCCGGCTCGAGGACCACGGCCGGGACATCGAACCACCGGGTCGCCATCTGGCGGAGGTTGGCGGTCACCAGGGGGACCGACGAGGTCACGGCGATCCCGGTCACGGTGTCGTCGATGTCGAGCCCGTTCAGATCGAGCAGCTGGGTCAGGAGGAGCGCGTGCTCGTCGGCCGTGCGCACGTCGACCGTCGACAGGCGCCAGTGGTGGGCCAGGCCCGCCGGCTCGGTGCCGTCGCGGGGGACCGACTCGTCGATCGGGGCCCCCGGATCGTCGGTGAACAGGCCGACGACGGTATCGGTGTTCCCCACATCGATGGCAAGCAGCATTGCGTTCCTCTCCTGGCGGTTACAGCGGTCCTGGCGGTTTCAGCGGACGTCGGTCGGCGGGCCCGGGCTCACGCCCTCAGATCGAGCCCCAGGTCGAGCACGGGGGCGGAGTGGGTCAGGGCACCGACCGACAGGATGTCGGCTCCGGCCGCGGCCATCCGGGGGGCGGACTCGAGCGTCACCCCGCCCGACACCTCGATCAGGGTTTCCGAGCCGGCGGCCCGCACCAGGGCCACGCACTCGGCCACCTGGTCGGGGGTCATGTTGTCGAGCATCACCACGGTGGCCCGGGCCTCGACCGCCTCGCGCACCTGGTCGGTTCGGTCACACTCCACTTCGACCATGCGGCCTGGCCACTGGCGGCGCGCCCGCTCCACCGCCTCGGCGATGGTGACCCCGTCCAGATGGTTGTCCTTGACCAGGATCGCTTCCGACAGGCTGCCGCGGTGATTGCATCCGCCCCCGGCGCGCACGGCGGCCTTCTCCAGGGCCCGGAGCCCCGGCGTCGTCTTGCGGGTATCGAGGACCCGGGTCGCCGGGTTGGCCGCATGGACGGCGTCCACATAGGCCCGGGTCAGCGTGGCCACCCCCGACATGTGGCCGAGAAAATTGAGAGCGGTCCGCTCGGCCGTCAACAGCGAACGCAGTTGGCCCTCCACCGTGGCCACCGCCCGGCCGGGGACGACGGCCGAGCCGTCGGGGAGGTGCCACACGACGGTCAGGCCGGGGTCGATCTGGTTGAACGCTTCCACCGCGCAGGACCGTCCGGCCACCACGCCGACCCCCCGGCTGACCACGTCGACGGTGGCCCGGCGCGAGGCGGGGACCAGTCCGGCGGTCAGGTCCCCGAGGGGAAGGACGTCCTCTGCGATCGCTCGCGTCACCGCCTCGACCACCGCGGCCCGCGGCGGATCGAGTACCGGTTCCCAAGCAGGATCGGGCGCGTTCACGGCAACGTGCCGACCGGAGCCCGACCGGTCGTCTCCGCCGGCGACCGGACGATGGCGGTCCCGCCGTCGGGCCCGACGTCGCCGTGGACGATGCGGCATCGCCAGGCATCCGAGGACTCGGGGTAGTCGCTTCGTGCGTGCGCCCCCCGGGTCTCCTGGCGCAGCGTGGCCGACTCGAGCACGCTGTGGGCCGCCGTGACCAGGTTGGCCAGCTCGCCGTGGGCCCGGTCCCGGGGTCCGACCGTTCCCATGGCGTCCGCGACCTCTGCCACCACCCGCCCTGCACGCGCCAGCGATTCGGCACTTCGGACCACCCCGGCACCGTCGGTCATGGCCCGCTGCAGCCGGTCCCGCGTCTTCGCCACGTCGGGCCAGGTCGCCACCGAGTCGTCGGTCGCGGCAACTGCTGCAGAGGTCCACCGGGCGGTCGCTGCTCCGTCCAACGGCTCCGTCCGTCCCTCGAGGATCGGCGCCATCACCCCGGTCGCGGTGGGTCCCTCCACCCCGTCCAGGATCGCCTCGGCCAGGCGTGCGCCGAAGACCATTCCCTCCAGCAGCGAATTGGAGGCGAGCCGGTTGGCCCCGTGCACCCCAGCACAGGCCGCTTCGCCGGCCGCCCACAGTCCGGGCAGCCCGGTCGCCCCCCACAGGTCGGTGAGCACGCCCCCGGACAGGTAGTGGGCCGCAGGGGCGATGGGGAGCCAGTCGATCGCCGGGTCGAGACCGATCGCCGCCAACGAGGCGCTGATCGTCGGGAACCGGGAGTCGAACGAGTCGAGGGCGGTCGCGTCCAGCCACAGACTGTCGACACCCTGGAGGCGCATCCGCTCGGCCATGGCCCGACTGACCACGTCCCGCGGTGCCAGCTCGTCGACGAACCGGTTGCCGTTTGCGTCGCGCAACAGGGCGCCGTGGCCGCGCAACGCCTCGGACAGCAGGGGACGGGGCATGGCCGGATGGTGGAGCGCGGTCGGGTGGAACTGCATGAACTCGACGTCGCCGACCGGGACCCCGGCCCGCAATGCCATGGCCAGCCCGTCGCCCGTCGCCTCGGCCGGGTTGGTGGTGACCGCGAAGAGCTGCCCGGCACCTCCGGTGGCGAGCACGGTGTGGACGGCCCGCACCTCGACCAGGCGCCTGTCGGAGCTGAGGGCCACGACACCCCGACACCGACCGCCCTCCACCAGCAGATCGAGGGCGAACCACTCCTCCATCACGGCCGCGGCCGAGGACCTCGTAGCGTCCACCAGCGCCCGCTCCACCTCGGCCCCGGTCGCCGCCCCGCCGGCGTGGACCACCCGGGCCGTCGAGTGACCGCCTTCGCGGGCCAGCGCCAGTCCCCCGCCCGGCTGGCGGTCGAAGACCGCCCCCATGGCAATGAGCTCGTGGACCCGGGTCGGTCCCTCGTCGACCAGGACCCGTACGGCGTCCACGTCACACAGACCCGCCCCCGCGGCCAGGGTGTCCGCCAGATGGAGGTCGGTCGAGTCCTCGTCGCCCCCGAGTACGGCAGCCACCCCGCCCTGGGCCCAGCGGGTGGCCGACTGGGACAGCTCGGCCTTGGTGAGCACCCCGACACGCAGGCCCGGGCCGTCCTCGGCACGACCGCCCTTCGGGGTCATCGGCGCAGCCAGGCGGACGGCCGCAGACAACCCGGCAACCCCGCTGCCCAGCACCAGGACGTCGAGGGGCTCCGGACCCTGCTCGGGCCCGCTCACAGCATCCGGCGCGGGTCGTGGTTGTCGATGAGGCGGACCGGTCCGACCGCGGCCGCGATGAGCAGCCGGAGCGGTCGGTCGGGGGAGGTGTCGAACGCCGGTTCGAGGTCGTCGGCATCGACGAGGACCGCGTAGTCGAGCTCGACCAGGGGTTGGTCCCGCACCACGTCGACCATGGCCGCCTCGACACCGGCCCGGTCACTGCCGGCGGCCACTGCGTCCGCGCCGACGGTGAGCGCCCGGGACAGGCACGCCGCGGCACGCCGCTCTTCGACCCCGAGCCGCACGTTCCGGCTCGACATGGCCAGGCCGTCCGGCTCGCGCACCGTGGCGCAGCCGATCACCTCGACCGGCAGCGACAGGTCCCGGGCCACCCGGCGGACGATGGCCAGCTGCTGGAAGTCCTTCTCCCCGAAGTAGGTCCGGCACCGTCCCGAGGCGGACAGGAGCTTGACCACCACGGTCGCCACCCCGTCGAAGTGCCCGGGACGGGACTTCCCTTCCCACCGGTCACCGAGCCCACGGACCGTCACCGTCGTGGCCGGAGCGGTGGGCCATCCCGGGTACATCTCGGGGACCGACGGGGCGAAGACCACCGAGGCGCCGGCCGCCCCCGCCACCTCGAGGTCCGTGTCGAGCGTGCGCGGGTAGTTGACAAGATCGCCGGCCTCGGCGAACTGGGTCGGGTTCACGAAGACCGACACGGCCACCACGTCGCACTCGGCGGCGGCCCTGCGGATCAACGAGGCGTGCCCCTCGTGCAGAGCCCCCATGGTGAGCACGACGCCGACCGTCAGCCCGCCGTGGCGGGCGGAGTCCAGGATCGCCGAATAGTCGGCCAGCGTCTCCACGACCACCACATCGGTGGCGGTGGTCGTCGTCGCGGTGGCGATGGCGGTGGTCACGCCACCTGCTCGGCCCCGGTCACGCCTGTCACCGCGGCGGGCGCCGGCGCGTGGCCGTCAGCGGCCGGATCGAGGTCCTCGGCCGTGTCCAGGGAGAGTCTCCGGGCCAGCGCGACCATGGCGTCGTAGCCGGCGAGCTCGGTGCGATGGGCCGGCATGGAGGCGATGGCGGTGCGGTGCCGTTCGACCGTCTCCCAGTCGCCCCGTGCGGCCGGCCCGGTGAGGGCCCGGCGGGGGCCGATGGACAAGGCGTCCTCGGTGGCGGCACGCATCAGACCGGCGAAGGCGTCGAGCGGGAGTCCGGCGGTGGCGGCGACCCGCTCCACCTGCCCCATCAGTGCCACCAGGTGGTTGGCCGCGATGACGGCAGCTGCGTGGTACGCGGCACGGTCACGGTCGTGGACCTCGACCACGCTGCCTCCGAGTGCCTCGGCCATCGTGCGTGTCACCGGGTCCCCGGCGACGGCGAAGGTGATGCCCGAGCGCAGCCGCTCGGCACCGATGGCCGGCGTGGGTAGGGGGACCAGGGGATGGAGCGAGCCCCGACGGGCATGGCCGGACAGGACGTCCAGCCCGAGCGAGCCCGACAGGTGCACCACGGCCGTCGAGTCGACCGGACGGATGGTGGCGGCGATGTCGGCCACCACGTCGTCAGGTGTGGCGATGACCAGGATGTCGACCCCGCGGGCGGCGTCGACCGGCGAACGGTCACGCCCCCAGGCGCCCAGTGTTCGATAGCCCCCGGCAGCGTCGAGGGCTGCCATCAACGACCGGCCTGCACGGCCCGGTCCGAGTACACGGATTGTGGTCACGAGACCTCTTTCTACGTTCCAGCCCCAACAGGGTGCCGTTCGCATCAGGAAATCCAGGAACTGCTCGCCTAAACCATACCCACGACCCGTACCCCGCCGCCAGCGGTTCCAAGATCGGCGGCCGTCACCAGATCGGGGGCCAGCTCGGCCAGGGGGGCCAGCACGAAGAGTCGCTCCCGCCACCGGGGGTGGGGGATGGTCAGGTCGGCATCGTCGATCCGGACCCCGTCGATCCACACGATGTCGACGTCGAGGGTACGGGGACCCCACCGCACCGTGCGCACCCGTCCCGCGGCGGCCTCCAGGCGGTGGCACTGTTCGAGCAGCCGGTAGGGATCGACGTCGGGGGAGACGGCCAATTCGACCACCAGGTTGAGGTAGTCCCCCTGGTCGTCGGGGCCCCCGACCGGCTCGGTCTCGTACAGTCTCGAGACAGCGGTGACCGCGGGATCGCTCCCGGCCCGGAGCTGGTCGACCGCCCGGCGCAGATGGAGGCCACGGTCGCCCAGGTTCGAGCCCAGGGAGAGGAACGCGCGGACCGTCGGGACCTCGGCCGACGGGGACGTCACCGGTGGCGGACCACCCGTACGCCGACAGTGTCGATGTCGACGGCCAGCGGGGGCCTCAGCTTGCGGACGGTGACCGTGGCGGCCACGATCCGGTGGTCGACGTCGAGGACGGCGTCGGCCACGTGCCAGGCCAGCGCCTCGAGCAGCGCGAACGAACGGGGGCCGGACACGGTGGCGGCGACGACCCCGGCCACCACCCCGTAGTCGACGGTGTCGGAAAGGGAGTCCGACACCCCGGCCGGTCGGAGATCGACGGCCAGGTCGAGGTCGACCTCGAAGGGCTGGGCCCGCTCCTGCTCCTCGACCAGCACCCCGTGCGTCCCCAGGCACCGGAGTCCACGGATCTCGATCCGGTCGTCGGGGGCGACAGCGCCGGCCATCAGGCCGGGCGGGTGGTGCCGGTATCGGTCGGAGCCGCCTCCGGCGCCAGCTGCCCTGCGTAGGCCACGATCTCTCGGCCGGAAGGTCCCATCGGGTGCCCGGTCAGGTGTTCCAGCACGGTGATCGCCTGGGGCCCGGTGGGCAGCCGTTCGGACCACAGGAGGTAGCCGGCGATGACGCCGACCACCCGGTCGCCGAGCTCCTCTTGGTGCACGAGGATCCGTTCCCCCTGGACCAGTCGCCCGTGGATGTCGCGGTACACCTCGGACAGAACCCCTCGCACGTCGCCGGAGCCCGCGAGCGGGTAGTGGACACTGGCCAGCGACTTCTCCTCGTAAGCCTGGAGATTGTGCGACGACGGGAGGAGCGACACCACCCGGCTGAACCCCTGGACCTGCAGCCAGATGATCTCCTCCTGGCGACGCACCTTGCGGTGGTTCGGCGCGAATCCACCCGGGCGCTCGCTCATGGCCAGGCGATCCTTGATGACCCAGGTGAAATTGCGCGGGGGGATCCCTGCGGCCCACTTGCCCTTCACGATCCGACCTCCGTATCCAGCATCGATGATGCAGCCCGATCTCGGTGGAGCGGCCGCCCGACCAGCAACGCGGCCTGCACCGTCGCGGCCACGTCGTGGACCCGGACCATACCCGCCCCCTGCTGCATCGCCCACGTGGCCGTGGCCAGCGACCCAGGCAACCGCTCGGCCGCCGGGATCGCCACACCGTCCGCACCGGCGCCGAGCACGCCCAGGAACCCTTTGCGACTGGTGCCCACCAGGACCGGGTGGCCGGTCGCCACCAGGACGTCCAGGGCGCCGAGGAGCTCGAGGTTGTGATCCACCGTCTTGCCGAAGCCGATGCCCGGGTCGATCCAGACCTCCTCCACCCCGGCCCCGGCTGCCGCCGCGGCCCGGGAAGCGAGCATGTCGCGCACCTCGGCGACCACGTCGTCGTACCGGGGATCCACCTGCATGGTGGCCGGAGTCCCCTTGCGGTGCATCGCCACCCACCCCACGCCGTAGTGGGCAGCCACGGGCCACAGCGAGGCGGACACGTCGTTGATCAGGGTGGCGCCGACCCCCACCGCCGCTTCGGCGACCGACTCCTTGACGGTGTCGACGGAGACCCTGACGAAGGGGCTGAGGGCCTCGATCACCGGGAGGACGCGGCGGAGCTCCTCGTCCGCGGGCACGTCGACGGCTCCGGGACGGGAGGACTCCCCACCCACGTCCACGATATCGGCCCCTTCGGCGATCATCTCATGCCCTCTCATGATCGCCTGCTCCGGTTGGTACCAGTTGCCACCGTCGGAGAAGGAGTCCGGGGTGACGTTGAGGATGCCCATGACCAGGGCGCGTTCCTCTGTGGTTGCTTCCGGCATCGCACCCAGCGTAAACCAGCATGGGCGGGGCCGCGACCGGCCCGGGACCCGGAATCAGGCGTGGCACGGCCCACCGCCCCCCACTGGGGACGTCCTGCCGTCGGGACGCTCAGCGACCCCTGACGAATTGCATGGCCTCGAACCGGGTCGCCGTGTCGGTGCGGAACAGGCCCCGCACGGCCGAGGTGATCGTCGAGGTCCCCGACTTCTTGACGCCCCGCATCGACATGCACAGGTGTTCGGCGTCCACCACGACCAGCACACCCTTCGGGTCGAGGGCCTCCTCGATGGCGTCGGCGATCTGCGAGGTCATCCGCTCCTGGACCTGCAGGCGCTTGGCGAAGCCGTCCACCAGCCGCGCCAGCTTGGAGAGGCCGGTGATCCGTCCGTCGGAGCCGGGGATGTAGGCGACGTGGGTCCGGCCCATGAACGGCACCATGTGGTGCTCGCAGAGCGAGGCGAAGGGGATGTCCCGAACCATGACCATCTCGTCGTGGTCGGCGGCGAAGGTCACCTCGAGGTGGTCGGCAGGGTTCTCATGGAGGCCGACGAAGAGCTCCTCGTACATACGGGCCACCCGGCCCGGCGTCATCAGCAGCCCGTCGCGGGTCGGGTCCTCGCCCACCGCGGCCAGGATCTCCAACACGGCCGCTTCGATGCGCTTCGTGTCCACGGTCATGGTCCGCTCACCTCTCCACTCGTCGGTCGTCCTGCATCCGGGCGTCGGTGCCGCGCTACGACTTCGGTCCGTCGTACACGTGGATGGCCGGAAGGTTGCGGTAGCGCTCGGCGACGTCGAGCCCGTAGCCGATCACGAAGTCGGCGGGGATGGTGAAGCCGACGTACCGAAGGTCGAGAGCGGTCCGCTGCTGACCCTCTTTCACCAGGAGGGCACAGACCTCGAGACTGGCCGGCTGGCGGGCGAGCAGATACCGCTGGAGGTAGCTGAGGGTCAGGCCGCTGTCGACGATGTCCTCGACCACCAGGACGTGGCGGTCCACCAGGTCGACGTCGAGATCCTTGACGATGCGGACCACCCCTGACGTCCGGGTGGCGCTTCCGTAGGAGGACACGGCCATGAAATCGACCTCGGAGGGGAGCGCGATGGCCCGTGACAGGTCGCTCATGAACATGAACGCCCCCTTCAGCACGCCGACGAGCAGGGGCGGGCGCCCGACATAGTCGGCCGTGATCGCAGCACCGAGCTCGGCGATACGGGCCTGCAGGTCCGTCTCCGACACGATCACCCGTCCGACCTCGTCGCCGTCCTCGAGGCGCGCACCGTCGGGCCGGCCGTCCTTCCCTCGGGTGGTCACGTCACGACTGTACCGGAGGACCGGTTGCACCTCCCACGGGCCCCATGCGCAGGCGGCCCCCGGAACGGGCCACCCGGATCCCACCGGGCACTTCGGTGGCGCGCCGTTGCGAACGCGCCACCTCGAGCACCCGCTCGACGGCCTCGGCCGGGGGCGGGTAGCGGTCGTCGCCGGCCAACCAGCTGCGTACGGCCCGTCTGGCCTGGGCCGCCGGCGCCGAGGCCAGCGCCGCGGCATCGGTCGGGTCGAGCAGACTCCCCACCGAGTCGAGGAGCTCGGCGTCGCCCGCCAGGAGCGCGGCCTGCCGGGCCAGTACGGGGACGACGTCACGCCCGGCGATGTCGGAACACAGGGGCAGCAGTTCGGCCCGGACCCGGTTGCGCACGAACCGTGGGTCGTCGTTGGACGGGTCGCGGATCGGTTCCAGTCCGACATGGGCGCACAGCGCGACCGTCTCGCTCCGACGCAGGGCGAGCAGCGGATGGGTCCTCCCGGCCCGCATACCGGCCAGGCCGTGGACCCCGGCACCCCGCAGCAGGTTGACCAGAACCGTCTCGGCCTGGTCGTCCGCCGTGTGCCCGGTGGCCGCCCCGTCGCCGAGCACTCCGTGCCGGGCGGATCGGGCCCTGGCCTCGAGGTTGGGGCCGTCGGCCACCTCGACCCGGCACGATCGAAACCCCGCGCCGAACCGGGCGGCGGCCGCGGCCACCACGGAGGACTCGGTGTCCGACCCCGGCCGCAGCCCGTGGTCGACGTGCACGGCCGTCACCGTGCATCCGGCGGCCACGGCGAGGACCAGGAGAGCCAGCGAGTCGGGTCCCCCGGAGACGCCGCAGACCAGTGGGGAGCCGACCGGGGGGAAGGTGCACCGCCCGAGCAGGGCCCCGACCACCGGGTCGCCGCTCAGGTCGGGTGGGCCGGCGGCCGACTGCCGGATCGAGCCCGACGACTCGGTCATCGGGTCAGGGGACGACGACTGCGGGAGGGCCCACACGCGAGATCCACGCCGAGGGGTCGCGGATCTCGTCGAGGGAGGGCAGCCACTCGGGTCCCCGCCAGGCGTTGTCCAGGAGTGCAGGCCCCCCTTCTTCCTCGACGGCGGCGATGAACTGCTCGCCCTCCTCGTACTGGCGGAGCTTGGCCTCGATGCCGATCAGCTGCTGGAGGATGCGGGACAGACCGTGGGCCTGCTTGCGGCGCTGGCGTAGGACCGCGGAGAAGTGGGCGGCGCTCGGGATGTCGGCGGCGCCGGCACGGTCCATCGTCACGTCGCCGTGCCCCTCCAGCAGGCTCATCAGCGCCTGGATCCGGTGGAGTCCCTCGAGCTGCTCGGGGGTGGCCACCAACCCGAGTGCGCCGTTGTCCTCGAACGGGTTGCGACCGGCCCGGATCGCTTCGGCCATCCGCTTGACGGCGGCCGCCAGCCGGGTCGGGTCGGGCTCGAGCGAGCCGATCCCCTCCTCCACCAGCGAGACGAAGTAGTCGCGCATCCACGGGATCGCCGTGAACTGGCACCGGTGGGTCACCTCGTGGAGGGCCAGCCACAGTCGGAACTCCCGCGGGTCGAAACCGTGCTGACGCTCCAAGGCCACCACGTTCGGCCCGACGAAGTAGACGAGGTCCTGGTCGTCGGCGGACTCCTCGGTGAGCAGGAGGTCGTACTGGCCGAGCACCCGGGTCGAGAGCCAGCCGAGGACCACGCCCATCTGGGCGCCGGTGGCGGTGCGGCCGACCGAGGCAAGCGGGCCGGAAAGGCGGGCCAGCATCGGGTTAGCCCCGGACAGTCGGCTCGGGTCGAGGCGGTCGAGGTGGGGGCCCAGCAGCCGCTGGAAGCTGGCCACGTTGGCACTGACCCACCCCGCCCGGTCGGTGACCCGGGCCCGGGCGGGACCTGCCGCCGAGCGCAGTCCGGTCGAGGCCGCCACCAACTCTTCGGCCTGCGAGGTCAGTTCGGCGAACTCGGCCTGCAGGAGGTCGGGGCGGAAGGGAGCGGGCACCCTGGTCCTGCTTCCCACCCACGAGGCGACCCGCTCGGCGGTGTCCCAGTCGACCGCGCCCGGTCCCGGGACACCCGACCCGTCCGGGCGGTCGCCCACGGGAAGCCGGTCGGTGTCGATGGTGGTCACGACGACCAGTGTAGGGAGGGCGGGGCCCACCGGGGGGCCCGCACGCCCCGCCGTACGATCAGTCGGCCGACGCGCCCTCCCGGCGCAGCGCCTCGGCCACCCGGGCGATCAGGGCCTCGGGCACCCGCTCCTGGCACCGGTTGGCCACCAGCTTGCGCAGCTCTGCCTCGAAGCCATAGGCACCCACGCACGGACCACATAGGTCGAGGTGCCTGGCGATCTCGATACGGCGCTGCTCGGTCAGCTCGCCGTCCAGATAGAAGTAGAGCTTCTCGATCGTCTCGTCGCAGCCCACGAAGCCGGCAGGCTGATCGTCGTCCGCGCTCGGTGGACCCTCGGTTACGCCGTCTCCTTCTGGTCCCATCGACAGATTCACCTACCTCGACTCGTCGGAGGCCCCGACGAGGCCGCGTGCTCTTCCCACGTCGACCAACGCCTTCTGCAGGGCTTTTCTTCCGCGGTGGATCCTGCTCATGACCGTTCCGATCGGCACGTCGGTGATCTCGGCGATCTCCTTGTACGAGAACCCCTCGACGTCGGCCAGCAGGACCGAGATGCGGAACGTGTCCGGGAGTGACTCGATGGCGGCTTTGACGTCGGTGTCCGTAAACCGGTCGAGTGCCTCGTCCTCGGCGCTGCGGCCGAGTCCGGCCGACGGGTCCCCGGCCAGGTGGTGGTAGAGGTACAGGTCGTCCACGTCCTCCACATCGGCGATCTCCGGCCGGCGTTTCTTGGCCCGGTACGTGTTGATGTACGTGTTCGTCAGGATCCGGTAGAGCCACGCCTTGAGGTTGGTGCCCGCCTCGAAGGAGCCGAAGGCCCGGTAGGCCTTCAGGTAGGTCTCCTGCACGAGGTCCTCCGCGTCAGCCGGATTCCGGGTCATGCGCAGCGCCGCCGAGTAGAGGGCGGACATGTACCCCATGGCGAGGTCGGAGAACTGCTCCTGGTCAGCCATGGAACCACCCTACACAGGCGGTGTGCCACCGCATCCCCCGCCGGCGGCACAGCCTCCCGTGGCCCGGCTCACCCGGCGGCCATTCCGACCACCGGCTCTCTGGTGTCTGCGGTAGCCGAGCCGTAGAAGCCGGCGTCGCCGAAGGAGAAGATGTCGCCGTCGGCGGCGACCAGCCAGTAGCCCCTGCCGTCCGGGGTGGCGGCCATGCCCACGATCGGGGCGTCGAGGGTGAGGCCGCCCGTCGAACCGTAGAAATTGGCGTCGCCGAAGGCGAAGATGCCACCGTCGGAGGCGACCAGCCAGTAGCCCCTGCCGTCCGGGGTGGCGGCCATGCCGACGACCGGCTTGTTGAGGGTCATCGCTCCGGTGGAGCCGAAGAAGCCTGCGTCGCCGAAGGCGAAGATGCCACCGTCGGAGGCGACCAGCCAGTAGCCCCTGCCGTCCGGGGTGGCGGCCATGCCCACGATCGGGGCGTTGAGTCCCAAGCCGCCGATCGAGCCGAAGAATCCGGCGTCCCCGAAGTTGAAGATCCCTCCGTCCGCGGCGACCAGCCAGTAGCCCCTTCCGTCCGGCGTGGCGGTCATGCCCACGATCGGCTTGTTGAGATCGAGGGCGCCCGCGGGGCCGTAGGACAGGTCGGTGCCGAACGCGGACACCTGGGCGACCGAGGTCACCTCCCGGTAGCCGTCGCCGGTGTTCTGGGGTGGAAGCGTCGTGGTGGTGGTCGTCGGCGTGGTGGTGGGCGGTTCGGTGGTGGTCGCCGGCACGTAGGTCGTGGTCGTCGTCGACGGGTCGGTGGTGGTCGTGGTGGTGGTGGTCGTCGTGGTCCCCCCGCCGGTTCCTCCACCGGACCCCCCGCCGAGGAGCGGTGTGAGGCCCGTGCCGTCGACCACCGACGGTCCCCCCGACCCCGAGTAGGCCTCGACGGTGTGGACGAACGCCGCGGCACCGCTGGTCGTGGGCCACCACGGGGGGATGCCCCCGCCGTAGTAGCCGCCGAAGTCGACCTCGGTGACCGAGATCTGGAGGGCGGTGGCCACCAGGGGGGCGAGGGTGAACAGCTGTTCGTGGTCGCGGTACTGGCCG
>JBEKCS010000052.1:0-25275 GCA_050014755.1 Acidimicrobiales bacterium
CCCGACTGGACCCGGTCGTAGAAGCCGAAGGACATCTTCGTCAGGTGCTCGTAGATGATGTTCCGGAGGTCGTACTCGATGTCGTACGCCGTCTCGAAGAGGAAGAGTCGGGCGACGTACCCGGATACACCGGCGACCACGCCGAGGCCGACGATCCACCACACGTAGTGGTGCAGCGGGACGGTGTGCTTCTGGATCGAGTTGGTGATGGCGTTGTTCAACAGGTTTGGGATCTGCACCTGGAGGACCAGACCGAAGAACGACAGGATCAGCGACGTCAGGAAGATGCCCTTGTGGGCCTTCATGATCGGCATGGCCCGGCGCAGCCACGACTGGGACTTGTCGGGGTCGATGCCGGCCGGAGGTGCCTCGTTGCGGGCTTCCACGGCGATAGGCACGAACTCGGTCCCCACTTCAGGGGGGCCCACGGGACGGGGGCGGAGGGTCGGCGCCCTCATCGGCCCCACTTGGCCCGGGTGTAGGCGACGAACGCCCGCCGCCAACTCGCCAGCCCGGCGAACGCCTCGTCGGTGGCCACCGGATCGGCCATGGCACCGGCCACCTCGCGGAGACGGCCCTCGATGGCGGCGTCGGCCGTCGCCAGCGCGGCCAGTCCCTCGTCGGTCACCACCAGGTCCATCCGCCGCCGGTCGCCGGCAACCGGGTGGCGCTCGACCAGGCCGCGTGCCACCAGACCGTCGACCACCGCGGTGACGGTGGGTGGGCGGACGGCCAGCCGTTCGGCCACTACGGAGGAGACGGCGGAGTGCTCGTCGAGCAGGCCCAGGATCCGGTACTGGGGCAGGGAGAGGTCGACCGTGCCGAGCCCGATCTCCACCTGCTTGGCCAGCCATGCCGCGGTGCGGCCGATGGTCCGCGGGTCGGCGGACGGATCGGGGAGGTCGGTGGGCTCGGGCGCGGCGGCCACGGCCGTCGATTCGGGGGTCACATAGTTAGACTATCGAACAAGTGGCCGGGTCCGGACGCGTCGGGTCGGGTGGGGGTCCACGGCCCGCCGCCTCCGTAGGATCGCCTCATGCCCACCGGATTCCGTCCCCAGGATGCCGTCGACCACGCCCGGGACCGCTGGCGTACCGACGTCCTGCCGCTCCTGGAGCAGTTCGCCCGTATCCCCAACCAGTCGCCGGCCTACGACGCGGGGTGGGAGGCCGCCGGCTACATGGGCGAGGCCGCCGACCTGGTGGCCGCATGGGCCGACCGTCGCGACGTCCCCGGCGCCACCGTCGAGGTGGTGCGCCTTCCCGGTCTCACGCCGACGGTGCTGGTGGAGGTGCCGGCCACCGATCCCGAGGCGACGGGCACGGTGCTCGTCTACGGCCACTACGACAAGCAGCCCCCTTTCGACGGCTGGAGCCAGGGCCGCGGGCCGTGGGCACCGGTGGTGGAGGGCGACTGGCTGTACGCACGCGGGGTGGCCGACGACGGCTATGCCCTCCCGTCGGCCCTCCTGGCCGTCGAGTCGGTGCGGGCCGCCGGCGGACGCCACGGGCGGCTGCTGATCCTCGCCGAAGGATCCGAGGAGAGCGGCAGCCCCCACCTGCCTGCGGTGCTCGCCCACCTGTCCGGACGCATCGGCGTGCCCGACGTGGTCATCGCCCTCGACTCGGGGAGTCCGACCTACGACAGGATGTGGGTCACCACGTCGCTGCGCGGGGCGCTGGTCGGCACCCTCACCGTCGAGGTGCTCGAGCACGGTGTGCACAGCGGGTCGGCAGGCGGAGCCGTCCCTTCCTCGTTCCGCATCGCCCGGCACCTGCTCGACCGGATCGAGGACGCGTCGACCGGCGACCTGGTGTTGCCCGAACTGCGGTGCGACCCGCCGGACTGGGCCGAGGCCGCATCGCGTGGGCTGGCCGCCGCCCTGGCCGAAGCCGGTCAGGGCGGGTCGCCGTACCCGGTGGTCGAGGGTGTGGAGCTCCAGGGAGCCGACGTCGCCGATCGGGCGATGCGCACCTGGTGGCGGGGATCGCTGGCCGTGGTGGGCGCCGACGGGCTGCCCCCGACGCGCGACGCCGGGGCGGTCCTCCTCCCGTTCACGACGCTCAAGCTGGTCCTCCGGCTCCCCCCGACCTGCGACCCCGAAGTGGCCGCCGATGCCGTGGCCCGCGCCCTCGTGGCCGCCCCTCCGTATGGCGCCAGGGTCGAGTGGAACGCCGAGCCGGCGGCGGGCGGCTGGGCCGCGGTCCCGCTGGCCCCGTGGCTGGCCGAGGCGCTCGACCGGGCCAGCCGGGCCTGCTTCGGCCGCCCGTCGGCCCGGTGCGGCGAGGGCGGGACGATCCCCTTCATGGGCTGGCTGGCCGCCCGCTTTCCGGACGCGCAGATCCTGGCCGCAGGCGTGCTCGGCCCCGGGTCGAACGCCCACGGGCCCGACGAGGGTCTCCACCTGCCGACCGCGGAGAGGCTCACCGGCGCACTGGCCCTGCTGTTCGACGCCCACGCGGCCCACGGGGCCGGCGCCGGAACCGACGGCTGAGCCGGAGCGGTCCGGTGCCGTCTACGAGACGAGGCCCGCCGTCGAGGCGTTGAGCCCGCTCGGGTCCTTGGACCGGTGGACGGCCTGGACCTCGGTGAACTCGGCCAGGCCCCACGGGCCGTTCTCGGAACCGATGCCGCTCCATTTGACACCGCCGAAGGGCTGCGAGGGCCCGAGGGCCAGGTGGGTGTTGACCCATGCCGTGCCGCACTCGAGCCGGCCCGCCACCGCGGCGGCCCGGTCGCCGTCGGCACCCCACACCGAGCCCGACAGGCCGAAGTGGGTGCTGTTGGCCCGCTCCACCACGTCGTCGATGTCACGGTAGGGGATCACCGGCAGGGCGGGCCCGAACTGCTCCTCGTCGACGATCCGGGTGCCGTCGCTGATGTCGGTGAGGATGGTGGGCTCGAAGAAGTAGCCGGGCCGGTTCATGGCCTTTCCTCCGGTCGTGGCCCGGGCCCCGTGGGCGAGCGCGTCGGCGACCAGTTCCTTCACCCGCTCGAACTGGGGGGCGTTGTTGATCGGGCCGAGCTTGGAGTCGGCCTGGGTGCCGTCGCCGACCTTGATGGCGGACGCCTGCTCGGTCAGCCCCTCGAGGACGGCACCGTACAGCGACTCGGGCACGTAGACCCGCTTGATGGCCGAACAGACCTGGCCGTTGTTGGTGAAGGCACCGGCGAAGATCGCCTTGCTCACCTGGGCCGGGTCGGCGTCGTCGAGCACGATGGCCGGGTCGTTGCCGCCCAGCTCCAGGGTGACCCGCTTGAGGTCGGGCGCGGCCGACTGGGCCACCAGCTTGCCGGTCTCGATCGAGCCGGTGAAGCTGATCTTACGCGGTACCGGGTGGCCGGTCATCCACGCGCCGAGCTGGTCGCCGCCGCTGACCGTGTTGACCACGCCCGCCGGGACCACGTCGCGGATCAGCTCGGACACCTTCAAGGTGGTGAGCGGTGTGTACGGCGAGGGCTTGAGGACGAGCGTGTTCCCGGCCAGCAGCGCCGGGGCGACCTTCCAGAACGTGAGCAGCAGCGGGAAGTTCCACGGCGTGATCGCCGCCACCACGCCGACGGGGCGACGCACCACCTCGACCCGGGCAGTGTCATCGTCCTGGATCACCTGGGGCGGCGTCTCGAGGTTGGCGAAGTACTGGCACCAGATTGCCGACGCGAAGACCTCCATGGTGGCATCGGCGAGCGGTTTGCCCTGCTCGGCGGTGAGGATGGGGGCCAGCTCCTCGGCCGACGCCATCAAGACGTCGGCGATCTCGAGGAGTACCTGTCGGCGGACGTCCTCGTCGAGCTTCCAGTCCCGTTGGGCCTTGGCGGCCGAGTCGAACGCGGCGTCCAGCTGTTGGCGGGTGCACTCCGGAGCATGTGCGAAGACGTCCCCGTTGGCCGGATTGATCACCCCGAAGGACTCGGCGGCGGGGACGGAGTCGCCGCCGATGGTCATGACGAAGTCGGACATGGCGGAACCCCCTGGAGGTGTGGTGGTGTTCACCGACGAACCTACCCCACCGGGCGCCGAATATCCCGGGAAACGGCCGACTGGCGGTTGCAATCCGGGTTGCCGCGGACGCGCGGGACCGGGGATCAGACGGTGGCCGGCTCCGCCTCGGGCGCGGTCGGCGGGGTACCCAGGGTGTCGTCGCCGTCGGGGAGCTCGGGGTCCACCGTGACCCGGGGGAGGATCCGGTCGAGCCAGCCGGGGAACCACCAGTTGGACTTGCCGAGCAGGAGCATCAGCGACGGCACGACCGCCATCCGGATGACCACGGCATCGATCAGGATGCCACCGGCCAGGCCGAGCCCGAACTCCTTGATCACCCGGATCCCGCCCAGGATGAAGGCGCCGAACACCAGGATCATGATGAGGGCGGCGGCGGTGATCGTCTTGCCGGTGGCGGCCAGGCCGTTGCGCACCGCGATGCGGTTGTCGCGGCCGCACTTCATGTACTCCTCCTGGATGCGGGTGATCAGGAAGACCTCGTAGTCCATGGACAGCCCGAACAGGATGGCGAACAACATCACCGGCAGGAAGGCCTCGATCGGACCTGTCTTGTCCACCTGGAACACCGAGCCCAGCCAGCCCCACTGGAAGACGGCCACCAGGATGCCGAAGGCGGCACCGATCGACAGGAGGTTCATGACCGCCGCCGTCAACGGGATGACCAGACTACGGAAGACGATGGCCAGGAGGATGAACGACAGGATCACCACCAGTCCGATGAACAGCGGCAACTTGGACGACAGGACCTTGGCGAAGTCGGCGAAGATCGCGGTGTCGCCGCCGACGTACACGGTCACGCCGGTGCCGGCCACCGCCGCCGGAATGGTCGACTGGCGCAGGTGGTCGATGAGATCGGTGGTGGCCGACGCCTGCGGGGACGAGTCCGGGTAGACGTTGATCAGTGCCACCTGCCTGCCGTCATGTTCGGGAAGGACGACGGGGGGTACGACCGAGGCGACGTTGGGCTGGTGGGCGACGTCGGCGGCGAGAAGGTCGAGCGTCCCGGTGTCGATGGTTCCGGTCTGGACGGCCACCAGCTGGAGCGGCCCGTTGAAGCCGGGCCCGAAGCCTGCCGACAGCAGGTCGTAGGCCTGGCGGGTGGTGGTGTAGCTCGGGTCGTTCCCCTGGTCCGAGGTCCCGAGCCGGAGGGAGAAGAACGGCAGGGCGACGAAGAGCACCACGATCAGGGCGATGACGGCCGGGATGATCGGACGGCGCTGGATGAAGTCTGCCCACGTGGGCCAGAAGCCCTTGGACCCGGCACCGACGACCCGGGGACCGTTCGTGGCCAGCTCGCGCTTCTGCTTCCGGCTGAGCACCCGGGGGCCGATGAAGCTGAGCAGGGCCGGCAGCAGGGTCAGCGCGGCGATCATGGTGAACGCCACACCGATGGCCGCGGCGATGGCCAGGCCGTAGAGGAACGACACGCCGAGGGCGAACATGCCCAACAGCGCGATGCACACGATGATCCCGGCGAACAGCACGGCCCGGCCCGAGGTGTTGACCGCCGTCACGATCGACGACTCCACGTCCCCGCCGGCGATGAGGCCCTGGCGGTGCCTCGTCACGATGAACAGGGCGTAGTCGACGCCGACACCGAGGCCGATCAGCAGGACGAGCTCGGTCGAGAACACCGGCATCTTGAACACGTGGCTGAGAAGGCCGATGACCCCGATGGCCGTGCCCAGTGATGCCATGGCCGACAGGAGCGGCAGCGCCATGGCGAAGATCGACCCGAACACGAGCAGCAGTACCACGCCGGCGAGCAGGACGCCGAGTCCGGTCCCGCCGAACGATTGTCGGTCGGCCTGCTCGGCGATCTGGCCCGATACCGCCACCTCGAGGTGGGGCCCCTGCGCGGTCAGGGCCGCGTTCACGAACGCCTTGGACTGTGCGGTCGACACGTTCTGTCCCTGAACGTCGAACGTGACGTTGATGAAGGCGGTCTGCTTGTCGGCGCTGATCTGGTGGGCGCCGAGGAGGCTGTAGGGACTCTGGACCACCGAGACATGGGGGATCTTCGCCACCTTGTCGATCATGGTGTCGACGGTCGCCTCGACCGAGGGGTCGGTGACCGGGGTGGCGTTGGTGGTGTGGAAGACGATCCGCTCCTGATCGCCGGCCTGCCGGGGCGCGGCTGCCTGCAGCAGGTCGAGGGCCTCGGTCGACTGGGTGTGGGGAAGCGAAAAGCTGTTCGAGTACGCGGTGCCGACACCCTGGGAGAGCACCGTCATCCCGATCAGGGCGACGAGCCACAGCGCGACCACGATCAGACGGTGGCGGACGCACCAGGTAGCAAGCGATTTCATGGGGAGGCACTCCTCTTCACGGACGGGGGGACGCAGCCGGCACCGTCGGCCACCGGGGGAGAGGTGGTGGACCGCGCGACACTGCCGCGGCGGTCCATCCGACGGATGCCCCGTCCATTGTCCCCCATGGAGCGACCTGCCGGTGCACGGGTCACCGACGGGCAGGCCAAACTGGGCGAATGGAGCCCGAGTCCCGCCTGATTCCGCTTACCGGATCGTTCAACTTCCGAGATCTCGGGGGCTACCCGGGATCAGACGGCAGGCTCACCCGGTGGGGCCGGCTGTTCCGCAGCGATGCGCTCCACGAGCTGTCCCCGGCCGACGTCGACCGGTTGCGGCACATGGGCCTGCGCACCGTGGTGGACCTGCGGACCGAGCGCGAGCTCGCCCGTTCCGGTCGCGGCCCGCTCGGGCCCGAGCCGGTCGCCTTCCATCATCTGGCCGTCGTTCGCGAAGGCGTCCAAGGCGACGGGGGCCGGGAACCCACAGCGGACGGTGAGGCCGTCGCCGCGCCCGCCCCGCCCGGCGACGATCTGTCCGAGCGTTACCTCTGGTACCTGGACGTCGGTCGGGACTCCCTGGTCGAGGCGCTCACGCTGCTGGGAGATGCGGACCACTACCCGCTGGTCTTCCACTGTGCCGCCGGCAAGGACCGCACCGGCGTGTTGGCCGCGCTGATCCTCGAGATCGTGGGCGTGGACCGCGAGGCGATCGTGGCGGACTACGTCATCACCGCCGAGCGGATCGAGTTCATCATGGACCGCTGGCGTGCCGACCCCGAGTTCGCCGAACGGATGGCCACGGTGCCGCCCTCGCGCTACAGCGTCGAGGCATCGACCATGGAAGGATTCGTGGACGCGCTGTCCGAGCGCCACGGCGGTGCCCGGGCCTGGGCGCTCGGCGCCGGAGTGCCCGAGACGGCGCTGGACGCCATGATCGACCTGGTCCTCGAGCCGCCGGGCTGAGCCCGGGACCGGCCGGGCCCGGGGGATGCCCGGACGCAGATCGTCGGTCGTAGGATGGGGGCATGGACGCGTCGATCCTCGAGTCGCTCTTCCTCGGAGTACTGGTGCTCTTCGGCGTCATCGCCGTGACCACCCTGGTTGCCGGCTTCCTCCTGTGGCGCCTCGCCCGCCGGAAACTGCTCGCCTTCCGGTCGCACGGTGTGGTGATCGGCGCCACCGCGTTATGGGAGGCCACGGCGTCCCACCGGTGGAACCGGACCGCGACCACGACAACGGCCGCCGACATCGGTAGGTGGTCGAGCACCCGGGTCCGCAAGGAGATGTGGCGCTGCGTCGACCGGGCCTCGGCCGCCGTGCGGACGGCCGACGAGGTCGGGGGACCCACCGCCGAGCTCCCGTCACTGTGCCGACGCCTCGAGTCGGCGGCCGCCGACATCGACAAGGTGCTCCGGGTCGATCCGATGGCCACCGTCTCCGGCCCGATCTGCCACCAGGTCGTCGACGTCATTCGTGCCGCGGACGACGTGCAGCGGGCGGCGATGGCATCGGCCAGCGAGGCCGGCAGCCAGCGGATCCGCGAACTCACCGAGGACGCCGGGCACGAACTGACCGTGCTCGACGCCGGCCTGGCGTCGATGCGGTCACCGGAAGTGCCCGGGCTCCCGCGGTCGTAGCCGCTCCGGGGGCCTGCCGGGACGCTTCGAGGCGGCACCACACCGTCCGGTCATGACTGCGTGGATCTGGCTGTCCGGATATGACACTGTGGATGGCCGCCGCCCGAATCGAGTGGCCACAGGGAATTGTCGCGACGGTTCCGACCCGCACACCAGGAGGACACATGAGTATCGATGCAGTGACCGAGGCCCACCATCGCGGTGCAGCGGAACTTCCGTTCGTGGAGATGGGCGGGGGCAACAAGCTCAAGGTGATCCAGGTCGATGTGGCGGAGGGTCTCTGGATCGTCGAGAACATCTTCCAGTCCGGCTATGCGGTGCAGACCCACCGCCACACGGGGCCGGTCTACGGCTACACGATGTCCGGCGCCTGGCGGTATCGCGAGTACGACTACGTCAACCGGGCCGGTTCGTTCCTGTTCGAGCCCGCTGGATCCGTGCACACCCTCGAATGCATCGAGGACGACACCCAGGTGTGGTTCCAGATGTACGGGGTGAACCTCAACCTCGCTGCCGACGGCAGCATCGAGAGCGTCTTCGACGGCCCCGGTACGCTCGCGGCGTATTACGCACTGTGCGAGGCCGAGGGTTTCCCCCGGCCCAATGTGCTGGTGAGCTGATTGCTGGGGCATGAACCCCCGTTTCCGGGGAGCAGGTAGCAGATGGCCCCCGTGGGCACCATGTCACGGCAGGGGTCGCCGGGGCGCTGAAGTCAATAGCGCCAGGCAGAGGTATATCCTTATCGCGGAACATCCTCGCGAGTTATTGAGCATATCCACCGACATGATCGGCGCGCATCCAGGCACAAGATCATCTACTCGTGTTGGAGGGGGTATGTATGGGAACTGCGACGAGACTGAGGCAACTGTTGATCGGCGTAGCGACTCCCGCGATGATCGGCGGTCTTCTGGTTGCCAGCGGAGTGGCAAGTGAGGCCAGCCCGACAACCAGTGTTCGGGTGCAGTCGATCATGGCCGGCGCCTCGGCAAAGGTGGACACTCGACTAGCCACCCTGGACAGACTCGCTACTACGGTACGAAGCTCCGCTTCGTTGAGCTCATCGGATAAGGCGTATCTTTCTGATGAAATCTCGAACGAGATCAGCGGTCTATCCGGTCTACAGACGAAACTCGCAGCTGACACCAACGTTGCCCAAGCATCGGCTGACGCAGACAGTGTGTTGAGCGGATACAGGGTGTACACGCTGGTCGTGCCAAAAGTGCGGCTGGTATCGATGGCGGATCATCAGCAACACGTTGAAGCCACATTGCGCTCACGGGCACAGACACTTCAATCGATGATCACAGCCGACACATCTGCCGGTACTGATGTGAGCAGCGAACAGACAGCACTGGACAAGGTTCTGTCACAGATCTCGATTGCTGAATGGTTCTCCGCTTCACTCGAGAATCGAGTGTTGCTGCTGCAGCCAAGTGACTGGAACGCTCACCACGATACGCTCACGGGCGATCGTGCTGCGCTCATCACTCTGCACGCACAGAACCTGTCCTCGGCATCGAAGCTGGACTCGATTGCCCGTTTGCTGCAGCTGGTACCTCACGGCAAGAAGTAGTCCTTCGTTTCAATTCGCCGCCGCTCGACAGCACCTGCGTCGATCACCGCGGCTGCGTCGATGCCGGCTACCGATTTCGGGCGGTCACCAGCCAGGAGGCTCCGCGCAGTACGACGCCCTCCGGCGTGACGTACGGGCGCAGCGCTTCGAGGGTGGCCTCGGTCCCGGCCCGTACGGCGTCGGGGTCCTTCCCCTCCACCAACTGGCGGCCCATCTCGTCAGACAACATGAAGGCGAGGACGTCCTCGGGATCACGGCCCATGGGCATCCCGTCGTCATGCTCCTCGATGGTGACCTCTGACCACCCCGTGGAGTCGAGCAGGTCCCTGGTCCGTTCGGGGTCCGCCAGCGCGAATGGTCCGGGAGCGCCAGGTTCGGGCAGCTCGGGGATCCCCACGTGGGCCACCATCGCCATGGACGGCACCGCGACCCACTCATTGGCCAGGAACTCCCGCCAGCAGACGAAACTCAGACGCCCGCCCGGACGGGTTGCCCGAGCCAGGTTGGCGAAGGCACTCACCGGGTCGTCGAAGAACATGACGCCGAATCGGCTGATGACGACGTCGAACGGTCGGTCGAAGGAGGCGGTCTGTGCGTCGCCCTGTACGAAATCGACGTCGATCCCTTCTTCCTCCGCCCGCTTCCGTGCCACCGCGAGCATGGGTGCCGAGAGATCCAGGCTGGTCACCCGCCCGCTCGGCCCTACGGCTCGGGCCGCCTCCAGACTGATGGCCCCATTGCCACACCCGACGTCCAAGACCCGTTCGCCCTCCTGCAGCACAGCAGCCGCCAGCACCCGGTGGCCGAAGGGGGCAAGCATCGAGTCGAAGCGATCGGCCCCGGTGACCCAGGCGTCGGCGGAGCGCCCGTTCCAGTAGTCGACCATGCCGGAGTTCGCCACGGCCCCTTTCTAGCGCTCCGGTGTTTCCGGTGCGCCGATGGAGGGGAACGGTCGATGACGGCGTCGGGGTGGGAGAACGGGGTCGCCAGGAAGCGGGTCGCCTCCCCGATCGTCGATCGTCACGGCTGCCACCATCGGTGCTTCGGTCGGGGAGTGTCGCCCTTGGCGTTGTTCGACGGTTCAGCGTGCTTGGTGGAACGCCGCTTGCGGATCGTCCACGCCATGGTGGGAGCTGCCAGAACCACCAACAGAACCACGATCCCGATGCTCACGGTTCGATGCTGTCACAGTTGGTGACGATGGATCGCCTGCTCGCGCCGGGGACCGCGAGCAGCCGTCCCAGCCCCCACGCGCAGTGGCGGGTGTTATGTGCGCCACTATGTGGCGTGCACCTCCGACGACACGAGGATGACGTCTCCAGGGAGTTCGCCATCCGTGTCGATCACCTGTGCGTGGACCGAGGAGGCCGGAGGGTGGTCGACGACGTCTCGTTCGCAGTCGGCCCGGGGACACTGGTCGGTCTCATCGGTCCGAGCGGGTGCGGCAAGACGACGCTCATGCGTTCCCTGGTCGGGACCCAGATCGTCGCCGGCGGCCGGGTGGAACTCCTCGGGCAGGCGTCAGGATCACCAGCGCTGCGGTCTCAGGTGGGATACGTCACGCAGGCGCCGTCGGTCTACCCGGACCTGTCCGTGGCCGAGAACCTTCGCTATTTCGCCATTGTCGTGGGGGCGCCGCGGGCCTCGGTCGACCGCGTCATCGGCGAGGTCGGGCTGCGTCCACACGTGGACACCCCCGTGGGGAGGCTCTCCGGAGGAGAACAGACCCGGGTGTCCTTGGCCACCGCCCTCCTCGGCTCACCTCGGTTGCTCGTGCTCGACGAACCCACCGTAGGACTCGACCCTCTGCTCCGATGGGACCTGTGGGAGCTGTTCACGGGCATCGTCGACGGTGGCTCGACGCTCCTGATGTCGAGCCACGTGATGGACGAGGCGGCGCACTGCCAGAGGCTCCTGCTCATGCGGGAAGGCAGGATCCTCTCGGACGGACCGCCTGAACAGCTGCTGGCGCAGACCGGTGCCGCCGACTTCGATGCCGCGTTCATCGCCCTCATCGAAGGCACCCCGGCGTGACGTTGCGGCGAACGGGAGCCACAGCCGGACGGGTCCTGCGACAGCTCCGGCACGACCCCCGGACCGTCGCCCTGCTGTTGGTCGTCCCGGTCGTGCTGATGGGGCTCCTGGCGTGGATGCTCCACGGTCGTGACGGCGACTTCGACCACTTCGGTCCACCCCTCCTCGGGATCTTCCCGCTCATCGTCATGTTCCTCGTGACGTCCGTCGCCACGCTGCGCGAGCGGACCAACGGCACCCTGGAGCGGCTGCTCACCATGCCGCTCCAGAAGGCCGAGTTCGTCGTCGGCTATGCGCTCGCCTTCGGTGTCGCGGCGGTCGTGCAGGCCGCGGTCGTCTCGGGACTCTCGTTCGGCCTCTTCGGCCTCCATGTGAACGGTTCGGCATGGCTCGTTGTCCTGGTCGCCGTGGTGGACGCCCTGCTGGGCACCGCGCTGGGGCTCTCCCTCAGTGCACTCGCGTCGACAGAGTTCCAGGCCGTTCAGTTCATGCCCGCGGTGATCCTGCCCCAACTCCTGCTGTGCGGGATCATCGTGCCCCGCGCCGATCTGCCGACCGTCCTGCACTGGGTGTCGGACATCCTGCCCATGTCGTATGCGGTCGGTGCGACACAGCAGCTCAGCACGTCAGCCGCGGTCACCTCCGAATTCCTGGTCGATGTCGGCATCGTGCTCCTGTTCGTGGTCGCAGCGTTGGTTCTCGGCACCACCACCCTGCGCCGCCGGACCAGATAGCAGCCGGGGCAGATGACGCCGGCGGGACGGTCGGTGCGAGTAGAACGGGGAGGTGGACCTGCAACCCCCGAGCACCCGGTGGACGGCTCGGGGACTCACGGGGCCGCCTCCGGAACGGTCCGTCCCAGGCGCGTGACCCGACATCGGCTCTGGCTCGCCGTTCGCACCGTGATCGGCGTGGCCATCCTGGTGGCTGCGGTATGGGCCCTCGACTCCCACCGGGACGAGCTGGCCGGTCTCTCCGCTGTCGTCGACCACCTCCGGTGGTGGTGGCTCGTCCCCGGCGTCCTGGTCGAAGCCGCCTCCTGCATCTGCTTCGCCGGGCTCCAGTACGAGCTCCTCCGGTGCGGCGGCCTCCTCGCCCCCCGGATACCGCTCTTCAACATGACTATGGCTTCCCAGGCCCTGACCAACTCGTTGCCCGGGGGGAATGCCGCGGCCGCCGTCTACGGCTTCCGGTGGTTCCGGCGGTTCGGCGCCGACGCCACCCTGGCCACCTGGTCGCTGGCCGGGACACTGGTGGCGTCCACCGTCACCCTCTCCCTGGTGGCCATGGGCGGTCTGGCGCTGGCCGCCGGCGAAGGCGCCTCCCTCGATCTGGTACCGGTCATCATCGGGGTGTTCCTGGTCACCGTCGCCATCGGTGCACTCTTCGTCTACGAACGACCGATGGTCGCCGTGGTCAGCCGGGCCATCCACCTCCTGCGGATCACCACCGGTCGCCCCCGTGGTGACGAAACGGCCCAGATCGACCGGATCGTCCACTGGGTCACCTCGGTGCGCCTCGGGTGGCGTCAGGTCAGCGCCCTCGTGCTGTGGGGCACCGCCAACTGGTTGTTCGACTGCTCCTGCTTCGCCCTGATGTTCCTGGCCGTCGACTCGAGCATCCCGTGGAAGGGTCTCCTCCTGGCCTACGGGGCCGGTCAGCTCGCGGCGACCCTCCCGATCACCCCGGGTGGACTCGGCGCGGTGGAGGGGAGCATCACCATCGCCCTGGTCGCCTTCGGCGGTCCCCGGTTGACCACCGTCGACGCCGTCCTCATCTACCGGCTGATCAGCTTCTGGCTCGTCCTGGCCGTCGGGTGGGTCCTGTGCGCCATGCTCGCCGTCCAGGTGCGCAGAGGTCGTTGGAGCGTCCACCCGCTCGACGCCGAGGTGAAGGCCGGGCCCCAGTCGGACCGTTCGGTGGCCCCGGCGGTGAGCCCATGAGGGGGGAGCCCGGTCGGCGTCTGGCGGTGGCCCTGGCCGTCGTGGGGCTCGCTGCCGCCCTGCTCGCCGGCTGCACCACAGCACGAAGCGACCTCGGCACCGCTGACGAGTCCTGCTACCTGGGCCTGCCTGCTGCTTCCCAGGCTGTCGACGGACACGGCCGGCTGACGGGGGTGGACCTCATGGACGCTTCGGCGCTCCGCAAGAAGGCCCCCATCCTGGCGAGGACGCTGGTCCCGGAACGCGCGACCACGTCCCGGTTCTGCGTGTTCGCTTTCACCGGGAACTTCGAGCGAGCGAAGGTGGCCCGTCCCTACGGCCGACCGTCGGGCCGGCTGGCCGTCGTCGTGCTGGCCGAGCCGTCCTTGCACCTGCTCGGTACGTTCCTCTTCCGCAATCCCCCTTTGCAGTTCGGCCACGCCCACAGCTTCTGAGGAGGCGCTCTACAGCTCGGCGGTCACCGCGTCGGCCAGTACACCGAGCCCGTCCTCCAGCAGATCCGGCTCGATCACCAGGGGTGGGAGGAGTCGGAGTACGTTCCCGTAGCTGCCGCACGACAGCGTCACCACTCCGGCACGATTCGAGGCCGCGACGATGCGCCTGGCGGCATCGGGGTCCGGCTCCTTGGTGCCGGGCGTCACCAGTTCGACGGCCATCATGGCGCCGCGTCCACGGACGTCCCCTATGCCGGGGTGGTCGGCCTGCATGGCCGCCAACCGTTCGCGGATGACGGCGCCGATCCTGGTGGCGGCATCGGTGAGGCCCTGGTCGTCCATGATCTGCAGGGCCGCCAATGCGGCCGCACAGGACACCGGGTTTCCGCCGTAGGTGCCGCCGAGGCCGCCGACGTGGACGGCGTCCATCACTTCGGCACGACCGGTCACCGCGGCGAGCGGCATGCCTGCGGCCAGAGCCTTGGCCGTGGCGATGAGGTCGGGAACGACGCCCTCGTCGTCACAGGCGAACCAGTCGCCGGTACGGCAGAACCCGGTCTGGATCTCGTCGGCGATGAACAGGACGCCGTTGGCCGTGCACCAGGTCGACAGGGCCGGCAGGAACCCGGGAGCCGGGACGATGAAGCCGCCCTCGCCCTGGATCGGTTCGATGAGCAGGCAGCCGGCGTTCTCCACGCCGACCTGGCGCTCGATCTGCTCGATGGTCCGGGCGGCCGCCTCGGCTCCGGTCATGCCATCGGGGTCGCGATACGGGTAGGACATCGACACCCGGTAGACCTCGGGGGCGAACGGGCCGAATCGGTGGCGGTAGGGCATGTTCTTGGCCGTGAGGGACATGGTCAGGTTGGTGCGGCCGTGGTACGCGTGGTCGAAGACGACGACGCCCGGTCGTCCGGTGACGTGGCGGGCGACCTTGACGGCATTCTCCACCGCCTCGGCACCCGAGCTGAACAGTGCGGTCCGCTTCAGGTGGTCGCCGGGGGTGCGGGCGTTGAGCTCCTCGCACACGGCCACGTACTGCTCGTAGGGGCTGACCATGAAGCAGGTGTGGGTGAACCTGGCGATCTGGTCCTGGACGGCTTCGACCACGGCCGGGGCGGCGTGGCCGACGCTGACCACGGCGATGCCGGAGCCAAGGTCGATGAGCGAGTTGCCGTCGACGTCCACGAGGATGGCCCCCGACGCACGCTCCACGTACAGCGGGGAGACCGAGCTGACCCCGGGGGCCACGGCGGCCCGACGACGAGCGTCCAGCTCCTTCGACCGGGGTCCGGGGATCTCGGTGACGATACGACGGGTCTGGCCGATCGGGGGAGCACCCACGACGGCAAGGGTAGCTGGCAGCCCGGCGCCGGCGACGGCCAGATGCCCCCACCGACCTCAGTTGGCGAAGTTCCAGCCTTCGCCCTTCTCGTAGTGGTGGATGATGCTCTTGGCCATGAGGATCTTGTGGACCTCGTCGGGGCCGTCGGCCAGACGGAGCACCCGGGCGGTGAGGTACATCCCGGCCAGCGGCAGATCGTTGCTCACCCCGGCGCCGCCCCAGACCTGGATGGCCCGGTCGACCACCCGGTGGTACGCGGCGGGCACGAACACCTTGATGGCGGAGATGGCGAGGCGGACGTCGGGATCGCCGTTGGCCACCTTCTCGGCTGCGTTGATGGTCATGAGCCGGGCCGACTGCACGTCCATGTAGGACTCGGCGATGAAGCCCTGGATGAACTGCTTGTCCTTCAGAAGCCCACCGTGGACCTCGCGGGTCAGGGTCCGCTCCACCATGAGGTCGAACGCCCGCCACATCTGGCCCACTGAATTCATGCAGTGGTACACGCGGCCGGCTCCCAAACGGTCCTGGGCCGCCTGGTGGCCCTGGCCGACCAGGCCGAGGGTGTTCTCCACGGGCACGCGGACGTTCTCGTACCTGATCTCGCAGTGGTCGGAGGTGGAGTGACCGAAGATGCCGATCCCACGGACGATGTTGACGCCCTTGGTGGCCGTCGGCACGATGATCTGGGTCATCTTGCCCGGGGCACCGAGCTCGCCCGACGGGTCGTTGGCCCGGCACATGACGATGAAGAAGTCGGCGTCGATGCCGTTCGAGGTGAACCACTTGTGGCCGTTGATGATCCAGTCGTCGCCGTCGCGGACCGCCTCGGTGGTGATGGAGCGGGGATCGGAGCCGGCGTGGTCCGGCTCGGTCATGGAGAATCCCGACTGCATCTCGCCCTCGATGAGCGGGAGCAGCCACTTGCGCTTCTGCTCCTCGGTCCCGTACTTGACCAGCACGCTGGCGTTGCCGGAGTTCGGCGCGGCGATGCCGAACAGGGCCGAGGCCCCCACCGCGTACGACAGGATCTCGTACATGTAGGCCAGCTCGAGGAAGTCGAGGCCCATCCCGCCGTACTCCTTGGGCAGGTGGGGCGCCCACAGCCCGGCCTCGTTGACCTTGGCCTTGATCTCCTCGCGCAGCTCGATGCTCTCGTGCCTGGCCCGCTCGCGCTCCTCCTCGTCGAGCTCGCCGGCCCGGCGGGTCCGCCACAGGATGTCCTCGTTGGGCAGTATCTCGGCGTTGATGAAGTCGGCCGTGCGCCGGCGGATCTCGTTGACCGCTGGGTCGAGGCCGGAAATCGGTGTCACGTTGATCGCCACGGGACTCTCCTTGTCGTGGATCGGACTATCTGCCGCCATCATGGCCCAGGCCGGCGCGGCCACATTCGGAAGGTACTCCGGGGCGCTACTGTGCGCGTCATGGCCCCAACCCAGTTCACGTTCGCGCCGCTCACACTGGACCGACGGACCCTCAACGAGGCCGCCGTCCTCGGGTGCCGGAGCTTCTACGACGACCCGTTCTTCATCCATCTCTCGGCCGAGCCGATGCTGCGATCCCGGGGCCTGGCCCTGTACTTCCGGACCCATCTCGCCGTGTTGGGGGACACCGCGGTCACCACCGGGGCCCGCGACGCCGCCGGGACCCTGGTGGGCATCTGCGTGTGGCAGCGCCCGGGGACGTACCCACTCCCGATGGCCAGCCAGGTGCGGGAGATGGGCGGATCGGTGCGGGCGCTGATCCCCCGGCCGGCATCCATGGTGACCGGCTTGCGGTACACGCTGGCCCTCGAGAAGGCCCGGCCGAAGAGCGAGCACTGGTATCTCTGCCTGCTGGCCGCCGACCCCATGGCGTGGCGACGGGGCATCGGCACCGCCCTGCTCGAGCCGTCCCTCGCCACCGTCGACGAGGACGGACTGCCCTGCTACCTGGAGACCCAGAAGGAGGCCAACCTCGCCTTCTACCGCCGGTTCGGATTCGAGGAGACCGAGCGGCTGACGCCGAGCCGGGGCGGGCCGCCACTGTTCACCATGACCCGACCGGTGCGGTGACTCGGGCCTACGACGCCCCGGCGGAGAGGTCGTAGACGGTTACGCCACCGACCGTTCGGGCGGTGAAGTGGGAGGTCACCCAGGTAGCGATCTGGGTGGCGTCCGACGAAGTCGACCCACCACCACCGCCACCGAAGCCGCCACCGCTGACGTAGTAGTGGATCCTCCCTTCGGCCACGTACCGTTCGAACTGGGCGAGGGTGGGTGTCGGGTCGCTCCCGTTGAAGCCGCCGATGGCCATGACCGGGTCATCGGTCGCCAGCTGGTACCCGGCTGCCGAGTTGGATCCGGTCGTGGCAGCGACCCACGAGTACCGATCGGCGCCGGCCCCGAGGAGCGCGGTGAGCTGCTTGTTGGGCGTCGATGCGTTGAGCAGCCCGCCGCCGCCTCCACCGCCTCCTCCGACGGCGCCCGGACCACCGAACCCACCGCCGGCGAACCCGCCACCCGGCAAGGCTCCGCCCGGGAAGGCCCCGCCGGCGAAGCCACGGCCGGCGCCGGCGAAGCCACGGCCGGCGAACCCGCCGCCAGTCGACCCGCCGGGAATGGCCCCGAACCGACCTCCGAACCCTGCGGGGCCCCCGACGAGTCCGCCCGGACCGAACCCGCCGCCACTCACGGCCGGACCGGCCGACGGGATGGCCCCGGAGTGGGGCGTGGCCGCGGTGTCCACGGAGTACGCGGCGGGACCGGCGAGGACGGTGGCGATGCCGAGCCCGGCGATCCCCGCGGCGAGCACGCCCCGGGCCCTGGGCAGGGCGACGATGGCGACTGCGGCGACCACACCCGCGGCGAGGATCGCCCACCGGAGGGCGGGATACCAACCCGGGCTCCAGCCGAGGAGCACGAAGGACCAGGCCACGGTGGCCAGAACGGCGGCGCACAGTGCCAGGCGGGGAAACCACCCGACCCGACGGCTCCACAGCGTTCCGGCACCGATACCCACCAGGGCGCCGACCGCCGGCGCCAGGGCGACCGTGTAGTACGGGTGGATGATGCCCTGGGCATAGCTGAAGATGAGGCCGGTCAGCAGCAGCCACCCCCCGAACACCAGGACGGCGGCCCGGGTCCGGTCGGTTCGCGGACTGCGTCGGGTGAGCCACAGGACGGCGACCATGCCGATGAGGGCGCCGGGGATCAGCCACGAGATCTGGCCGCCCATGGACCGGAGGAACAGGCGGTCCCAACCGGTCGGCCCCCACCTCGATCCGGCCGCGCCGGCCCCGCCGACGCTCCCGGTCTCGTTGCCGCTCAGGCGACCGATGCCGTTGTAGCCGAAGACGAGGTTGAACAGGTTGTTGTCGGTCGAGCCGCCGATGTAGGGCCGGTCCGACGCCGGGGTCAGTTCGACGGCGGCCACCCACCAACCGGCCGAGACGACCATGGCGATCCCGGTGTAGGCCAGCTGCACGATGCGGCGCCCGAGCTTCGGGGGACCGGCCACCAGATACACCACGGCGAGCACCGGCATCAGGATGAACGCCTGCATCATCTTGGTGATGAAGCCGAAGCCGATGAGCGCCCCGGCCAGGACGATCCACCGGGTCTTCCCCGCCTCGAGGGCGCGGATGGTGGCGTAGGCGGACGCCGTCAGTACCAGCGCCAGGAGCGCGTCGGGGTTGTCGAAGCGGAACATGAGGGTGGCCACCGGCGTGACGGCCAGTACGGCACCGGCGAGCAGGGCGGCCCCGGGGGCGAACCACCGCCGTACGCAGGCGTAGATCAGTCCGACCGTGGCCACGCCCTCGAGTGCCTGGGGCACGAGGAGACTCCACGAGTCGAGACCGAAGACCCGGGCGGACAGCTCCATCACCCACAGCGAGGCCGGGGGCTTGTCGACGGTGATGAAGCTGGAGGAGTCGAAGGAGCCGAAGAAGAACGCCTTCCAGCTCTTGGTGCCGGCCTGGACCGCGGCGGCGTAGAAGCTGTTCGCCCACCCCGATTGGCCGAGTCCCCACAGGTAGAGGATCCCGGTGCCGACGAGCAGTGCGAGGAGCGCCGGGCGGACCCAGACCGGGTCCTCGGGCCTGCCGCGGACGAGCCGGCGCACCATGCCGGCCGGCGGCTCGACCGCGGCGGGCTCGCCCGTGGGCCCCTGGCCGGTCCCAAGGTCCGGTCGTCGGCCGGTCGTGAGGACGCCGGTCATCGTGAGGCCCGTTCGGGCGTGGGGTCCGGCCGCATCGAGGCCGGTGAGGTAGTCGAGGAATCGCCGGTCGGGGCGCCGGGATCGACCCGGGCCCCGAACCGGGGCCGAAACACCCAGGTGCGGAGGATGCCGAACCGCAGCGCGGCCGCCGCCAGGTTGGCCAGGGTGACGGCCACCAGCTCGGGGGCGAGCGAGTCCATCCCGAGGGTGCGAGCGCCCAGGAGTGCCGCCGTGGTGAACGTCAAGCTGACACCGAGGAGCGCGGACGCCGCCAGCGAACGATGGACCCGGTCGAGACCGTGGCGCACGGTTCCGGCCATGCCCCGGTGGGCGGCGGTGTTGCCGATGCCGCACGCCACGATGGCCGTCGCATTGGCCACGTAGCTGCCCATCCATGGCTCGAGTAGGGCGAACAGGGCCATGTAGGCGAGGGTGCTGATCACCCCTACTCCGGCGAACCGGAGCAACTCGTCGGCGAACACCTGGTCTCCCTTGCCCGCCTGCTCGTCGGTTCGTCCGTGGGTGCCCTTCTCGGGAACCGGTTGGGCAGTGCGCCGCCCCGGGGCACGCCGTCGGCGGGCCCGGGCCGCCCGACGGCGCGAGGCCGGGGACGCCATCCGGGCCACGCCGCACAGGTCCAGCCACGCCGTGCGGGCCACGGCCACCCGCGAGTCGAGGTCGTCCACCCAGTCGACCGGCACCTCGTGGATCCGTAGGCCGAGTCGGCGGGAGGTCACCAGGACCTCGGTGTCGAAGAACCAGGCGTCGTCCTCGACGAGGGGCAGCACGGCGGCGACGGCGTCGCTGCGCATGGCTTTGAAGCCGCATTGGGCGTCGGTCCATGCGGCGCCGAGGAACGTGCGGATCAGGAGGTTGTAGGCCCGCGAGATGACCTCGCGCCTGGCCCCGCGCACCACATGGGCGCCCGGGGCCAGGCGGGACCCGATCGCCACGTCGCTGTGCCCGGTCAGCAGGGGCGCCACCAGGGGGAGCAGCGCGTCGAGCCCGGTGGCCAGGTCGACGTCCATGTAGGCGACGACCGGTGCGTCGCTGGCCGTCCACGTCGCGCGCAGGGCCCGGCCCCGTCCCTTGCGGTCGAGGTGGACGGCACGTACCCCGGGAAGGCTCGACGCCAGCCCCGAGGCGATCGACCAGGTGTCGTCGGTGCTGGCGTTGTCGGCGATGGTGACCACGGTGGCCAGGGGGAACGACGAGTCGAGGAAGAAGCGCAGCGACGTGATGCTCGCCGCCAGCTGCTGGGCCTCGTTGTAGACGGGGACGACGATCTCCAGCTGCGCCGCGACGTCGGTACCGTCCGGGCGGGGTCGGGGGAGTGGTGTGAGGGTCATGGGCCGACCGTACGGGGGCGGTCTTCGTCCACCGTGGGAGCGCCCTGTGGGTTCGCTGTGGATCCTGGCCTTCCGGATCGGTCGCCGTCGGGCATCGCGTCCGCCGTGTCCGGGGGCGGTTGCGAGGCCCCGTCCGGGTCCGGCACGGGCACACCGGACGGCAGGCGGACGGTGAACGTGGAGCCCTGGCCAAGCACGCTGGTGGCGGACGCGGATCCCCCGTGCGCGGCCACGATGGCCGACACGATGGACAGGCCCAGCCCGGCTCCCCCGTGGAGCCGCGAGCGGCTGGGGTCGGAGCGGTAGAAGCGCTCGAACACGTGGGCCACCTGGTCCGGCGCCAATCCGGGGCCGGAGTCGGACACCTCGACGACCGCTCCCGATCCGTCGGCGTCGACGGAGACCCGCGTTTTGGTCCCCTCGGGCGTGTGGGCCCGGACGTTCCCGAGCAGGTTGTCGACGACCTGGCGGAGGCCGGTCGCGTCGCCGGTGACCTCGATGGGGCGGGGGGCGGTGAAGGTGATCGGCCAGCCGGGCCCGACGGTCCGGGCCGTGCTGACGGCCTCGGCGCACAGTGCCACCAGGTCGACCGACTGCATCTCCATGGGCCGACCCTCGTCGAGTCGGGCGAGGAGGAGCAGGTCGGCCACCAGTCGCTCCATCCGGCCGGTCTCGCTGACGATGCCCCGCATGAGTCGTTCGAGGTCCTCCTTCTGCTCGGAGGCGCCCCGACCGAACAGCTCGGCGTAGGCCGACACCGCGGCGATGGGCGTGCGGAGCTCGTGGGATGCATCGGCCACGAAGCGGCGCAGCCGGGCGTCGGACTCGCGCAGCCGTTGCTCGGTGGCGACCCGGGCGCTGAACGCCGACTCGATCCGGGACAGCATGACGTTGAGGGTACGGGCGAGCCGACCGACCTCGGTGGAGCTGTTCTCACCGGGAACGCGCTCGGTGAGGTTGCCGTCGGCGATGGACTCGGCCGCCGTCTCCATGTCGCGTAGTGGCTTGAGCCCGAGCTGGACCAGCCAGAATCCGCCGAGGAGGGCGATCAATACCGCGCCGGCGGTGACGATGAGCTCGATCACCAGGAGGTGATGGAGGGTGCTCTCGGTGTCGCCCAGCGGTTGGGCCACGATCAGCAGGTCGCCGACGGCGATGGTCGATGCCTGGACGCGGAACGTCGGACCGCCGGCCTTGGTGGAGGGGGCGTCGAAGTACGCGACCCGGGTGCCGTCGGGTGCGGTCTGGAAGCCGGTGATGGTGGCGGGGATCACCGGGCTGAAGGTCGAGCCGTTGACGTAGGCCGGGCAGTCGAGCGTGCCGACCAGATGGCCCGCCCTCGTGCGCAGCTGCACGGCCACACTCTGGAACGCGTTGGACGGACCGCTGCCCGGGGAGTGGTCGTCGCCACCCGGGCCCGGCGTCGGGAAGGGCTGACCCGGCCCACCGAAGCAGGCGGGGAACGTGTCGCCCTGGTCGATGGGGATCTCGTAGCGACCCCGCACCGAGGCCAGCTGCTGGTCGACCCGCTGGTAGAGGAACGACTGGAGGGCCGAATAGGTGACGACGTCAGCGATGGCCAGCGCGACCAGGGCGATCACTCCGATGGTGACGAGGAGCCGGGCGCGCAGTGACATGGTCAGCCGGCCGCCGGCTCGCGCAAGGTGTACCCGACGAGACGCACCGTGTGGATCACCGGGGGTCCGGCCACCTCGAGCTTCTTGCGGAGGTAGCTGACGTAGGTCTCGACGACGTTGCCGTCGCCGCCGAAGTCGTAGTGCCAGACGTGATCGAGGATCTGGGTCTTGGAGAGCACGTGGCGCGGGTTGAGGAGGAAGAACCGGAGGAGGTTGAACTCGGTGGCGGTCAGGGGGATGACCTTCCCGGCACGGGTGACTTCGTGGGCGCTCTCGTTCATCTCGATGTCGGCGAACCGCAGGATCCCGCCGTCGTCGGGCTCGGCACCCATCCGGCGCAGGATGGCATGCACTCTGGCCACCACCTCGGCGAGGGCGAACGGTTTGGTCACGTAGTCGTCGCCGCCGATGGTGAGCCCGGCCACCTTGTCCTCGACCGCATCGCGTGCGGTGAGGAAGAGCACGGGTACCCGGAGACCGTCGGCGCGGAGCCGGCGGGTCACCTCGAGCCCGTCGAGGTCGGGCAGCATCACGTCGAGCACGATCAGGTCCGGAGGGTTCTCCTGGGCTGCGGCCAGGGCCATCCGCCCGTTGACGGCCTCGGCCACATCGAATCCCTCATAACGGAGCGAGGTGGCGACGGAGTCGACGATGGACGGTTCGTCGTCGACGACCAGGATTCGTTGGCTGCGGGTGGGCTCCACGGACGCTCCTCGGGGTGGATGTCGGCTCGGTCGACCGGCCGATCGGACCTCGTTCTGCCTGGAGCTTCGCGCCGACGACTGCCGTGCGGGTGTGAGCCGCCTGTGAGCCGCCTGTGAGACCGGCCGAACCGGCTCAGCGGCAGACGGACCCCGGGGCCGGGAGGCCGCCGCCGGCCAGGTACCGGGTCACGTACCGCTGGACACAGGTGTCCTTCGACCCGCTGAGCAGCCAGGTGTGCCCCCATCCGACCCAGGTGAGCTGGACGGCACGGGGGTAGGCGGCCGCCAGGTGTCGCGCCCCGACGAGCGGCGTGTTCGGGTCGCCGGTGTTGCCGATGACCAGGACGGGCGGGGAGCTGACGGGGCGGAGGGAGGAGACCGGCTGGCGCCCGGGGGGCCACGCCACGCACCCCCCGAGGTTGTAGGTGACGGCGTAGCCGCCGATCAGGGGGAACCGGGCGGCGAGGGTGCGGGCCAGATCGCCTGCCGCGGTGGGACCCGGGTGGTCGGTGGTGTCGTTGCAGGTGATGGCCCACTGGGCATCCACCAGCGGTGCGCCGTCGATGTCCACCACGAACTCGAGAGCCAGGCCCCGCAGGGCACTCCCGTCCCCGTGGGCCGCGTCGACCAGGGCCGCGTCATACAGGGGCGTGAACCCCGGGACGCTGACTGCGAAGAGCGTGGCCGTGTCGAGGTCCCCGACGGTCACCGGGGTGTCGTCCCCGTCGCCGGGAGCCGGGAGGGGATGGGCGGCCAGCGAGGCCGACAGCCGGGCGAAGAAGGACGTCGGATCAGGTCCGAGCGGGCAGGCCGGCTGGGCGGCACAGCCGTCCAGCAGGTGGGTCAGCGACTGCTCGGCCGCCGGAGCCTCCTCGGACGCCTGGACCGACAGCGGGGCGAACATGTCGACCGCGCCGTCGAGGACCATGGCCCGGATGTGGCGGGGGAACAGGGCCGCGTAGACGGTGCCGAGCACGGTGCCGTAGGAGAGGCCGTAGAAGCTGATGGCCTGCAGCCCGAGCGCCTGGCGGATCCGGTCCATGTCCCTGGCCGTGTCGACGGTGTCGACCAGCGGGGTGAGGGTCGGCGCGGCAGCGGTGCACGCTGCATGGATGCCGGCGAAGACAGGGGTGCCGGGGAGCTCGTCCCCGGCACGGTCGGGGACCGGTACCGCGCTGGTGACGCCGGCCAGGCTCGTCCCGCACTGCAGGGGGTCGCTGGACCCGGTTCCCCGGGGGTCGAAACTGACCACGTCGGCATCGGCACGGACCTGCGGGGGAAGGAGCGGGTACTCGATCGGCAGGATCTGGTTTCCGCTCTCGCCCGGCCCCCCGGGATTGAGCACCAGGGTCCCGTCTGGCGCTGTCCCGTCGGTCGCCGGGATGCGCGTCACCGCGATCTCGATCTGACCCAGTGCCGGGTGGTCGTAGTCGAGGGGGACCGGGACCGTCCCGCACTGGAGGGTCGGATGGTCGGGGCAGGTGGACCAGGTGACCGGGGGCGGTGGGGCGATGGCGGGAGGCGACCCGGCCGAGGCGGCCGTCTTGGTGGTGGGTGGAGGGGCCGAGGTGGTCGCTCCACATGCCGCCACCGTGAGCGCGAGGGCGAGCGCAAGGGTGAGGGCGACGGACGGTGTCGCCGCCCGGGACCTGGTGCCACGCGGTCCGCTGGGGCGCACGGGGGGCATGGCACACGACGGTACTGCGCCGGGGTGAGCCGGCGAGGGAACCCGTCCGGGCACCGTGGAGCGGGATCCGCCGCCGGCGGAGGAGTGGGCAGCCGACAGGCAGCCAGCAGGCACCGAGGGGGTCCGGAAGGGTGATGGCGAGCACCGGACCCGCCGACCGCCTAGGCTGTGTAGCACATAGGCCCTATCACGCGGGTCCATGTAGGTAGGGCTTCGAAGTGGATCCCCGCGTTTTCGTGCGTGAATTTCAAGGAGACTCAGTTATGGGTGTAGGTGCAGTTAAGTGGTTCAACGCAGAAAAAGGCTTCGGATTCATTACGCCTGACGGCGGCGGGGACGACCTCTTCGTCCACCAGTCCGAGATCCAGATGGAGGGCTTCCGCGACCTCGCGGAGGGCCAGCGTGTGGAGTTCGAGAC
>JBEKCS010000053.1:0-25211 GCA_050014755.1 Acidimicrobiales bacterium
ATGGAGGTGTCCCATGGGTGACGCTCACGGCTTCCTCAACTTCCGTCGGGAGCTGCCGGCACGGCGCCCGGTACCGGTGCGCCTCCGCGACTGGAAGGAGGTCTACGAGCCCTTTGCCGCCGAGGACGCCAGCCGTCAGGGGGCCCGGTGCATGGACTGCGGGATCCCCTTCTGCCACGAGGGCTGCCCGCTCGGGAACCTGATCCCCGAATGGAACGACCTCGTCTACCGGGACGACTGGTCGGAAGCGGTCGAGCGCCTGCACGCCACCAACAACTTCCCCGAATTCACCGGCAGGTTGTGCCCGGCGCCGTGCGAGGGGGCATGCGTGCTCGCCATCGACGACGACCCGGTGACCATCGAGCGCATCGAGTACGAGATCATCGAGCGGGCCTGGTCCGAGGGTTGGGTGGAGGCCGTACGCCCGAGCGCCCCGACGGGGCGGCGCGTGGCCGTCGTGGGCTCCGGGCCCGCCGGACTGGCCGCCGCCCAGCAGTTGGCCCGGGCCGGGCACGCCGTCGTCGTCTACGAGCGGGCGGAGCGTCCCGGCGGGCTGCTCCGCTACGGGATCCCCGAGTTCAAGATGGAGAAGGCCGTCCTGGACCGGCGCCTGGAGCAGCTCGAGGCCGAGGGGGTCGAGTTCCGGTGCCGCGTCTCCGTCGGGCAGCCGTCGCCGTACGTCCAGGGAGCGATGGCCGAGGATGCCACCGTGATCCCCGGCGCGGATCTGGTCGCCGGATACGACGCCGTCGTGCTGGCCGGTGGCGCCACCCTGCCACGGGACCTGCCCGTCCCCGGGCGCCACCTCGACGGAATCCATCGGGCCATGGACTACCTGAGGCCGTCCAACAGGATCCAGGAAGGCTCGTTGCGCACCCCGACGGTCACCGCCGAGGGCAAGCACGTCGTCATCATCGGCGGTGGCGATACCGGTGCCGACTGCCTGGGCACCGCCCACCGACAAGGTGCGCGAAGCGTGCACCAGCTGGAGATCATGCCCGAACCGCCCGAGGCGCGGGCAGCGGACAATCCGTGGCCCACCTGGCCGCTGATCCTGCGCACCTCGTCTGCTCTCGAGGAAGGTGGTGAGCGCATCTTCTCGGTCACCACCGACGAATTCCTGGACGACGGATCGGGCCGGGTGGCCGGGCTTCGGGGCCACGAGGTCGAGCTCACGACCGGGGCCGACGGCCGACCGGGCTTCAGTGCGGTGGAGGGGAGCGAGTTCGAACTTCCGTGCCAGCTGGTACTGCTCGCCATGGGCTTCCTCGGTGCCGAACCCGACGGGGTGGTGGCGGATCTCGGCCTCGACCTCGACGCCCGTGGCAGCGTGGCCGCCGACCGTCAGTGGGCGACCAATGTCGAGAACGTCTTCGTGTGCGGCGACATGACCCGGGGACAGAGCCTCATCGTCTGGGCCATCGCCGAGGGGAGGTCGGCCGCCGCCGCGGTGGACCGTCATCTGATGGGCACGACGTCATTGCCCGCCCCGATCGTCCCCGGCCAGCTCGCCCTTCGGTAGCGCCGGTCCTGCAACAAGTGGTGCACTACCCTGCACGCCTGGCATGATGGCGGCCGACACGAGGGGGGCGAGGTGCTGGTAGGACGCAGGGTACGCACGCACACCGGCAGGCGTTGGGCGGCGATCGCGCTGGTCGCGTTCGGCGTGCTCGCCGGATGCGGGAGTTCGTCGGTCGATCGAGTGGCCATCGTCGGGGACTCGCTGACGGCGAACGAGGAGCCCTACCTGGGTTCGGCGCTGGCCCCGGGCTACACCCCGACCTTCATCGTGCGAAACGGCGGTCAGATCGCCGGGATGTCCTCGCTTCTCCAGAACTACATCGACGCCGACGGAACGCCGGGAGTGGCCGTGGCCGACCTCGGCACCATGGACGCCCTGGCGGTCACCGCGTCGACGGCGCCGACATCGTCGGGTAGCGCCCTCCTGCAGCCGCTCCTGGCGGCGACCTCCTCCATCCCCTGTGTCGTGCTCACCACCGTGGACCTCCGGGCCGACGTGGTCCGAGGCGACGAGGTGGCCGCGCAGATCAACCACCGGATCGTCGGCCTCGAACGGTCGGACCCGACCAAGTACAAGGTCGTCGACTGGAACGAATTCGTCTCGACTCTCCCCGGGCCGAGCGTGGCCACCTACCTCGAGCCCGGAGGGATCGAGGAGACCGCCAGCGGTGCCATGTGGTTGAGCCGGGTTGACTATGCGGCGGTCCGGGAGTGCGGCACCACCCACCAGCCGACGGTGATCGGCAGCAATCCCGGCTGACCGGCCGGCGCGACCGCGACGCCGGCGGGCCGTGTGCGACTGCCGCAATTCGCTAGCCTGAGGATCTCGTTCGATCCGGGAGGTCCACCATGGGGAGTGCAGACGACGCCGAGCAGGTCGTGCGGGCGTTCTGTGACGCGTTCGACGGGAGTGACGCCGAGGCGCTGCGCCCGTTCTTCACCGATGACGTCGTGTACCACAACATCCCCCTCGAGCCGGCCGTCGGCATCGATGCCACCATCGCGTTCATCGAGGGTTTCTTCGGTATGTGCGACTCCATGACCATCGAGAACGTCAACGTGGCCACCCGGGGGGACGTGGTGCTGACGGAGCGGGTCGACACGTTCACCGTGGGAGCACTGGTGGCCCCGCTGCTCGTCATGGGCGCGTTCGAGGTCCGTGACGGCAAGATCAGTGCCTGGCGCGACTACTTCGACCTGGGCCAGATCACCACCATGCTGTCCGGTCAGGGTTAGTCGCCGGAACCCTGCCTGGCTCGTTCAGGAATAGGCGAGGTGGACGGCGGCCTCGGGGGTGTTCACCTGGAAGGCCACGCTCTCTTCGATGAAGAGCGCGACGCTGTCCCCGGTGGCATGGCGGAAGCCGATCGAGAAGTCCTGGCCTACGGTGAGGGTGTAGTCGCCGCCGCGCTGGGAGAGGACGACGGCCCCCTGGATGGCGGGGGCCCACACCACCGGACCGCCCAGCAGCTGGCGCAGGTGCTCGAGCACCGGGTAGCCGCCCCGTTCGATGGTCTCGGTGACACCGGTGAAGCAGTCCGTGCCGAGGGCGATGGCATAGGGCCCGGCGATGTCCGCCGAGCGGAGGACCGTGACCGCTTTGGCCACCCGCTCGGGGTACGCGCTGAAGTCGTCGCCGATGGGGACGGCCTCGTGGGGCGAGGCGGCGATGATCCCGCTGATGCCGGCCGCCGGGTCCCCGTGGAAGACCAGGTGGTCCTCGGCCAGGGCTGCCGCCCGTCCGGCGTCGATGACGGGTCGGAGATCGGGATCGCTGCCGCCCCGCTCCACGGTGTCCAGTTCGCCACGGGCGAGGGTGAAGGGCGCCCGCAGCTCGATGAGGGCGAGCACCCGCCGCCGTACCGCCTCGACCGAGCCGAGTGGGGTGACGTCGACCGGCTCGGTCCGACCGGTGGCGACGGCGGAGACCTGCCAGCCGAGGGGGCCGGCGAAGTCGACCAGCCGACGTGCGGCCAGGAAGTGCGTGATGGAGCGGGTGGCCTCGTCGTCGATCTGCGTCCAGGCCGCGTCGTTGACGGGGGCCAGCTCGCGCATCAGGTGGTTCATGTCGGTGCCCTTCCTTCCTGTGTGTCGAGGCGTAGGTCGCCGATCCCGAGGCTGCCGTCCGATCCCGGCCCGGGACCGGCCAAGGGGTTGGGGGTCGGCGGAGCGATGCGGGTGAGGGTGTTGGAGTCCGTGTGGGCGAAGAGCTCGGTGTGCCCGGGGATGTCGAGCCGGCCCTCCTCCTCGTAGGACCAGGTGCCGTCGTCGTGGATGGTGACGTGGATCCGGTAGTCGACGGTCCGGAAGTTCTCCTGGAGGAACGGGTTCGACAGGATCCCGTAGACCTCGGTGCCGAGCGTGGCCCGCAGTTCGAACTCGGTGGCGTCCGCCGTGGCCGGGCCGTTGGCCAGCAGCACCTGGGCCCGGGGGATGCCGAGGGTGAGGGTGACCTCTTCGGCGGCCGGCTCCCACAGCCAGTAGCCGACCTGGTCGTGGAAGGTCTCGACCTCGCCGGGTTTGACGATGTGGGTGTGGTAGCGGAGGCCGTAGAACAGTTGCGGGCCGTTGGTCTGGCGGTCGATGGGCTGGAGCTCGTACCGCTCGACGAAGGCGTCCCGGCCGACCCCTTCGGCAACCGGGTGTCGGTCCGATCCTCCCACGCCCTCCCAGATGCCGGCCATCGGGCCGAGCGGGCCCAGATTGGCCAGGGTGTCGGGATCGCCGTCGGGCTCGGTGAAGATGTCCACGGCATTCGTGCCGTCACCGAGTGCACCCGGAGTGCCGTCGCCGCTCACGTCCTCGACGGTACAGGCGATGGGAGGGGTCCGGCCACCCGGTGGGGTCGGGGACGGTTCAGTCGGCGGTGCGACGGCGGTACAGGTAGGTGGCGAGCGGCGCGAACACGACGAGGAGGACGACGGACCATGCCAGTGATGCGGCCACGGGGTGCTGCATGGGCCACGCCGGGATCGAGGCCGACGGGTTCGGGTTGTGCCACAGCTGGCGGGCGGCTGCGGTCACCGCGCTGACCGGGTTCCAGTCGGCGACGGTCCGCAGCACCGTCGGCATCCGCTGGGTGGGGACCAGGGCGTTGGAGACGATGGCCAGCGGGAAGAGGATGACGAGGCCGACGCCCTGTGCCGACTCGGGGCCCTTGCTCACCATGCCGAGGCACGCGCAGCCCCACGACAGCGCGTAGCTGAACAGGAGGAAGACCCCGAACCCGGCCAGGGTGGACAGCACGCTCCCTCCGGGTCTCCACCCGACGACCAGTCCGGTGAGGGCGACGATGGTGGCGCAGATCACCGCGGTCGACAGGTCGGCGAGGGAGCGTCCGACGAGGATGGCCGGCCGCCACATCGGCAATGTCCGGAAGCGGTCGATCACCCCGCTGTTGAGGTCGGTGCTGAGTCCGACCGCCGTGCCCATGGACGACGTCGTGAGATTGAGGGCCAGGAGCCCGGCGACGGCGAAGTCTGCGTAGGTGCCGCCGCCGGGGAGGATCACGCCGGCACCGAAGACATAGACGAACAGCAGGGTGAAGAGCACCGGCTGGATGGTGACGTCGGAGAGCTGTAGGGGCTCGCGGGCTATGTGGACGAGGTTCCGCCCGGTGAGCACGGCGACGTCGCACAGCTTCCGGACCGGTCCGGACGGACGGGTCGGACGGGCCGGGGTCACGACGGTGGCGGTGACGGTCATCGTGCTCGTCCCGCCGTTCCGCTCGCTACCGCTCGGAATTCCGCGTCGACTCGTTCGCCCTCGTCCAGGTCCATCTCGTCCTCGGCCTCGGAGCTCGGGTGCCCGGTGAGGGCAAAGAAGACATCGTCGAGCGAGGGCTGATGGACCTCGACGTCGTCGACGGCGATGTCGGCGGCGTCCAGTGCGCGCACCACCGTCGTCGCCAGGCCGGTTTCGCTCCGTACCGGCGCCCGGAGCCGTCGTCCGTCGTGGCTCACGTGGATGGCGCCGGAGACGAATGGTTCGAGCGCCGCCGGAGCCAGGGGAGAGGGGGCGCTGAGGGTCACCTCGAGCCGGGCCCCGCCAGTCTCGGACTTGAGGTCGCCCGACGTCCCGTTGGCGATGACCCGACCGTGGTCGATGACCACGATCCGATCGGCGAGCTCGTCGGCTTCGTCGAGGTACTGCGTGGTCAGGAGCAGGGTGACCCCCTCGCCGACCAGGCCGCGAATGACGTCCCACATCCGGACCCTGCTGGTGGGGTCGAGGCCGGTGGTGGGTTCGTCGAGGAAGAGCACCGGGGGGCGGGTGACCAGGCCGGCCGCCAGGTCGAGGCGGCGGCGCATCCCTCCCGAGTACCCCTTCAGCACCCGGTCGGCCGCGTCGGTGAGGTCGAACTGTTCGAGCAGCTCGGCCGCACGGGCCTGCGCATCGGACCGCCGCAGCCCGCTCAGGCGGCCGATCATCACCAGGTTCTGACGACCGGTGAGCAGTCCGTCCACGGTGGCGTCCTGTGCGGTGACGCCGATGCTGCGCTGCACCGCGGCGGGGTCGTGCAGGACGTCGTGCCCGGCCACCCAGGCCGAACCGGCGTCGGGGGCGGTCAGGGTGGTGAGGATGCGAACCGCGGTGGTCTTGCCGGCGCCGTTCGGGCCGAGGACGGCCAGGATCGAGCCGGCGGGAACCGCGAGGTCGACGCCGGCCAGTGCGACGGTCGTGCCGTAGCGCTTGGTCAGCCCTTCCGCATAGATGGTCGGTCGTTCGGTGGTCATGGGTCCTTACCGGTCGGTCAGCAGGTGAGCGGTCGCGACCGAATAGTAAGGGCGAACTGACCGGTCGTCAAGTAGAGTAGGTGCATGGACTCCGTCATCGATCGTTCGACGATCAACATCCCAGCGCCGCCGGACAACGCCACGGGCTCCGAGGTCCTGGTCGATGGTGGCCCGGACCGGGCCACGGACTCAGACGTGGGCGCAGACATCGACGTGGACATGGGCATGGACACAGACATGGACATGGCCGTGGCTGCTGCGCCCTCCACCACTCGTGACCGGATCCTCGACATCTCCCTCGAGCTGTTCTCCACCCAGGGCTACGACAAGACCTCGCTGCGGCAGATCGCCGAGCGGCTGGGTTTTTCGAAAGCGGCGATCTACTACCACTTCGCCAGCAAGGAGGACATTCTCATGGCCCTCCACCTGCGGTTGCACGAGTTCGGCCGCGAGGCCCTGTCCGCCGTGGAGGAAGACGACGCCTCACCTGAACTGTGGGCGGAACTGCTGGACCGGATGATCGACCAGATGCTCGCCCACCGCGCCCTGTTCATCCTGCACGAACGAAACCAGGCCGCGATCGAGGAGCTCCACCGGGAACAGTCGGACTCCGATCACGAGGACCTCCAGGTCCGGTTCCGTCGGGCCCTGTCGAACGAGGCCGTGCCGGTGGAGACCCGGGTCCGCATGTCGTGTGCGTTCGGCGCGGCCATGAGCGGGCTCGTCCTCGCCGGCGACGTCTTCGCCTCCGTCCCCTCCGAGGAGCTCGGCGGCATGCTCAGGAGCGCTGTCCACAGGCTCCTCGGCGAACCCCCCCGGTAGCCGAGTCCCGGGGAGCCCTGCCGCCAGGGTTCAGGCGGCGGTCTCGGAGAGGTTGCGGTGGAGCACCTCGGCCAAGCGGGACTCGAGCTGGAGCTCGAAGGCGAGGAGGCTGTCGAGCTCGGCGAGCGGTGCGCCGACCGCCATGCCGCGCAGGGAGCGCAGCTGGTCCTCGGTGTCGTGGCGTCGGGCATGGCTCCGCGCGATGGCGGAGAGCATCTCGGTTCGGTGATTCATCTGGATCGTTCCTGTCATGGGTGAGTGGGTCCGTCGTGGACGTGGGATTCGGGTCGTTCCGCCGGGTTGTCGCGCCCGGGATTCATCGGTCCCCACGATGGAGGAGCATCGGTTCGTGTCGACCGCGGACGGCAACCACTGCCGGAGAGCTCCCGGTGGCAGAACGCCCGATCGGCCCCCGGGATCCAGGGACCGCCTCCGCCGAACCAGCCATTCGATCGCGGAGGGCGGAGTGGGGCCGGGCGCCGCAGCCCGCTAGGGACTCACGACAGCGGGACCCGCACAGGTGGGGCGTTCTGCCTGTGCCTCAGGCTACATGGTGGGCGCCCGCACGCGAACGGGACTGCCTTCGTCGGGAATTGCGAGTCGGAGAGCGGTGGGGTGGAGCAGGGCGGAGGAGCAGGTACGTTGGTTCTTCGAAGGTGTGTATAGCGTGCGCACACTCGAACAAACGGAGTACCTGGTGGTACCCGGACCGGGCCGGTGCGCTCAGTGCAGGCGGACCGTCCCATCGGGCAGGAGCAGCCATCCGGGATTGTGGGCGACCTCCCACGGATGGCCGTCGGGATCGACGAAGACGCCCGAGTAACCGCCCCAGGAGGTGGGTGCGCCCGGTCGGCCGATGCGGGCCCCGGCGGACCCGGCGTCGGCGAGCACCCGATCGACCTCGTCCGGTGAGCCGACGTTGTGTGCGAGCGTCACGCCTCCCCACCCACCGGGGTCGGAGACGGTGCTGTCCCGGGAGAGCTCGGCCCTGTCCCACAGCGCGAGCACCATGCCCCCGACCTGGAAGAACACGACCGCACCGTCGGGCGATTCCCCCGACCAGCCGAGCGCCTCGTAGAAGGCCCGTGACCGGGCGATGTCGGTTACGCCGAGGGTGACGAGGGAGATCCGCTGCTCCATGCCGTCAGCCTCGCACGCCGGGGTTCCGTGCGACGCCCCGTCGAGGAATCGGCCCGGGTGGACCCGCCACACTCGGCCGCCCTGCAGGACGTGCAGGGGAGGAACCGCCCACGGGTACCGTGTCCGCATGGGTGATCGGGCCGGAGTCGGAGATGTCTGAGGCGGGGGAGCCGCAGTCGCCGCTGTGGTTCGAGAGGACGACACGGGGAGTCGGGTTCCACCCGGTGAACTGGCAGGGCCGGTCGGCCATGTTCCTGTACTGCTTCCTGGTGCTGGTGGCGGTCATCACCTACTCCCAGCTGATCCTGACCGTATTCGTGATCGGCTTCTACACGGTCGTGTTCACGCTCATCGTCGCCGTGAAGTCCGATCTCCTGAAGGACTGGCCGCACGACCGGTAACCCTCGACCGGTGGTCCCTGGGCGGCTGTCGGGTCACCCCGGCCGGGTCGCCCCCACGAATCCACTCCACCCGACCGGTTCGATGCGAACGACGGCGCCGGTGTGGGGGGCGTCGATCATGAGCCCGGACCCCACGTAGATGCCCACGTGGTCCACGCCGGTCGGGCCGGTGCCGAAGAAGACCAGATCGCCCGGCTGGACCGTCGACCCGTCCGACACCGGCGGTCCGGCGTCGTACTGGTCCTGGGCCACCCTGGGGAGTTGGACACCGGCTGCCCCGAAGGCGGCCTGGGTCAGGCCCGAGCAGTCGAATCCGTCCGGTCCGGTCCCACCCCACACGTAGGGAGTGCCCAACTGGCCGGCCGCGTACGACAGGGCGGCGACGACCGTCCCGTCGACGTTCGGGTCCGCGGCGATGGCGACGGACAACAGGAGCACGGTGTCCACGTAGGCGGTCGAATGGTTGTAGTCGAAGACGGCCGTCCGCAGTGTGGATGGCGTGCCGCCACCGTCGGCACACAGCATGGTCGCCGCCGTGTAGACGGCGTCGATCCGGTCGTAGGGACTGGCCGGGGAGGCCCCACCGGGTCCGACGGTGGCGTAGGAAGCGAAGGTCGCCGGTTCGAACTGCATGGGACCTTCGGCTCCGGCCTGGTTGGCTCCTGCATCGACCCCCGGGGCACTGGACTGGCCGCTGTCGGACTCGACGGTCCCGATGGCCGCCAGGACGGGCCACGGGAGCCCCGGGCAGGTCGCTGCCGCCGACGAGTCCAACGCAGTCCATCCCGGTGGGAGTGCGGGCGACCCTCGGTCCGACGTCGAGGATGGGCCGGAGGAAGTCGCGCCCGTCGAAGCCGCCGAACCGCCGGCGATGGCCGCCACCAGGGCGGCGAGAACGACGACCGGCACGATGACGGCCAGGACGATGATGCCCAGTAGCTTCCCCACGGAGGTTCCTCGTCGTCGACGGGGGACTGAGGTGAGCGCTCCGCTCAGAGTCCGGGTGCGGACCAGCCGACGACCGGGAGGTGCCCGGACCCGATGGGCGGCACCGGACCCAGTCCATCACCCACGCCCGTCCGGGGCAAGGCCCGATCGAACGGCCGCGGGTGTCCCGGACACCGGTCCCACCCGGAAGGACCGGCGGTGCCCGTGAGGATCGCCACTCGGTACACTCGTTCGTCCGCCCGTCGGGGCGGCAGGGAGGAGCCACGATGCTCAGCACCATGCAGGACGGCCCGCTGCTGGTCAGCGGGATCCTCCGCCACGGACAGCAGGTCTACGGGGAGAGCCGTGTGGTCACCGTCGTGAGTCCCGACGGCGAGGCGGTCGTCGGGTCCTTCGCCGCCGTGGCCGAACGGTCGGAACGGCTGGCCCGGGCGCTCGGGCGCCTCGGCATCGGGGACTCCGACCGGGTCGGCACCTTCTTGTGGAACAACCAGGCCCACCTGGAGGCCTACCTGGCCGTCCCCTCCATGGGCGCCGTCCTCCACACCCTCAACCTGCGCCTCTTTCCCGACCAGCTGAGTTATGTCATCAACCACGCCGAGGACCAGGTCATCCTGTGCAACGCTTCCATTGCACCCCTCCTGGCGCGGGTGCGCGACCAGATCCCCACGGTTCGCCACATCGTGGTGGTGGGGGAGGGCGACACGGACGCACTCGGGGAGACCCTGGACTACGAGGAACTGCTGGCCGCCGAAGAGCCGGGCTACGACTGGCCCCGGATGGACGAGCGCTCGGCCGCAGCCATGTGTTACACGTCCGGCACCACCGGAAATCCGAAGGGCGTGGTCTACAGCCACCGGTCGACCTTCCTGCACTCGATGGCCATCACCGCCGGGTCGTCGCTAGGAATCAACGAGCGGGACAGCGTGCTGTCCATCGTGCCGATGTTCCATGCCAACGCCTGGGGCACGCCCTACGCCGCGTTCATGACCGGCGCCGACATGATCATGCCCCAGCAGTTCCTCCAGGCCGCGCCGCTGGCCGCCATCATCAGCCGCCACCGGCCCACCATGTCGGCCGGGGTCCCGACCATCTGGAGCGACGTTCTTCGGTACGCGCAGACCAATCCGGTGGACATGTCGAGCCTGCGGATGATCACCGCCGGCGGAGCCGCCGTCCCCCGGCAGCTCATCGAGCGGTTCCGGGACGAACTCGGAGTCGAGTTGGTCCAGGGTTGGGGGATGACCGAGACGAGCCCCCTGTGTTCGCTGGCCACTCCACCCCGCCAGGCGGCCCCGGACGAGGAGATCGAGTGGCGGTCCAAGACCGGGCGGATCGTGCCCGGCGTCGAGGTCCGCATCTGCGGCGAGGACGGAACCGTGCTCCCGAACGACGGCGAGACCGTCGGGGAGTTCGAGGTGCGGGGCCCGTGGATCACCGGCTCGTACTACCGCGACCCGTCGACCGACCGGTTCCACGACGGATGGCTGCGCACCGGGGACATCGGCTCGCTCGACCCGCTCGGGTACATGCAGATCAGCGACCGCACCAAGGACGTGATCAAGTCCGGCGGCGAGTGGATCTCGTCAGTGGAACTGGAGAACGAGGTGATGGCCCATCCGGACGTCGTCGAGGCTGCGGTCATCGCCGTGCCCGACGAGCGCTGGAGCGAGCGGCCCCTGGTAGCGGTGGTGTTCGAGGAGGGTTCGGACGTCACCCCTGACGACCTGCTCGTGTTCCTCTCCGACCGGGTGTCCCGATGGTGGCTTCCCGAGCGGTGGTCGGTCGTCGACGAGGTGCCCAAGACCAGTGTGGGCAAGTTCGACAAGAAGGTGCTGCGGGCCCGGCACGCCGAAGGCGATCTGGACGTCATCGAGATCGACATCGTCACCGGTCGCTGACCGTGACCGACCTGGCCGAGATCACCGAACGGCTCGAGGCGATCGCCGAGGACCTGGCCGACGCCGCCCTGGACCGCCTTCGCTGCAATGCCGACGTGGTCCGGGCCGGCGGCGAGCCCGATCCGGGACTGACCGCCGAGGAGAAGCGGATCACCCGGGCCCGGCGGTCGGTGGAGAAGGCGGCCGGCCTGCTGGCGGGCGGGGGTGGTGCGGCGCGGGACGACGGTCCCTGATCCAACGGTGCCGCGAGCACGGGACCGGTAGTAGGTTCGGCCGATCGGTGGCACCGGTCACCGGGGAGCGAGCGAGTCAGTCATGGGATGTCGGCGGACCGGTCGGAGGGCGACGAGCGCCTCCAGGGCGGGTGGGCGATGACCGCACCGACGGCGCCGGCCAACTGGTATCCCGACCCCGCCGGCACCGGAGGTCTCCGCTACTGGGACGGCACCACCTGGACGGAGCACTGGGTCCCGGGGCAGCCGGCGGCGGTCGGCCCGTCCCGGGGAATCTGGGTTCCGGCGTGGAAGGGCGCCCAGCTCGGGCTCCCCGCCAAGGGGCCCGGGGCGCTCGCCGAACCCGGGCGCAGGCTCGGCGCACGCCTGCTCGATCTCCTGGTGCTGCTCCCGCTCTCCGCGGTCATCGTGGCGGTGACACTGCTGATCGCCGCGCCGCACTTCGGCCCACTCTTTCCCGAGTCCACCGCCGCCACGACGTCAGGGCCGTCGACACTTCCGACCCCCGGGATCTTCTGGCTGTACCTCACCCTCTTCGGCTGTTCCCTCGCCCTCGGAGCGGTCCTCATGACCTACGAGACGGTGGGTGTGGCGAGGTTCGGACGCACCCTCGGCATGGCGTGGCTCCACATCCGCCCGGTGAGGGTGGACGGCACACCCCTCGGATGGGGGAGGGCGTTCGCACGGGCGGTGATCTTCTGGCTGGCCGGGTTCCTCGGATGGATCGGGCTGCTGGACCCGCTGTGGTGCCTGTGGGACGACCGGAGGCAGTGCCTGCACGACAAGGTCGCCGACTCGATCGTGATCAACGACCCGGTGCCTGACATCCCGAGCCGGGCACCTGGTGCCATCTCCCGTTGAACCGGACGCCGGAAAGTGAACGTGAGGTGACGTACCTGAACGATACGTGACGGGAGTGTGAACGTTGGGTAAACTGACCCAATGGAACACGACCCCCGTAACGCCCAGAACTGGTGTCCGGATCCTTTCGGACTCCACGATGCCCGATGGTTCTCGAATGGGATGCCGACCGACCTGGTACGTGATGCCGGGGTGGAGTCGCGGGACCAGCCGCCGCCGACGGAGCACGACCGGCCCTTCAAACGGGCGTCGATCGAGCCCCGGGACCGGCCCCCGGCCCAGTCGGCCCACCGGACCCGACGGCGATCGGTGTTCCGGACGGGATGACCGGCCCGACCGTCAGCGGTCGACGAACCCGTTGATGGCGTCGATGAGCTGGCGGAGCCGCCCGTAGTGGACCCTGTCGAACCGGAGGGCGAGGCGGGGGAGGTCGGTCACGTCGTCGTCGGCCCGCTCGGGGGGGAGCGGGTCGACCTTCCGGATGACCCCGGTGGTGACGATGTCGGCGAACCGGCGGTTCAGGTCGGCCAGCTGGGCCTTGTCCGGAGCGACGGCCATGCGCAGCACCAGGAGGTCACCCACCCACCGGCACGAGCGGTAGTTCCGGTAGAAGCCGAGCAGCAGGCCGGTAGCCACCGAGACGTCGTCGGTGATGGTGAAGAAGGAGCGGTCGTCCTGGGAGACCAGGCCCCGTGGCTCGAGATCCTCGGCCAGGAAGCGGCTCCAGCCGTTCCAGAAGGTGCCCCCGGGGATGTCGAGCATCACGACGGGCGCCGGTTCGGCCTTGCCCGTCTGCAGCAGGGTCAGGAGCTCGAATCCTTCGTCGAGGGTGCCGAACCCACCGGGGAGGACGATGAAGCCGTCCGACTCCTTCAACAGCATGAGCTTGCGGGTGAAGAAGTAGCGCATCTCGACGAGCTTGGGGTCCTGGGCGATGAACCGGTTGGCCCCCTGCTCGTGGGGCAGCCGGATGTTGACCCCGACCGACTGCTCGCGACCCGCTCCTTCCATGCCGGCGGCCATGATTCCCGGCCCCGCCCCGGTGACCACCATCCAGCCGGCATCGGCCATGGCTGCGGCCAGGGAGCGGGCCTGGTGGTAGGCGGGGTGTTCGGGTTGGGTCCGTGCCGAGCCGAAGATGGTCACCTTCATCCGATGGCGCAACGGCCGGAACATGGTGAACGCCTCGGCCATCTCGGCCAGGGCGGTGTCGGCCACCTTGAGGTCGATCACCTCGGTGCCCTGGTCGAGCAGGCCCGCCACCGTGTCGATCATCGACCGGTACAGGCGTCGTTCGGTGGGCGTGCGCGCCTCGGCGATGCGGTCCTCGATGGTGGGGCCGGTGTCGGGGGGGCCGGTGTCGGTCGAACCGTCGATGGCCGCCTGGAGCTCCCCGTTCTCGAAGGAGGAGCCGGTCACGTCAGTGGACGCCCGCCAGCACGGTGCCCTGCCCGTCGGCCGGATCGACCCGTCCGTACAGGGTGGTGCGCTGCGCCAGGGTCCTCCCGAGCGGGGCGACCAGCGTTCGGAAGGCGTCGGCATCCATCATCTGGCCGTGGCTGGCCCCGGCCGCCCGCGAGATGTTCTCGTCGATGAGCGTGCCGCCCAGATCGTTGACCCCGGCCCGGAGCAGCTGGCGGGCGCCGTTGACGCCCAGCTTGACCCAGCTGAGTTGGATGTTGTCGATCGCGCCGCGGTAGGCGATGCGGCCGACGGCGTGCATCAGCAGTGCCTCGCGGAAGGTCGGACCCCGCCTGGACCGCTTCTGGATGTAGAGCGGTGTGGCCATGTGCACGAAGGGCAGCGGCACGAATTCGGTGAAGCCGCCCGTCTCCAACTGGAGGGCCCTGGTCCGGACCAGGTGGCGCGCCCACGAGCGGGGCTGCTCGATGGCCCCGAACATGATGGTCACGTTGGAGTTGAGGCCGACACCGTGGGCCGCCCGGTGGGCCTCGAGCCACTCCTCGGTGTCGATCTTGTCCGGACACAGGACGGCCCGGACCTCGTCGTCGAGGATCTCGGCCGCCGTGCCCGGCAGGGTGCGGAGCCCGGCGTCGCGTAGCAGGACCAGGTAGTCGGCGAGGGGCATCCCGGACCGGCGCGCGCCTTCGGTCACCTCGAGGGCGGTGAAGCCGTGGATGTGGATGGTCGCCGACGCCTCGCGCACGGCCCGGATCACGTGCAGGTAGTAGTCGCCGTCGAAGTCGGGGTGGATGCCGCCCTGCAGGCAGACTTCGGTGGCCCCCATGGCCTCGGCCTCGGCCACCCGATCGGTGATCTCGCTGAGCTCGAGAAGGTACGGGGCACCGCGCAGGTTGAGCGACAGCGGTCCCTTCGAGAAGGCGCAGAACCGGCACTTGAAGGTGCAGACGTTGGTGTAGTTGATGTTGCGGTTGGCGACGTAGGTCACCTCGTTTCCGACGATCTCGGAGCGTAGCTGGTCGGCCACCGCGGCCACGGCCCGGACCTCGGGCCCCCGGGCGCTGAACAGGGTCACGATCTGGTCCTCGTCGACGACCGACCCGTCGAGCACACCGGACAGGACCGCGGCCACCGCGCCGCCCGCCGAGGGGAGGGTCGCCACCGGCGGGCGCGCCGACCGTGCCCGGTCCGTCGGGCCACCGATGACGACGGGGGTCAGCAGTTCGGGTGGGGGGAAGTCGCCGCCCGAGGCCCACGGATGGTCTCGGCCGAGCCCTTCGGCGTCGGAGGCGTCGAGGACCGGAAAGCGCAGCCGGTCGTCGAGCCAGCGCGAGGGGTCGAGGGCGAACTCGGGGTAGATCGTGAGCCGGGGTGCCAGGGTGTGGCCCGCCGCCTCGGTGGCGGCGCGGAGGATGCCGAGAGCCGGCCAGGCCCGCTCGGGGTTGACGTGGTCCGCCGTCACCGGGGACACCCCGCCCCAGTCGTCGATGCCTGCGGCAACCAGGGGTCCGAGCTCGTCGGAGAGATTGGGCGGTGCCTGCAGGTGGATGTCGGTGGGCAGGAGGAGGCGGGCGGCGGCGATGGTCCACAGGAACTCGTCGGTCGGGCAGGGCGGCGATCGGTGCATCGACGTTCCCGGCTTGGGCAGGAAGTTCTGGACGATCACCTCCTGGACGTGCCCGTGCCTGGCATGGCTGGCGGCGATGGCCTCCAGTGTGTCCAGACGGTCGCGGCGCGACTCGCCGATGCCGACCAGGAGGCCGGTGGTGAAGGGGATGGCGAGCGCGCCGGCGGCCTCGAGGGTGGCGAGTCGCCGGGCCGGCGTCTTGTCGGGAGCCGACCGGTGGGCGGGCAGGTCGGGGTTGACGGACTCGACCATCATCCCCTGACTGGCCGAGACCTTCCGCAGGGTGGCCAGGTCGTCGGAGCCGAGCGCGCCGGCGTTGGCATGGGGGAGGAGGCCGGTCTCCTCGAGCACGGCGGCACAGGCGGCGGCCAGGTAGTCGACGGTCGACGCGTACCCGTGGTCCGCCAGCCAACCGGCGGCCGAGGGATAGCGGTCCTCGGGTCCCTCTCCCAGGGTGAACAGCGCCTCGTGGCATCCGGCGGCGCGCCCGGCCCGGGCGATGGCCAGCACGTCGTCGAGCTCGAGGTAGGGGGAGTCGAGGTGGGCGGGCGCCTTGGCGAACGTGCAGTACCCGCACCGGTCGCGACACAGCATGGTGAGCGGGATGAACACCTTGGGCGAGAAGGTCAACCGGCTCCCGAACGCCTGGTCGCGCACGGAAGCGGCGCGCTCCATGAGCTCGACCGCGGGAGTGGCGCACCACGTGTCGCGCTCGTCGGCGTCCAAGCTGCGGCGGGGCTGGGGGCCGGGGTCGGCGGGCATCGGCGTCACCTTACCGGAGGCGATCCGGACAGCCGCCGGACGGTCCGGGTCATCCCACCTGGTCGGGTTCGCCGTCACCGAGGGCGCCGGCGTCGACCAGCCACACGATGTCGTCGCCGGTGACCCGACCGGCCGGCAGGTCCTGCCCGGCCCGGATGCGGGCCAGCGCGTCGCGCTTGGACGGACCGGACACGGTGAACACCGTCCGGGACGCCCGGGCGATACCCGCATAGGTCAGGGTGATCCGCGGGTGGGGGTTCACGCCGTTCGGGTCGACGTTGGCCACGACGAGGTGGGACGGATCCCCGTCGTCGAGTGCGGCCGATCCCGGAAACAACGACGCGCAGTGCCCGTCGGGGCCGAGCCCCAGGTGGACGAGGTCCACGCGTACGAGCCCGGTCACCAGTGTCTGGTAGGCGCGGGCAGCGTCGGCCGGGCTGCCCGAGACGTACATGGGGTGGTCGGACCGCACCGGCCCGACCACGTCGAGCAGGGTCTCGGCGATCATGCGGTGATTGGAGTCGGGGTCGTCCGGGGGAACACACCGCTCGTCGCCCAGGAAGACGTCGACTCCCGACCAGTCGACGTCGCGATGCGCGGCCAGGGACCGGTAGCACTCGGCCGCGGTGCCTCCCCCGGACAGGAACAGGGCGTAGCCGGCCCCGGGGGCCCGGGCCAGGTCGTCGGCGACCAGGTCGGCGAAGGCGTCGGCCACCGAGTGGACGAGGCGCACCGTTCCGTTCACGGTGTCACTGGTCGAGATGGGTCTGGCGCCCGCCGGACATCTCCAGATCGACCACGGGATTGCGCCACTCGTCACCCGATCGCTCGACCAGGAGGTCGGCCATGTGGGGCCCCCAGGTACCGGCAGGGTAGAAGTGCAGCGCACCACCGGGATCGGACCATGCCTCGAGGTACGGGTCGACGATCCGCCAGGCCTGCTCGACCTCGTCGGAGCGGATGAACAGCGTGGCGTCACCGACCATGGCGTCGTGGATGAGCCGCTCGTAGCCGTCGGCCGCCTCGGTGCCGGAGAAGGCCTCGTCGTAGGAGAAGTCCATGGCCACCGAGCGGATGTGGAACTTCTCGCCGGGCACCTTGGCCCCGAACTCGAGGCTGATGCCCTCGTCGGGTTGGATCCGCAGGATCAGCGTGTTGGGACGCAGGTCGCGGCTCGAGCGGTGGTCGAACAGCAGGAAGGGCACCTGGCGGAACGTGAGGGCCACCTCGGTGACCCGGGCCGGCAGGCGCTTGCCCGTGCGCACGTAGATGGGCACCCCGGCCCAACGCCAGTTCTCCACCCGCAGCCGGAGGGCGAGGTAGGTCTCGATCTGGCTGGTCGGGGAGACGTCCTCCTCCTCGCGGTAGCCGACGACCGGCTCGCCGTCGATGGTGCCGGCCAGGTACTGGCCCCGCACCGACTTGTCGACGGCCTCGTCGGGCGTGGGGATGTCGATGGCCTGGAGCAGCTTGACCTTCTCGTCGCGGATGCGGTCGGCGTCGGTGCTGGTCGGGGACTCCATCAGGGTCAGCGACAGGACCTGCATCACATGGTTCTGGACGATGTCCCGCAGGGCGCCGGCGGTTTCGTAGAAGCCGCCACGGTGTTCCACGCCCAGGCTCTCGGACACGGTGACCTGGACCTGCTCGACGTAGCGGCGGTTCCAGATCGGCTCGAAGATCGCATTGGCGAACCGGAGGGCCAGGACGTTCTGGACGGTCTCCTTCCCCATGTAGTGGTCGATCCGGTAGATCTGACTCTCGTCGAAGGCACGGTGCATCTGGTCGTTGAGCTCGAGCGCGCTGGCCAGGTCGCGACCGAACGGCTTCTCCACCACGACGCGGGCGAACGAACCCCCCTCGCCGGGTCCGCTGCACCCGTGCTTGGCCAGTGCCTGGGCCACCAGGCCGAACACACTGGGGATGGTGGCCAGGTAGTAGAGCCGGTTGCCGGCGGTGCCGTCGAGCCGGTCCGCCTCGTCCAAGTGGGCCTTCAGCTGGTCGAACGTGTCCGGGTGGTCGTACTCGCCGGTCACGTACTTGAACCGCTCGCGCAGTGCCTTCCACTTGGGGCCGCCGTCGGGGGTCGACTCGGCCACGTGGGACCGGAAGTCCTCGTCACTCCACTCGGTACGGGCGACGCCGACGACGGTGAACCCGTCGTCGAGGACGCCCCGGTCGGCCAGGCGGGCCAGGGCCGGCAGGATCTTGCGGGCGGTCAGGTCGCCCGATGCCCCGAAGATGACCATGGCGACGGGAGGGGCCTTGGACAGGACCGGAGGGAGGGAGTTCTGCTTGGCCGCCGGGGCCGCCGGGGCCGCCGGCGGGGGATCGGTGACCGCGGGCGTGTCGGCGGTGGGATCGGCGCTCACGTGGGGGTCCCCGTCTCGCCGCCCAATGTTCCGTCGGTGGTGGTGAAGGCGTGGCCGCCGAACTGGTTACGGAGGGCCGCCACCAGGCGCAGCCCGAATGCGTCCTTCTTCTGGGACGCGAACCGGGCGAACAGGGCCGAGGAGATCACCGGGGCCGAGACCCCACGGTCGATGGCCTCCTCGACCGTCCACCGGCCCTCGCCGGAGTCGACCGCCACCGCTTCGACCTGGTCGAATCCCGATTCGGGGCGGAGGGCCCGTTCGGCCAGGTCCAGGAGCCAGGAGCGGACCACCGAGCCGTAGCGCCAGATCGAGGAGATCTCGTGGAGGTCGAGGTCGAACTCGGGTGCCTCGGAGAGGATCTCGAATCCCTCGGCGTAGGCCTGCATGAGGCCGTACTCGATGCCGTTGTGGATCATCTTCACGAAGTGTCCGGCTCCGGGGGGGCCGACGTGGGCGTACCCACCCTCGGGCGCGAGGGCGATGAATGCCGGCTCGCAGACCGCCACCGCCTTCTTGGTTCCGCCCACCATGAGGCAGTACCCCTCCTTCAGTCCCCAGATCCCACCGGAGGTGCCGGCGTCGACCAGGGCGATGCCCTGGCCGGCCAGTTCCCCGACCAGCGGGGCGGTGGCCTTGTAGTTGGAGTTGCCGCCGTCGATGACCACGTCGCCCGGACTGAACAGTGCGGCCAGCGTGGTGATGGTGGAGTTGGTCGGCTCCCCGGCCGGCACCATCACCCAGGCCACCCGGGGCGGATCGAGGGCCGCGGCCAGTTCCTCGAGCGTGGCCACGGGTTCCGCCCCGAAGGCGGCGGTGGCGTTGCGCACGCTCTCGTTCAGGTCGAAGGTGACCACCTGGTGCCCGTGCTCGATCAGCCGTTGGGACATGTTCGCCCCCATCTTGCCGAGGCCGACCATTGCGATCTTCATGGATGCTCCTTTGTCAGTGGGGGTGCGGAGGCGGGGCGGGGCGTCAGCCGGCGGTGAGTGCGGCCGCCTTGTCGGTGAGGGACTGCATCAGGTCGTCGAACGAGGCGGCGAACGAGGCGACCCCCTCCGTCTCGAGGACGCCGGCCACGTCCTCCATGTCGATGCCGGCCGCGGACAGTCGGTCGATCACCGACTGGGCGCCGGCCTGGTCGGTGTCGACGGTGCGGGTCACGGTGCCGTGGTCGAGGAAGTCGGTCACCGTGCCGTCCGGCATGGTGTTGACGGTGTCCGGCCCGATGAGGGTGTCGACGTAGGCCAGGTCGGGGTAGGCCGGGTTCTTGGTCGACGTCGAGGCCCACAGCGGGCGTTGGACCCGGGCCCCCTTGGCGGCTAGGGCGTCCCACCTGGGCCCGGTGAACGACCGGGTGAAGAGCGCATAGGCCAGCTTGGCCTGGGCCACGGCCGCCTTGCCCCGGAGCTCGAGGAGGCCCGAACCGCCGCCGGCGGCCGCAGCCGCCTCGATGCGCCGGTCGACCTCGGTGTCGACCCGACTGATGAAGAACGAGGCCACGCTGGCCACCGCGGACAGGTCCCCGACACCGGTGGCGGCCAGTGCCTCGAGCCCCGAGAGGTAGGCCTCGATGACCTCTGCGTACCGGGTGAGCGAGAAGATGAGGGTCACGTTGATGCTGCGGCCCTCGGCGATCATCTGGCGGATCGAGGGGACGCACTCCGGTGTGGCCGGGATCTTGACCAGGACGTTCGGCTTGGCGATCCGTTCGTGGAGGGCACGGGCCGCGGCCGTCGTCCCTGCGGTGTCGTGGGCCAGCGACGGTGCGACCTCGACGGACACGAACCCGTCGCCGCCGCCGGACGCGTCGAAGACGGGACGGAGGATGTCCAGGGCGGCGTCGATGTCGTCCACCACGAGGTCCCAGTAGGCGTCCTCCACCGTGGTCGTGGCGATGAGGGAGCGGAACTGCTCGTCGTAGGTGTCCTGGCCGCTGATGGCCTTGGCGAAGATGGTCGGGTTGGACGTCACCCCGCGGATCCCCTGGGCGACCAGACCGGCCAGGGTGCCGTCCTGGAGCCAGTCGCGGCGGAGGTTGTCGAGCCACGGGCTCTGGCCTTCGCGTTCGTAGAGGTCGTGCAGTGTTGTCATCGGGAGGTCCTCTCGGGGGTCATGTCATGTGGTGGGTGGGTCCGGGACGGATCCCGCGTCGCCCGGTCCGGACCGGACCGACTGTCCACGGACCGCCGCCGGTCATCGGGACGAGCGCTCCACCAGCGCGGTGGCCCGGGCGACCACGTTGGACGTGGTGAATCCGAACTCCTCCATCACCGTCGCACCCGGGGCGGAGGCCCCGAAGCGGTCGATGCCGAGGGAGTCGTCGGCATAGCGCTCCCATCCGAAGGTGGTGGCCGCCTCCACCGACAAGGTGGGGACGCCCGGGGGGAGCACCTCGGCCCGGTAGGCCTCGGGCTGCTCGCCGAACAGCTCCCACGACGGGAGCGAGACCACCCGGGTGGGGATCCCGGCGTCGGCCAACAGGGCGGCGGCGTCGAGGCAGAGGGATACTTCGCTGCCGGTGGCCAGGAGCACGAGCCGGGCTGGGCCGTCCGACGGATCGGCCAGGACGTACGCACCCCGGGGCACCCCGGTGGCGGCGCGCTCGGCCGTCTCGGCCAGGACCGGCAGGTCCTGGCGGGACAGGATGAGCGCGGTCGGGCCGTCGCCGTCGACGGCGATGCGCCAGGCCTGGGCCGTCTCGTTGGCATCGGCCGGCCGGATCACCCGGAGACCCGGCATGGCCCGCACCGCGGCCAGCTGTTCGATCGGCTGGTGGGTGGGGCCGTCCTGTCCGAGACCGATCGAGTCGTGGGTCCACGAGTACACGACATGGGCCCGGGACAGTGCGGCCACCCGGACCGCGCCCCGCATGTAGTCGGAGAACACGAAGAACGTTCCCCCCACCGGGATGGTGCCCCCGTGGGCGGCCATGCCGGTCATCACCGCGCCCATGGTGTGCTCGCGGATGCCGTAGTGGACCTGGCTGCCGCCGGGATCCTCCACCGACTGGGCCGAGGCGCCGGACAGCGCCATCCCGGTGTTGCCGGTCAGGTCGGCGCTACCGGGCACGAGACCGGGGAGCTGGTCCTGGGTGGCGTCGAGGCACAGCTTGATCGCCTTGCGGGTGGCCATCGGCCCGTCGGTGGGAGCGAAGGTCGGTAGGGCCGACTCCCACCCCGGCATCCCGTGTCCGGACAGGGCGGCGTCGAATCGGGCGCGATCGCCGTCCCATCCGGCCAACCGTGCCTCCCACGCCGTCCGCATGGCCTTTCCGCGGGGGATGGTCGACCGGTACATGGCGAGCACGTCGTCGGGGATCCAGAAGGTCTGGTCGGTAGGCAGGCCGAGGATCTCCTTGGTCTCCCGCGCCTCGTCGTCGCCGAACGGGTCGCCGTGGGCCTTGGCCGTGTCGGTGAGGTGGGGGGCCGGATAGCCGATGTGGCTGCGGAGGATGATCATCGACGGACGGTCCTCCTCGGCCCGGGCCCGCAGCAGGGCGGCCTCGAGCGCGCCGAGGTCGTTGGCCACCTCGCCGATGTCGTCGACGGCCCACCCGTAGGCGGCGAACCGTTCGGCGGGGTCGTCGTCGAGGCTCAGCTCGGTCGGGCCGTCGATGGAGATGTGGTTGTCGTCGTAGACGTACACCAGCCGCCCGAGGCCGAGATGCCCGGCGAGGGACGCCGCCTCGTGGGAGATACCCTCTTCCAGGCAGCCGTCACCCGCCACCACGTAGGTGTGGTGGTCCACCAGCTCGGGCGAGAAGTGCGTGCGCAGCCAGCGCTCGGCGATCCCCATCCCGACGCCGTTGGCGAAGCCCTGGCCGAGCGGCCCGGTGGTGACCTCGATGCCGACCGAGTGGTCGAGCTCGGGATGCCCGGGGGTGGCGCTGCCCCACTGGCGGAAGGCCCGCAGGTCCTCGAGTGTGAGCCCGTACCCGGTCAGGTGGAGCATCGAGTACAGGAGGATCGAGGCGTGGCCGTTGGACAGGACGAAGCGGTCGCGGTCGGGCCAGAGCGGGTCCGACGGGTCGTGACGGAGGATACGGGTGAACAGGACGTGGGCCAGCGGGGCGAGAGCCATGGCCGTCCCGGGGTGCCCGGAGTTGGCCGCCCGCGGCCCGTCGATGGCCAAGCCGCGGATCACGTCCACACCACGCTGCTCGAGCTCGTCGTCCGGAGCGGGGACCAGTGGTGCCGGCGGGGGGGAGGTCATCACGGCAAACCCTACCGGTCGCACACCGCGATGGGTGGCGCTTCGCTCCCGAGTTAACGGGATCGGAACAGCGCCATCGACGCCGCGAAGCTGTGCACGAAATTGCCGCCCCCTACCGGACCGAACTCGCCGGCCGCGAACATACCGGCGAGTGGCACCGGGCCGAGGGCCCGGCCGATGGCAGCGGCGTCGTGGTGGGCGACGTCGAACAGGCGGGTGCCCCGGCCGTTGCAGGTGAAGAGGAACGCGGCATCGGCACGCCGGCCGGCCAGGCTGGCCGTGAGATCGGCGTCGGCGGTGCGGGCGTCGCGGAGGGCGAACTGCACCGTGCTCCCGAGCGGGACCCGGCCCTCCACGGCCAGTGCCCCGGTGGCCCGCTCGACCCCGACGAGGGGTCGGAACAAGAGGTCACCGGGGCCGGGGTCGACGACACGGGTGTCGACGCACCGTCCGAGGAGGAGTCCGTTCCCTTCGATGCCGGCGATGTCGACCCGACCGAGGTGCTCGGCGATCTCGTCGACCATGCACTCCATCGCCGGCCGGCCGGCGATCTCCAGGATGAGGTTGCGTTCCACCCGGGTGACGGTGAGGAGGCGACCGAACGTGCGGCATCCCTGGGAGACGACGGGCACCACCTCGACGGCCGGTCCGAGCAGGACGGCGGACGCGCCCCGGCCGACCACCCGGCTGCCGATGGCCAGTCGGGTGCCCCCGGGTCCGGAAGCGCCCGAGGCGTATCCGCCGATGACCGGGAGGCCGGGCCGGGCCGACTCCAGGTGGGCGGCGAATTCGGCCATGGGGAAGGTGAACGGGTCGGCCAGGACCACGAGGGCGGAGGGGGCGAAGCCGACCGACTCGGGCCAGCCGTCGAAGCGCCACGAGTCGTCGGCCAGACGGAGGGCGGACAGTTCGACGGGGAGGAGCGGTCCCACCCGACCGGCCCACAGGCTGATCCCCGGCAGCTCCTCGACCTCGGCGCCGGTACCCACCACGGATTCGGCCGCGCAGCCGACCAGGCCGAGCGGGTGGAGCACGGTGTCGATGGTGGCGACGATGTCCTCGAGCGATCCCGCGTGGGACCGGGTGACGGTGACCACCACCAGGTCCGGCCGTTCACCGACCTGCTCCAGGACCGATCCGAGGGCCTCGCCGAGCGCCTGGCTGGACACGGGGTGCCGCGACAGGGCGCTGGCGAAGTCCACCGTCGTCAGTTGCCCGCCGAGGTGAACCGGATGTCGAGCGACCGCAGGTAGGTGTGGAGCCCGGCGTCCTGGATGGGCACCAGGTACGCGGGAGCCCCGGACTCGTTGTGGTGGCTGTGCCAGAGGCCGGGTGGCGTGACGAACGCACCGCCACCCTCCCAGTCGACGCGGATGGGGTCGACGATGTGCCCGTCGTCGTCGACCTCGGCGCCGACCAACGTGTAACAGCCGGCAGCGCACGTGGTGATCAGGTCCAGGGCCACGCTCTGGTGGCGGTGCGGCCGTTGCACCCTGTCCACGGGCAGCACCCCGAGCATGGCCCACAGGGTGTGGGTGACGGTGAGGGTCCGGGGTTGGGCGACGTTGCCGAGCAGGATGCTCACCCGGTTGCGGTCGGCTGCGTCCGGATGGCGTTCGACCTCGGCCAGCCTGGCCTGTGACGCGGCGGCCGCGTACCGGGTGGGCGCGAAGCGGGGACTCCCCGGGGTGACACCCAGGTAGGCGAGGAGGGGGGCGTCGGTGACCCGGTAGAGCAGGGCGCGCTCGGCGGGACCGGCGGTGTGTTCGGTGGTGCAGCCGGCGGGCAGGGTGACGAAGTCACCGGTCGCCCACGGGATGGTCCCGGTCGCGGGGGAGCCCCCGGCGCCGATGCGGACGAACGTGCTCGAACCGCTGCCCTCGAGGCAGAAGTAGAGCTCGCTGGTGGCGTCGGGCACGGTGACCAGGGTGTCGCCCGGTTCGAGGACGACGAAGGCGGCGAGCAGTGCAGGACTGGTCGCCGGGTAGTCGACGGCGAGCGCCGCTGACAGGTCGAGCGGGACGGTACGGGTACCGGGTCCCGCGTGGAGGTGTGCCGGGAACCGCTCGACGGGCACCCGGGTGACCGAACCGGAGCCGACCGGGTCGGCCGCGGTCGAGTACTCGTGGAACCGTGCGTCCCCGGTCCAGTCCTCGGTGGCTTCGCCCACCATGACGACCGGACCCGGGTCCTCGTGTGCATCGATGGCCATGCCTCCCAGTATCGCCGGTCCCGGGCGGGCCGCGTCCA
>JBEKCS010000054.1:0-24939 GCA_050014755.1 Acidimicrobiales bacterium
GCCGAGACGACGGTGAACGAGGTGGCGGCGGTCGAGCCGAAGTGGACGGCCGAGGGTCCGCCCAGGTTGGTCCCGATGATGACCACCGAGGTCCCGCCGGCGGTCGTGCCGACCGCGCCGGCCGGGGTCGGGGAGACGACACCGTTACTGGGGAGGCCACCGTTCATGGTCCCGGCGAAGTTGATGGTGAACGACCCGGTGCCACCGGTGACCACCGGGACCACGCCGGTGGTCAGATTGTTCACGAACCCGGCCAGGGAGACGTCCTGGCCCGCCGTCCACGTGCCCGCCGCGGTGACCGTGACCAAACTGCCGACCTGACTGGTCGCCGTGACCGCCTCCTGCCCGACGGCGGTCACCGTCGGGGCCGCGGTCCACGTGTAGGTGTAGACGTTGTCGCCGGCCGCCTTGGGAGTCGAGTTCACGCCGCTGACCGTCACTACCACGTCCACCGCAGCCGTCGACGATGTAGCCACCGGAACCGTCGCGTCGACCTTGACACCGGAGACCCACGTGTAGGAGGCCGGCACGCCCCCGAACGTGACCGAGGTGACATCGGCGGCCGCGGAGCCGAACCCGGTGCCGGCGATGACCACTGACGTCCCGCCATTGGCGGTTCCGGTAGCCGGGGTCACCGCGCTGATGAGAGGGGCGGCGCCGTACGCCTGGCCCACGCCGACCACCGAGAGTCCGACCAGGCTCAGGAGTGCAGCAAGGACGACCTTGACGACCGCGTTCTTACCAGGCACACGTGTACGGGACTGCTCCATCGACTCGACCCCCAGGGATTCGTCATCTCTGTGCGCGTTCCGGCTTCGGACTCGTCCGGCACGGAACGTGCGCCCGCATCTGCGGACTTCTGACGCTACGGGATGCCCGGCCCGATTGCAAAGAGCCCCCCGGGGAAGGGTGGCTACGCGTTCTTGACGGCCGCCACCAGCTTGGTCAGCGTGTCCTTTGCGTCACCGAACAGGAGCGTGGTCTTGTCGTCGAAGAGGAGGTCGTTGTCGATCCCGGCGAAGCCCGGCCGCATCGACCGCTTGAGGAAGACCACGTTGGCGGCCTCGTCGGCATTGATGATGGGCATCCCGTAGATGGGGCTGCCCGGCGTGTTCTTGGCCGCCGGGTTCACGGTGTCGTTGGCTCCGACGACCAGGGCGACATCGGCCGTCGCCATCTCGGCGTTGGCCTCGTCCATCTCCTTCAGCTGGTCATAGGGCACATTGGCCTCGGCCAGGAGGACGTTCATATGGCCCGGCATGCGGCCGGCCACCGGATGGATGGCGTAGAACACCTCGACCCCACGCTCCATGAGCAGGTCCGCCAATTCGCGGGCGGTGTGCTGAGCCTGGGCCACGGCGAGGCCGTACCCCGGGATGATGACCACCTTGTGGGCATAGGCGAGCAGTACGCCGATGTCCTCGGGCGTCCCCGTCTTCACCTGGCGGGTCTCCCCCGTGCCGTCCGCGCCCCCGCCGGCCGTGACCACCGAGCCGAAGGCACTGAAGAGGATGTTGGGAAGCGAACGGCCCATGGCCTTGGACATCATCCGGGTGAGGAGGATGCCCGAGGCACCCACCAGGGTGCCGGCGATGATCAGCAGGTTGTTGTTCAGCGTGAAGCCGGACGCCGCCACGGCCAGGCCGGTAAACGAGTTGAGCAGCGAGATGAGCACCGGCACGTCGGCGCCGCCGATCGGCAGCACGAAGATGACGCCGAGCACCAAGGACAGCCCGGCGGTGATCACCATCAGCGTCACGCTGCCGGTGAGCAGCGTGGCCACGGCAAGGGTCACGATCGCCACGCCGACCAGCCCGTTGATGACCTGCTGGGCCGGGTAGGTGATCGGCCGCCCGGTCATCAGTTCCTGGAGCTTGGCGAACGCGATCGCGCTGCCGCTGAAGGACACGCAGCCGATGAGGAGGCCGAGAAGACCTTCGGCGATGGTGTAGACCGCGGGCTTGGTCGCCAGCTCGGAGTGCTGCAGGAAGACCACGATCGAGATCAGGGCGGCCGCGCCGCCACCGACACCGTTGAAGATGGCCACCAACTGTGGCATCGCCGTCATCTTGACCATCCGGGCGACCGGGACGGCCACGACCGCGCCGATCGCCATGGCCACGATGGCCAGGATCAGGTTGGTGGTGTGGTGCCCGAAGTCGGCCTCCGGATTGAAGAAGGTGATGACCACGGCGACGACTGCCGCGCCCGCGGCCAGTTGGTTCCCCCGACGGGCGTGCTTGGGCGAACTCAGACCCTTCAGGGCGACGATGAACGCGACAGCGGCCAGCAGATAGACCAGGTCGATCCAGGTGATGAGCTTCACTTGGCACCGTCCCCGGCGTCCGACGAGGACTTGGGCGTGGAGGTGGTGTCACTCGGCTTGGCCTTGAACATCTCGAGCATGCGGTCCGTCACCGTGAAACCGCCCACGATGTTGAGCGTGGCGAGCAGGACGGCGAGGAAGCCCAGCACGAGTTGGGCGGTTCCCGTGGCCGTGCCGATGACGATCATGGCGCCCACCAGCACGATGCCGTGGATGGCGTTGCTGCCCGACATCAGCGGCGTGTGCAGGATGCTCGGCACGCGCGAGACGACTTCGTTGCCGACGAATATCGCCAGGATGAAGATGGTGAGGAACTCGAGGATCCCCGTGGTGTTGCCGCTCATGACTCCCCCTGCTCCTTGTCTGCATCCGCTCCGTCCGCGCCGTCGGGCCCCGCCGTTGCCGCCTCTCCCGATTGTTCGGCGGGTGCCTCGCTCGCCACCGCGAGCCCCAGCGCTTCGGCGGTCGGGGCGTGGACGATCCGCCCGGCCCGCACGACGCAGGTGCCGATCACGATCTCGTCGTCGAAGTCCGGGGCCAGCTCGCCGTCCTTGACCACCAGGCCCAGGAAGTTGGCGATGTTGCGGGCGTACAGAAAGCTGGCGTGGGTGGGCATGGTGGACGGCGGGTTGGCCATTCCGACGACGGTGACGCCGTTGACGACGACGTCCTCGCCGGCCACCGAGAGCTCGCAGTTGCCTCCGGAGTCAGCCGCCATGTCGACGATGACCGCTCCCTCGGACATGCCGTGCACCATGGCCTCGGTCACGAGGACCGGTGCCTTGCGCCCGGGGATCTGCGCCGTGGTGATGACCACGTCCGAGGCGGCCACTTCGGCGGCGAGCAGCTCCTGCTGCTTCGCCAGGTAGTCGGCCGACTGCTCCTTGGCGTAGCCGCCGGCACCCTCCTGGGTCTCGAGCCCGAGCTCCACGAACTTGGCACCGAGGCTCTGCACCTCTTCTTTGGCCGCGGCCCGGACGTCGTAGGCCCGGACCACCGCCCCGAGTCGGCGCGCCGTGGCGATGGCCTGCAGGCCGGCGACGCCCGCCCCCATCACCAGGACCTTCGCCGGGGGGACCGTGCCGGCGGCCGTCATGAACATGGGGAAGAACTTGGCGAGGTGCTCGGCAGCCGACAGGCCGGCCCGGTAGCCGCTCACCGTCGCCTGCGAGGACAGCGCGTCCATGGACTGCGCCCGGCTGATCCGGGGCAGGAGGTCGAGGCTGTAGACCGTGGCTCCCTTGTCGGCCAAGGCCTGGACGACGTCGCTCGAGGCGACGGGCTGGAGGAAGCTGATGACCGAGACCCCTTGTGGCAGCAGTGCCACTTCGTCGACGGTCAGAGGCTGGACATGGGCAACGAACGCCGCCCCCGCCAACGCCGACGCGACGTCCGGGACGACGGACGCCCCCGCTCGGACGTACTCATCGTCGCCGAACCGGGCGCGGGTGCCGGCGCCGGACTCGACGACGACCTCGACGCCGGCCTTGGCCAGCCTTGTCGCCACCTCGGGGACGATCGCGACGCGATTCTCCCCCGGGCGCGACTCGTTGATGACAGCGAGTTTCACGGGCATGGGTATATCAGGCATTCGAGGAGCGCCGGCCACTCCTGCCTGGACGGGGAGTGGGACGAAGGTGGACGTGCCATCGTAGCCACGTGTCGTGGCGGGGGGCTCGGACGGCCCCACGCGGGCACGTCCGGTCAGGTCACGGCCCAGTCGTGCTCCGGTGCCGGTGGGGGGGTGCGCGTCGGACGGGCCGACGAGCTCCCGGCCAGGTCAGGTGCCGGGTTGGACCACCATGTCGGCCATGCCCCGGTGGATGCCCACAGCCTCGGCGTCCTTTGCCTCCGGCTCCGGCACTTGTTCGGTGAGCAACGAGCTGAGTGGAGCAGTCGTTCCGTCGGCGAGAAGGAATGTCTGGGCCTCGGTGCGGGAGAAGACAGGGATCTCGGGTCCCGCGGCGAACTTCCTGGCGTCGGCCTGGGGGATCGGGCGGGTGAAGAAGAAGCCTTGGGCTGCGTCGGCGCCGAACGATCCGGCGATCCTGAGCTGGTTCGCGTTCTCGACCTGCTCGACGATGGCCGACATCCCGAGGGAGTGTGCCATGTGGATGACGGTCTCGACCACCAGTCGGTTGATCCCCTGGTTCGACTCGAGGCCGGCGACGAACGATCCGTCGATCTTCACGGTGCTGATGGCGTGTCGCTTGAACGGCTCGAAGGACGACCAGTTGGTACCGACGTCATCCACCGAGAGCTGCACGCCCATCTGCGACAACGCATGCAGGTCGGCCGACGCGGTGGGGTCGACGACGGCGTCCTCGGTCACCTCGATGTTGAGCTGGTCGCTCGGGAACCCGGATCCGTCGAGCGCCTCGGCCACCGCCAGGGAGACCTCGCCGCGCTGGAGCTGCTCGACCGTGCAGTTGACCCCGAGCTGGATGCTCCGGGACCACTGGCGGGCCTCTTCGCAGGCGGCGGCCACGATCCACCGCGTGAGGGGTCCGATGTCGCCGCTCGCCTCGGCCGCCGGAATCAACAGGTCGGGCGAGATGCGGCCACGCGTGGGATGGCGCCACCGGACGAGGGCCTCCATGCCGAGCAGCCGCCCCGTGGAGACGTCCACCACCGGGAGATACTCCAGGTATGGGGTCCCTTGCAGGGTGAACGTCGGTTCCGGGTAAGTCAACATGCTGCTCGCCGCTCCTGGACTGTGCACTTCTTGGACACTTGGGGGCTGGATCGCACCTCCGGCCCTCAGGACCATCATCGGCCCCGAAGGGCGCAGACTTGAATGTCCCCGGACCCCGGTCCCCTCCGCGGTCAGAGGGAAGGCCCTACCCCGACGGCGGGGAGGACCTCACGACGACGTGCCCGTGACCCGCTCCACGGCAGCCAGGAACGGCGGACGCTCCCCACCCCCGTGCGCCACCACGTTCGCCCCCGACACGTAGCCGGCGAGCGGCGACGACAGGAACAGGCAGATCCCGGCCATGTCCGCGGGCGTCCCGAACCGGCCGAGGGGGATCGTGCTCGCCACCTCGGCCATCCCGTCGGCCCCGCCGTAGTGGTCGTCGGCACCCTCGGTGGCCACCATCCCGGCACAGAGCGAGTTGACCCGGACCCTGGGCGCCCACTCGATGGCCAGGGTCTGGGTGAGGTTGATGAGCCCGGCCTTGGCCGCTCCGTAGGCGGCCGTGCCCGGCGAGGGCCGGAGACCGCTCACCGAGGCGATGTTGACGATGGAACCACCCGCGTCCTGGCCCTGCATGACCGTGTTGGCCGCCTGCGCGCAATAAAGAGGCGCGAGGAGGTTCAATTGCACGATCGATGCCAGGAACCTCGGCGAGGCGGTGGCCGCGTCGACGACGGGTGATCCACCGGCGTTGTTCACGAGGACGTCGAGGCGACCGGACCGGCCCACCGTCTCGGCCACCAGGGCAGCGGCCTGGTCGGCATCTCGCACATCCGCAGCCACGTAGTGGGCCCGCCGCGACGTACCCGTCGCGTCGACGGCAGCGGGCAGATCGTCTTCGTCCACCGCGGAGCGACCGCACACGGTCACCTCCGCGCCGGCGGCGAGAAAGCCTTCGGCGATCCCCCGCCCGATCCCCCGGGCGCCCCCGGTCACCACGACCACCCGCCCACCGAAATCGAGCGGGTCGTCCCGGTCGGTCCTCCCGCGTGTCGCCACTGCTGCCTCCCCGGTTCTGACTGGTACTGTCCAGACCACTATTACCTGACACAGCATCAGATCAGAAACCGGATCCGATGTCGTCGGCGTCGGATCACCGGCACCGTGGGGACCGCCTGCCGCGTCGCACCGGTGGCGGTCTCGACCGGCCACGGTTCCGTCGTCGTCCACCACGAGTCCCAAGCACACCGAGTGCGTGGCTGCGCACCATCCCGCCCCCGTACGGGCGGAGTCGGCCGGCCCCGCCGCAGAACTCCGGAGCACCACATGCCAATCGTCACCAACCAGACCCGACCCGGCATCGCCGAGGTTGTCATCGACCATCCGCCGGTCAACGCGCTGGACGTCGCCGGCTGGTTCGGTCTCGCCGATGCCCTGCTGGCCGCTGGCCGTGTCGCGGACAACCGGGTGGTGATCCTCCGGGCCGAGGGTCGGGGCTTCTGCGCCGGAGTCGACATCAAGGAGATCCAGGCCGAGGGCGACCAGGCGCTCATCGGCGCCAACCGCGGCTGCTTCGCCGCCTTCGCGGCCGTCTACGAGTGCGAGGTGCCGGTCATCGCCGCCGTCCACGGATTCTGCCTCGGCGGGGGCGTGGGCCTGGCCGGGAACGCCGACATCGTGGTCGCCTCCGACGACGCCACCTTCGGGCTCCCCGAAGTCGACCGGGGAGCCCTGGGTGCAGCCACCCACCTGTCACGTCTCGTGCCCCAGCACCGGATGCGCTCCATGGTCTACACGGCCAAACCGGCCACGGCCGCCGAGCTCCACCACTACGGCTCGGTACTCGAGGTGGTCCCGAGGGACCAGCTGGTCGCCGCGGCCTACGCCGTGGCCGAGGACATCGCGGCGAAGAGCCCGACGATCATCCGCCGGGCCAAGGAGTCCCTCAACGGGATCGATCCGGTGGACGTGAGGGCGAGCTACCGGCTCGAGCAGGGCTTCACCTACGAACTCCACGTGGCCGGGGTGGCGGACGAGCAGCGGGCGGCCTTCGTCGAAAAGCGCGACGCCGACACCTCCCGATGAACGAGCCGCGAGCGACATCGAGCCGGCCCGGCGCCGAGCGGACGGGAGACCGACATGGCTGACAAGCGGATGACACTCGACGAATTCGTGGGCGAGCTCTCCTCGGGCATGACCATCGGGTTCGGTGGCTGGGGCTCCCGGCGGAAGCCCATGGCCGCCGTGCGGGCCATCCTCCGCTCCGATCTCACCGACCTGACCGTCGTGTCCTACGGCGGGCCCGATGTCGGCCTGCTGTGTGCGGCGGGCAAGGTGGCCAAGGTCGTCTACGGGTTCGTCACCCTCGACTCGATCCCCACCGATCCCCACTTCAAGGCGGCCCGCCAGTCGGGTGCCGTCGACGCGATGGAGATCGACGAGGGCATGTTCTACCTCGGCCTCCTGGCCGCGTCGCAACGGGTCCCGTTCCTCCCCACCCGGTCGGGCCTCGGGTCCGACGTCATGGTGGTGAACCCGTCGCTGCGCACGGTGCGCTCCCCGTACGACGACGGCGAGGAGCTGGTTGCCATGCCGGCCCTCCGGCTCGATGCCGCGGTGGCGCACGTCAACCGCGCCGATGCCGCCGGGTCGGGGCAGATCCTCGGGCCCGACCCCTTTTTCGACGAACTGTTCCTCGGCGCGGCGGATCGCAGGTTCGTCACCACCGAACGGATCGTGCCGACGGATCAGCTGGCCGCCGAGGGTCCCATCCAGACCATGTGCATCAGCCGCCTGCTGACCGACGGCGTGATCGAGTCCCCGAACGGCGCCCACTTCACCGCATGCGTCCCCGACTACAACCGCGACGAGGGTTTCCAGCGGGAGTACGTGGCCGCGGCCGGTGATCCCGACGCTTGGTCGGCCTTCGCCCACCGGTGCCTCGCCGTCGACGAGGCCGGCTACCAGGCGGCCGTCGTCACGGCGACCGCCGAGCGGGCCTCGGCCAAGGCGGCCAAGGCGGCAAGGGAGGGAGCATGACCGACAGCGTCGATTCCGGGGTGACCCGTGCCGAGTACTGCGCCGTCGCCTGCGCGGAGGTCTTCCGCGGCGACGGCGAGGTGATGGCCAGCGCGTTCGGCACCGCCCCCGCGCTCGGCGCCCGGCTGGCCCGCCTCACATTCGCCCCCGATCTGGTGTTGACAGACGGTGACGCCGCACTGGTCGACGGAGCACCGGCCCTCGGCGCCCCGCCGTCGTCGCTGGTGTTCGAGTCCCACATGCCCTACCGCCGCGTCTTCGACGTGGTGTGGTCCGGAAGACGCAATCTGATCATGATGGCGTCGCAGATCGACCGGACCGGCAACCAGAACATCAGCGCCATCGGACCGTGGGCGCGGCCCAAGGCGCAACTCGTCGGCGTACGCGGAGCCCCGGGCAACACGGTCAACCACTCCACGAGCTACTGGGTGCCCAACCATTCGACCCGGACCTTCGTCGAGACGGTCGACGTCGTGTCAGGCGTCGGCTACGCGCGAGCGGCCGCGGCCGGCCCGTCGGCGACCAGATTCCACAGGATCGGTTTCGTCGTCTCCGATCTCGGCGTCTTCGACTTCGACACCCCCGAACGGGTGATGCGGCTGGTCTCGGTCCACCCGGGAGTGACCGTCGACAGCGTGGTCGAGGCAACCGGGTTCGACCTCGTCGTTCCGGACGACGTGCCGGACACCCGGCTTCCGACACCCACCGAACTCGACCTCATCCGCAACGTCCTCGATCCGGAGAACACCCGGGACCGCGAGGTGAAGCCGTGACCCATGCGGCTCTGCACACTCCCTTCTGCGACCTGGTCGGCGTCCGCTACCCCATCGTGCAGACCGGCATGGGCTGGGTTGCCGGTCCCCGGCTGGTGGCTGCCACCGCCGAGGCCGGAGCACTCGGAATCCTGGCGTCGGCCACCATGACGTTCGACGAGTTGGTCGCCGCCATCGGCGAAGTGCGCTCGCGAACCGACAAGCCCTTCGGTGTCAACATGCGTACCGACGTCGCCGACGTCGGCGACCGCGTGTCCCTGATGATCGACAACGGCGTGCGGGTGGCCAGTTTCGCCCAGGCGCCCAACCCGGCACTCGTCGACCGGTGCCGGTCGGCGGGTCTGGTGGTGATGCCGACCATCGGCGCACGAAGGCATGCCGAGAAGGTGGCGGAGTGGGGCGTCGACGCGGTCATCGCCCAGGGCGGCGAAGGGGGCGGACACACCGGCACCGTACCCACGTCGCTCCTCCTGCCCGCGGTCGTCGATGCGGTGGGCGACACGGTGGCGGTGATCGCCGCCGGGGGGTTCTTCGACGGACGGGGACTGGTGGCCGCACTCGCGTACGGCGCCTCGGGGATCGCCATGGGGACGCGGTTCCTCCTCACCAAGGAGAGCCGGGTCCCCGACGACGTGAAGCAGCTCTACCTGAAGACACCGGTGACCGGGACGGTGGTGTCCACCGCGGTGGACGGCGCACCTCAACGGGTGATCCGCACCGACCTCATCGACCGCCTCGAACGGTCGAGCTGGCTACGGGCCCTGCCGCGTGCGATGGCCAATGCCCACGCGTTCCGCAAGGAGACGGACACCTCGCTGTTGGCGCTGTTGCGGGAAGGCAGCGCCATGAAGCACGGGAACCACCTGTCGTGGCCCCAGGTGGTCATGGCGGCCAACGCACCCATGATGACGAAGGCGGCACTGGTCCACGGGCGCACCGACGTCGGCGTACTCCCCACCGGTCAGGTCGTCGGCGAGATCGACGAGCTTCCGACGGTGGAGGAGCTCGTCACCCGCGTCGTCGACGAAGCCGGTCGCGTGCTGGCGCGCCTGGGCGTCGTCGACGCCGCCACACCCCACACCTGAGGATCCACGTTCCGAAGCGGCACAGTCCGAATTCGCACATCGCTTCACCGGTCGCGCCGTGCGGCCGTACATCGGATGCACCGGATACACGACGTTCGCGTGAGGCCACATCAGCGTCACTTCGGCGTCGCGTCGACGGCGACTACGTCGTGGCATGCCAGTACCGCCCGTGCCCGGACGGTGCGACCACAGAAATCATCGACGTGTGCACCTGCGTGCAAGTCAGTGTTGCCACATGATGTTCACGCCGTCGACAGAACCCGTGACCACTGGCGTCGCGCACGAAAAACGAGATTGCCCATTGTTTCGCAGCAGGCGGTGGGCCATACTCTTGACTCCACGGTCAGTCGATACGAAGTGGATCGAACACCCCGTTTCCATCCCATCCCCTGAACAGCAAGCACCAGTCAGCAGCGGACGAGGAAGTGCGAGTGAACACGTTCCCCGCCAGATCATCAGCGCGGTTGGACCAGAGTTGCCTGAGGAGGTCAGATGCCTGAAGCAGTCGACCCCCGGTCGTGGTCGAAGCGAGCCGGCAGGCACACCCCGATGAGCATCGCCGGAGTCGGTGCGGTCACCGGGTACGGATGGGGAGCCAAGCATGTGTGGGACGGGTTCATGCTGGGTGAGAGCGCGGTCCAGCTGCACACCGGGCTCGACGGGTACGTCGACGGCGGTCAGGCATACGTGGCAACCATCAGTGGCGACGGTGCGCGTCCCGGTGGACCGAGTCGCTTCATGCGGGCGCTTCGCTTCGCCGCACGTGAGGCGATCGCCGACGCGACCGAACGCGGGTGGCAGCCCGGACCGGTGGTGGGGGTCATCCACTCCATGGTGCTCGGCGATGTCGAGATGTGGCGCGACTACTACCGCTCGGAAACCGGCACCGTCGGGGGCCGCCAGTGGGTCCAGATGATGCCGGGCACGGTCATCTCCATGATGATGAAGGAGAACGACTTCCACGGGCCGGCGATGTCGGTCACCGCGATGTGTGCCTCGGGCAACGCGGGCATGATCACCGCCAAGTCCTGGCTCGACACCGGGGTGGCCACGGACGTGATCCTCCTCGCCACCGACCTCTCCGGCATCCCCGAGAACCTGCGGCGGTTCCAGGACATCGGCGTCGCCGTTCTCGACATGCCCCCCTTCGAAGGATGCCGTCCCTTCCAGGAGGGCAGCCGCGGATTCGTCGGAGGGGAGGCTGCCGTGGCATTGGTCCTCTCCAATCAGAACGTGGGCACCTACGCCGACGTGCTCGGCGGAGCGATGACCATGGACGCGTGGAGCGCGGTCTCGATCGCCCCGGACATGGTGCAGATGAACCGCTGCTTCAACGAGGCCCTCGCCGTGTCCGGTGTAGACGCCGGCGAGGTCGCCTACATCAACGCCCACGGCCCCGGAACCGCACAGTGCGACGCCGCCGAGGCGAGGATCCTCGACGAATTGTTCCCTGAGGCCCACGGGATCTTCTCCGTCAAGCCGTTGATCGGCCACTGCCAGGGCGCAGCCTCAGCGGTGGAGATGCTGGCCACGATCTACGCCTTCCAGACCGGGTACATCCCTGCGCCGCCCAGGGTCGCGCCCGGGCACCCCCGGCTGATCACCGGGCGAACACCACGTCGCAGGGGGATGATGGTCAAGTCGTCGATCGGCCTGGGCGGGTACAACTCCGCCGTGGTGGTCGCCGAACCCACCGTCTGACTGATCGCACAGCTTCGCGACCTGCGATTGCAAGTCGGCCCCCCGGCCGGCTAAAGGCACGGAAGCCATGGGCCGATGACTAGGGCCTATGGTGATTTCGAGCAGGTACGAGGGTCGACGTCGGGCCGTCTCGTTCGGCCGCGTCGAACTCGAAGGCGAAGGATCTGCCGTCCATCCCGTCGAGCTGTCGCGGAAGATCGGCCTCGACCACGGCGGCATCACCACACTCACCTGGGTCTACGACATCGTCGAGGACGCCATCCTCTGGTCGGCCCCGATCGAGGAGTTCTTCGGGTTCGCCGAGGGGGTGCGCGGCTTCGCGGTCAACGGCGCGCCACCGCCCGACGGCGACGTGGCGACGGACGAGTCCTTCATCGGTCCGGAGCTGGACCTCGACTTCTCCGACCCGACGAATCTGGGGGCGGAACTACTCGCTCCCATCCTGGCCCCCATCCGCGCCGGGGTACCTGTCGGCTCCTACGAGCTCTTCAGCAGGGTCACCTGCCCCGACGGGACCGAGCACCATCTGGTCGTCCGGGCCTCGAACGTCGGCGACTACGAGTCCCCGGTGTCGGCCCACCGTCTGGATCCGGACACCTACCTCGCCGGGGTCATCGTCGACATCACGGCACAGGAGAACTTCGAGAGCGAGCTGGGCAACCTCGTCGAGCGCTACCGGCTGCTCACCGAGGTCTCGCCCGACCTGGTGATCGTCCACCAGAACGGGCTCCTGGTCTACGGAAACCGGGCCGCCGTCATCAAGTGGGGCGCCGAGTCGATGAACGAGTACTACGGCCATCCCATCGCCAACTACATCCATCCCGGCGACCTCAACGAGACCGTGCAGCGGATCGCCGCACTGACCGAGGAGGGTCAGTTCGTCGAGCACGGCGAAGCCCGCATCGTGGGGCCCGACGGAACGGTCACCGTGATGGAGGCGACCAGCATCCGCACGACGTGGGGCGGCGAGCCCGCGTTCCAGGTGATCCTGCGCGACGTGTCAGAACGCCGCGCCGCCGAAGCCGCCGCCCGCTACCGTGCCAGCCTCGTCGCCCACGTGTCGGACGCCATCGTCGGGATCGACGCCGACGGGTGCATCGAGAGTTGGAACGAGGCCGCGCAGGCCATCTACGGATGGTCCGAGGGCGAGGTGGCCGGTCTCTCGATCGCTTCGGTGGTGACCGCGAATCGGTCGGACAGCGCGTCCATCCTCGAACGGGGGCAGCACACCCATCACCGGAAGGACGGTTCGTCGGTCGACGTCCTCGTGTCGATCGACCCACTCATCGACGACGACACCCAACCATCGGGCTGGGTGGTCGTGTGCACCGAGCTCACCGACGCGCGCCAGGCCGAGGCCGGTCGGCGGGCGGCCGAGGAGCGCTACGAGGCCGTGGTCGCGTCGCTCAGCGAGGGCATCGTCCTCTTCGACGAATCGGGACGGATGAGCGCCCACAACCAGGCGGCAGCCACCATCCTCGGCGACCGCCTCACCCGGGACACCGATCACCGGATGTTCACCGGGCCGGCCATCGCCACCTCGGCCGACGGCCAACCGCTCACACCGGCGATGTTCCCCCACGTCCGCACGCTGACGACCGGGCAGTCCGAGGACGGGGTGATCATCGGCGTCACCGACGAGCACGGCAAGCGCCAATGGCTGTCGATGAGCTCGCGCCTCCTGTCGGGGGCGAGGAAGAGCGACGCTCCCATGGTGGTGTGCTCGTTCACCGACGTCACCGACCGCAAGGCCGCCGAGGCCCAGCTCCACTGGCTCGCCTACCACGACTCGCTCACCGGTCTGGGGAACCGTTCGTTCTTCAACGACGAGCTCGAGCGCGAGCTGATGATCTCCATGCAACACGAGTCCAACCTGGCCGTGCTGTTCATCGATCTCGACCGGTTCAAGTTGGTCAACGACTCGTTCGGCCACTCGAGCGGGGACGAACTGCTCCTCGAGCTGGCCCGGCGATTCAAGACGGCCGCCCGCAGGGGCGACGTGGTCAGCCGGTTCTCCGGGGACGAGTTCGTGGTCCTGTGCCCGAACGTCCGCGACGTCGACCACGCCGTCGAGCTCGCCGCCGAGTACTCGAAGGTGACCGAGGCGCCCTTCCGGCTCTCCACCGGTCGGTCGGTGGTCGTGACCTGCAGCGTCGGGGTGGCCTACGTCGCCCAGGGCGACCAGACGGCCCAGGACATCCTGCAGCAGGCCGACACCGCCATGTTCAAGGCCAAGAACGGCGGTCGGTCGCGCATCGAGGTGTTCGACGAGTCGCTCCGGGTCAACTCGGTGGCCAGGCTCGAGATCTACGACGACCTCCGCCACTCGATCGAACACGACGAGCTGGTCGTCCACTACCAGCCCATCGCCTCGGTCGCCAACGGCAAGATCGTCGCCCTGGAGGCGCTGGTCCGCTGGAACCACCCGACCCGGGGACTGCTCGGCCCGATGGAGTTCATCCCCTTCGCCGAGGAGACCGACCTGATCTTCTCGCTGGGCCGCTGGGTGTTGCGCGAGGCGTGCCACACCATGGCCCGGTGGCGCAACGAGGTACCCGGGGCCGAGGACGTGTACATCACCGTCAACCTCTCGGTCCACCAGTTGAGCGATTCCACGCTCCTCCGCTCCATCGCCGAGGCACTGGCCGACTCGGGACTCCCCCCCGAGGCGCTCGTGCTCGAAGTGACCGAGTCCCTCCTGATGAGCGAGACGTCGGAGACCGTCGAGGCACTGAGCGGCATCCACGCCATGGGTGTCGGCCTGGCCATCGACGACTTCGGCACAGGCGAGTCCTCCCTGGCCCGACTCAAGCGGTTTCCGGTCAAGGTGCTCAAGATCGACAAGTCCTTCGTCGACGGTCTCGGCATCCTCGAGACCGACGAGGCCATCGTCGCCGCCATCGTCCAGCTGTCCAAGGCGCTGGGCCTGGTGGTCCTGGCGGAGGGGGTCGAGACCCCCACCCAACTCGAGCGGGTGTCGGCGCTCGGCTGCGACCTCTACCAGGGCTACCTGATGTCACGGCCGATCAGCGCCGACCGGGTCGATTTCAACAAGAAGGCGGAGTCGACACCTCAGACAGACCTCCCCGCGTAGCGGTGTGCCCGGCACCCGCTACGCGGGGCGGGCCCGGGGGGACGGACGCCAGGCGTCGGGCGGTCGCGGGTCGGAGGCCCTAGCCCAGGCGCTCGATGATGGTGGCGTTGGCCTGGCCGCCGCCCTCGCACATGGTCTGCAGCCCGAAGCGGGCCCCGGTGCGCTCCATCTCGTTGAGCAGCGTGGCCATGAGTCGGGCCCCCGAACCCCCCGTCGGGTGCCCGATGGCGATCGCCCCACCGTTGACGTTGACCCGGTCCATGTCGGGATGGTGCTCCTTCTCCCAGGCCAGTACCACCGAGGCGAATGCCTCGTTGATCTCCACCAGGCCGATGTCGTCGAGGGACAGCTTCGATTTCTCGAGGACCAGCGTGGTCGCCGGAATCGGAGCGGTGAGCATGATCACCGGGTCGTTGGCGGCCACCGCGAAGGTGTGGAACCGGGCTCGCGGGGTCAGGCCGAGTTGGGAGGCACGCTCCTCGGACATGACCAGCACCGCGGCCGCTCCGTCCGAGATCTGTGAGGACGAGGCCGCCGTGACCAGTCCGTCCTCCACGAAGCACGGGGGCAGCGACGCCAGCTTCTCGTAGGTGGAGCCGGCCCGGACGCCTTCGTCGAAGGTCAGGGGTCCCTCGCCGGCCGGGTCGCCCTCGTCGCTGCCGGCCACGGCCACCTTGTCCTGCACCGTGGCCCGACGGGTGGCCAGGGGCACGATCTCGTTGTCGAAGCGACCTTCGGCGATGGCCTGGGCGGCACGCTCGTGGGAACGCAGTGCGAACCGGTCCATCTCCTCGCGCGAGATCTCCCATCTGCGGGCGATCTCCTCGGCACACAGTCCCTGGTGGATGAAGTCGTACCTACCGTGGACCGTCGGGCCGTAGGCCTCGCCCGGTCCGTGGTCGGTGGTCGAGCCGATGGGCACGCGGCTCATCGCCTCGACACCTCCCCCGATGACGATGTCCATGGCTCCCGAGGCCACGGCCTGGGCCGCGAAGTGGACCGCCTGTTGGGCCGAGCCGCACTGGCGGTCGACGGTGGTCCCCGGGACCGTGTCCGGAAACCCGGCGGCCAGTGCCGCGTTCCGGCCGATGTTCATGGCCTGCTCGCCGACGGTCATCGTGCACCCGAAGATCACGTCCTCGACCATCGCCGGGTCGAGGTCGTTGCGGGCGATCAGCGCGGCGAGTGGCTGGGCGGCCAGGTCCACGGCGTGCCAGCCGGACAGTCGTCCGTTCTTCCTACCGACAGGGGTCCGGACGACGTCGACGATCACCGCGTTGGCCATGCCGCCATTGTGGCCGATGGACCACGGTTGCCGGAAATCTGGCGGTGTGTCAGATTTCCCCTCGACCGCGCCGAGCGTGGGGAGAACCGGCCGAGCGAGGGACGCACCCGATGGAACGACCGATGGACCTGCACTACACCGATGCCCAGGAGGCATTCCGGGCCGAGGCCAGGGCGTGGCTGGCCGACCACGCGCCGGCACCCCGGTCGCTGCCGTCGCTCGACACCGCGGACGGGTTCGAGGCCCACCGGGCGTGGGCGGCGGAGTTGGCCGCCGACCGCTGGTCGGTGGTCTCGTGGCCCGAGGTGTACGGCGGCCGCGGGGTGGGGATCATCGAGTGGCTCGTGTTCGAGGAGGAGTACTGGCGGGCGGAGGCGCCCCTGCGGGTCAGCCAGAACGGGATCTTCCTCCTGGCCCCGACCATGTTCGAATTCGGCACCGACGCGCAGAAGGCCCGGTTCCTCCCCCCCATGGCTTCGGCCCGGGAGATCTGGTGCCAGGGCTGGTCGGAGCCGGATGCCGGCAGCGACCTGGCCGGCATCCGCAGCCGGGCCCGACGCTCGGACACCGAGGGCGGCTGGGTCCTGAGCGGCCAGAAGACGTGGGCGTCGCGCGGCGCGTTCGCCGACTTCTGCTTCGGCCTGTTCCGCACCGACCCGGACGCCGAGCGCCACCGCGGGCTGACCTACTTCCTCATCGACATGGCCACCCCCGGGGTGACGGTCCGACCGATCCCCCAGATCGACGGTGAGACCGGGTTCGCCGAGCTGTTCTTCGAGGACGTCCTGGTGCCCGACGACCGGGTGCTCGGCGACGTCGGCAGGGGCTGGAACGTGGCCATGGCCACCGCCGGATCGGAGCGGGGCCTCAGCCTCCGGAGCCCGGCCCGCTACAGCCGGGCGGCAGACCGCCTGGTCGACCTGTACGCCGAGCGTCTGGCCGCCGACCCGGATCGGGCCCGGCGGAGCGCCGACGCGGTGGCCCGGGCCTGGATGGACGCCGAGGCCTACCGTCTCAACACGCTGTGGACCGCCACCCGGGTACTCGACGGGGGTTCGGTCGGGCCCGAGGCCAGCGCCAACAAGATCCACTGGTCCGAGACCGACCTGGCCATCCACCGGGCCGCCCTCGACCTCCTCGGGCCCGAAGCCGAACTCCACGGGGACGGCGTGGACGCGCCCTGGCTCGACGGCTTCCTCTTCGCACTGGCCGGCCCCATCTACGCCGGCACCAACGAGATCCAGCGGAACGTGGTGGCCGAGCGCATGCTCGGGCTGCCCCGCGGCTGAGCGGGAGCGGACGACGTGCACTTCGCCTTCTCCGACCAGCAACTCGAGTTCCGTGACGCCGTGCGCCAGATCCTGGCCAAGGAGTGCACGGCCGCCGACCGCAGGGCCGCCTACGACGCGCCGTCGGCCCGCTCGGCCCGGTGGTCCACGCTCGCCAGGCTGGGCGTGACCGGCATCACCGTGCCCGAGGCCCGGGGGGGGCTCGGCCTCGGTCTGGTCGATCTGGTCCCCCTGCTCGAGGAGGCCGGAGCGGTCGCCCTCCCCGAGCCACTGGCGGTGACCACCGGAGTGGCGGCAACGCTCCTGGTCGACCTGGAGTCGGCCGGTGCCGGGGGCGGGCGCATCGGCCCGTGGCTCGAGGGGATCGCCTCGGGGTCGCTGACGGTCGCCGTGGCCGACGGACGCCACCCGGGGCTTCCCGTCGCCGGCGCGGACGGCGCCGACCTGCTCCTCATGACGTCCGCCGGAGCGGGCGGTCCCGAGATCCACGGGGTCGACCCTGCGACGGTGGTGGTCACGCCGGTCCCGTCGCTCGACCCCACCCGTCGACTGGGGACACCCGTCTGGGAGCCGTCGCCGGGCACGCTCCTCGCCTCGGGGCCGCTCGCCGCCACCTCCATCGCCCGGACCGGGGACCGGGCCGCCGTCGCCACGGGCGCCGAGCTGCTCGGACTGACCGGGGCCATGATCGGTCTGGCCTCGGACTACGCCAGGGACCGCCACCAATTCGGCAGGCCCATCGGGAGCTTCCAGGCGGTCAAGCACCTGCTGGCCGGCGCGCAGGTCCTCCTCGAGTTCGCCCGCCCGGTCGTCTACGGCGCGGCATGGGCACTCGACGACGGCTCCACCGAAGGGTCACGCGCCGCGTCGGTGGCCAAGGCCTACGCCTCCGATGCAGCCCTCGAGGCGGCCCGGGTGTCGCTCCAGATCCACGGGGCCATCGGCTACACGTGGGAGTGCGATCTCCACCTGCACCTCAAGCGGGCCTGGGCCCTCGCGGAAGCATGGGGCTCGGCCGCCGACCACCGAGCCCGTCTCCTCGACTCGCTGCTCGCCGAGCGCTGAGCCCCGGCACGCCACCCGTCGCCCGGATCGGCCCACCCGTCGTCAGGGCTGGGCGTACGCGTAGATGGGCATCCCGTTGTACGCCATCGAGTCGCTCGGGAGGTACGGGCCGTTGATGACCACGGCCAGGTTGCCGGTGACACCCGGCCCGGCGTCCCCTTCGACGGTGACGATCGCCCCGTCCGGCCAGACCTGGGCCACCAGACCGGTGTGGAGCGACGTGGAGACCGACCAGGGGCCGGTCCCGTACAGGACCGCGTCCCCCGGGAGCGGAGTCGCGGTGGGTGGTAACACCCCGGTGTCGTCCTGCGACCAGTAGTAGATGTCCCCGGTGAACGCATACGAGGGGATGTGCACGCCGGACGCCTCCCACACCCAGGTGGCGAAGAGGGCGCACCAGGCCTCGCAGGGGCCGTACGGGTTGCAGAAGTAGCCGGTGTCGGGGTCGGCGTTCACCTGGCCGGTGGCGATCGAGACGATGGCCGAGGCGGTCGGCGACGGGTCGGGGTCGGGCGGGTTGGAGAAGTCGTAGTTGAACCCGTCGGGGTCGAGCATCCAGTACCCACCGGTGTCGGGGTCCACGGTGACGCCGACGACCGGGAGCATGACGTCCGGGTTCCCGTCGAGTCCGCCGCCCAGGGACCCCTGGGGCACGGCATCCCCTTCGGTGTAGAGGCCGCCGTCGGTCGTCACCAGGTAGTACCCGCCGTCGTTGGGGGTGGCGGCCATGCCGATGACCGTGTCGTCCACGGAGGCGTCGCCCATGGACCCGTAGAAGGCGGCATCGCCGAAGCTGAAGATTCCGCCGTCGCCGGCCACCAGCCAGTAGCCGAAGCCGGAGTGGGTGGCGGCCATGCCGGTGACCGTCGCCACCAGGGGAGTCCCCCCCATCGACCCGAGGAACGGGGCGTCGCCGAAGGCGAACACGCCCCCGTCGGCGGCCACCAGCCAGTAGCCCCTGCCGTCGGGGGTGGCGGCCATGCCCACGATCGGTTGGTTCAGCGGCTGGCCGCCCATCGACCCGTAGAAGCCGGCGTCGCCGAAGGCGAACACGCCCCCGTCGAGAGCGGCCAGCCAGTAGCCCCTGCCGTCCGGTGTGGCCACGATGGCCACGACCGGGCCCTGGAGCCGCAGCGCGCCGAGCGAGCCGTAGAAGCTCGCGCTCCCGAGGGCGTAGACCCCGCCGTCGGCCGATGCCAACCAGTAGCCCGGGTCGGACGGCCATGCGGCCGGGTCGGCCGCCTGGGCCACCATCACCGAGTTGAGCGGGTCGGTCAGCGGCTGGCCGACCGAGGGCGCATTGAACCCGAGGACACCACCGCCGGCGTAGACGTGGGGCGACTGCAGCGCCGCACCGACGGACACGGCGCCGGCGGGAGCCGCCACGGTCGCGGTCACGGTGAGCAGCAGGACGACAGCGGCCGCGCCGGCCGCTGCGAATCGGAGCGGGCCTCGCATGACACACATCGTAGGGAACGTCGCCCCCGATTGGAAGGGCCCCCGGACTTCCCGGCCGGGACGACGGTACGGGCCCGCCTGGCCTACTGTTCCGTCTCGCAGAGACCGGGGCCGAGCGGCCCGTGAGCCGACAGGTCGCCCGTCGCCGGCCCATCGGGCACGGCCTCCTCCACCACCCACAGAGACGAGGACCCGCCATGGAAGCCACCACACTCATCGACTCGTTCCGGGTCGACGGCAAGGTCGCCGTCGTCACCGGGGCGGGCAGCGGCATCGGACGGGCCTCGGCCCTGGCACTGGCCGGTGCAGGGGCGATCGTGATCTGCGCGGATGTCAACGGCGACACGGCAGAGGAGACCGCCGCCGAGATCGTCGGCGCCGGGGGTGCGGCCGAAGGGGTCGCCCTCGACGTGTCGAAGCGGCTCGACGTCGACGCCCTTGCCGGGCGGGTGGCGGCGGAGCGGGGTGGAATCCACGTCTGGTGCAACATCGCCGGCATCATGGTCGAGGGCCCGTTCCTCGACGCCCCCGAGGAGGAGCTCGACCGGATCCTCGCCGTCAATCTCAAGGGCGTGTTCTTCGGCTGCCAGGCAGCAGGCCGGGTGATGGTCGGACAGCCCGAAGGAGGCAGCATCATCAACGCCTCCTCGGCCGCAGCCGACGCACCCAGTCCCAACATCGTCAGCTACGCCATCTGCAAGGCCGGGGTCGTCCAGATGACCAAGTCGATGGCCTTCGAGGTGGGACGCAAGCATGTCCGGGTCAACGCCGTGGCCCCCGGGTTCGTACTCACCGGAATGACCAGCCGCTACTTCGTCCGCCCCGACGGCACGGTCGACGAGGAGATGCAGGAGGCGGTGGTCGCCCCCATGCGCAAGTTCACGCCGCTGCGGACCATCGGCGAACCCGAGGACATCGCGGCCGCCGTCTTGTACCTCGCCTCCGACGCCTCCCGGTTCATGACCGGCCAGGTGCTCCGCCCCAACGGCGGCGTGGCCATGATCTAGACGTGGCCACAGGGGCCGGGGCGGTCCGCCGGGCCGTCGCCGGCCCGCAACTGACACTCCGTCAGAACCGGGGATACACTCCCACCATGGCCGACCTGCCCAAGATCATCTCCGTCGACGACCACATCGTCGAGCCCGCCAACACGTGGACGGACCGGATTCCGGCCAAGTACCACGACGTGTGCCCGCGCATCGTGCGTGCGCCGATGGGGGAGATCACCTTCGTCGGCGGCAAGCTGACGGTGAAGCCCGGCTCCGAGGGCAACCCGACCGACTGGTGGTACTACGAGGACCTGAAGCGTCCGCTGCTGCGGGTCGACTCGGCGGTGGGCGTGCCCCGCGACGAGGTGACCATGAAGGGCATCACCTACGAGGACATGCGCCCCGGCTCCTACAGCCAGAAGGAGCGCCTCGAGGACATGGACGAAAACCACATCGAGGCGTCGCTGTGCTTCCCGACCTTCCCCCGGTTCTGCGGCCAGACCTTCACCGAGGCCGAGGACAAGGAGCTCGCCCTCCTGTGCGTCAAGGCCTACAACGACTTCCAGGTCGAGGAGTGGTGCGCCGGCACCGACGGTCGGCTCATCCCGCTGGCCATCGTGCCACTGTGGGATGCCGGACTGGCGGCCGACGAGGTCCGCCGCAACGCCGACCGCGGCGTGCGAGCCGTGTGCTTCTCCGAGATCCCCGCCTATCTGGGACTCCCCTCCATCCACGACCCGGACAACTACTGGGACCCGTTCTTCGCGGCGTGTGACGAGACCTCGATGGTGGTCAACATGCACATCGGCTCCAGCTCGAAGATGCCGTCGACGTCGGCCGACGCCCCGGCCGCCGTGGGATCGTCGCTGACCCACATCAACGCCGAGCTGTCGATGACCGACTTCCTCCTGTCGGGCCTCTTCGAGCGGTTCTCGAACCTCAAGGTGGCCTACTCCGAGGGACAGATCGGGTGGATCCCCCACCTGCTCCACCGCATGGACGTGGTGTGGGAGGACAACCGGGGCTGGGGCGGAATCGGCGACAAGGTCCCCAACCCGCCGTCCAGCTACTTCAAGGACCACGTCTACGGCTGCTTCTTCGACGACCCCCACGGCCTGGCGCTGATCGACGAGATCGGCGAGGACAACATCACCTACGAGTCCGACTACCCCCACTCGGACTCCACGTGGCCCCGCACCCGCCAGATCGCGGAGAAGCAGATGGCGGGCCTCACCGACGAGCAGCGGTACAAGGTCGTGCGGGGCAACGCCATCCGGCTGTTCGGCCTCGACTTCCAGTGATCCACGGGCGCTAGACCCACAGTGGACCTGCGCTACAGCGACGCCGAACAGGCGTTCCGCAACGAGCTGCGCGCCTGGCTGGAGGCGACCCTCCCGGGCCTCCCCGAGAAGCCCTCCCCCGATGACTGGCCCGGACGGCGCGCCTACGACACCCACTGGCAGCGCCTCTTGTTCGACGCCGGCTACGCCGGGGTGGACTGGCCGGTCGAGGGGGGCGGGCGGGGGAGCTCGGCCGTCGAGGAGCTGATCTTCAAGGAGGAGCTCGAGCGGGCCCACGCGCCCTATGTCGGTGTGAACTTCGTCGGCCTCCTCCACGCCGGGCCGACCATCATCGCCGAGGGGACGCCCGAGCAACGGGCCCGCTTCCTGCCCGCCATCCTCCGCGGCGACGAGGTGTGGTGCCAGGGGTTCTCCGAGCCCGGTGCCGGAAGCGATCTCGCCTCCATGCGCACCCGCGGGGTACGGGACGGCGACGACTACGTCGTGACCGGCCAGAAGATCTGGACGTCGCACGCCGAGGTGGCCGACTACTGCGAGCTGCTGGTGCGCACCGGCCCCGAGGACAGCCGCCACCGCGGCATCTCGTGGCTCATCCTGCCCATGGACTCACCGGGGGTGGAGATCCGGCCGCTCCACACCATCGCCGGGACAACCGAGTTCGCCGAGCTCTTCCTCGACGAGGTCCGGGTGCCGGTCGACAACCGGGTGGGCGGGGAGAACGACGGATGGCGGGTCACCATGGTCACCCTCAGCTTCGAGCGCGGCACCGCATTCGTCGGTGACCTGCTCGAGGCGTTCGAGCTCCTGCACGCCATGGTCGCCCTGGCCCGGCGCACCGGTTCGTGGTCCGACCCCGGTGTCCGCCGCCAGGCAGGCCACCTGAAGGCCGAGCTCGACGCGTTGTGGGCCCTCACCAAGCGGAACGTCTCCCAGGCCGCACGGACCGGGATCCCGGGGGTGGGCGGCACGTACTTCAAATTGGCCTACTCCGAGACCAGGAACAAGCTCGGCGAGTTCTCCCTCGGGCTGCTCGGACGGGCCGGGCTGGCCGCCCACGACTTCGAGGGCGTCGACGGCCGGGGGCCGATCCCCGCCGGGACGGCGGTCGAGGACTGGCTGCGGGGCATCTCGTTGACCATCGCTGCCGGTACCTCGCAGATCCAGCGCAACATCGTCGGCGAGCGGATCCTGGGGCTCCCGAAGGAGCCGATGGCGACCGTGTCGAGCGGCAAGCCGGCCTAGGGCGGGACGATGGACTTCGAGATCTCCGAATTCCAGCTCGAACTGGCCGACGGGATCCGCCGGCTGTGCGCGGGCGAATTCGGGCTGGACGCCGTCCGCAGCGCCGAGTCGACCGACCGGGTGGTCGACCGGGCCGGATGGAGGCGACTCGGCGACGCCGGCGTCTTCCACCTCTGCCTGGCCGAGGAGGCCGGGGGCGTCGGCCTCGGGCTGGCCGAGGCCGCGCTGGTCTTCGAAGAGCTGGGTCGCGCTCTGGTGCCCGGTCCACTCGTCGCTTCCCACCTGGCCGCTGGTCTGGTCGACGGGGCCGACGACGGTTCGGTGGTGGTAGGCCTGGTCGAGCGACCGGTGCCCGGGTCCGCGGGCAGCGGCACCTTCCCCGTCGTCATCGAGCACCTGGCCGACGTCGACGTGCTCCTCGTCCTCTCCGACGAAGGCATCGGGCGGCTCGACCCGTCCTCGCTCGACGCCACCCCACTCCCCCGGCCCATGGACCCGCTGACCCCGGTCTGGTCGGTTCCCGCCCTGCCGGCCGGCGAGCCGGTGGCCGGGCCCGAAATTGCCGCGTGGTGGCGCAGGGACGGCGCCGTGCTCACCGCCGCTCTCCAGGTCGGCATGGCCCAGTGGTCCTGCGACCTGGCCGTCGAGTACGCCAAGGGCCGGGTCCAGTTCGGCCGGCCCATCGGCGGGTTCCAGGCCGTCAAGCACCTGTGCGCCGACATGGCGGTGCGGGCCGAGGTCGCCCGGTGCGCGGTGCAGGCCGCGGCGGTCACCGTCGACCAGCCCGACGTCGGCGACCCCGACATCGCGGCCGCCGGGGCCAAGCTCCTCGCCGACGAGGCGGCGGTGGCCAACGGCCGCTCGTGCATCCAGGTCCACGGGGGCATGGGGTTCACCTGGGAGGTCCCCGCCCATCTCGCCTACAAGCGGGCCCGGGTACTGGCCACCCAGTTCGGCTCCGGCGACGCGCTGGCCGAGACGCTGGCCGACGCGCTGGCCGGGAACTGACCGGGTGCACCCGCCCCGCCGCCGACGATCCGCCCCGTCTCGGGGCCCGAACACACGAGGTTGACCCGGTGACCGACTCCCCCATCGCCCCGCCCGCCGATGTCGTACCGATCCTGCCCTCCGGGGTGGTCTCGTTCGGCATGCAGCTCCCGGTGCAGTCGCAGTCCACCATCTACGTCGAGCCGTGGGAGCCCGGGGCCGGCCCCGCCGAGCTCGCCCGGGTGGCCCGTTCGTGCGAGGCCGCCGGGTTCTTCTACGTCGGTGTGTGCGACCACACGTTCATCCCCGACCGTCTGGCCGGCGCCATGAGCACGACCTGGTACGACACGATCGCCACCCTCGGCTGGCTGGCCGGGGTGACCTCCGAGATCCGCCTGCTCTCGCACATCTACGTGGCCGCCCTCCGCCATCCGCTGCGGGCGGCCAAGGAGTTCGCCACCGTCGACGTGCTGTCCTCGGGTCGGGTCATCTGTGGCGTGGGCGCCGGCCACGTCACCGAGGAATTCGACCTCATGGGCCCGCCCTTCGACGAACGGGGGGCGGCCACCGACGAGGCCGTCGCCGGCCTCGCGCTCGGTCTGTCCGAGGAGTTCCCGGTGCTGGCGGGGCCGCGGTGGCCGGCCGCGGGCGTCGGACTGCGACCCCG
>JBEKCS010000055.1:0-24884 GCA_050014755.1 Acidimicrobiales bacterium
GAGTCGATCATGGTCCCGATCCTCCTGACGGTGACGTTCCTGGACCACCTGGCGGTCCGCTGGGGCTACATGATCGGGGCCGTCGCCTGCATTCTGGCGTGCCTGGCCTTTCAGGCCGTCTTCGCCCTCGTCACCAGGGGTGAGGCCAGTGTCACCTCCCAGGCCAACACCTGGTTCATCATCTCGTGCCTGGCCCTGGCCGGACTGGCGTGCATCGAGCTCTCGACGGCGACGCCGGCGGCGCTCTACACCCCGGTCATGCTGGTCGGGGTCATCTTCGTCGCCATCGTCGGCGACCGCCGCATGCAGTTGGTGGTCGACCTCTATGCGCTCGCCCTCATCGCGCTCATCGGCTGGGTCCAGGGACTCCGCGGCGGCGAGTTCGGGGTCTCCATGGTCACGTACGCGTCGACCATCGCCGTGGTGAATTTCATCTGCGCCCGCACGATCGGATCGCTCACCAGCCAGATCAACGTGTCCCAGGCCCTCGACTCCCTCAACGAGTGCTTCGACGAGATCGGGATCAGCCCCGATCGATCCCCCTCGGACACGATCGCCGAGATCTTCGTACGGGGCCTGCCCTATGCCGCGTCCATCGTGCCGGCCCAGCGGGTGGCGGTATTCCACTGCAACGGACCGATCCGGCGCAGCACCCTCGTCGCCTCGTGGCCGGACAACGTCTCCAACGTCGATGATCTCGCCCGACTCCCGGCGGTGTCCACCGCCTTGGCATCCGACTCCGTCGAGTTCGACATCCGGTACTGCGTGCTCCCGGTGGGATACGCGACCGACGGCGAACTGGTCATGGTGATCGAACGTTCGCTGTCGGACGGACAGGACGAGGGGTACACGGCCGATGCGGCCAGGATGCTGGCCTCCGCCTTCCTCCGGGTGACCAGCCGGATCAACTTCGTGAACGGCCTCCACACCGAGAGCCGCACCGACCCGTTGACCGGATTGGCCAACCGCCGCAGCCTCTTGGAGCGCATCGAGCTGGAGATGACCCACGCCCTCAGGGCCCAGACCCCGCTGAGCGTGGCCCTCATCGACCTGGACCACTTCACCGAGTTCAACGACCGCTTCGGGCGCGCCATCGGTGACAACGTGCTGCGATCGGTCGCCGCCATGATGACCTCGAACACCCGCGACCAGGACACGGTGGCCCGGTACGGGGGCGAGGAGTTCTGCATGGTGCTGCCCGACACCGACCTGGCGGGCGCCTACCACCTCCTCGACCAGCTGCGCTCGGGAGGGCGGGACTCCGACATGAAGCTCGAGGTCACCCTGTCGGCCGGCCTCACCTGCTGGGATGGGATCGAGGACCCGACCTCCATCATCGGACGGGCGGACCGTGCCCTCGTCCAGGCCAAGAGCTCCGGCCGCGACCGGATCGTGTCCATCGACGCGTTCACCGACTCGTAGGCCCGTCGGATCCCGGGAGCCGTCGATCGCCGGCCGGTGCGTTCGGACGTCAGTCCGCAGCCAACACCAGGTAGACGTTGTCGTCGACGGCGAACGAGTTCACGATGGTGAACCCTTCGGCGGCCAGGGAGTCGAGCTCCCCTTCGAGTTCCACCCGCCGTTCCGCCACCACCAGTCGACCGCCGTGGACCCGCAGTACCCGGTGCCTGGTCATCGGACCGCCCCGTCGCGCTGCACTCCTCCGGCCAGGTCACCGGAGGCCGTGACGAGTAGACCGCCCTCACGATGCCCGTCGCCCAGTCCGACCGGCTCGGGGCGGACCCGGATGTACCACTCCTTCCCCCACACCTCGGCGAACAGTTCGTCGGGCATGGACAGGAAGAAGCTGTCCTCGGTGATCTGGCTGGCGTGGGCCCGCATGGCCTCCCGCTTCGCTCCGACCCACGGGGCCACGTCCACCTGGGTGGTGATCCGCTCCGACGGCTCCCCCATGGTGTCCGCTCCCTCCAGCTCGTCGTCCGGTCCGATACCCGACTCGGCGGCCCGGCGCCGGAGCTCCAGCATGAAGCCGCGGTCCATGGTGGCCATGTAGACCACCGGGGTGGCGGCGAGGTCCGCGGCGGCCACGCCCACGTCGTGGACCTGGACGTGGTCGGGATGCCCGTAGCCACCGTGCTCGTCGTAGACGACCAGGACGTCGGCCGCCTCCTCGGTCAGGATGCCGGCCAGCCGGGCGGCGGCTTCGGAGCGGTCGGCGGTGGCGAAACAGTCGGGACGGGAGTTGGAGTCCTCGCCCTCCATGCCCGAATCGTGGTAGCCGAGGAACGTCTGGCGGGCCACACCGAGCACCGAAGCGGCCTGCGCCAGCTCCACGGCCCGGCGGTCCCCCAGGGTCTCGCCCGGACGGAGGAACCCGTCGGCGACCTCGCCCAGCTCGCCCCTGGTCGCGGTCACCAGGACCACGCGGTGGCCCCCGGCGGCCAGCGACGCCATGGTGCCTCCGGTCGCGATGGCCTCGTCGTCGGGATGGGCGTGGAAGAAGGTCACGGTCGCCATTGACCGCACCCTACTGGTGTCGGGTCGACCCCGGGACAGGACCGGCCGTTCAACCGAGAGGGAGCTGTGGCGCGTCGGCCAGGGACAGCGCTCCTGCCGCCGCCCCCGTCGACCCGCGGCGCCGCTTCGCGCTGGTCACGGCGAAGATGCGCTCCGGCCCGAACGAGCGGATGGCACGGTCGCCGGGCCGGCCGCCGACGACCTCGATCGACTCGGTCCCGTTGTTCCGGTTGAGGATGTGGGCACGGAACTCCCATGTCGCCCCACGGAGCGCCAGTCCGCTGATCACCACCGGGTCGCCGGCGCGCAGCCCGTTCCACGCCTCCGAGCGCTCGAGGTGTGCCGAGGCCCGGAGGGCGGCTTTCTTCGCCCCGTTCGGAGTACCCCGGCTCAGAGCCGCTCCTCCCGCATGGTCCGCAGACGGTGCCAGAACAAGAGGGCGACGGCTACGACGGCCAGGGCGAGGATGACGTAGCCGGCGTCGCTGAACGACTTCTGGACCTGGTTGTAGCTCGACCCGAGCGAGTCGCCGAGGAGGGTCAGCGCGGTGCACCAGACGGCGCACCCGATGACGGTGAAGATCACGAACTTGACGAGGGCCATCTCGGCCAGCCCGGCCGCGAACGACACGAAGGACCGGAGCAGCGGGATGAACCGCCCGAAGAGGACCAGTGGCTCACCGTGCCGGTCGAACCAGGCCTCGGCCCGGTCGAGGTCCTTGTGGGTGAGCAGCACGAACTTGCCGAACCGGTCGACGAGAGGGCGCCCTCCGTAGTAGCCGATCAGGTAGCCGGCCGACGATCCGAGCAGTTCGCCGGCGACCGCCACGACGATCACCGCGGCCAGCGAGAGGTGGAAGACCTCGGGAAGGGTCGCACCGTTGGACGCCAGCTTGTGCACCTCGCCGCTGGCCAGGGCCCCACCTCCGATGACCGCGAGCTCGGCCCCCACGGGCAGGCCCATCGACGAGACGAAACAGAGGACGAAGACGGCGACATAGCTGTAGTGGTACAGGAAGTTCTCCATGGCGCACCTTGTCTAGCCGCTCCGGATCGGCAGGTCGCGCCACACGTCGGCCGCCCCGGCGTCGGTGTCCCGTGCGCCCGTCGGCTACCGTCACCCCGTGCCCATCGGACACGACCCCGCCGCCGACCCGGCCCTCACCTGCACCACTCCTGACGGGATCGATCTGGCCGTCTACGACTTCGGCGGCGCCGGGGTGGACCTGCTCCTCGTCCACGCCACCGGGTTCTGCGCCGGGGTCCTGCTGCCCCTGGCCCGGGCGCTCGGGGATCGATTCCACTGCTGGGCACTCGATCTGCGCGGCCACGGACGCTCCGGGCGTCCCGCCGACGGCGACTTCGCCTGGTCGGGGTTCTGCACCGACGTCCTCACCACCGCCGACCACCTCGGTCTCGTCCGGCCCGTCGGATTCGGCCACTCGTGTGGCGGGGCCACACTGCTCCTGGCCGAGCAGGCCCGCCCGGACACGTTCCGCTCCCTCTACCTGTACGAACCGGTGGTCATCCCTGACTGGTTCGTCCCACCCGCTCCGGGTCGCAACCCGCTGACCGAGGGGGCGAGGCGTCGCCGGGAGACCTTCCCCTCGGCGGAGGACGCCTTTGCGAACTTCTCGTCGAAGCCGCCGTTCGGCGATCTCGACCCCGACGTCCTGTTGCGGTACGTGGAGGACGGCTTCGAGCCCGTCCCGGCCGACGAGGGCGGTGACGGCATGGAGATCCGACTCCGGTGCCGGAGGGACGACGAGGCCGAGGTCTACCTCCATGGGTTCGGCAACGGCGTCTTCCCCCGGCTCCACGAGGTGCAGTGCCCGGTCACGCTCGGCTACGGGATCGAGACCGACGCCTTCGGCCCGGACCTCATGGCCGCCGACGCCGCCCGGCTGCCCCACGGCTCCCTCGAGCCGTATGACGGCCTCGGGCACTTCGGCCCCCTCCAGAGTCCCGACGAGGTGGCCTCCCGCGTCCGGGTCGCGCTGGCACACCCGGATGGCACACCCGGGTCCTAATCTCTAGGCGTGTCCTTCGAACCTCCCCGGTCGCTCTCTCCGTCCAAGGTGTCGTCGTTCCGCGACTGCGCCCTCGCATTCCGGTTCACGGCCATCGAGCGACTGCCCGACCCGGCGACCGTGTGGACCGTGAAGGGGACGCTCGTCCACACCGCACTCGAGGGACTCTTCTGGAACCACCGACAGGGCGAGCGGACCCCGGCGGCCGGCTCGGCGGAGCTGGCCGTGGCGTGGGTCGCGCTCCAAGACGACCCCGACTACCGCTCCCTGGGACTCGAGGGCCCACATGCCGAGGCGTTCCGGGCCGACGCCGAACAACTCGTGGCCAATTACTTCCTGGTCGAGGACCCGAACGAGGTCACGCCGATCGGCATCGAACTGATGCTCGAGGCGCGGATGGGCGACGTTCGGCTCCGTGGGATCCTCGACCGGCTCGACCGCACCCCCGACGGCGAGCTGGTGGTCGTCGACTACAAGACCGGTCGGGCACCCGCTCCTGCCTACGAGCAGGCCAAGCTGGCCGGAGTCCAGCTCTATGCCCTGCTCTGCCAGGAGGTGCTCGGCCGCCGTCCGGTCGAGGTCAAGCTCCTCCATCTGAAGGAGCCGACCGTCATCACGGCCGTGCCATCGGAGCAGGGGCTACAGAGCCAGCGGACCAAGACCCTGGCCGTGTGGTCCGCCATCGAGCGGGCCTGCCGCGACGAGGACTTCCGCCCGAATACCGGTCCGCTCTGCCGGTTCTGTCGCTTCCGCGACTTCTGCCCTGCCTATGGCGGCGACCCGGCCCTGGCCGCCGTGGCGCTGGGCGATCCGAACCGGGGGGCGGCGTGACCATTCCCGCGTACGCGTCCGACGAGGTTCCGCAGTCGGGGTTCCTCGCCGCCGTCGGCGCCGTCGACGACGCCGTCGACCAGCTGTTCGAGCCGATCCGGGGACGACCGTCGTTCGACGCCGCGGCCAAGGCCGTCACCGGCCTGGGCGACCACGGCGTCCTGTGGACGGGCATCTCGGCGTGGCGTGCCCGCAGATCCGGCCCGACCCGGGCGCAGGCCGTGCGGGCCCTCGGTGTGGCCGGCGTTTCGTCGAGCCTGGTGAACGCCGGCATCAAGCGGGTCGTCGGCCGGGAACGCCCCGACCGGAGCGACCTGCAGATCTCGAACGTCGGGGTTCCCGTCCGCGAACCGAGCACGAGCAGCTTCCCGAGCGGGCACACCCTGGCCGCCTTCTGCTCCGCCGCCGTGCTCAGCCGCCCCGGGGACCGGGCCGGCAATGCGTTGCTCTACTCGGCCGCCGGGCTGATCGGTCTGAGCCGGATCCACCTCCGCGCCCACCATGCCTCCGACGTGGTGGGCGGGATCGTCATCGGCACCGCTCTCGGACTTGTGGTCCGACGATTCCGGTAAGACCGTTCCATCGGATGTGGCGGGGCTCCGACGCCCCGTGTGTGGGGAATGGAACCCTCTCCGACGGGGTTGTCGCTGCCATGAGCACTCCGAAGGCGTTCGCCGTGACCTGGGACTACCGGTGCCCTTTCGCCCGTAACGGCCACGAGCACATCCTCGACGGTCTCGAGGGCGGTGCCGAGTGGGACGTGACCTTCGTGCCCTTCTTCCTCAACCAGGGCACGGGGTCCGAGGGACAGGACACCTGGGACGACCCGGCCCACCAGGCCGACCTCCTGTCACTGGCGGCCGGCGTCGTCGTCCGCGACCGCTTTCCCGAGCACTTCCTCGCCGTGCACCGTTCACTGTTCACGGCGCGCCACGACGAGTCCGGCGACCTCCGTGACCGGGCCGTCGTCCGTGCGGCGCTGGCCCGAGGGGGGGTGGACGCCGACGCCGTTCTGGCCGAGGTGGATGCCGGCTGGCCCGCCAAGGTGGTCCGCGCCGAGCACGAGCGGTGCGTCGACGACCTCGAGGTCTTCGGCGTTCCCACCTTCATCGTCGGCGACGACGCGGTGTTCGCCCGGCTCATGGACCGGCCTGACGGTGACGGTGTCGTGGCACGGGCCACGATCGATCGCATCCTGGGACTCATCGACGAGCACCCGGAGCTCAACGAGTTCAAGCACACCCGACTCTCCCGCTGAGGCCGGGAGCGGCTGACCGGCCGGCGTGGCCGGTCCGGTGGCCGGGCCTACGCTCCGACCAGCCCGGCCAGGGTGTCGACGGAGGCCCGGATCTGGTCGGGGGTCCCGAACGGCGCACCGACGAAGTCGGTTGCCCCGACGTCGGCCAGGCGCCGAACCTGGGCGGCGACCTCGGATGCCGATCCCACGATGGCGACGTCTGCGGGGCCTTCCGCCCCCTCCCGGTCCAGCACGGCCCGGTACGACGGCAGTTGGCCGTAGACGACGAACTGTTCGGCGGCCACGGCCCGCGCCGCAGCGACATCGTCGGTCACGCACACCGGCAGACCGACCCCGACCTGGGGAACGGGCCGGCCCGCATCGGCCGCGGCGGCGTAGATGACCGGGACGATGTGTTCCTCGATGGTGACCGGTCCGGTCATCCAGGTGACGGTCCCCGCGGCCAGCCTCCCGGCCAGTCCCAACATGACGGAGCCGAGGGCGGCGACGAGCACGTCGGGGGCGGGTGCACTGATCTGGAGTGGCCCGAAGGTGGAGGCGCGCAGGGTCTCCCCGGCGAAGGTGACCTGCCTGCCGGACAGCACGGGCATCAGTATCTCGAGGTACTCACGCATGTGGCGGGCCGGCTTGTCGAAGGAGAGGCCGAACACGTTCTCGATCACCATCCGGTGGGACAGCCCGATCCCGAGGGTCAGGCGCCCGCCGCTCATCTCCTGCACGGTCAGCGCCTGGGCGGCCAGCACCACCGGATGGCGCGGGTAGGTCGGGACCACCGCGGTACCGAGGTGGATCCCCGACACCTCGCGTGACACGGCGGCCAGCGTGGTGAGGGCGTCGGGGCCGAAGATCTGCGACGACCACGCCGCCTCGATCCCCGCATCGGCGAGGGAGGCGACCTGGCCGACCACGTCGTCGAAGGGTTTCTCGTTGTCGAACATCACGCCGATGCGCATCAGTACCTCGTTCCTTCAGGTCTCGCCGATATGGCGCAGAGCAGGCGGTCCGGTATCGGGACCGCTCGGTCAACCACCGTATCGGTCGACCGGGACCCCCGTCGGAGGCGTCGGGCGTCCAGACGTGCCCGATCGCCGACCGTCGGGCAGAATGCACCCATGTCCGTTGCCATCCTCATGGGAAGTTCCTCCGACGCGTCCATCATGGACGACGCCGTCCAGACCCTCCGCTCCTTCGACATTCCTGTGGAGGTGCGCGTCCTGTCCGCCCACCGGACACCGGACGACACGATCGCCTTCGCCAGGGGCGCAGCCGCGGCCGGCATACAGGTGATCATCGCCGCGGCCGGCGGGGCCGCCCACTTGGCCGGTGTCGTCGCGGCCACGACACCCCTCCCGGTGATCGGCGTACCGGTGGCACTGGCCAATCTGGGAGGCATCGACTCCCTGCTGGCCATGGTCCAGATGCCCAAGGGGATCCCGGTGGCCACCGTGGCCGTCAACGGCGCCCGCAACGCCGCCCTCCTGGCCATCCGCATCATCGCCCTGTCCGATGCCCGGGTCGCCTCCGAGCTCGACCGGTTCATCAGCGACCTGGCCGACCAGGTGCGCGACATGGACGCAGAGATCGTCAGCCGCTACCAGCAGCCCTGATCCGGGGGCCTCGACGCCCCCGACGCCGGCTCAGCCGGGAGTTCCGCCGGCGATGTCGAACGACCACAGCTCCGACGACGTCGACACCGGTCCGCCCTCAGGAGTCGGCCGATCGGCACCCGCGTGGCCGTGGGCGAACGCGCTGGAGCTCACCCACGCGTCGAACGACGATTGGTCAGCCCACCTGGTGACCACCAGCCACTGGAGGCGACCGTCGGTCGGTCGGAGCAGCTCGAATCCCTCGAAGCCGGGTTGGCCGTCCACGGCTCCGACGCGGGCCGCGAACCGACGAGCCAGTTCGTCGCCCGCTCCCTCCGGGACGGTGATGGCGTTGATCTTGATCACGGTCATGGCCACCATCCGATCACACCTCGGATGCCGACGGCGACTTGCGGTGCCTCGCCGCCCCCTGGAGGATGGCGCCATGGCCGTAGTCCTGATCCCGTTGCCGGCCCTCGACGTCGATCCCACCGAGGCGGCCGTGAGCTGGCGGGTCCTCACCGACCTCGGCCACCGGGTCCGCTTCGCCACTCCGACCGGAGTTCCGGCCCGGGCCGACCAGCTCATGGTGACCGGGCGGGGGCTCGATCCCTGGGGGTTCGTGCCCGGTGTCTCCCATCTGGTGGGCATCGGCCGGGTGCTCCGCGCCGACCGGCGGGGCCGGTCCGCCTACCGGGAGCTGCTGAGGGACCCTGCCTTCGCCGGCCCCATGCGGTGGGACCAGATCGACCTGGACGGGATCGACGGCCTCCTCCTGCCCGGAGGTCACCGGGCACGGGGCATGCGCTCCTACCTCGAGAGCACCGTCCTCCAACAGGTGGTCGTCCGGGCGTTCCGCGACGAACGGCCCGTCGCCGCGATCTGCCACGGGGTGCTCCTCGTCGCCAGGAGCATCGACCCGGACACCGATCGGTCGGTGCTCTTCGGCAGAAGGACGACTGCGCTCACCTGGGCCCTCGAGCGACGGGCGTGGCGGGTGGCGGGCATCACCCGGTTCTGGGACCGGGACTACTACCGCACCTACCGTGAGGAGCCCGGCGAACCCTCCGGCTTCCGGTCGGTCCAACAGGAGGTCACCCGAGCCCTCCGACAGCCCGACGACTTCCTCGATGTCGAACCGGGATCGACCGACGCAACCATGAAGTCGTCGGGCAGGTCCCGTGACACCCCGTCCGACGATCGTCCGGCCTTCGTGGTCCGGGACGGGAACTACGTGTCGGCCCGATGGCCCGGCGATGCCCACACGTTCGCCCGTACCTTTGCCACCCTCCTGTGATCCCCGGAGGCCCTCCACGTCCGGAGAGCCACCTTCCGCGGACGCCCGAGGCGGTCTATACTAGAACGTGTTCTATTTTTTCGACAGAGGGGACGGGAGGTGTCATGAGCACACCGGGCCAGACGGGAGCGGGACAGACAGAAGTGGGACAGACGCCGAGGATCGCCTTCGTGCAGGCCGAATGGCACGGGGAGATCGTCGACCGCTGCCGTGACTCGTTCCTGCGCGAGATCGCCGTCCTGGGCGTCGACACCCGACTGATCGACCTCTTCCGGGTGCCCGGGGCGTTCGAGATCCCACTGCACGCCAAGCGTCTGGCGGCCTGCGGCCGCTACGCGGCGGTCGTCGGAGCCGGGTTCGTCGTCGACGGGGGAATCTACCGGCACGAGTTCGTGGCCGACGCCGTGTTGCACGGGCTGATGCGCGTGGCTCTCGACACCGACGTCCCGGTCATCTCGGTCGTGCTGACCCCGCACCACTTCCACGAGCACGACGAGCACTCGGCGTTCTTCGCCGAGCACTTCGAGGTCAAGGGGGCCGAGGCCGCACGGGCCTGTGCGCAGACCGTGCGCAGCCTGGCGGGACTGCCGGTCGGAGCGCCCGCCTAGCGCCCGACCGGCGACCTGTCCGTCGTCAGCGCGGGGCCAACCCCTCGACGGCCTCGGCCAGGTCGACCCCGAACGGCAGGACGGCCAGCACCGGGATGTCGACCCCGTTCGCCACATACCGCTCGACGTGGGCACGGCACTGCGCGAACGAGCCGTGGACGACCAGCTCGTCCACCACCTCGTCGGGGATGGCGGCCAGCGCCCCCTTGCGGTCCCCCGCCTTCCACAGCTCCCACATCGGCCCGAGCACCTCGCCGCGGCCCAGCCAGCGGTGGAACTCGGCGTAGACGCCGACGTTGAGGTACGCGGTGATCATGCGCCGGCCGACGGCCCTGGCCATGTCGGCGTCCTCGGACGGGATGACGAAGATGCGGGCCGCGACCGGTAGGTCGGCCCCGAGCTCGGGGGTGACGGTGGCGACGTCGTCGGCCGACAGCCAGTTGATGATGACGCCGTCGGCCGACCGTCCGGCCAGGCGGAGCATGCCCGGACGGAGTGCGGCCAGGAAGATCGGAGGCGGGTGCTCGACCGGACGGGCCAGCCGGAACCCCCGCACCTCGAACGTGTCGTAGGCCATGTCCACCTTGTCGCCGGCCAGCGCGGACCGGAGGAAGGCGATGGTGTCGCGGACCCGCTTGTAGGGCTCGGTGAAGGGCACGTCGTTCCACTTCGAGACGATCACGTCCGACGAGGTGCCCAGCCCGAACGTGAAGTGGCCGGGCGCGGCCTCGGCCAGGGCGGCCACGCTCTGGGCCAGCAGTGCGGGGCCCCGGGTGTAGGCCGGGATAATCGCGACTCCTAGTTGCAACTCCGGGGTCCAGGCGGCGGCCAGGGCCAGCGGGGTGAACCCGTCGGCGCCATCGGTCTCGGCCGACCAGACGTCGGTGTAGCCGAGGCGGACGAGGTCCCGGTACCACCGCCGGTGCTCGGGCAGCGGTATCCCGTCGAAGGGGACGGTGATGCCGTACCTCCGGGCCGGCGGGGTCGCCGTGGGGTCGGACGTGGCTGCGGCCTCGGTCATGGCCCCCGTATTACACCCTCCGGGCACACTGGTCCCATGAGCCAGAACCTCGAGGCCCGGATCCGCGGGCACCAGCCCCCGCTCCCCCTCGTCGATGCAGAACCGCCCGACGACACGACCACCGCCGCCGCTGCTCCCGACACCGACACCGGCGCCACCGACGCCGTCACCGACGCCGAGTGGCGGCTCGACGAGCACACCCGCCTGGTCGGTCGCATGGGGATCGCCGCGGCCAGGGCCCATCTGAAGAAGGGGCCGACACCCGCCGGGCCGCGCGGGACCACACCCGGCCGACGGGCACCCGGGCGCGCCGCCTGAGCGACCGCCGACTACGGTCGGGGCATGGCGTCCGTGGCCGAACGGATCGGGGCAGACCCCGACGACCGTCTCCTCATCCTCAACTGTGCGGATCTCGGCTTCTGTCACGCGTCGGGTACCGGGGTCTACGACGCGCTCCGGTCCGGGCTCGCCACCTCCGCCTCGCTCCTCGTGCCGGCCCCATGGGCCCGTGAGGCCGCTGCCCGCTTCCGCGGCGACGACGTCGGTGTGCGGCTGACCCTCAACGCCGAGCACGAGCTCTACCGCTGGGGCCCGATCACCCAGGCCCCGTCCCTGCTCGACGGAGACGGGGGCTTCCCCCGCACCGTCACCGACGTCTGGGACCACGCCGATCTTGACGAGGTCCGTCGCGAGTGCCGTGCCCAGGTGGAACGGGCCGTGCTGTGGGGATTCGACATCAGCCATCTCGAGACCCACATGGACGCACTGGTGCTCCGACCGGAGTTCTTCGACGTCTACCTGGAGCTGGCCCTCGATTTCAGCCTGCCCCTCCGACTGCCCGACACCGCCGCCGAGCCCACCGTGGGCTTCCCCATCCGGCGCCTGGCCGCCGAGGAAGGGTCCCTGTTCGCCGACCACGCCTACACCGTGCCGAGGCGGGACGGTCGTGACGCGCTCCTCGGGATCCTGGCCGCGCTCGAGCCCGGCGTGACCGAGATCACCCTGCACCCTGCGGTCGACACACCCGAGCTGCGGGCCGCCTCGACGGACTGGCGGTCACGGGTGGCCGACCACGAGCTCCTCGTCGGCGACCCCGGGGTGGCTGCCGCCGTGGCCGCATCCGGCGCCACCCTCATCGGCTACCGGACCCTGCGCGAGGCCATGCGACATCCGTCGGGAACGTGAGCGGCCCGCCCCGACCCGACCGACCGGCGGCACCGATTCCCCGACCGCTGACGATCACGGGATTGCTGCTCCTCGACCCGCACGGCCACCAGCCGACCACGATCGAGTCGATCACCTTCGACGACGACGGCATCGGCGTGGTCGGCAGCCGCGGCCAGGCCCCCCGGATCCTCCCCTGGGAGTCGATGGTGACCCATGCCGTCGAGCCGTGGGCCGGCGGAGTGATCCCCGAATGGTGGGTGGATCCCCAGCTGAACCGGGTCGAGCGGCCCGCCGGCGACGGGGTGGGCGCCCTGCTCACCGACCCGGTGGCCACCAGCCGACCGCTCCCCCGCGTCCTCTCCGGCGCCATGATCAGCATCCAGACACGATCCGGCACCTACCGCTTCCTGCGCCCCGGTGGCGACGCGTCCGAGATCGCTGCACGGATCGCCGACTGGGCCATCCGTCACCAGGGCCCGGCGGGGGCATCGTCGGTGACCACGGTCGCCTCGCGCCGGCACCGCAGCGGAGGTGCGTCCGACGGCCCGACGTGGGACCGGGTGCGGCCCTGGCTCGTCGTGGCGCTGGTCCTGCTCATCGCCGCCGCCGTCACCCTGATCCTGCTGCAGAGCGCCGGCGCCATCCACCTGCCGTTCCTCGGGAGCACCGGTGCGACCACCAGCTCCCCGGTCCTTCCCCTCAGACGAGTCCGCTGACCCCGGCGACCCGGGCCCGGCGGGCCCGCGCCTCGTCGGTCGCCGACAGCGACAGCAGGTCGATCACCGGGGCCATGGAACCGGCCACCTTCATCCGTCCCTGCATGAAGGCCACGCTGGGATCGAGACGGCCGACGAGGATGTCACGGGCGTCGCCCTCGGACACGGTGAGCGTGGCGTCGGCGCCGTTCGACCCCCCGGGCCCCGCGTCGACCAGCCGGCCGCCGGCGAACTCGAGGTGGCACGATGCGTCCCCGCCGTCACCGCCGGTGACATCGACCTGGACGGTTCCCGACAGCGAGGAAGGTCCCTCGATCCCGGCCAGCTCGGGCCGGACCGCGGCGAACCACTCGTCGGAGAACCAGGACGTCATGGTGCCGACTCCTCCCCGACGCCGGCGAAGAGGTCGGACTCCACCTCGCCGTCCCACACATACGGCGACACCGTCCGGTCCGGCCCGGCCACCAGGGCCAGCCGGTAGTCGTCGTGGGGCTGGATGGTCCCCATCACCTCGGGAGGGAGCCCGAACCAGAACTTCGACCGGGGGTCGACCTGGGTGGCATGGGCCAGAAGGGCCAGCCGCCGGACGTCGGTGTGGCCGGTGATGTCGATCACCGTGGTCGGCTCCTCGTCGGGCATCCGGTCCCACCGCTTTCGCCACTCCTCGTCGAAGGGCGACTCCAGGCCCAACTCCTCGAACTTGTCGTGGATGGCCCGGAAGCGGGCCGCGGAATGGATGGTGTAGTACAGCTTCGACGGCTGGAAGGCGGGCCCCTCATCGACGAACCGGGTCGGGTCGCCCGATGACCGGAAGGCCGCCACTCCGACGTCGTGCACCCGCAGGTGGTCCGGGTGCGGATAGCCCGACTGGTCGTCGCCGTAGACGATCATCACCTGGGGCCGGGTGCGGCGGATCACGGCCACCAACCGTGCGACAGCCTCGTCGATCGGGGCGGCGGCGAAGCAGTCCGGGTTGGCGTTCGCCTCGGAGCCGGCCATCCCCGAGTCACGGTAGCCGAGCATGACGACGTCGTCGTAGCCGATGATCTCGGTCGCCCGGGCCAGCTCCTCCCGGCGCACCGCAGCAAGATCGGCGCGGATCTCAGGTGTGTCGAGGGCCGGGTTGAGGATCTCCCCCTCCTCCCCTCCCGTGCAGCACACCAGGACGGTGTGGACGCCCTCGGCCTGGTAGCGGGCGATCGTCCCGGGGCCCTTCGAGGCCTCGTCGTCAGGATGGGCGTGGACCGTCAGGAGGCAGCGGGCGAGAGGCACGCCGATCACGCTATCGGCACGACGGCGCGTACACTGCACCCAGAGCGTGAGGAAGGATCGTCACCAATGGGTGTCATGAAACGGATGTCCGGAATACTCCAGGCGAAGACCAACAAGCTCCTGGACAAAGCGGAGGACCCACGCGAGTCCCTCGACCTCTCCTACCAGAAGCTGTTGGAGAACCTCCAGAAGGTACGTCGCAGCGTCGCCGACGTGACCACGGCGAAGAAGCGGATCGAACTGCAGGCCACCCAGCTCCAGAGCCAGGCCGACAAGCTCCAGCAGCAGGCCAAGGACGCCCTGTCCCAGAACCGCGAGGACCTGGCCCGTGAGGCGCTGGCCCGCCGAGCCGCCATCGCTCCGCAGCTGACCGATCTCCAGACCCAGCACCAGCAGGTAGCCGACCAGGAGGCGAAGTTGATCGCCACCGCCCAGAACCTCCAGACCCAGGTGGACGCCTTCCGCACCAAGAAGGAGACCATGAAGGCCACCTACACGGCGGCCGAGGCCCAGACCAAGATCGGCGAGGCCGTCTCGGGGATCTCCGAGTCGATGGGTGACGCCGGGATGTCCGTGCAACGGGCCCAGGACAAGATCGACAGCATGCAGGCGCGGGCCGGCGCCATGGACGAGCTCCTCTCGTCGGGAGCGCTCACCGACCTCGCCAACCCGGTCGACGACATCCAGGCCCAACTCGACAAGGTGTCCGCCACCAGTTCGGTCGACGCGGACCTGGCGGCCCTCAAGGCGGAGTTGGGCACCGGTACCCCGGCCCAGCTGGGCCCGGCCGAAGCTGCTCCGGCGCCTGGCGACGCCGAGGAGACCCCCTCATGATCGTGCGCATCCTGGGCGAGGGACAGTACGACATCCCCGAGTCCGACCGCGCCGCGTTCGACGCACTGGACGTCGCCGTCAACGAAGCGGTCGATCGTGACGACGACGCGGCGTTCGTCGAGGCCCTGGCCGCGCTCATCGCCGAGGTCCGCCGGACCGGCACACCTGTGGCCGCCGACCAGTTCACCAGTTCGGACCTGGTGGTCCCCTTCTCCGACGCCACCCTGGCCGAGACGAAGGCCCTCCTGGCCGAACCCAGTGACGACGATCACTGACGCAGCGCCGATGAGCGTCAGTCCCGCGTCATGAGCACCGCCCGCAACATCCCGAACGACCGGGGTCTCACCCTGCGGATGTTCACCACCGGCCTACTGATCGTCCTCATGTACGGCCTGGTCATCGGCCTGTTGATCGCCGTCGGCGTCGACTACGCCATCGTGCTGGTCCTGGCCGCGGCGATCCTCTTCGTCCAGTTCTGGTTCTCCGACAAGATCGCCCTGTTCGGCATGGGCGGCCACATCGTCACCCCCGAACAGGAGCCGAAGCTGCACGGGGCCATCGACCGTCTGTGCGCCATGGCCGACATGAAGAAGCCCAGGGTGGCCATCGCCAATACCGACGTGCCCAACGCGTTCGCCACCGGGCGGAGCCCGAACAACGCCGTCGTGTGCGCCACCGCCGGCCTGATGCGACGGCTCGACGAGTCCGAGCTCGAGGCGGTGCTCGCCCACGAGCTCTCCCACGTCGCCCACCGCGACGTCGCCGTCATGACCATCGCCAGCTTCCTCGGCATGGTGGCCGGCATGGTCACCCGGATCATGCTCTGGACAGGATTGATGGGTGGCTTCGGACGCGGCGTGGGCGGCGGGGGCCGGGGCGGCAACAACCAGGGCGCCGACCAGCTCGTCCTGGTGGAGATGGCCGTCCTGTTGGTGTCGGTGGTCGTCTACGCCGTGAGCTTCCTGTTGACCATGGCCCTGTCGCGCTACCGGGAGCTGGCCGCCGACCGGTCCGGAGCCATCCTCACCGGCCAGCCGTCGGCCCTGGCCTCGGCACTGGTGAAGGTGACCGGGGAGATCGCCCGGATCCCGTCGAGGGACCTGCGGTCGACCGAGACCTTCAACGCCTTCTACTTCACCCCGGCGATCGCCAAGAGCGGTGTGAGCATCTCGACGCTCTTCTCGACGCACCCGTCCCTCGACAAGCGCCTGGCCCAGCTCGCCACCCTCGAGGCCGAGATGGGCCGTCCTTCGTGATCCCGCCCCGCTCGACGCAGGGTGCGCCGTGCGTCGGGGGCCTGACGGGCCCCGCCTGATGGGACCGACCGCCTGATGGGACTGTTCGACACCATCCTCGGTCGGACCAAACCGGTGCAGTCCAACCTCGACGCACTGTTCGCCCTGCCCGGGGCATCGATCACCCTGCAGAGCGCGGCCGGCATGACCTGTTCGGGGCACGCCGGGGTGTGCTTCAAGCCGCCGACCGGCCAGGGTTTCGCGGACATGGAGGCCGAAGTCGTCAAGCTGCTGGACATGGACGGGGGGTCGGGCCTCACCAAGTCCGAGGACAGCTTCGGCTACCAGTGGCTGGTCGTGGAGGACGCGGACATCGAGTCCCTCGTCACCCGGATCCACCTGGTGAACTCGTCGCTGAGCGACGCAGGCTGGGGCCCGCAGTTGCTGTGCTCGGTGTTCGGCCTGGCCCCGCTGGCGACGAACACCACGGCGGACACCGGGAGCGACCCGGTGGAGGAGGGGGCGTCGGTGGGCCCGGGCACCGTCGTGCCCTCGACCGCCTACCTGGTCTATCTCTTCAAACGGGGCACCTTCTACCCCTTCGTCCCGACCGGTCACGAGCAGCGATCGACCGAAGAGGAGCTCCGACTCCGCAGCCTGGTGAGCGACGATCTGAAGGTGGAGACCGACCTCGACCGATGGTTCCCGCTGTGGGACCTGCCGGTGGGCTGACCGGCCGGACGCCGGTGGAGCTGGACCTCGAGGCGGGGCGGTACTCGGTGTGCCGCCTCGAGCCGGGATCGGCGTGGCCGACACCCCGGTCCGGGGTTTCGGTCTACTCGGTCACCCGGACCCCCGACGAGATCTCGGTCGTCTGTGGCGAGGGCGGGGAACCGCCCGGCTCCCGGGTCGAGCCCGGGTGGCGGATCTTCCGGATCGCCGGACCGATCGCCTTCGACCTGGTCGGCGTGGTCGCCTCGGTGGCCGTGCCCCTGGCCGGGGCGCAGATCGCCGTATTCGTGGTCTCGACCTACGACACCGACCTCGTCCTGGTCAAGGATGGCGACGCCGATCGGGCGGTCGACACGCTTACCGCCGCCGGTCACCGGGTCTCGATCTCACCGGGCCGACCCCCGGACGGCCCCGAGGGGTGAGCGGTTATCCACAAGATGTCCACATGCAGGAGCCCCGGGCGGCGGGTCCCGATTACCCATCGCGGGTCACGATCGGTACACTCATGCCTTCCGAACCGAGGGGTACGTCCCGGGGCCGCCGACCGAACGGTCCGGCCCGGCACCCCGACCGTCGCCGGCACGCACCGGAATTGCACCGCTGAGGAGAGCGCCACGTAGCTACACCATCCGCACTACGGACATGAACACCCGCTAGCACACCCGGCTCTTGAAGCCAGGCCGGCCCACCCTTCCCGGTGCCCGGCTGGGGCGTTGAATGCACAGACGTGGGGTCCACCCAACCAGAAGAGAGTCAGAGCGCCTCCGTCATCCGACGTAGCTCTGGCCGACCGAGGAAAGGTCAGCCTCCATGCCTCCGGCATTTTCGAACATCCCTGTACCCTCACGCCCCTCCAGCCGCACCCCCCGCATCTCCTCCCCCTCCCCCACGACCAATTCGGTCCGGCGGCGATCCAAGCGGAACGCCCGCAAGGCGGCAGGCCTCGCCACCGTCGCCGCCTCGGCCACGGTCCTGGCCTCACTGATCGGGGCCCCGCTGCCCGCCGCGGCGGCCCCGCCGCCCGACGGGACGGGTCTGGTGCTCAACGCACCCATCGTCTCGGCCGCAGCCACCCCGAACGGGCACGGCTACTGGCTGGTCGGTGCCGACGGCGGCGTGTTCGCCTTCGGCAGCGCCGGTTTCCACGGGTCGGTGGCCGGCCTCCATCTGGCCGCACCGATCGTGGGCGTCTCCTCGACGCCGAACGGTCGCGGCTACTGGGAGGTGGCGGCCGACGGCGGCGTGTTCGCCTTCGGCAACGCCACCTTCGAAGGCTCCATGACCGGCTACCCGCTGCACGCCCCGATCGTCGGGTTGGCCTCGACGTCGAACGGCCGCGGCTACTGGGAGGTGGCGGCCGACGGCGGCGTGTTCGCCTTCGGCAACGCCACCTTCGAAGGCTCGGCCGCCGGCATGTCGCCCGGTAGCCCGATCGTCGGTCTCGCACCGACCCGGGACGGCCGCGGCTACTGGGAGGTGGCCGCCGACGGTTCGGTCTACGCCTTCGGCAACGCCACCTTCGACGGCACCGCACCGGTCACGGCACCGGCCGTCGGGATCAGTTCGTCCGGCGGCGGCTACCGGGTCGTCTCCGCCGACGGCGGCACGTTCGCCTTCGGCGGCGCCTCCTTCGGCGGTTCGCTCGCCGACCAGCACCTCAACAAGCCCATTGTGGGCACGTCCTCGACCGGCTCGGGCTACCTCGACGTGGCCGCGGACGGAGGGGTCTTCAGCTTCGGGTCCGTCGGGTTCTACGGGTCTCTCGGTGGAAGCACCGTCTACTCGCCGCCGCCACCACCGCCGGCGCCGATCGCCGCCGACGCTGTCTCGGCGGACTACGGCCTCACGCCGTACCAGATCGCCGAGTGGTACCGGGTGAACACGTGCGAGGAAGGCGGCAACTGGTACGTCGACGGTTCCGTATACGCCGGTGGCCTGGGCATGAGCAGGGCCAACTGGGACCAGTTCAACACCTTCGGCTTCCCCGCCAACGCTGCCGACGCCACCCCCGACCAGCAGATCCGGGTAGCCGTGGCGTTCGCCACCTACTACTACGGGAGCCCCGACGCCGCTCCCGACCAGGACGGCTGCACCGGGGGGTACTGAACCCCGGAGCCGGGACGACAGACTCTTGCCCGAGGACGGGGCCCCATTGCCGGGGTCCCGTCCTCGCCCGTCTACACGGGGAGCGCGTCGATGGCCCGGGCCAGCGCGATGTCGAGTTCGGTCAGGCCCCCGGCGTCGTGGGTGACCAGGGACAGGGTCACCGTCCGCCATCGGATGTCGATGTCCGGGTGGTGGTCGGCCTCCTCGGCCAGCCTGCCCACCGCCGTCACGAAGTCGAGCGCAGCCGGAAAGCTCGGGCACACCACGATCTTCATCAGCCGTCCGCCGACCAGCTCCCATGCCGGTGCATCGGGTCCGTCCAGGGCGGCGGCCAGCGCAACGGGATCGAGGACCGGCGGTCGGGCCATGCGGCGTCAGCCCCCGATCGGTGCCGTGGGCGTGAAGGTCACCGCCATCGTCTCGTAGCCCGACACGAAGTTGGCCGCCCGCTTGGGAGGCTCGGCGTCCGAGGTCAGACTCAGGTCGGGAAGCCGGTCGAGGAGGCGGTCGAACATGACCGCCAGCTCCAATCGCGCCAGCCGGTTCCCGAGGCAGAAGTGGGAGCCGAAGCCGAAGGCCATGTGATCGTTCGGGGTGCGGGTGACATCGAACGTCTCGGGATCCTCGAAGACCGACTCGTCGCGGTTGGCCGACGGGTAGAGGAGGAGGAGCTTCTGGCCCTCGGACAGCGTCTGGCCGTGGAGCTCCACGTCCCTCGTCATGGTGCGGGCCATGTTCTTGATGGGTGACACCCACCGCAGCATCTCCTCGACGGCGAGCGGAAGGCGGCTCCGGTCGGCGGCCAGGAGCTCGAACTGTTCGGGGTGGGTGAGCAGCTCGTACATGCCGCCGCTGATGACGTGACGGGTGGTCTCGTCCCCGCCGATCAGGATCAGGAGGGACTCGTAGATCAGGGAGGACTCGTCGAGCCGGTCGCCCTCGATCTCGGCGTGGACCAGGGTCCCGATGAGGTCGTCGGTCTGGTTGTCCCTCCGGCGTTGCTCGGCAACCGCCGTGATGTACTCGGCGTACTCCATGGCGGCCAGCGCGGCACGGTCCATGGCCGTCGGGTCGGGTGACCCGAGCGACTTCAGCATGTCGTCGGACCACCGGAGCAGGGCGTCCCTGTCCTCGGGAGCCACACCCAGCATGTTGCCGATCACGATCATCGGGAGCGGCGCGGCGATGTCGTTCACGAAGTCGGCCGATCCCCGCTCGCACACCCGGTCGATGATGGCGTCGCAGATCTCACGGATCCCCTGCTCGCTCTCGCGGATGCGGCGCGGCGTGAACCCCTCGCTCACCAGGCGCCGGCGCCGCACGTGCTCGGGGGCGTCGGTGTCGATCATCATGGGCAGCGCATCGTTGTCGGGGCGGATCCCCCCGGCGTTGGAGAACGTCTCCGGGTCCTTCGAGATCTCCTTGATGTCGGCGTACCGGGTGATCCCCCACACGCCGGACTCCTCGTCGAAGTAGGCGGGGGCCTCCCTCCGCATCCATGCGAACGCCGGGAACGGGTCGCCACCGTAGAAGGTGCCGTCGGTGAGCCCTATGTGCAGGTCGGCGGGAACGGTGGACATGGTCCTCCTCGGAAACACGGGAAACGGCGGACGGTCGCCGCAGGCGGCCGTCGCCGTCCGCGGACGGGGCGACGGGCGCCCACCGGGTGGATCGCCCCGCACCCTACCGTCACCGCCGACGGTGTGCCGGGCCGCGTGGACCGGACCACCGCCCGGTCACCCTGGCAACGGCAGCTCCACGGAATGTGCCCAGGGGCCGACGTCCCGTCGGCCGGACCATCCCCGGCGAGCCGGGAGGGGGCAATCGCCTCCACCAGGCGGTCCGGTGCAGGCCGTGAGAAGGCGAACAGCCCCTCGCCGAGCACGGGCTCGAGCCATTCGTCGAGCGGCCGGTTGCAGTAGAGCGTGGCGTCGACCCAGACGCCGCCGTACTCGTGGAGGAGCAGGAGCCGGATGACGTCGGAGAGCGACGTCGCGGTGATCGTGCTCGTTGCCAGGTCGACCACCGAGGCCACATCGACATAGCGCCCGACGGTGGTGGCGTCGAGGCACCGGATCTCCCAGGTGGGATTGTGACGCTCCCAGCTGGCCAGGCATTCTCGGACGACCCGCGGGGCGCGGTGACGCCCCTGCAGCCACAACGTCCACACCACCCGGTGCTCGATCGTCGTCGACCCTGTCGGGCCGCCGTCGACTCCGGGAGTCACGGGTGGGTCATCGACTCCGGCCGGACGGCCTCGTCGAACTGCTCGCCGGAGAGATAGCCGAGCGCCAAGGCCGATTCGCGCAGGGTCGTGCCCTCCTTGTGGGCCTTCTTGGCCACCTCGGCCGCCTTGTCGTACCCGATGATCGGGTTGAGGGCGGTCACCAGCATGAGCGAATTCTCGAGGTGCTGGCGGATGCGGGCCTCGTTGGGCTGGAGCCCGTCCACACAGAACCGGGTGAACGCCGACGACGCCTCACTCAGCAGCTCCACCGAGTGGAGCACGTTGTAGATGATCACCGGCTTGCACACGTTGAGCTCCAGGTTGCCGCGGCTGCCGGCCATGGCCACGGCCGCATCGTTCCCGTAGACCTGGATGCACACCATGATCATGGCTTCGCTCTGGGTCGGGTTGACCTTGCCCGGCATGATCGACGAGCCGGGTTCGTTTTCGGGCAGGTCGAGTTCGCCGAGGCCGCTCCGGGGGCCCGATCCGAGCCAACGGAGGTCGTCGGCGATCTTGATCAGCGACGCGGCGAGCGTGCGCAGGGCCCCGCTGGTCATCACCAGCGCGTCGTGCGCGGCCAGGGCGGCGAACTTGTTGGGAGCGGTGACGAACGGCAGACCGGTGAGCTCGGCGATGGCCGCGGCGACCCGGACGCCGAACTCGGGGTGGGTGTTGAGCCCGGTGCCCACCGCCGTCCCGCCGGCGGCCAGCTCGTAGAGATCGTCGAGCGTCGACTCGACGCGTCGAATGTCGGCGTCGAGCTGAGCCACATATCCCGAGAACTCCTGACCGAGGGTGAGCGGAACCGCGTCCATGAGGTGGGTGCGGCCGATCTTGGTGATCGAGGCGAAGGCTTCGGCCTTGGCGTCGAGGGCGTCCCGGAGGTGGTGGACGGCCGGAATCAGCCGGTGGGTGATCTCCTCCACGGCGGCGATGTGCATGGCCGTCGGGAAGGTGTCGTTGGACGACTGCGACATGTTGACATCGTCGTTGGGATGGACCGGATCCTTCGACCCCATCACCCCGCCCGCCATCTCGATGGCCCGGTTGGAGATGACCTCGTTGGCGTTCATGTTGGACTGGGTACCGCTCCCGGTCTGCCAGACGCTCAAGGGGAACTGGTCGTTCAGCTTCCCCTCGGACACCTCGCGCGCGGCGGCCACGATGAGAGCCGACTTTTCGGGCGACATCTTGCCAAGATCGGCGTTGACCTGGGCCGACGCCTCCTTCAGGATCCCGATCGCCCGGATCAGGGGCACGGGCATGGTGTCGTCGCCGATCGGGAAGTGGTGGAGCGACCGTGCCGTCTGGGCCCCCCAGTACCGGTCGGCGGGGACGTCGACGGCCCCCATGCTGTCCGTCTCGGTGCGGGTCTCCTGGCTCATGCTCGTCTCCTTGTTGCGTCGTCGGGCCACACACTACGGCGTGTGTCGGGACCCTTCGGCGTCAGGAGATCCCGGGGAACCGAAGCCGACGGTCCACCCCGGACGAGCCTCGGGTGCACGGCCTCAGGACCGCAGCGCCAGGCCCGTCTCGAGCACGCCCCGGGCGGCGACGACGTCCTCCGAGCGGGGGCCGTCCCCAACGCCTGGGACCTCGAGGATGGCGGGGACCGACTGCAGAGCCGGGTGCCCGAGCAGCGCGGCGAGCCCGTCGGCGCCGATGGTGCCGTCACCGATGTTCTCGTGGCGGTCCCGGTTGGCGCCGAATGCGACCTTGGAGTCGTTGAGGTGCATGCAGCGCAGCCGGCCGAGGCCGACCGTGTCGTCGATGAGGGCCACCAGTGCGTCGGCGTCGTCGACCGTGGCGAACGCGATTCCCGACGCCCACAGATGCTGGGTGTCGAGGCAGACACCCAGCCGCTCGTCACCGCCGGCGGCGTCGATCACCTCGGCCAGTTCCTCGAACGACCGCCCCACGGTGTCCCCCGCCCCGGCCGCGTTCTCCAACAGGATCGGGCAGCCACTGATGTCGGCGTCGATCTCGTCGAGCGAGCCGACGAGTGCCTCGGCCACGTTCGGGAGGGCGGTGTCGAAGCCGCTCCCCCGGTGGCTACCGATGTGGAGGACCAGGCCCTCCGCCCCCATCCCGTCGGCCGTGGCCAGGTTCGCGGTCAGGCACGACCGGGACTTGGCCGCCAGCTCGGGATCGGGTGACGCCAGGTTGATCAGGTAGGTAGCGTGACAGAACGTGGAGGAGACCGAAGGATGCTCGGTCTGGGCGACCCGATAGGCGGCGAGGACCTCGTCGCTGTACTGCGACGGCTTCCACATCCGGGGGCTCTGGGTGAAGATCTGCACGGCGTCGGCTCCGATGTCGGCACCGTGTTCGAGGGCCGGGACCAGGCCCTTGCCCGCTCGTACGTGCGCTCCGATCAGCATGGCCGCACCGTAGCAGTGGCCCCCATCGGCGGGCCGGCGGGCCGGCGGGCCGGTCGGCCGGGCCGGCGGGCCGGAGGGCCGGCGGGCCGGTCGGCCACGATTCACCGGTGGACCCCCTACTCTGGACGGTGACCGGTGCCGCGAGCCGCGCGGGCCAAGTACGCCGCACATCCACCCAGGAGGATTCCGATGACCACCACACTCTCCGACAGGGCCAAGGCTCTCGTGAGCAGGCCGGTCCTGGCCAACGTCGCCACCGTGGACGCCGAGGGCCGACCACAGCTCACCCCGGTCTGGATCGACCTCGACGGCGACCACCTGGTGTTCAACACGGCCAAAGGCAGGGCCAAAGAGGCCAACCTGTCGAAGAACCCCCAGGTGGCCGTGTCGGTGGTCGACCCGGACGATCCTTACAACGTGGTCGTCGTCCGCGGGACCGTCGAGGGCACCGAAAAGGGTGCCGATGCCCACATCGACTCCCTGGCCAAGAAGTACCTGGGAGTGGACACCTACCCCATGCGCCAGCCCGGTGAGGTCCGGATCAAGTACGTGGTCAACGCGGACAAGATCGTGATGCAGCCCGCCGACGCCTGATCCCTCCGGACCGGTGTACTCCGGCTGACCGGCGGCCCGACGGCGATCAATGTGTCCTTCGACCCTTGCTCGTCGAGGACGACCCCGGTGTAATGACCGGGTGAGTGCTCGCCCGCGATCGACGACGGCCTCGCACACGCACCGCTGGGCCGTGTTGGCGGTCCTGTGCTCCTCCGTATTGATCGCCAATGTGGATGTCACGATCCTCAACGTGGCCCTCCCCACCATCGTGCGGAAGCTGGGTGCCACTACCAGTGACCTGCAGTGGATCGTGGACACCTACGCCATGGTGCTGGCCGGCCTGCTTCTGGTCGGCGGCAGCATGGCCGACCGATTCGGACGCAGGCACTTCCTGCTGATCGGGTTGGCCGTGTTCGCCGGAGGGTCGATCGGTGCCGCGTTCTCGAACTCGGTACACCTGCTCATCGGGTGCCGGGCCGTCATGGGTGCCGGGGCTGCGCTGATGATGCCCTCCACGTTGTCGATCATCAACGACGTCTTCCGCGACG
>JBEKCS010000056.1:0-24537 GCA_050014755.1 Acidimicrobiales bacterium
TTCACGGGGGCTCTCCATCTCTGTTGGCGTTAGACACCTTCAGATTGGCGGGCCCCCGCCTTTCATCGGGGGACCCCAGACCCCCCTAACTTCCGAAGCGCCGCGAAACGCCCAGTACGGCTGCAACCGTGGTGCGATCCGATCCTTCGTTGAGAGCTTGGACGACGAGTTCGGCCAACCGGTCATCGATAAGGTCGCGGTCCCGAGCGAGTGCAGCGAGGTCATCGAGGGCAGTCATTGATCGCTCCTCCGCCGCGTCTCCGCTTGTTCCTCGCGCTCAGCCCGATTTAACCGGGGGAGGGGCAGCCTCTCGGCCGATTCGACGCCGTGCGCCTGCGCTACACGCTTGACCACGACTGCAGCCCCTATGGCCGTCGCCGAAGGCCTGCGAGCGAATTCGCCCAGCTCGTGGAGAAGATCTGCATAAAAGCGATTCAGCTGCGCAGTGGGGTCAGACATGACGGCTCCCTCAGATCGGAATCCGTCCAATGCCCACCCGCTCGGGCCTAGTACGGCGGAGTCGCCAGCCAGCTCCAAATCGACACCGGGACACCTAATGCCGACCCCGAGCTGCGTAACTCGACCCACCGGGTGTGACTCACCGTAGGACAGGGGTGTGACATCAGCCCAGCCAGACGCCTCCGTCCCAGCCTGGGACGACATAACGTTCGACCTGACATAATATACATTATCGGCGTTTCGGGTAGAGGGGCCGGCACGGGCTCTGCGGCGCAATCCGCCCCACCCTGGGTTTCACGTTGCCCATGGGACGTCTGGACGGCATGCACGATCCTCGATCCCGAACGAGATCATCAAGGCCGTTCGGCCTCGATCCGAGGTACACGCCTACGCGTCAATCGGCGACGAGTGATGCGAGCACCTGTCTGGTTCCCGATCCACGTGTTGAGGGTCCAAAGAGCTGGCATTGGGCCCCTTGACGACACAATCCCCGGGCCCGCTCTATTCGTCCATTCCGTCACTGTGACGCAATACGACGTTGGTTGACGTGACACACGGATCCCATGTTCCGGACGGCGGGTCTCGTCAACGACCGTCGTTCGACCTTCGACCGTTCCGATTCGCTACCGGGCCATACCCGCCACGTCCGAGATGCCGGCGGCACCGAGACTGCCGTCGAACGGTGCATCCCCGAACGCGAACACGCCCCCGTCGGATGCAGTGAACCAGTAGCCGTGACCATCAGGAGTTGCCGTCATTCCGACGATCGGCTCGTTGAGGCCGATGTTTCCGGTCGAACCGTAGAAGCCTGCGTCACCGAACGCGAAGATGCCCCCGTCGGCGGCCACCAACCAGTAGCCCTTGCCGTCCGGTGTCGCTGCCATCCCGACCACGGGTTGGTTGAGGGGTTGGCCGCCCATGGAGCCGTAGAAGCCTGCGTCACCGAATGCGAACACGCCTCCGTCGCTGGCCACCAACCAGTAGCCGTGGCCGTCAGGGGTGGATGCCATCTCCACCACGGGTTGCTGGAGCACGAGATTCCCGGTTGACCCGTAGAACTGCGCGTCGCCATAGGAGAAGATCCCGCCGTCGGCGGCCACCAACCAGTAGCCGCCACCGTCGGGCGTGCCCGCCATTCCGACGACCGGTTGTCTCAAGAGGAGATTGCCGGCCGACCCGTGGAATCCGGCGTCGCCGAAGCTGAAGACCCCGCCATCTGCGCCTGCCATCCAGTAGCCCGCACCTGAGGGCGTGGTTGCCATTCCGACGACGGGAGCATTGGGGGGCGTCGCGCTCAGATCGCCCAGGTAACCCAGGTAGTTGTCGTTCCCGAAACCGCCGAGGCTGCCGTCCTGACCGAAGAGGTAGTAGCCCGAATCCGGTTCCGGACGGAGTTGGAAACAGACAGTGCCCACCACGGTCCCGGGATTGTAGGGATCGGCCCGGACGCACTCGAAGCGGATGGCAGCGGAGTCCACCGTCGTGCCGCTCATGGTCAGCGCGTCGAGCTCCCCCTCGCCGTAGGTTTCCTGACCCGGCAGATCACCCACGACACCACAGAACCCGATTCCGGAGACGTCCATATTGACAGCGGCGGTCGCCCCGACAGTCGCAGTCGATATGGAGACATCGTCATGAAACCCGTCCCACCCGATGACCACACTGCCGTCGCTCTCCGAGGCGGTGAATCCGGAATCGATCGTCTGGATCGTCGGCGTCGTGGCTCCGGCGAGATAGGTCTCGATGTACGCCTGACTGAGTGGAACGATCATCGAGGGACGGGAGGGAGCATGCCGAGCGGTCGTGGCCCAGGCAGGGGGCTGACCTGCAAACCCGCCCACCAGAGGAACGAGCATGGCGGTCACCGCGATCGTTGTCCGGAGAGCGGTCCTCCGGAAGCGCAGGTGCGTCCGTGCAGGACTGCCTGCACAAGGTGCCAGCGAAGGATTCATGACGCGCCCGCCTCATTTCGATTCATGCTGCCAGTGGTGGTCGGAATGGTAATCAGTTGTCGGACTGGGCGTTCTCGAAGGAGTCCACGCAGCCCTGGATCCACTGGGACGCGCTGTCCCCCGCCGGTCTGCCGCCGAGATTCTGCCGGCGCTGGGCGGCTGCTGTGCAGGCCTGGCGGGGGCTGACGCCGGACCCGTCCGCGGTGAACACGTTCCCTCCCACCGAGTACCCGTCCCGGTAGGACTGTGACTCCCCCGCGAGCGAACCGAACATGAACACGGAGACACCGACGATCACCACGACCACCACCAGTACCGTCCCCACGACGAGCAGTAGACGGCCCCGGCTCGAACCCCAGGTCCGTCGGAGCCAGCCGGACACGCCCTGTCGGGGCTGCGTTTCGCCCGGCATGCTCCACCTTCCTGTCACCACGACCTCACCTCGACGAGATCATGACACCTGGATCCTCGTCACGTGCGGTCATCCGGGCCGGACTCGGGCGGTGGGTCGGACGGTTCAGGTGGCCAGGAGCAGGGAGAATCCGTCCAGCACGGCCAGACCCTCGGGGTCGCCGTCGACCGGCCCCGCCTCGCGCCCGGACGTCCGGTCGACGATGTCGACGACCCGTCCTTCGATGACCGCGGCCCCGGCCGGTGCCGAGCCCACCGTCACGGTGGTGACGCCTTCGTCGACCATCACGCCGACCAGCAACTCGGGATCGGTCGCCCGCAGCTCGAGCGGCACGATCGATCCGGACGTCCACGAGGCGAGTCCGACGAGGTAGCGCAGCACCACCTCGCACTCGAGGTGGTCGACCTCCGGCTTCTCCCCCCGGGGCACGAGCAGGTCGTACTCGTGGACCCAGGAGTCGAACAGGAAGTGGCTCAGCACCAGATCGGCAGGGAGGTGACCGGGGGGCGCCTCGGCGATCGCCGACCAACCCGCATCGTCGAGAGCCATGAGGGCCGAGGCGACCGCCGCATCCGTGGAGGCCAGGAGCACCCGGGCAGGGCCGGGATCCAACTCGCCGAGCATGGCGGCGGCGTCAGCCACGGTGGTCCGGGTGTCCATGCCCTCCAGCATCGTCGTGCGGTCGTCCTCCACGGCCTGGTGGAGCGTGTAGCCGAGGAACTGGCTCGCCGACGTCAAGTGGCGGATGAGCTCCGACGTGTCCCACGAGTCACACCGGGTAGATCCGCGCCACTCCGGATCGGGCAGTACTTCCAGCCAACTCCGGATCCGGGCCCGCTGCGACCGCCATGCCACTGCCGGCCCCTTCGGGTCCGCATCGACGGCCAGCGGCACACCTGAACCTCCATAGACCTGCGGGAGCCTTGCCACGTCGTGCACTTCCTTCCGTCGTCCGCAGCGAATCTATCGGCAGGAGATGCGGGGAGGAGCCATGCCGGCCGGGGATGGTGGAGGGACACCCACGGCACGTGGCCGAGAGGCGGTCGCAGCGGTCGGATCCCCGGTCCCCACCCGGGTCGATCAGTTCCGCACCGGCTCCACCACCGTCCCGATCAGGTCCCCCACCGCATCCATGACGTGCTCGAATGCCTGCCGGTAGGCGCCGGATCCACTCGACGGCGACAGGTCCGCCCGCACGTCGTCGACCGCGGCCTCGAGCCGGTAGAGCCGGTCGTGCAGACGCCGGAGATCGGAGACGGTCACGATGCACTGGTCGTCGGACAGGTGGAGCTCGTCGGCCCGCCGGCGGGCTTCGTACGCCCTCTGGCGGTGGGAGCTACTGCAGAACCGGCGTGGCCGCCCGGGGCCGGCCCGTTGGGCCAGGGGGCGGTGACACCAGTCGCAGCGATCGGCCTCGGTCGCATCCGTCATCCCCCGACGGTACGCGCGATGCCCCGGGCTACGGGGTGATCACCGGGCCGGTCCGTTCAGATCCGCTCCAGGCGGACCACCGGGATCACCCGGTCGGTCGACGCCTGGTACTCCGCGAAGTTGGCGAAGTCGGCGGCCTGGGCCGCGTAGATGCGCTCGCGCTCGTCGCCCTCGGTGACGACGGCCCGGGCCTCGAAGGTGTCCGTGCCCAGTTCCACGGTGACCACCGGGTTGGCGACCAGGTTGTGGAACCAGTCCGGGTTGGTCGGTGCACCCGCCTTGGAGGCGAACACGTAGAGGTGGTCGCCTTCGATCCGGGCCACCACCGGGTTGGTCCGGGGCTCGCCGGACTTCGCCCCCGTCGTCGACAGGAGCACGATCGTCGCACCCTCGAAGGGGCCGCCGACCTTTCCCCCGTTGGCGCGGAATTCGTCGATCACCTTGGCGTTGAAGTCGTTCATGTCGGCCATGGAGTGCTCCTTCGGTTCTCGGTTCGGCTGCCGCAGTCGAGGATAGGCGCCCCTGCCCGCACCCGTGCCGGGCCGATGCGACCGGCGGGCCCGTCCCGGTAATGTCGGGGCGGAGCGTCACCCATGGATCACGACCCCGACGAGTTCTCCTTCGAGGACCTCTACGACGACGACGGCATCTACTACCGCACCTGCGGGCGGTGCGGGTCGCGCACGTCGCCCCGATGGAGCGAGTCGGCCTGCCTCGAGGAGGCCCGTCGCTACGGCTGGCGACGGGTGGCCGAGTCCGACCGGCCCGGTGCCCGGCGGTTGGACCTGTGTGGTGCCTGTGCCGACGACGCGGGGATCGGGCCGCCGATGGCCCGATTCGGCTGGTAGCCGACCCTCCCGACGGGTCAGCGGTCGATGCGGAGCACCCGGCCTGCCAACGGATCCTCGTGGACGACGGTCCGCTTCTTCCGTCCGAGCGGGGCCGGGCTACCGATGTTGACCCATCCGAGCAACGACTCGTCGGGACCACAGTCGAACAACGCCCGGGCCGGACCGGTGCCGAGCACGCCGGCGCTCTTCCACACCGCGCCGTAGCCGAGCCCGGTTGCGGCCAGCACCACCGCGTAGCCCGTGCACGAGGCCGACACCACCTGCTCCCAGACCTCCACGTTGGACGACGGGTCGGGCGACGCGATCAGCACGACCGAACACGGCGCCGCGTAGGCCTTGTTGCGCATCTTCTCCACCACCGCGTCGGGTAGGTCGGTCCCGCGGGCCTCGTGCAGTCCGGCGACCAACGCGTCGGCAAAGCGGTCCCTGCCCGCGCCGGTGCAGACGGCGAACCGCCAGGGCCGGAGATCGCCGTGATCGGGTACCGAGGTGGCCGTGGCCAGGATCAGGCCGAGGTCCTCGGGCGTCGGGCCCCGACCGTCGGAGTCGGGTTCGGGGCGGACGGCCGACAGCCGCACCACGAAGGCCGGATCCGGCTCCGGCACCGCCGGTACCGGGTCCACGTGGTGCTCGGGATCACGAGAGTCCATCGCCCGCATCGTAGGGGTGCGGCCCGCTCGACCGCGCCGCCGGACTCGATGGGCACGAACAGGGAGAACCCCGCCGGGTGTCCGGTCGCACCGCTCCGCGGGGACCTCCCCCCGGTGCCCCGTCCGCGAGGGGGTGGCTTCGGCAGTAGCCTGTCGCCCGGTATGGGCCATCGCATCGAAGTCGAACTCACCAGTCAGTCGGACGAATCCACCTGGACGTGGCGTGCCGCCGGAGCGAAGCTCCCCCGCGGGACCGTGTCGGCCGAGCTGGTCCCCCCCGGCACCCCGGTGGGGAGCGTGCTGCGGGCCGAAGTCGAGATGACGCTGGACGGCACGACGGTCACCGCACTCCTCGCCCCCAAGGGGAAGACCGAGCCCAAGCCGATCGAACGGATCGAGGTCCTCGGTACTCCCCAGAAGGGCCCCGACGTCAACGTGGTGCTGGCCGGCAAGGGCAAGCGGCGCCGTGACGACTACGGCGACGACGACCGGGACGGCTCCCGGCGTCCGTCAGGCCGGGGGCCGAAGACCGAGGGCAGCCGTCCTCCCCGTGCCGACGGTGACCGTCCCCCGCGCACCGAAGGCGCCCGCCCGCCCCGGGCCGAGGGCCGCACCCGGGACCGTGCTCCCTCCGGCGACGGCGGGGCACCGGGCGGCGCCCGCCGGCCCGGTCCGGCCCGGCCCGGTGGCCGCGAGGGCGGTGGTCGTGACCGCGGCGACCGTCGTCCTGCCACGTCGACCGTCTTCCGCAACGCCGCACTGGCCGACCTCCGTCCCGAGCAGCTCCCGATCGCCGAGCAGTTGCTGCGCGGGGGGATCCCGTCGGTGCGCCAGGCCATCCAGGAGCAGAACGCCCGGGCCCGGGCCGAGGGCCGTCCCGAAGTGACCGAGGGGCCCCTGATGGCCATGGCCGAGGAGCTCCGTCCGGTGATCAACCTGGCCACCTGGAAGGACCGAGCCTCCGTCGCCCGCAACACCGGCAAGGACACACCGCTGCGCGAGCTGCGGTCGATCGTGGCCTCGGCGTCGACGGTGACCCTCGACGAGGAGGCCACGGAGATGGTCACCGCGCTGCGCACCAGCCTCACCGAGCGGATCACCGCCCTGCGGGAGCGCTGGGTCGAGCGGATCACCACCTCGCTCGACGAGGGACGGGTGATCGACGCGGTCCGCGCCTCGATCCGACCACCCGAGCCCTCCGCCCGCCTCTCGGCCGAGCTGGCGGTCCGCCTGGCCGACGCGGCCGGGCAGGCCATGACGTCGGACCTGTCGCCCGAGGCATGGCTCGCCCTGCTCGAAGTCGTCGTCGAGTGCCCGGTACGGCGCACGGTGAAGCCCGCCGGTCTTCCGGTGGGAGCGGACGAAGCCGTCCTGTCCGAGGCCCGCAAGGCCGCCGGCTACGTGCCCGAACTGGCCCGGCTCATGGGGATCCCCATCCCCCCGCCCCCGGGTCCCCGCCGTCCCGCTCCGGCCCGACCGGAGGGCCGGCGCGCCTCGTAGCGCGGCGCGCCGCTCGGGCCGTCACCCGAGGGGCAGGTGCATCACCAGCAGTCGGGCCTTGAACCCGGCCGACTCGTAGAACTGCTTCGCCCCGCGGTCGCCGGGGAGCGCCGATCCGTCCACCCCGGTGCAGTGCTGCCCGCGGAACCACTCGATCGACCGTTCGAGCAGCAGCTGCCCGAGTCCCACCTCGCGGGCACCGCGCTCGACGAAGCACACGTCGAGCACCCCCCTGCGCTCCCCGTCGGCGTCGTCGACCCGGCACAGCGCCGCACCGGCCACCCAGTCGTCCAGCGTGCCCACCAGAGCCGTCCGCCGGGGATCCGCCACGTATCGGGACACCGAGTCGGTGGTCGTCTCCGGAAGGATGCCGCCCTCGTCGGAGGTGCGGACGAGTCCACCGCCGCGGCGGTCGCCACGCTCGGCGGAGAAGGCCGTCGTCAGCTCCATCAGGCGATCCACGTCGTGGCCGGTGGCCACCCGCACCCGCTCCACCGGGGCCCCGGAGCGCCGGTCGTCGTCGGTGGGGCTCAGGACCGTTCGTCCAGCAGCTGGTCGACCCGGCTCAGGATGGTTCGCCGTCCACGGGTGGAGGTCTCATAGGCGCGTACCGACACCAGCTCCGACCGGCTCAGGCCGTCCAGCCGTTGGACCACCTGGGAGGCGGACAGCGTGTCGAACCCGGGGATGGCGAGGGTCGACACCTCGGGGACGTGGCCGTTGACCGCGGCCGACCGGGCCGGGACGGACGTTCCCGTCGGAGGCGGCCCCACGACGGGCGCCCCTCCTTCGGGCGGCCGCGGGATGGTGCGCAGCCGGGGGTGGGCGGGTGACGGCGTACCCGCCGCCGTGGTCCGCGTCGAAGCGTTCGGTTCCGGCGCGGCCGGGGGACGCCGGGCGCCCGACGAGCGCTTCTTCAGTTCGTGGCCGCCCACCTTGACCGCCAACTTGCCCACGGCCCGAGCCGAGTTGACCTGCATGCCGAGCCGCTCCCGACCCCGCTCGGCCAGTCGCGGCAGCTCCTCGGCCACCGCGACGGCGAGTCCGGTGGGCAGGAACACGAACAGGTCGAGGAGGCGTTCGCTCAGCGGCTGCCCGGTCTCGTGGTCGTCGGTGGTCTCGGTCATGCTCGCCTCAGCTCAGACGCAGTCGCGACAGAGCATCTTCTTCTTGTCCGCCAGTTGGTTGGCGTGCTTCACCAGGAAGCACGATCGGCAGACGAACTCGCCGGGCTGCTTGGGCAGCACACGCTCCACGTCGCCACCGGTGCGGTCCTCGGTCTCGGGAGACTCCTCGTCGTCCTCGACCTCCTCGACGACCAGACGCTCCTTCAGGATGGTGTCCAGGCTCGCCTCGACGTCCTCGTCGTCCGGCTCCTCCTCGTCGTCGTCATCGGACTCCTCCCCCGCCGCCTTGGCCACGGCCTTGGCGGTGCCTGCAGGGACGTCCGGCTCCTCTTCGTCCTCCACGTCGATGACGGCCACGTCGTCGTCATCGTCGACGTCCAGCACCAGGGCGTCGTCGACGATCAGATCGTCGTCATCGGCCAGCTCCTCGAGGTCCTCCTCGATCAGCTCGTCCGGTCCTTCAACTTCGTCGATGTCTTCTGCCATATCGGTCTTTCGGTGGTGAGTTGGCCGGGAGCATAGACGGTCCGGCCTTCCGTTCAAACGTCACGTGCGGCACGGTACTCGTGCCCGCAGGGATCCAATCCCGTGCCGCCGTTGCGAGGGGATCATGCCAGGAATCGCACCCGGTGTGGTGCATGACGCCTGCACCACGTGGTGCGGGCCCGAAACCGCCGGTCCACCCGATGAGGCCTGCGACCGGTGGATGTGGCACTGCGTGCCGTGTACACCCACTACCGCTCGTCACGGGGACCAGGCGGTAGGGCCCAAGGGATCTTTGGCACCACTCCCCCGCTACCCCCGGCTTCCGCCGACGGTCTCGGGGAGGTGTTTTCTACTCGACCCCTTGGGCCTTCCTCCGCCTCTCACAGCATCCCCCCCTCGGACTGCTCGGGCGGTCGGAACCGCTGCGGGCGACCCTCGGGGCGACTGGGACTGGCCGCACCATACGCCACACGGCGGGTACCTCGTCAAATGCCTTTACTACCGTCCGACCTGGGGTTCTTCAGAACATCCCAGTTCAGGGCGTTGGATGTTTTGTGCCCGCGGCAACCGAGTTCCTTCGCTGCTCGGCGCGGCGCTCCGACTCGAGTCGTTCGAGGTCCTCCGCGCCGAAGTCGACGTGGGACATCGCTTCGGCCAGCAGTCGGTGACCGGCCCGCCCGGCGATCTGGCGGTGCATCTCCTGGGCGACCCACCGGTAGCTCGGATGACCCTGGGGACCCGACCGCAGCTCGAGCAGGTGCATCGCCTCGCGGGCGTTCATCTGCATCGTGTACCGGATCCGGTAGGCGAGGGCCACCGCGTAGGACGCCTGCTCGGGGAAGGACGGTACCAACGCCTCGTGGAGCTCGCGCGAACGCTCGAGGGAGCCCACGTACCGGTCGGTGAGCCCGGCCTCGGCCACCACGTCGGGCACGTCGTAACCGAGTGATGACCCGAGGGCCTGCCACTCGATGGTCAGGATCCGGTGGCGCTGCAGGTCGCGGAAGGCGCCGTAGTCGGTCACCACGTCGAAGCGGTAGTCGGTCCGCTCGAACGCCCGGCCCGGCCGGTGCCGCCTGTTGGTCCGCTCGCCCACGTAGGCGAGGAGGATGGACCGCTTCTCCTCCGCCCCGAGGAGACGGACCCGGTCCAGCACGTCGGCCTCGGGATGAGTGGTGCGCGGTGCGCAGATGGCGGCGATGACCTTGTCCTCGCCGTCCGGGTCGAAGTCGAGCAGCTCGACGCTGGCCTGACCGGACGGACCGCCAACGTGGTCGTCCGCCGGGGCCACCAGGTCGGGGAAGAGCTCCTCCACCACCCGTTCGGTGTCGCGTCGGGTGGCGGTGAGGTACGCGCCCCAGGCCCCGCCCCGGTCGACCCGGTCGACCCGCTGGAGGAACGACGGGATCACCTTGCGGAGCTCGGCGAGCATCATGTCGGCGTAGACCCGGGCCTCGGGCAAGGGGTGCGACCGCATCCGGACCAGCAGCATCTCGTAGGACTGTCCGGTGCCGTAGATGCCGACGTTGGAGAGCGAGCCGGCAGGCAGCAGCCCGCGCAACGCGTCGAGCCCCTTGGCCCGGATGGCCTGACGGTGCACGAAGACGGTGTCGTCGTCGTGGCGCGGGTGACGGGCCAGCAGCCAGGTCTGGGCCTCGTCGAGGAGCTCGCCGTAGGTGTCGAACATCCGGTCCATCTCGCCCACGTACCGGGCGCCCAGCGCCGAGTCGAGCAGACCCGGGTCGCGGTAGTAGCGGTAGTGCCCGGTCGACAGCCGCTGGTTGTAGGCGATGTAGCGGGTGGACTGCTCGAGGTAGGCCATCAGCCGGCCCCACTCGAGCACCTTGGTCAGGACGTTGGAGGCCTGCTCACAGGCCAGGTGCACCCCGCCGAGCTGGGCCACCGAGTCGTCGCCGTACTCGAGGAAGACCCGTTCGTAGAGATCCTCCGCCCGTTTGAGGCCGACGGTGGCGTCGACGGTGGCGTCGCCGGTGATGTCCAGTTCACCGACGAATTCGTCGAGGAACAGGCGCCGGAGGCTCTTGTGGGAGCGCGAGTACCGGGCGAACAGGGCCCCCTTGACCACCTCGGGCAGGTTCACGAGCGCGAAGACCGGCTGGTCGAGATTGGTGAAGTACCGCCGCAGGATGTCGCACTCCTCGGCACTGAACGATTCCACGGCGTAGGGGAACATGCCTACCTGACACTAGGACGGGGACGGGGCGCCAGGCGCGGACCCCAGGGCGGCCGGGTCGTCGGCCCCGACGACACCTCGCCGCAGGAGGGCGACGGCCAGGTCGGCGCTGTCCCGGGTGCCGGGCACCTGGGCCACCTGGCCGATCTGGCGCACCAGGTCGATGATCTGGCGGACGTTTCGGACGAAGTCACCGGGCGCCACCTCGGCGTCCCGCAACACGGAATCGAGGGTTCCCCCCGAGGCCCAGGCGACGACGGCCCGGGCCAGACCTCCGTCGGGCCGACGGGTCCGTCGCAGGCCAACCCTGCGCTCGTCGGACCGGAGCCCCGAGGCGAGGGAGTCGACCGCGGCGAGCCGCTCGACGACCAGCGCCTGGCGGGGCACGGGGGGATCGTCCCCGGCCCGCCGGGCCTCGAAGGTGAGTGCCGAGGCCACGCCGGCCAGGTGGGCCGGCTCCAGGCCGTCGAGCACCCCGCCCCGGAGCACCTCGGCCACCAGCAGATCGGACTCGTGGTAGATCGCCGCCAGGGCCAGGCCGGCTTCGGTCAGACGCCATCCGTCGAGGAAGCCCCGGTCGTCCAGGATGGCCAGGCGTCGGTCGAGCTGGGCCACCAGCGACTCGGACCCGGCGGGCGCCTGCCACTGCCCGTAGGAGGACTCCAGGAGGCTGTGGGCCTCCTCCCTCGTCCACCGGCGGACCAGATTGACGGCCAGGTTGTAGGTGGGGTGGAACGAGGACGAAAGGTCGGGTGGCGGGGCGACCGCGGTGCGGGCCACCAGTCCGAAGGTGGTGGCCTGGTTCCACAGCACGAACGCGTGCCCGACGGTGTCGATGCCCCGGCGGCCCGCCCGCCCGGTCAGCTGCTGGTACTCACCCGAGGTGAGGGCCGAGGTGTCCGAACCGCGGAATTTGGCGAACCGCTCGACGACCACGGTGCGGGCCGGCATGTTGATACCGAGGGCCAGTGTCTCGGTGGCGAAGACCACCTTCAACAGGCCCTCCGAGAAGCACTGCTCCACCGCCTGGCGGAAGGCGGGCACCAGGCCGGCGTGGTGGGGGGCCACCCCGGCCTCCAGGGCGGAGGACCAGGGTCCGTAGCCCAGCGTGCGCAGGTCGTCGTCGGTGAGTCGTTCGACCGAGGCTTCGACCAGGGCGCGGATGCGGGTCCGCTCGTCGTCGGTGGTGAGGCGGACACCGTCCTGGACGCACTGTCGGGTGGCGTCGTCGCAGGCTGCACGCGAGAAGATGAAGGTGATGGCGGGAAGCATTCCCGCCGACGCCAGGTACTCCACCACCTCGGTCCGCCGGGGTACCCGGAGCCGCTGGTGGGTCGAGCGCTTCCGCCGGTCGTCCAGGCGGAGTCCGTCGGGGTTGGGCGCGCCGTTGCGCAGGAGGGGGAGCACCGTCACCCCGTCGCGCCCCCGTTCGGCCACGGCGTAGTGGTGATGGAGGGTGACCGGCCGGTGGGTCTCGACCACCACCCGGGTCGGCCCGCGGACCGACGTGAGCCACCGCCCGAAGTCCCGTGCGTTGTTGACGGTCGCCGAGAGGCTGACGAAGGCCACCCCCGGGGGGGTCAGGACCAGTACCTCCTCCCACACCGAGCCCCGGTAGGGGTCCTGGAGGTAGTGCACCTCGTCCAGCACGACGACGTGGAGGTCGTCGAGCAGGGACGACCGGGCGAAGAGCATGTTCCGGAGCACCTCGGTGGTCATGACCACGACTGGTGCCCGGGGCTGGTGGGACACGTCCCCGGTCAGCAGCCCGACCCGGTGGGCGCCGTACCGGGCGGCCAGTTCGGCGAACTTCTGGTTGGACAGGGCCTTGATCGGTGTGGTGTAGAACGCCTTGCCCCCACCGTCGAGGGCGCGGGACACCGCGTAGTCGGCGATGAGCGTCTTGCCCGATCCGGTCGGCGCGCTGACCAGTACGGACTCCCCCCGGTCGATGGCGTCCATGGCCCGGAGCTGGAAGGGATCGAGGCGGAAGCCCACCCCCTGTTCGAACCGCTCCCTCGGTCCCTCCGCCGCCGCTCGGGCAGCGGGAGCGGCCCGGGTCATCGCAGGACGATCTTGCCGACGACGATCGAGAGCTCGTAGAAGACGTACAGGGGGATGGCCATGGCCATCATGGAGAACGGGTCCGAGCTCGGTGTGATGACACCGGCCAGGACGACGATGCCGATGATGGCCCACCGTCGCTGGGCCGACAGTTGCTTCGGCGTCACCACGCCGACCAGTTCGAGCGACACGAGCAGCACCGGGAACTCGAACGTGATCCCGAACGCCACCATCAACAGGATGATCAGGCTCAGGTACGCGTTGGGATTGAGGATCTGGGTGAGCGACGGCCCGCCGATGGCGTCCAACCACTGCAGGGCGTGGGGGAAGATCACGAAGGCGACGACGGCGCCCAGGGTGAACAGGCTGATGGTGGCCACCACGAAGGGGATGGCGTACTTCTTCTCCTTCGGATTGAGGCCGGGGGTGATGAATCGCCAGAGCTCCCACAGCCAGACCGGGGAGGCGAGGAAGATGCCCCCGTAGGCGGCGATCTTGACCCGCAGGGCCAGTCCGTCGAGCGGTGCGGTCACGTAGAACTGACAGTGGGTAGGGGCGATGTCGCAGTACGGCCGTTTCAAGAAGGCCAGGATCCAGTTGTAGGCGAGGAAGGCGACGGTCGCCATGACCAGGAATGCGACGGCCGAGACGATGACCCGGCGACGGAGCTCGGTAAGATGCTCGACCAGGGTCATGGCGTCCGGCCGCGGTTTTTCCGTCCGGCGTTTCAGCGACAGCGCCATCGCTACGCCCCTACGCCCAGGGCACCCGGTCGACAGGTGGGCATGCCCGTCAATTCATCGACGGATCGTCCGGCACGATCCGGCCGTTGGCCCGCACCCGGTGGACGGTCCCCTGCGGGTCGCTGATGACGATCCCGGGGATCGAGGCCTCCTCGTCGGCACGGACGCTGCCCGATGGTCGATTGGACTTCCCGGACGCCTTGACACCGTCGCCCTCGGGGTCGGGTGGTCGCTCGTCGGCCGCAGCGGGCGGCGTCGCCACGTTGTCTGCGGCGTGGGAGTCGGCCAGGGAGTCGAGGAAGGTGATCGGCGAGCGGACCGCCTCGGCGATCTTGTCGGTGGAGGGCAGGTCGGGGAAGGTGCCCCGGACGTCATTCTCGAGCTTCTCGCGCAGGCGCCGGAGGTCGCCCCACAGGGCGCCGACCTGCCGGGCCACCTTGGGCAGCTTGTCGGGCCCGAGGACGACGATGGCGACGAACAGGACCACCAGGATCTTTGCCGGGCTCAGGATCGTCACCCGCCCACTGTACCGGCGTCGGCGGCCCCGCAGCGTGCCGGGAGCCTGTCCGGCGGTCCCCGGGTCGGTCGGCTACAGCCCCTTCGCCTGGCTCAGCGGCCACACCACGGCGACGGCCCGGCCCACGATCGACGACTTCGCGATCGGCCCGAAGAATCGGCTGTCCTCGGAGTCGGTGCGGTTGTCCCCCATGACGAAGTACTCGTTGGCCGGGATCTTCACCGGACCCGGCATGTTGAACTGCGGGTACTGGTCGTCCGGCAGTGATCCGGTGTAGTCCTGCGGGCCCGGCGGCAGCCACGGTTCCGACAGCGGCTTGCACACGGCGTAGTTCTGGCTGTAGCAGTTGATGTACACCTGGCCGTTGTGGGTGGAGATGGTCTCCCCGGGTAGTCCGATGACCCGCTTGACCAGGTCGGGGAAGTCCTGCGTCTCGAGGGGTGGCCGCTTGAACACCACGATGTCGCCGCGGTGGACCGAGTGGAGGTCGTAGCTCAGCTTGTTGACCATGATCCGGTCGCCGACCTGCAGGGTCGGGACCATGGACGGTGACGGGATGTAGAACGACTGGATGACGTAGGTCCGGAGGAGGACGGTGCACACCAGCACCGCCATCAGGATCACGGCCCACTCGATCACCCAGCGGTAGCCGACGCCTTTGGACGGCCCCTCGGCGAGCCCTTCGTCCGGTATGGCGCGGTCCGACTCGGCCGTGGTCACGCCGCCCGATCCGAACAGGGACCTCTCCGGAACACCCGGCAGGTTCGCGCCTCCGCCAGGAGGCACATCAGTCGGTTCGGTGGACACAGTGAGACGACGCTAGCCGACGTCGACAACGGTTCTGGCGCGGCTTGCGACATCGATCACAGTCCGGCGATGAGCTTTTCCACCCGTTCGTCCTTCGACTTGAACGGGTCCTTCAACAGCACGGTCCGTTGGGCCTGGTCGTTGAGCTTGAGGTGGACCCAGTCCACGGTGAAGTCCCGGCGCTTCTCCTTCGCCCGTCGCACGAATTCGCCCCGGAGCCGGGCTCGGGTGGTCTGCGGGGGCGTGGTCATCGCCTCGGCGATGTCCGCATCCTGGCAGACCCGGTCGACCTGGTCGTGACGTTGCAGCCGGTAATAGAGGCCCCGGGTGCGGTCCACGTCGTGGTACTGCAGATCCAGCAGGGCCACCGTCGGGCTGTGCAGCGGGAGCGCGTGACGGTCGCGGTACCCCTCGATGAGCCGGTACTTGGCCACCCAGTCGCACTCGCGGTGCAGGGACAGCGGGTCGGCCTCGAGGCCCTTCAGACAGTGCTCCCACATACCGAGGGCCCGGTCCTCCTGGAGCGACAGACCGTGGCGGTCGCGGAAGCGGATGGCCCGCTGGAGGTACTCGCCCTGGATGTCGAGCGCGCTCATCTCGCGGCCGTTGGCCAGGCGCACCGGTCGTCGGCAGGTGATGTCGTGGCTGATCTCGCGGATGGCCCGGATCGGGTTCTCGAGCGTGAGGTCGCGCATGACCGTGGTGGGGTCCTCGAGCATCCGTAGCACGATGCTGGTGGCGCCGATCTTGAGGAAGGTGGCGTACTCACTCATGTTGGAGTCGCCGACGATGACGTGCAGGCGGCGGAACTTCTCGGCGTCGGCGTGCGGTTCGTCACGGGTGTTGATGATCGGCCTGCTTCTGGTGGTGGCGGACGACACCCCTTCCCAGATGTGCTCGGCCCGCTGGCTCAGGCAGTACACCGCGCCCCGGGCCGTCTGCAGCACTTTGCCCGCACCGGCGTACGCCTGCCTGGTGACCAGGAACGGGATCAGGACCTCGGTGTAGTGGGCGAAGTCGTCCCGCCGGCTGGTCAGGTAGTTCTCGTGGCAGCCGTACGAGTTGCCCGCCGAGTCGGTGTTGTTCTTGAACAGGTAGATGTCGCCGCGGATCCCCTCCTCGCGCATCCTGGTCTCGGCCCCTTCGACCAGCGAGGCGAGGATCCACTCCCCCGCCTTGTCGTGGGCCACCAGTTCGGCGATGTCGTCGCACTCGGGTGTGGCGTACTCCGGGTGGCTGCCGACATCGAGGTAGAGCCGGGCACCGTTCTCCAGGAACACGTTGGACGATCGGCCCCAGCTCACCACCCGGCGGAAGAGGTAGCGGGCGACTTCGTCGGGGCTGAGCCGACGTTGGCCGCGCAGGGTGCAGGTCACGCCGTACTCGTTCTCCAAGCCGTAGATCCGCTTGTCCATTACCTGCACGGTACCGTGGGGTCGCCCCGCACACGTGCCATGGGCTCGCTGCGTCACACAGGCGTCACCCACAGGGACCGGACCAGGCGTGACTCGCCCCGGTAGCGCCCCGATATCGTGCGGGTGGGCAGTGCCGCTTCGTTCAGGCGAGCAGGGCGGCCAGCTCCTCGTCGACCAGCCGGCGGAAGGCCCGGCGGCCGTTCCCCTCGGCCAGCACGGCGACCTCGAGGTCGGCCGCACCGAGCGTGCGTTCGGTTCCGGCCAGGGCGGCGACCGCCGCCTTCAGCGCCTCCGAAAGGGTCCACGACGCCGTCCACGCCTGTTCGAGCGCCACGACGATGGCCTCGGTCTCACCACCGAGAACGGCGAACCGGTCCTCGTCGGTGATCGTTCCCTCGTAGGCGATGTGGTACAGCTGCGGCGGTCGGAGGCCCGTGCCGAGCTCGGCCACCAGGATCTCGACCTCGAGCGGCTTCATCTCGTGGGTGAAGACCTGGCCGAGGTACTGGGCGTAGAGGTTGGCCAGCGACCGGGCCTCCACGTCCTCGCGGCTGTACGCGTACCCCTTGGTGTCGGCGTGGCGGATGCCCGACACCCGCAGCTGGTCGAACTCGTTGTACTTGCCCACACCGGCAAAGGCGATCCGGTCGTAGATCTCGCTGATCTTGTGCAGCGAGCGGGACGGGTTGTCGGCGACGATCACGATGCCCTGGTCGTAGGTGCTGGCCACCAGGGACCGCCCCCGGGCGATGCCCTTCTGGGCGTACTCGGCCCTGTCCTTCATCACCTGCTCGGGTGCGACGTAGTACGGCATGGTCATAGCTGGCGACCCTCCGTCCGACGGCGCTCGATGAGCGAGGCGAAGCGGTCGGCCACCTCGTCCTCGGCGACGGCCGTGAACCCGTCGGCGGTCACGGTGGCCACCAGCGGGTAGATGCCCCGGATCAGGTCGGGCCCACCGGTGGCCGAGTCCTCGTCGGCGGCCTCGTACAGCGACTGGATGGCCAGCTCGACCGCCTCGTCACGGCCGAGACCGTCCCGGTAGCCCAGTTTGACCGTGGTGCGGGCGTCGCGGCCCCCGGACCCGGTGGCGTTGTACTCGCTCTCCTCGTAGTGGCCGCCGGTGACGTCGTAGGTGAAGATGCGACCGGTGCGGCGGGCGAGGTCGTACCCGGCGTAGAGCGGGACCACGGCCAGGCCCTGCATGGCCATGGGCAGGTGCTCGCGGACCATCTGGCCGAGCTGGTTGGCCTTGCCCTCGAGACTGAGCACCACTCCTTCGACCTTCTCGTAGTGCTCGAGCTGGGTCTGGAACAGCCGGACCATCTCGACCGCAGGGCCGGCGGCGCCGGCGATGGCCACCGCCGAGTACCGGTCGGCCGGGAATACCTTCTCCATGGCCCGGTGGGCGATGGCGTGGCCCTCGGTGGCGCGTCGGTCGCCGGCCATGACGACGCCGTCGGCGTACCGCAGGGCGACCACCGTCGTCCCGTGGCGGAACCCGTCCGTGGAGGTGGTGGACGGGGACCCGACCACCGGATGGCCGGGAATCCGGAGTCGCCGGATCAGTCCGGCGAAGTCGGGCCCCGGGTCGTCGGTGGTCGTGAAGAGCGGAAGTGTCACCTGGGTCACTCCCCGCCCTTCTGCACGTAGTTGCGCACGAACTCCTCGGCGTTGTCCTCCAGGACCTCGTCGATCTCGTCGAGCAGGTCGTCCAGCTCGGCGTTGTGCTTCTCGCCCGTGGCCGACGTCGGCGGGACCTCCTCGACGGCCTCGTCGGCACGCTCGGTCTGGGTCTGTCGTTTCTTCAACTCTCGTTCTGCCATCGCTCCACTCCCTTGCCAGTCCGCTTTCAGCTGCTCAGTCGGTCCACGAGTTCCGCGGGACTCGTACAACTGTCAAGTAGTCCTTCGACATGTTCCGCCGTTCCCTTCAGTGGATCCATCATAGGGACGCGCCGGAGGGGGTCAGATCCGAGATCGAAGACCAGGGAATCCCAATTGGCGGTGGCGACGGAACCCGGCCACCGCTTCAGGCACTCGCCCCGGAACCAGGCGCGGGTGTCCCTCGGAGGGTCGGTGACCGCGGCGGCCACCGAGTCCTCGTCGACCAGCCGCTCCGTGTCCAGGCGGGCGAACAGCGACCGGGACGGCCGCAGGTCGTGGTACTGCAGATCCACGGCGGCCATCCGGGGGTCCCTCCAACTGCAGCCGTGCCGTTCGCGGTAGGCCTCGAGGAGCTGGAGCTTGGCCACCCAGTCGACCTGACGGGCCAGGGTCGACGGGTCGCTCTCCAACCCGTTCAGGACCTCCTCCCACCGGTCCAACACGGCAAGCCCGATCTCCTCGGCCCCGAGGCACTCGAGGCCCCGGTCGTCGGCGTACTTGCGGGCCAGTGTGTAGAGCTCCCACTGGATCGCCAACGCGGTGGCCGTGGAACCGTCGGCCATCAGCAGGGGCTGGGTGAACGTACGGTCGACGGCCACGGCGTGGATGGCGCGGACCGGGTCGGCCAGGGACAGGTTCCGGGTGCCGGACACATCGTCCTCGATCATGGCCAGCAGCAGCGACGTGGTGCCCAGCTTCAGGAACGTGGCCACCTCGGCCAGGTTGGCGTCCCCGACGATCACGTGCAGCCGCCGGTAGCGGTGGGAGTCGGCGTGCGGTTCGTCGCGGGTATTGACGATGGGTCGTTTGAGGGTGGTCTCCAGGCCGACCTGCTCCTCGAAGAACTCGGCCCGTTGGGACAGTTGGAACTCGACCGCGCCGGGATCGTGGAGCGACGTCTCCGAACCGACCTTCCCGGCGCCGCAGTAGATCTGGCGGGTCACGAAGTGCGGGGTGATGCCGGCGACCACCCGGCTGAAGGGGGTGTCGCGGTCCATCAGGTAGTTTTCGTGGCAGCCGTAGGAGTTCCCCTTGCCGTCCGAGTTGTTCTTGTAGACGACGACGTGCGAGCCGTCCCTGACGGACAGGTCGGCCGCCTCCATCGAACGGATCACCACCTGCTCGCCCGCCCGGTCGAATCGAACTCCTTCGAGCGCGTCCCGGCACTCCGGCGACGAGTACTCGGGATGGGCGTGATCGACGTAGTACCGGGCGCCGTTGGTGAGGACGGTGTTGACCAGGTGGGTCTCCACCATCGGGGCGAGCGACCCCTCGCGGGCGTAGCCCCGGGCGTCGTTGCCGGGAGCCTCGTCCTCGAAATCCCATCCGGTCTGCTGGCGGGCCACGTCGCGGGCGTAGGCGTTGATCAGCACCGACGAGGCCGCGATCGGGTTCGGATCGCCATTGACCACCTGGATGCCGTATTCGGTCTCGATACCGCAGACCTTGGGAATCGCCATGTGGGCGACCCTACCCTCGCATGGGCCGGGAGCGATGCCCGGTACGTGCGCTCAGAGGTACTGACCCGTTCCGACCCGCTCGATGGACCGCCCGCCGGTGGTCTCCTCGCGGTCGCTGATCAGGGTGCGGATGTAGACGATGCGCTCGCCCTTCTTGCCCGAGATCTTGGCCCAGTCGTCCGGATTCGTGGTGTTCGGCAGGTCCTCGTTCTCCTTGTACTCCTGGCGGATCGACTCGAGGAGGTCCTGGGTCCGGATGCCGCGACCCTCCCCGGCGATGGCCCGCTTGATGGCCAGCTTCTTGGCCCGACGGACGATGTTCTCGATCATGGCCCCCGAGCTGAAGTCCCGGTAGTACAGCACCTCCTTGTCACCGTTCTGGTAGGTGACCTCGAGGAAGCGGTTCTCCTCATCGTCCCGGTACATCTCGGAGACGGTGGCCTCGATCATGGCCTGGGTCGCCTTGGCCGGGTCGCCGCCCCCGAGCGTGCGCACCTCGTCGGCGTCGAGGGGGAGGTCCGGTGTCAGGTAGCGACCGAAGATCTGGGCGGCGGCGATCTCGTTCGGGCGTTCGATCCGGATCTTCACGTCGAGGCGGCCGGGCCGCAGGATCGCCGGGTCGATCAGATCTTCGCGGTTGGACGCACCGATGACGATCACGTCCTTCAACGTCTCCACACCGTCGATCTCGGCGAGCAGCTGGGGGACGATGGTGGACTCCATGTCCGAGCTGATACCGGTGCCGCGGGTCCGGAAGAGCGAGTCCATCTCGTCGAAGAACACGATGACCGGAACGCCCTCCTCCGACTTCTCCCGCGCCCGTTGGAACACCAGTCGGATCTGGCGTTCGGTCTCCCCGACGTACTTGTTGAGGAGCTCGGGGCCCTTGATGTTGAGGAAGTAGCTGCGGGTGTTGGTGTTCCCGGTCACCTCGGCGACCTTCTTGGCCAGCGAGTTGGCCACCGCCTTGGCGATCAGGGTCTTGCCGCAGCCGGGAGGGCCGTAGAGCAGGATGCCCTTCGGCGCGGGCAGCTTGTGCTCGGTGTAGAGCTCCCGGTACAGGTACGGCAACTCGACGGCGTCGGTGATGGCCTCGATCTGGTCGTCCAGTCCACCGACATCGGCGTAGGTGACGTCGGGCACCTCCTCGAGGACCAGCTCCTCCACCTCCGGCCGTTCGAGCTTCTCGATCAACAGCCCGGTCCGGGACTCCATGAGGACGGTGTCGCCGGCCCGCAGCTTGACCCCGATCAACGCGTCGGACAGCTCGGCGACCCGCTCCTCGTCGGCCCGTCCGTAGACCAGGGCGCGGCGCCCGCCGTCCAACAGCTCCTTCAGGACCACCACCTCACCCTGCCCCTCGCCCTCGCGGGCCAGGATGACGTTGAGGGACTCGTTGAGCACGACCTCGTTGCCCCGCTTGAGTTCGTCGGCATCGATGTCGGGGTGCAGCGACACACGCATCTTCCGGCCGCCGGAGAACACGTCGACCGTCCCGTCGCCGTTGGCGCCGAGATAGGTCCCGTAGGCGGAGGGCGGCTGGGTCAGCTTCTCCACCTCGTCGCGCAAGTTGGCGACGTGTTCCTTCGCCGTCTGGAGGGTGAAGGTCAGCTTCTCGTTCTGGGACACGGCCTGGGCCAGTTGCCCCTTGGTCTCGAGCAGCTTCTCCTCCAGCGTCTGGACCCGCCGGGGGCTCTCCTGGAGGCGGCGGCGGAGGACGGTGACCTCCTCTTCGGCGGTGAGGGCGCGTGCCCGCAACGTCTCGAGATCCTCCTCGTCTGCAGGCCGGCGCTGGTCGTCGCCATCGTCGAAATCAACCGTAGCAATCACCCCAATCGAGCACGTGTGCCTCGCGTTCGACCCTACACCTGCCCGATACCGGTAGCGGTGCCATGGTGACCCTGACCAGGCTGAGCTACCCCCCGCCGCGACGCGGATAGCATGAGTCAAGCAACGGGACCGGTGTGCCGAAGAACTGGGTACCGGGATCGTTTGCACCTGCCTCCGGGAGCCTTGCAGCAACGGGTCCCACGCGTTCGAGCCGAGAGACATGTAGGAGAGTCACAGCTGATGAAGGTCTGGATCGACCAAGATCTCTGCACGGGAGACGGCCTCTGCGAGGAGATCGCGCCTGCGGTCTTCACCCTGCTCGACGACGGGCTCGCCTACGTCAAGGAAGGCGCGGACGTCAGGAACGAGCCCGGCGGCTCGGCCGGCATGGCCGCGGTGCCGGAGGACCTCGAGGACGCCGTCGTCGAGGCATCCGAGGAGTGTCCCGGCGAGTGCATCTTCATCGAACAGAGCTGACCGGGCCCTACGGATCCTGAGCGGTCCCCGGGAACAGGTCGGCCCGCTCCCCCGGTCCGTCTTCCCCGTCATGGTCGCCGGCACCGGATCCGTCGCTCCCGTCGGACCCGTCGGCAGCGGTCTCACCCGGCCTGCTCCCGAGCGCCTCGGGCCGCAGGAGCCGTGCCGTGGTGAGGAAGCCGGTATGGCCGACCATGCGGTGGTCCGGTCGGACCGACCGGTCCTCGATGTGCCAGGTCCGGTAGAGGACCTCGACCGTGGACGGCATGCCGAAGGCACTGTCGGCCAGCACCTGGCGGAACAGGGCCGTCTGGTTGATGGTCGGCAGGTAGGCGCAGACGATGCCTCCCGACCGCATGGCCACCTCGGCGTGAGGTACCACCCGCCACGGCTCGGGCAGATCGAGCACGATCCGGTCCACGGCCCGCTCGTCGATGCCGTGGTAGACGTCCCGCAGCTCCACCCGGTAGTCGGCGTCGGGTCCCACCAGTGCGGCCACGTTGTCCCGGGCCCGGTCGGCGAAGTCCTGTCGCAGCTCGTAGCCGACGACCGACGCGCCCGCCCGCAGCAGCGCCATGGACAGTGCCCCGGACCCCACCCCGGCCTCCAGAACCTGCATGCCGGGGGCGATGTCCGCCTCCATCAAGATGGCGGCGAGGTCCTTCGGATAGATGACCTGTGCCCCCCGGGGCATCTTCAGCACCATGTCCGACAGTGTCGGCCGCACGACCAGGAACCGCCTTCCGGTCGAACCGAGGACGGTCGACCCCTCGTAGGCGCCGACGAGGTCGTTGTGGGCCACGATCCCCACGTGGGTGTGGAAGGCGGCGTCGGGCCGCAGCGTCAGCAGGTAGCGGCGCTTCTTGGCGTCGACGAGCAGGACCTTCTCCCCGGCCCGCAACAGGCTCCTGTCGGTGCGCCCGACCGGGCCGTCCGCTCCCCCTGCGGGGTCCACGGCGCTCAGGAGTCGGGACTCGACGTCGAACCCCGCGGGCTCGAGGAGATGACGAGGCGCTCCCCCGGGTTCAGCTTGGTGCGGTAGACGACTTCCTCGCCCCGGCGGGCCCGGAGCAGCATCCACACGGCTGCGCCGACCACGAACCACGCGGTGTTGTAGCCCCGCATGCCCCGGCCGAACGCCTTCCTCTGGACGTAACGGAGGAGGGTCTCCATCGGCTCAGATCCGCCGGACTTCGACGATGGTCGAACGGCGGCGCCCACGGCGCCGGCCGATGAGGTACACGACGGCCACCGACACCACCACCACGGCCAGCCCGACGGCCATCGCCTGGGACCGGACGCCCTCGACCTCCTCGGACACCCCGCCGGTCATCTCCCGGAGCTTGGCCTCGATCTGGTCCCGGGTGATCCTCTCCTCGGTCTGGCTCATGCCTGCTCCTTGTCGGTCCTGCTGTCTGGCGCCCCACCACGGACCACGGCCCTGACGGCCAGGGCGGCCACCAGGACGAGGACGAACGCGCAGATCACGTAGGGGATCCACGACAGGTTCCCGGTGAAGGTACTCCCCGTCTCGCCCTGGAGGACACGCAGGAGTCCCACGGCCAGGACGCCGAGCCCGATGGACAGCGCCACCGAGCCGGCCACGCCGAACAGGACGTAGCGCCCGAGTCCCTTGACCGGATCGAGCGTCTCCTGCTTGATGTAGCCGATGATGAGCTTGACGGTCTCCTGGCCCTCGTCGCGCAGGCCGCCGAGCCCTCGGTTCCCATCCTTCCGGCCTTGCGCCACGTTCCTCCTCGGGTGCTGCACCGATGCCCGGCCGAATGCCGGAGCCACCACCGGGCGCCGTCCGGGCCACCGCCCACCGGGCGGGCCCGACGCTCGGACTGCCCAACTCTAGCCAGCGACGGTCCGCACCCGGCTCACGTCCGTTCCGAATAGAGGTAGGTGGAACTGGCACGGGCCACCGTCCGTCCGTTCTCGTCGACCACCTCGGCCTCGGCAAAGGCCACACGTGCCCCGCCGGAGACGATCACCGCCGTGCACTCGAGCATGCTCCCCACGGCCGTCGCGGCCAGGAAGCTCGTCTTCATCTCCACGTTCGACGCGAACACCTTCCGGTCCGCCGCCCGGGCGTAGGTGACGGCCGCCGACCCCATGGCGGAGTCGGCCATCGCCCCGATGAACCCGCCCTGGACGATGCCGGCGGGATTGGCGAACCGCTCGTCGGCCCGCATGCGCCACACGGTGCGCCCGGGGACGGACTTGTCCACACAGGTCATCCCGAGCGTGAGCTCGCAGTTCGGGGGCACCTG
>JBEKCS010000057.1:0-24291 GCA_050014755.1 Acidimicrobiales bacterium
TGCCCACCATGACGTGCCTCGGCACCTTCGCCCGCCACACCGTGGTCAACCAGGCGTCCTGCGTCAAGATCCTCGACCACTACCCGCTGGACAAGGCGTGCCTCGTCGGCTGCGGCGTCACCACCGGATGGGGCTCGGCCGTCTACGCCGGAGACGTCGGCCCCGGCGACGACGTCGTCGTCATCGGCATCGGTGGCCTCGGTGCGGCTGCCGTGCAGGGCGCCCGCCTGGCCGGGGCCGAGCGGATCTTCGCCATCGACCCGGTCCCGTTCAAGCGGGAGATGGCCACCACGTTCGGGGCCACCCACACGGCGGCCAGCATCGCCGAGGCCCTCCCGCTGGTCAACGAGGTCACCTGGGGCAAGAACGCCGACAAGGTCATCTGCACCATGGGGCTCGGCGACGGCACCCTCATGGAGTCCATCATGGAGTTGACGGCCAAGCGGGGCCGCGTCGTGGTCACCAACATCCACCCCATGGCGGAGACCACGGTCACCCTGTCGTTGGTGTGGCTGACGCTCATGGAGAAGCAGATCGTCGGGACCGTCTTCGGTTCCGCCAACTTCCGCTACGACATCCCGCACCTGCTCCGCCTCTACGACCAGGGTCAGCTCGACCTCGATTCCATGGTCACGCGGCACTACCGGCTCGAGGACGTCAACCAGGGATACGACGACATGCTCGAGGGCAGGAACATCCGGGGCGTCATCCTCTACGAGGAGTAGAGACCCGTGGGAAGCTGCGCCGACCCCGATTGGGACCTTCGGCCCTAGCAGTTCCGGGGTGCGGCGACCCAGACTCGTGGTCTGCGGATCGTTGGCGGAACCACGAGGGGGCAATCATGGTTGCAGCGACATCGGCCGACCGCGACGGAGGCCGGGAGACCACACTCGGCCCGGCCGTCGACCTCGATGCCCTCCGACGCGAGCTTCCCGAACTGCGCGAGCGCTACCGCTCGGCCACGCCGTTTCCCCACATCGCCGTCGACGGCTTCCTGCTCCCCGAGGTGGCGCGCGTGGCGGTCACCGAGGTCCCGCCGGTGGACCGCGAGCACTGGACCAACTACGTCCACGCCAACGAGCGGAAGTTCGCCAACACCGACCCGACCACGTGGGGACCGACGCTGCAGACGGTCTGGCAGGAGCTGACCTCACCTGAGTTCCTCGCCATCCTGAGCGAACTCACCGGGATCGCCGACCTGGTTCCCGACCCCGCGCTCGAGGGTGCGGGGCTTCACCAGACGAAATCCGGGGGTTTCCTCAACATCCACGCCGACTTCACCGTGCACCCCCGCAAGCGGCACTGGCACCGCCGGGCCAACCTCCTCGTCTACCTGAACGAGGACTGGCCCGCCGCGTACGGCGGCGACCTGGAGCTGTGGAGCCGCGACATGACGACCCGGGAGCAGGTGATCGCCCCGATCGCCAACCGTGCGGTGATCTTCACGACTGGAGCCGACACCTGGCACGGACATCCCGACCCGCTGCGATGCCCGCCCGACCGGGCCCGGCAGTCCCTGGCCATCTACTACTACACGGTGGAGGACGCGCCCGTCGCCCGATCCACCGAGTACCGGGCCCGCCCCGGCGACGGGGCCAAGGCCATCGTCATCTGGCTCGACAAGGAGTCCGTCCGGGTCTACGACTGGGTCAAGCGGCGGGTCGGCCTCTCCGACGAGCGCACCGGCCGGCTGCTCCGACGGTTCCGTGGCAAGGGGCCGTCGGAGGACTGATCCTCCCGGTTCAGGGGGCTGGTCAAGGGGGCCCCGCTACCGAGGTTGTCGATGAGCCAGCGATTCCAATTGCCGACGACCTTCTCGGCATCGACGACCTGGCCCACGCACGAGGCGTCGAACATCCACGGCTCGGCCGGAAGCGACCTCCCGACGGCGAGCTCGGAGTGCACGGGGACGACCGGTCACCTTCCGCCCAGAGCGGCCAGCTCCTCCTCGGTGAACACCCGTGACCGGACGATGAAGTGCCGGCCGTCGCCGGCGGCGAGTGAGAACCCCTCGGGGTCGCCGTCACCCACGTCGAGCATGAGCTGGGTGTGCTTCCACGCCCCGAACTGGCGCCCGTCCATGAAGAACGGGCAGCCTCCGACCGTGCCGAGCCGGACATCGTGGATCCCGATGACGAACTCGCCGTCGGCGAAGCACATGGGCAGGCTGCCGTCGCAACACCCGCCGGACTGGAAGAACATGACCGGCCCACGCTCAGCCTGCAACTGGGCGATCGCCTGGAGCGCGGCCGGTGTCGCCACGACACGCTCGACCTCCGGCCCGTCGCCCCCGGGTCCGTCCACCTCGCCGCCTCCGGTCACGGGCACGTCCTAGAAGAACCCCAGGGGCTCGTCGCTGTAGCTGACCAGCAGGTTCTTGGTCTGCGAATAGTGCTCGAGCATCATCTGGTGGTTCTCCCGGCCGACACCCGAGATCTTGTAGCCGCCGAAGGCCGCGCCTGCGGGATAGAGGTGGTAGCAGTTGGTCCACACCCGGCCGGCCTCAATCGCCCGTCCCATGCGGTAGGCCCGACTGCCGTTCCGGGTCCATACGCCGGCGCCCAGGCCGTAGAGGGTGTCGTTGGCGATCCGGACGGCGTCCGCCTCATCGGTGAACGTGGTCACGGCGAGCACGGGCCCGAAGATCTCCTCCTGGAAGATCCGCATGTCGTTGTGGCCCTTCATCACCGTCGGCTCGAAGTAGTAGCCGTCCTTCAGTTCGCCGTCGAGGGGCGTCCGGCCCCCGCCGATCAGCACCTCCGCACCTTCCTGGCGACCGATGTCGACGTACCCGGTGATCTTCTCGAGTTGCTGGGCCGAGTTCTGGGCGCCGAGCATGGTGGCCGGGTCGAGCGGATTGCCCTGGATGATCTTGCCGATCCGATCGAGGCAACGGGCCATGAACTCGTCGAAGATCGACTCCTGCACCAGCGCCCGCGACGGGCAGGTGCACACCTCACCCTTGTTGAAGGCGTAGAGCACCAGGCCCTCCGTCGCCTTGTCGAGGAACCTGTCGTCCTCCTCCATGACGTCGGCAAAGAAGATGTTGGGCGACTTGCCGCCGAGCTCCACCGTCGAAGGGATCAGGTTCTGGGCCGCGTACTGCATGATCAACCGACCGGTGGTGGTCTCGCCGGTGAAGCCGATCTTGGCGATTCGCGGACTGGAGGCCAGGGCTTTTCCGATCTCGCCACCGGGACCGGTCACGATGTTGATGACCCCGGGCGGCACGATGCCCTGGATGATCTCGGCCAACTTGAGGATCGACCACGGGGTGGGCGAGGCCGGCTTGACCACGGTGCAGTTGCCGGCGGCCAGAGCCGGCGCGATCTTCCAGGCCGCCATGAGGAGCGGAAAGTTGAACGGGATGATCTGTCCCACCACGCCCAGCGGCTCGTGGAAGTGGTAGGCGACCGTGTCCTTGTCGATCTCGGTCGAGCGGCCCTCCAACGACCGGGTCGCACCGGCGAAGTACCGGAAGTGGTCGACAGCCAGCGGGATGTCGGCAGCCAGCGTCTCGCGCACCGGCTTGCCGTTCTCCCACGTCTCGGCCACGGCCAGCATCGTGAGGTTGGCTTCGATGGCGTCGGCCACCGCGTTGAGCACCGCCGCCCGTTCGGCCAGCGACGTTGCGCCCCAGGCGTCCTTGGCCGCATGAGCTGCGTCGAGGGCCAACTCCACGTCCTCGGCCGTGGACCGGGCCACCTCGGTGAACCCGTGGCCGGTCACCGGCGTCTTGTTCTCCATGTAGTTGCCCTGGAGTGGCGGCACCCATCTCCCGCCGATGAAGTTCTCGTAGCGGGGCTTCACGTCCACCAGGCTCCCCGGCTGGCCCGGTGCCACGAACACGCCCGCTGCAGTCCTGCCGTCCTGTACCGCTTCTCGGGTAGTTGCCATCGTCATCTCCCAGTTCGGGACGAGCGCCGCCACTGCGCTCGCCTGGCCACCTGATCGAGGCGCCGCGTTCGGCTGCCTCCGGTGTCAGGGTACGGATCGAGGCCCGTGCCGACTAGGGGCCAAGGACCGTTTGTGGGGCGGTCGCACAACACCTGGAGAAAGCCTCTGGTCGGCGGCGCCTTCAGTGGACACCATGGTGACAGCTCCGTTCTGTCCGACGTGGAGCCTCGAGAAGGAGATTCCCATGGCCGCTGCAAAGACCACCGCCCACGACGACGGTGTAGAGCGCATCATCGACTCGCTGGCCGACGCCGAGAGGTCGGCGCTGGAGGCTGTCCGCAGTTTCCTCGACAGTGTCAACGGCGCGTTCCCGCACGGTGAGCACGGCGGGCCGCGCCAGAAGATCATCGACTCGGCGTTCAAGATGACCGAGGAACTCGTCGGGAGTTCGAACGAATTCGCCCATCGGCTGATCAGGGTCGGTGGTGACGTGGCCAAGCGGGCACCGGCACGCCGGGCGGTGGCCAGGAGGGCGGGGTCCCGTAGGTCGGCTGCCACGAAGGCGACGGCGGCAAAGGCTGCACCCAAGAAGGCCGGGGCCACCAAAGCGCCGGCGAGGAAGGCTGCCGCCGCCAAGGCTGGGACCACGAGGCCTCGTGCAACGAAGGCGGGGGCTACGAAGGCACCCGCTACGAAGGCACGCACCGCCTGATCCGACCTACCGGCACCGGCAGGCGGAACTGAACGTGGCTCGTGGGCGCGGGGTGGGCCGCGTACTCACGCAGACCCGGTAGCCCGTCCGCAGGCGACCGGCATCACGAGTTCGGATCGGCTCCCATGAACGGCGCCGATCCGAAGGCGAAGACCCCGTTGTCGGCCCCGACCAGCCAGTAGCCCTCACCGTTCTGCTCCGCCTCGATACCGTCGATCGGTGCGGCGAGGTCGTGACCCGCCTCGGACCCGAAGTACCTCGCGTCGCCGAAGACGAAGACCCCGCCGTCGGCGGCCACCAGCCAGTAGCCCTTCCCGTCCGGAGTGGCGGCCATGCCGACGATCGGGGCGTTGAGGTGGCGGTTCCCCTCCGACCCGAAGTAGCGGGCGTCGCCGAAGGCGAAGACCCCGCCGTCGGCGGCCACCAGCCAGTAGCCCTTCCCGTCCGGGGTGGCGGCCATGCCGACGATCGGGGCGTTGAGGTGGCGGTTCCCCTCCGACCCGAAGTAGCGGGCGTCGCCGAAGGCGAAGACACCACCGTCCTCCGCGATCAGCCAGTAGCCGTTCCCGTCCGATGTGGCGGCCATGCCCACCACCGGCTTGTTGAGGTGATGGTTCCCCTCCGACCCGTAGAAACCGGCGTTGCCGAAGGAAAAGACGCCACCGTCGGAGCCCACCAGCCAGTAGCCGTTCCCGTCCGATGTGGCGGCCATCCCGTCGACCGGGGCGGTCAAGCGCTTCCCGGCGAGCGTCCCGTAGTGGCCCGCCGTCCCGAATGCCGTGACGTCACCGTCGGACGAGGCCACCCAGTACCCGGTTCCGTCCGGAGTCACGGCCATGCGCCGCGAGTTGAGGTTGGTGGGCAGCACGACGACGGTCAGGGTCTCGACAGAGCTCCGCTTGTCGGCATCGGTCACGCTAACGGTCACCACGAACGTCCCCGACTGGGTCGGCGTCCCGAGGACGCTTCCGCTTGGAGAGAGGACCACCCCCCCGGGCAGACTTCCGGTGGACACCGACCACGAATACGGGGCGGTCCCACCGGTGACCGTGAGCTGCTGGCTCACCGACACGCCTACGTCACCGGTAACAGTTCCCTCTCCGGCGGCCAGCGGTGCGGCGGCGATGACCACCGACTCGTCCTGCGTGGCCGTCTGTTCCAACGAGTCGGTCACCACCAGGTGGAAGGTGGAGGTGCCGCTGGCGGTGGGGGTCCCGGTGATCGCGCCGGTCGAGACGTCGAGGGTGAGGCCGGCCGGCAGGGTGCCGTCGGAAACCGACCAGGTGTAAGGACCGGTTCCACCCGAGACGACGGGGGCGGCGTCGTACGGGGCGCCGACCTCGCCACCACCGAGGGCTGCCGACGTGAACCCGGGATCTGGTGTCACGGTGACGGACTCGGATTGACGGGCGACGTTGCCGAACAGGTCGGTGACGACCAGATCGAAGGAGGACGTGCCGACTGCCGTCGGGATGCCGGTGACCGCACCGGTCGAGGCGTCGAGGGTGAGGCCGGCCGGCAGGGTGCCGTCGGCCACCGACCAGGTGAAAGGACCGGTTCCACCCGAGACGACGGGGGTGGTGTCATAGGGGACGACGAGCTCACCGCCGTCGAGGGAAGGCGAGGTCACCGCCGGTGCATCGGCAATTGTGACCGACTCGTCCTGGGTGCCGGACTCATCCAGTGAGTCGGTGACCACCAGTTCGAACGTGGACGTGCCGGGCGTGGTGGGCGTGCCGGAGATCTCGCCGGTGGCGGCGTCGAGGGCCAGCCCGTCCGGCAGGGAGCCGTTGGCCACCGACCAGATGGAGGAGCCGGTGCCGCCGGCGGCAGTGGGGAGGAACTCGTAGGCCGCGCCAACCTCGCCGGCGCCGAGGGCGACCGACGTGATGGAGGGTTCGGCTGCGACCGTCACCGACTCGTCCTGGCTGTACGCCTGGCCCAACGAGTCGGTCACGACCAGGTCAAATGTCGACTCGCCTGAAGTGGTGGGCGTTCCACTCACCTTTCCGGAGTTGGAGTCGAGGGCCAGCCCGTCCGGCAGCGAACCGTCCGTCACCGACCAGGTGTCGGGCCCGGTGCCACCGGAGACGGTCGGAATGGCGTCATAGGCGACCCCCACCTCGCCACCGACGAGGGCGTTCGAGGTGATGGCGGGTCCGGCGACCACCGTCACGGACTCGGACTGGCTCGAGGTGCCACCCATCGAATCAGTGACGACCAGGTCGAAGGTCTGGGTACCGTCTGCTGTCGGCGTCCCGGTGATCTCGCCGGTGGCAGCGTCGAGGGTGAGGCCGGCCGGCAGGGTGCCGTCGGCCACCGACCAGGCATACGGGCCGGCGCCACCTGAGACGGTCGGGAGCGAGTCGTAGGCGACGCCGATCTCACTGCCGGAAAGGGCCGACGAGGTGATGGCCAGGGCGGCGGCCACAGTCACCGACTCCGGCTGGCTGGCCGTGCCCCCGAGCCCGTCGGTCGCCTCCAGGTCGAATACCGCGGTACCCCCGTCGGTCGGGATCCCGGTGACCTCCCCGGTGCCGGGGTCGAGGGTGAGGCCGTCCGGCAGGGAGCCGTTGGCGACCGACCAGGTGAAGGAGCCGGTCCCGCCAGTGGCAGTGGGGAGGATGTCGTAGGCGACGCCGACCTCGCCTCCGGTCAGTGGCGGCGAAGTGATGTCCGCAGCAGCGTCCACGGTCACCGACTCCGGTTGGCTGAACGTGCCTCCCAGCCCATCGGTGACCACGAGATCGAAGGTCGACGTACCGGGAACCGTCGGTGTGCCGACGACCTCCCCGGTACTGACATCGAGGCTGAGTCCGGCCGGGAGGGTCCCATCGGCCACCGACCAGGTGTCCGATCCGGAGCCGCCGGAGACGGATGGGGTGATGTCGTAGGCAACGCCCACCTCTCCACCGGACAGAGCGGAACTGGTGATGGCCACTGCGGACGCCACGTTCACCGACTCCGGCTGGGCCGACCAGTTGGCGAGTGAGTCGGTCACCACTAGGTCGAAGGTGAACGTCCCGGTGGCAGTGGGCGTGCCGGTGATGGCGCCGGTGTTCGTGTCGAGGCTCAGGCCGGCGGGCAGCGATCCGTCGACCACCGACCAGGTGTAGGGACCGGTGCCGCCCGAGACCGTCGAGGTGGCGGAGTAGGCCACGCCGACGTCGCCGGCCCCGATGGGGGGTGTCGTGAACGCGGGAGCGGCGACTACGGTCACCGATTCGGCCTGGGTCGCCGTGCCGCCGGCCCCGTCGGTTACTACCAGTTGGAAGGTGGAGGTGCCACTGGCGGTGGGTGTGCCGGTGATCGCTCCGGTGCTCGCGCCGAGGCTCAGGCCTGCGGGCAGCGATCCGTCGTCCACCGACCAGGCGTTCGGGCCGGTGCCGCCTGAGACCGTCGGGGTGGCCGTGTAGGCCACACCGACCTCGCCGTCGGAAAGAGCGGGCGAGGTGATGCCGGGAGCGGACGCGATCGTCACCCACTCTGCCTGGGTCCCCACGCCGCCGACCCCGTCGGTCACCACCAAATTGAACGTGGACGATCCATCCGAGGTGGGCGTTCCGGTGATCGCTCCTGTGCTCGCATCGAGACTCAGTCCGGCCGGCAACGATCCGTCGTCCACCGACCAGGCGAACGGGCCGGTGCCGCCCGAAACCGTCGGCGTGACGGCGTAGGCCACGTCGATGTCGCCACCGCCGAGGACGGACGAGGTGATGTCCGGGCCCTCGGGCGTCACCCCGGCGGATGGCGCACTGGCCGGTCCGGTCCCACCGCTGTTGACGGCGTAGACCTTGAATGTGTAGTTCGTGCCGTTGGTCAGCCCGGTGACCGTGGCCGACGTGGCCGTCGAGGTACCGTTGTTGAACTGGGTGTAGGCGCCCCCGGACGAGTACCAGATCGTGTAATTGGTGATCGAGCTCCCACCCGTGCTTCCGGCGGTCCAGGACAGGGACACCCTTCCGTCACCGGGGACGCCGGTGACGTTCGAGACCGCTCCCGGGTCGATCGACGGTGTGCCCGGCACCCTCGGAGACGAGCGACCGCTCCACCCGGCGGCGTTCTCCGACTGGATCGAGATGTAGTAGGTCGTCCCGTTGGTCAGCCCGGTCACGGTGCACGAGGCGGTGTCACCGAAGGCCAGCTGCGTTGTGGCAGTGCAGGTGGTCCCCTCCTGGGTGCCGTAGGTGAGCGAATTGAACGCGGTGGCCTGGGCCTCGGTGATGGCTGATCCACCGTCGCCGGGAACCGTCCAGCTCACGGCGATCTGTCCGTTCTCGGCGTTGGCGAAGACGGTCGACGAGTCGACCGTGTCCGGGTAGGTGTAGGGCGTGTCGGTCTTGGTATTCGATGCAGCACCGGGGCCGGCGGCGCTGACGGCACGGAGCGAGACGGTGTAGCTCGTGCCGTCCGTCAGGCCGTCGATGGTCAGCGGCGACGCGGTGCCGCTGGCGGCGGACCACGTCGTACCACCGTCGAGCGTGTACTGGTACGAGGTGATCGGGTCGCCCCCGGCGGAACCCGCGGTGAAGGTCACGGCGACGAAGGAGTCACCGGTCGAGATCGCGGTGAGCGTCGGTGCGCCCGGGCGGGCGATCGGGGAAACCGACTGCAACGGGTTCGACCGGGGGCTCGGACCCGCCACGTTGGTGGCGACGACACCGATGTAGTACGTCGTGCCGTTGGTGAGACCGGTCACAGAGCAGGCCAGTGTCGTCGTCGTCGTGCAGGCTGTCCCGGCCGTCGTGGTGCCGGCGGACGAGGTGTAGGCGGTCGCCGTGTAGCCGGTGATGGCCGACCCGCCGTCGGACCCGGGCGCGCCCCACGTGACGTCGGCGGAGCCCGAGTCGCTGACGGCCACGACGTCGGTCGGCGCCCCGGGAACGGCCACGGGCGTGGCGCTGGCCGGGGCGGAGGGGGTCCCGTCGCCGATGGCGTTGTCGGCACGGACCGCGACGGAGTAGCTGGTGCCGTTGACCAGGTCGGGAACGGTGAAGGTTGCATTCGTCGTACCGGTCGGGACGAAGGCCCCGCCGTCGAGGGAGTAGTCCATGCCGGTGACCGGCGACCCGCCGTCGCCGCCCAACGTCGCCTCCACGGTGAGCGCGCCGTCGGCTGGCACCAGGGTCAGGGTCGGCGCGTCCGGTGCAGACGCCGGTCCGACCTCCACCGGGGATGAGGAGAGTGAATCACCCACTGCGTTGACCGCCCGGATCTCGACCGGGTAGTCGGTTCCGTTGGCGATCGGCGTGGTCCCGTCGGTCGACAGCGTCGTGATCACCAGGGGGCCGGCGTCGGACGCCGCGGTGGACCAGGTCGTTCCGCCGTCGGTCGAGTACTCGTACGAGACCACGGCGGAGCCCCCATCGGACGCTTCCGAGTACGACACCGAGATGGTGCCGTCGCCACGCGACGTGGCCGTCACACTCGGCTGATCGGGCACCGTGGCCGGGGTACCCGACTCGGCACCCGACACCGGCGAGTCGGCGATGGCGTTGACCGCCTCGACCGTGATCGAGTAGCTGGTGCCGTTGTCCAACCCGCCGACGGTGAAGCTGGGGGACAACGACCCGGTCGGGGTCCAGGCCCCGCCGTCGACCGAGTACTCGTACGAGGTGATGGCCGAACCGCCGTTGGAGCCCGGGGTGAAGTCGACGCCGAGGGCGCCGTCCTCCGAGGTCACCGAGGTGATCGACGGTGCATCGGGATCGGTCGCCGGGATACCGGCGGCGACCGCGGACGCGGGACCGTCGCCAGCGGCGTTGACGGCACGGATCTCGACGGCGTAGGTGGTGCCGTTGGTCAGGGGGGTCATGCCGTCGGACGAGAGCGCCGAGATCGTCATGGTGGTAGATGTGGTCTGGCCATCGGTCCGGTCCTGCCAGGTCGCACCGGAATCGGTCGAGTACTGGTAGGCGGTGACCGGGGAGCCACCGTCGCTGGCCGGTGCGGTGAAGGAGACCGTGAGCGTCTGGTCGGCCGGGACCATGCCGCCGGCGTCGGTGGTGATGGTCGGGGCGCCCGGCGTCGTGTAGGGGGTGCCCGACTGTGCTGCCGACGCACTCCCGTCACCCACGGCGTTGACTGCGAGCAGTTCGACGGGATACGCGGTTCCGTTGGTCAGCGCCGTCGCTCCGTCGGTCGAGAGCGCGCTGATCTCACAGGTCTCCGAAGAACCTCCGGTGTCCTGGCACGGTGTTCCGGCAGCACTCTCGGAGAACCAGCTGGTCCCGTTGTCGGTGGACCACTCGTAGTCCGTGATGGGTGAGCCACCATCGGCCGGAGTCGTGAATTCGACGTCCAGTGCCTGGTTCTGCGGGACGATCGACGAGATCACCGGGGCAGCAGGGACCGACGGCGTGGTGAGCGAGGCGGTCGCCGGCGCACCGTCGCCGCTCACATCGACCGCTTCGAGCTCGAACGGGTAGGTGGTCCCGTTGGCCAGTCCGGTCAACGACAGAGGACTGTCGGTCGACGAGGTCGACGACCACGAGGTGCCGCCGTCGGTGCTGTAGCGGTACCCCGTGAGGGTGCTGCCGCCGTCACTGCCGGGAGTGAAGGCGATCGACGCGGTACCCGGACCGACCTGTGTCGATGTGATGGTCGGTGCGCCGGGCACGGCGACCGGGGTCTGGCTCATCGAGTTGGAGGCGCTGCCGGTCCCCACGTCGTTGATCGCCTCGATCTCGACCGAGTACGAGGTCCCGTCGGTCAGGCCCGAGATGGTGAGCGGACTCGAAGTCGCGGCGCTCGCCAGCCATGGCCCGGTCCCGTCGAGCTGGTACTGGTATCCGTTGATCGGCGTACTGGTCGTCGGTGCCGAGAAATTGACCTGCAGAGCTCCATCCTCGGGGCTGATCGAGGTGATGGTGGGCGCGCCCGGCGGCCCCGACGGCGTCAGCGTCCCCGACGGCGAGGAGAACGGCCCGTCCCCCACCGAGTTGACCGCCTCCACCTCGAAGATGTACCCCGTACCGTTGGTCAGCCCAGACACCGTTGCCGACGTCGACGTCGAGCCGGTGTCGTCGGTCGTCCACGTCGTGCCGCCGTTGCTCGAGTACTGGATGACGTAGTCGCTGATCGGGTCGACGCCGGCCGCACTCGGAGCGGCCCACTGGAGTGCGACGTCTCCGTTGCCGACCGTGCCGGTGACCGCAGTCGGAGCGTTGGGCACCCCGGTCGAGTAGGTGATGACCACGGAACCGTCGAACGCGGTGCCGGGATCGGCGAACGTGTCCGTTCCCGTGCACGTCCCGGTGTCCTCGTCGGCGTAGTAGGCGTCGATCGAGTTCAGGCCGGAGAAACCGCCCGTGGAGTTCTCGCCCGGGCTGCCCCCCTGTCCGTACCACTCGTCGGAGCTCCCTGAACCGAACTGGACGTTGCCCGCGGAGCCACCGGCGGCGCCGCCGCCGCCGCCAGCACCGCCGCCGCCGTCACAGCCGGCCTCGCTATTCGGTGCCCCGGTGTTGAAGAACTGGTCGGCGTTGCTGCCGGTGGTGTCTCCACCGCACATGGTGAATACAGCGATGCCGGCCTGTCCCTGGGTGGCATCGGCAGGGAGCGGCGACGGGCTCTCGATCGTGGGAGTCGAGGTGCAGCTCGTCGTGCATCCGGCCGGGATGCCGTAGGTGATGGGGGTCGGTGCGTTCTGGGGGACGTAGGAGGCGAGCCCGATCTGTCCGCGAACCAGTACATACTGGCCCGACCCGCCGTCACCGCCACCGCCGCCGGCGACGACGGTGCCGAGACTCGTCGGGGACGACGGCGAACTGCCGACCTCGACCGCCGTCGCCGCTCCCCCGGCGCCGCCGTACCCGGAGCACCCGTTGTACCCGGGGGCGCCACCCGGGCCACCGTCGTACTGGCTCAGCGGATTGATCCCGGGTGCAGCGTCGTAGGAGTCGGCGGGAGACGACTCGTCCTTACCCTTCGTGCACGCGGTGTAGTACGGCTCGTCGGCGCCGGCGCCGACCCCGATGGTCAGGTAGTCACCCGGGGTGACCGGGATGGTGCCGGACACCTGTCCCTGGTAACCGCCGGGGGGCGGGTTCCCCGAAGAGTCGGCGCCACCCCAGCCACCCTGGCCACCGGTGGCCGTGATGGTGAGCGAGGTGACGTTCGGTGGGACGGTGAAGCCCTGGAGTGTGTCGTTGTCGAAGCCGAACGTGTCGGTCACCGTGGTCGGGGTAGTGGCACCGGCGGTTGGTACCGGGCCGACCAGCGTCGGTGCCACCAGAGTCGCCGAGGTGACGAGCGCAGCGGCGAACAGTGCGGTCGCCACCGACCGGACCCGTCTGACCAGGCCATACGGTTGTGGACGCGTGACTGGAGAGGTTGCCGGGAAACGGACAGGGTGCCCCGTGGAGGTTGTAGCCATCGTGGACAGTTCGGCCGATCACCGTGTGTCCTTTAGGCCAATTTCGTTTCCTGAATCCCAGTACATGGGAGGCAACGGTCACTCCGGCCCCCTTCCCGACGATCGGGACCTTCGGCCCTACAGGCGACCTCGTTACGCGGCAATGCTCGTCACATGGGATGGACCGGAGCGCCGTACCGGCGACGGACCGGATGCCGAGCGGATCCCGCCGGTGACCGGGCATGACGGCCCAACGGAGCGCCGAGCCGGCACGCGAGGTCGACGGCACCCAGCGTGCTATCGACGTCCACGCCCTTACCAAGCGCTACGGCGAGTTGACAGCCGTCGACGGCATCGATTTCTCGGTGGGCCAGGGTGAGGTGTTCGCCTTCCTCGGACCCAACGGCGCCGGCAAGTCGACGACCATCAAGATGCTCTGCACGCTGGCGCTCCCGACCGCGGGCCACGCCTTGGTGGCCGGGTTCGACGTGACCTCGGATGCGAAGTCGGTGCGACGCCACATCGGCCTCGTCTTCCAGGAGCAGACCCTCGACGACCAGCTCACCGCGGAGGAGAACCTCCGGTTCCATGCCGTCCTCTACGGCGTCCCCCATCACCAGGTCGAGTCCCGGATCTCACGGGTGCTCGATCTGGTGGCGCTGTCGGACAGACGCAAGGACCTGGTGTCGACCTACTCGGGCGGAATGGCCCGTCGACTCGAGATCGCACGGGGCATGCTCCACACCCCCAAGATCCTCTTCCTCGACGAGCCCACGGTCGGACTCGATCCCCAGACCCGGGCGCTCATCTGGGACGACATCCAGCGTCTGCGCAAGGAGGAAGGTGTGACCATCTTCCTCACCACCCACTACATGGACGAAGCGGAGTACGCCGAACGGATCGCCATCATCGACCACGGGTCGATCATCGCCCTCGACACACCCGATGCCCTCAAGGCCTCCGTCGGGACGGACACCGTCTCCATCGAGACGACCGACGACGAGGCGGCACGTACTGCGCTCACCGCGGCCGGCTACGACGTCGAGCGCACCGAAGACGGCCTCATCGCGTTCGTGGCCGACGAGGAGGCGGCCGTGGGACCCATCGTGTCCGCCGCCGGGGTGCCGGTGCGGACCGTGCGGGCCCATCGGCCCACCCTCGACGACGTGTTCCTGCACTTCACCGGCCGGGAGATCCGTGAGCAGCACGCCGAGGCCATCCCCATGTTCGCCCGGGCCCGCGGCGCCCGAAGGAGCTGATCCGTGACATGACCACCCTGACCACGCCGGAATCGACCGTCCCGTCCGTCCCCACCGGCACGGCGGCCGGCCAGCTCTCCGACGAACTCCGCGTCGTCGGGATGGTCTGGGAGCGCGAGCTCATCCGCTACGTGCGGACCCGGGCCCGGATCATCAGCGGGCTCATCCAACCCGTCCTCTTCCTGTTCGTCCTCGGCTACGGGATGAGTGGACTGGTGGGAACCACCGGTGGCTTCAACTTCCGCCAATTCGTCTACCCCGGCGTGGTGGCCATGAGCGTGGTGATGACGGCCATGTTCTCCGCACTCTCGATCGTCTGGGACCGGGAGTTCGGCTTCCTCCGGGAGATGCTCGTGGCCCCGGTCAGCAGGGTCTCCCTCGTACTCGGCAAGACCGTGGGCGGTGCGACCGTGGCCACGGTCCAGGGGACGATCATGTTGGTCCTGGCCCCACTGGTGGGGATCCACCTCTCCCCGATGCTCGTCGTCCAGATGATGGCCCTCGAGCTCCTGATGGCCGTGGCCATGACCACCTTCGGGGTGTTCGTGGCCAGTCGGATCCAGAAGATGGAGTCCTTCCAGGTCGTGATGCAGATGCTCTTGATGCCCATGCTCTTCCTTTCAGGGGCGCTGTTCCCCCTCAACGGCCTCCCGGGCTGGTTGACGGTGATCACCCGGCTCAACCCGCTGACCTACGCCGTCGCACCCTTCCGCCAGGTCGTCTTCGCCGCCCAGAACATGTCCCCGGCGGCCCGTGCCCGCTTCCCCACCAACGTGACGCTCTTCGGTCACACCCTGCCGATCGCCGTCGAACTGGCCATCGTGGTCGTGTTCGCCCTGGCCTTCTTCGTCCTCGCCTTCCGCGGGCTGTCCAAGACCGAGTAGTCCCGAACGGCGCGTCGTCCCCAACCTCCGGCTCAGCCGGTCACGTACGGGAGCAGGTCGGCCAGGTCGGTCACCACCACGCCGGCCCCGTGGTCGCGGAGCTCGGCGGCGTGGTCGGCGTGGTCCACCGCGACGACCCAGCCGAACCGACCGGCCCGCCCGGCCTCCACCCCCGCCAGGGCGTCTTCGACCATGGCGGCCTGCCCGGGGTCGACACCGAGCTCCCGGGCCGCTTCGAGGTAGCTGTCCGGTGCGGGCTTGCCGGCCAGGTGCCGCTCCCCGATGACTACGCCGTCGACGCAGACGTCGAACAGGTCGGCGATCCCCGCGGCCCGAAGGACGGCTCTGGTGTTCTCGCTGGCCGACACCACCGCTGTCGGGATCCCACGCTGGTGGAGCGCGTTGACCAGGGCGACCGCACCGTCGAAGACGGCCACCCCCTGGCGTTCCAGGATCTTCAGGAAGACCAGGTTCTTGGCCGCCCCGATACCGGCCACCGTGCGGGCCGACGGGGGATCGGAGGCCTCCCCTTCGGGGACGGTGATCCCCCGGGAGGCGAGGAACGACCGCACACCGTCGGCCCGGAGCTTCCCGTCGACGAAGTGGAGGTAGTCGCCGACCGGGTCGAACCCGGGCGTCGACCCCTCGTCGGCCAGGACCCGGTCGAACACTTCCTTCCACGCCGCCGCATGGACGTCGGCCGTCCGGGTGAGCACTCCGTCGAGGTCGAAGAGCCACGCCCGGGGTCGGGTCGCCCCGTGGTCGCCACGTTCGGTACGAATCAGCTCATCCCACCCATCGGCCCGGCGGTCGGACGCGCACCGGTGTCCCGTTCACAACCACCGTCACGGGGGAGTCACAGCCCACGTGGACGGCGTCGTGCCGGCAGGTCAGGCGGAGTCTCCTCCCCCGCCAGCTGACTCGGATCCGGAGCTCCCCCCAGTCGGCGGGAAGGCTCGGTGCGATCGACAGGTATCGGTCCCCGGGACCGGACGCGGACAGGCCGGCGAACCCGTGGGCGACCGCCTGCCACATCCCCCCGAGGTTGGCCAGATGGAGACCGCTGACCGTGTTGTCGTGCAGGGCGTCGAAGTCGACCGACATGGCCATCCGGAACAGCGCCAGCGCCTCGTCCGGTCGTCCGGCCCTGGCCAGCAGGGTGGCGTGGACCGCAGGGGAGAGCGAACTGCCGTGGACGGTGCGCGGCAGGTAGTAGTCGAGGTTCGGGTCGAGCGATCCCTCCGCCACACCGTCGGGGACGAGGAAGTGGGCCATCAGTACATCGGCCTGTTTGATGACCTGGGTCTTGTCCAGATCCAGGTGACTGAGGGTGGCCTCGACCAGTTCCTGGGTCGTCCCTTCGGCGTTGGCCAGCACCGGCTCCAGGTCGTCGAATCCGGTGAACTGCTGGTATACGCCGGTCTCGGGACGGTAGTTGTCCACCAGGCTGTAGGCCGCCCGACGCCAGTCGGCGGCCTCCTCGACGTCCCCTCCGGTCCGATCGACCAGCTCCGCCGCGCGGCAGAGGTTCCAACGGGCCATGAGGTTGGTGAACGCGTCGTCGTCCACGTTCTCGTGGTACTCGTCGGGGCCGATCACCTCGTCGATGTGGCCCCTACCCTGCGCGTCCGTCCGGATGCGGGTCGACCAGTAGCGGGCGGTGTCCACCAGGAGGGGTCGACCCGGGCCCTCCAGGAACGCCCACCCACCGTGCCAGGTCGCGTATCTCCATGCCGCCCAGGCGACGATGGCGGTGATGTGCACCTCACGCTCGCCGGTGGCGATGGCGACGGTCCGGCCCCGGGGGTCGACGCCGGACTGCGGGGTCACGTCCTCACCGCTGTGCGCCGACTCCCACGGGAACCGGGCGCCGGAACGTCCCTCGGACGCAGCCCGCCGGCGAGCCGGCTCCAGGCGCCGGATGCGGTACTCGAGTGCGGCCCGGGCCGCCGGGGCGTCGACGGCGGCCAGCACGGGAAGGACGAACGCCTCGGTGTCCCAGAAGACGTGCCCGGCGTAGCCGGGACCGGTGAGCCCCCGGGCCCCGATGGCCACCTCACCCCGGCGACGCCCGGCGCTGGTCAGTTGGAACAACGCGGCTCGCAGCGAGCGGGTCGCCCCGACATCGCCGAGCACCTCGACGTCGGCGACATCCCACCGTTCGGCCCAGTAGGCCCGCTCCCGACCCAACAGTCGGGCTGCGCCGAACCCCTCCGACTCCCGGAGCCCGTTGACCGCTGCGCCGGTCTTCGGGAGCCGATCCGAGGAGGCGACGTAGCTGGCGAGCCGCTCGACGGTCACCAGCTCCCCGGGACCCCCGGCGGACGGCCGGACGGTGGTGGAGATGGCCATGGCCACCCCTCCCCCGAACGGCGACCCCCGGCGGACGGTGACCTCCTCCCCCGGGTCAGCGGCCGGGTCCGCGGCCACCAGCGATCGGTTGACGTCCGCCACCAGGACCGCGGTTCCGGGACGGTCGTGACAGGCGAAACGGACACTGTGCAGCACGGTGTCCCCGTCGTCCACCTCCCTGGTCAGGACGCCACCGCGGAGGTCGAGCATCCGTCGTCCCAACGGGATCCCCTGCGCCAGGGGAAGGGCCAGCCACGACGGGACGGTCATCAGGCGCTCGCCGACGACGGGCGCAGGCTCGAACAGACCGGTCACCAGGACCGCCGGGATGTCCGGATCGGCCTCCTCCTCCCGCACAGCGCGCGTCCCGATCGTCCCATCGGCCAGGCAGAACTCGCCTTCCGCGGCCGGCGCCGCCGCCTCCCCCGGCTCGGCCACCAGGCACCAGGCAGGGTCGAAGGGCAGCGCGTCGCCCAGGCCGCCGGGGAGCGACCCCTCGGCCGAGGGTTCCGGACGCACTCCTCCCTGCTCGTGCCGGCCCGACTCGTCGCGCACGGTCGGCGATGGCCCGGACCGGCCCGTCACGGTTCGCTGACGACAGTGGGCGCCGACGTCCGCAGGCGGCGGCCGGTGACCAGATCGGCACGCACCTGTACGAGCCGGCTCCCCGGCTCCGCGACCCGCGGCTCAGGGAGCTGCACGTCGGTCGTCGACGGGTCCAATTCGGTGGCAGGGCCCCGCAGCAGCACGCTCCATCGGCCCTCCACCCCCTCGCTGTGCCATTCCATCCCGTCGGAGGTGTTGTCCACCTGGAACCCCACCAGTCTGCCGTTGACCCGGTGGAACAGCCCCTCGCCCATCCGGAGCACCACGCCGGAATCATTGACGGTGTAGTCCAGGGGAAGCACCAGCGGAGCCTCCTCGGTCGGCACTCCGATATGGCCATGGCTGCGGCGTTTGGCGCCGAGCGCCAGCAGGCGTCGGCACTCCGGTAGGGCCAGCACTTCGGAACCTCGGTCGTCGATCCACATGCAGGCATTGTCGGGCATGTTCCGGCCGTACAACAGTGACTTTGGTCCTCTCTCCGCAGATCCCCGGTTCGGAGCCGTCCGGAGCAGCCTGGAGCCGTCCGGAGCAGGCCTGAGCCGTCCGGAGCAGCCTGGAGCCGTCCGGAGCAGCCCTGAGCCGTCCGGAGCAGCCCGGACCCGCCATAGCATCGGACTGCAACGGGCCGAGGAGGTGGGAGACATGGACGACGCGCCGGCGGTGACCGCGCCAGGACCGGTCGCCCCCCTCGCCCACCGCCGGGTGCTCGTCGTCATCGGGGCGCTGATGCTGGGCATGTTCCTGGCCGCCCTCGACCAGACCGTGGTGTCCACCGCCCTTCCCACCATCGTGGGCGACCTGCACGGCGCCTCGCACCTGAGCTGGGTGGTGACCGCCTACCTGCTGGCCTCCACGGTGTCGACCCCCCTGTGGGGAAAGCTCGGCGACCTCTACGGCCGCAAGCTCTTCTTCCAGGCGGCGATCGTCATCTTCCTGATCGGCTCCGCACTGTCGGGGCTCAGCCACTCGATGCTGGAGCTCATCATGTTCCGGGCCGTCCAGGGACTCGGCGGCGGCGGGCTGATGATCGGGGCCATGACCATCGTGGGCGACGTGGTCTCCCCTCGCGAGCGGGGCCGCTACATGGGGCTGTTCATGGCCATGTTCGGCGTCACGTCGGTGATCGGCCCCCTCATCGGCGGCGTCTTCGTCGATTACCTGTCGTGGCGGTGGATCTTCTACATCAACCTTCCCATCGGGGCCGTCGCCCTGGTGGTGACGTCTGTGGCCCTTCCGGAGGTGTCGGAGCGGGTGCACCGGGTGATCGACTACCTCGGCACCGCCCTGATCGCCCTGTCAGCCACGTCGCTCGTCCTGTTCACCAGCCTCGGGGGCACGTCCTTTCCGTGGAGCTCGCCCTTCGTCGTCGGTCTGGCCGTGGCCGGCGTGGTGTTCGCCGTCCTGTTCCTGGTGGCCGAGCGCCGCGCGGTCGAGCCGATCATCCCGATGTCGCTCTTCGCCAACCCGGTCTTCAACGCCGCCAGTGCCATCGGATTCGTGGTGGGCTTCGCCATGTTCGGGGCACTGACCTTCCTCCCCCTCTTCTTCCAGGACGTCCGGGGAGTCAGTGCGGTCCGGTCAGGGGTCGAGCTGTTCCCCCTCATGGGCGGGCTGCTGATCGCCTCCATCGGCTCGGGCGTCCTGGTGAGCCGATCGGGTCGGTACAAGGTGTTCCCGGTGGTGGGCACGGCACTCATGACCGCCGGCCTCTACCTGATGTCGCTGATCGGCGTGCACACCGGAGCGTGGGCGGCGGCGGCCTCCATGGCCGTGTTCGGCATCGGGCTCGGCCTCGTGCTCCAGGTGCTGACGGTGGCCGTCCAGAACGCCGTTCCCTACGAGGAGCTGGGGACGGCCACGTCCGGGGTGACCTTCTTCCGGTCGATCGGCGGCTCGTTCGGGACGGCTGCCTTCGGCGCCGTCTTCGCCAACCTGTTGGTCTCCAACGTGCTACGGGCGCTCCACCTGTCCGCCGCCCCGCCCGGCCTGAGTCTCAGCGCCGATGATCCCGCATCCATCCACCGGCTGCCGGCGCCGATCCAGGCCGCGGTGATCGACGGCATCTCCCACACGATCCAGACCATGTTCCTGATCGGCGTCCCCATCGCCTTCGTCGCGTTCCTCCTCAGTTGGACGCTGCCCGAGGTCGCCCTCCGCAAGTCGATCCGCACCTCGGATCCCGCGGAACAGCTCGGCACTCCCGAGCCCCGGAACTCGCTCGGCGAGGTGCGACGCATGCTCGAGCGGGCGGTCAACCGGGAGAACCGTCGAGAGCTCTACGAGATGCTGGCCACCCGGGCGGGTCTCGACCTCGAGCCCCGGGCCTGCTGGCTCCTCTACCGGCTGGCCGACCGACCCGACGCCACGGTCGACGAGGTCGCGAGGCAACTGGACGTGGAGCCGGCCCACCTGCATGCGAGTGTCGACGCGTTGGTGTCGGCCGGAATGATCGTGCGGACCGAGGGTGAGACCGGGCCGCGTCTCGTGCTCACCGGCGCCGGACGTGACGGGATCGCACAGCTGACCGCGGCCCGTCGTGAGTCGCTGAGCGAGCTGCTCGAGGGGTGGGAGCCCGAGGAACATCCCGAGGTGGTCGAGCTGGTGCACAGGCTGGCCGAGGCGCTCCTGGCCGACGACGACAAGCTGATGGCCGACGCCCGGGGCGCAGCCGTCGGCTAGCGCGTGCTCAGTCGGTAGTCACCGGGGTGCCGCTCCCGACCCGCCTCAGGTGGAGCACCACGTCGCGGTAGGCGTGCCATGGGCTCTGCTCGGCGTAGGGGATCATCCGCTCGTCACAGAACGAACGGACCAGCTTCCGCGCCCTGCGCAGATTGGCCCGCGGCATGGACGGGAACAGGTGGTGCTCGATCTGGCTGTCCAGCCCGCCGAAGAGGAATCCGGTGAAGACCGGACCCGTCAGGTTCCGGGAGGTCGAGACCTGTCGACGGAGGAACCCCAGGTCCTCGCTGCCGGTGACCGTCGGCATGCCCACGTGGTTGGTGATGAAGGTCACTCCCAGGTAGAAGCCGAAGAGCGACTGGCTGACCACGATGAACGCCACCGCGCGCAACGTCGACAGGAACAGGAACGGAGCGACGAAGAAGATCGCCGCGTGCACGACGAGGAGGGCGGCCTCGACCAGCGCTCCCCGATCGCGGCGGCTGGCGAGCGACCGCACGCTGGCCACATGGAGGTTGAGGGCCTCGAAGAAGAGCAGCGGCACCACGGTGAACTGCTGGGTGCGGGCGAACCGCCGCCCGAAGCGCCCGCGACCGTCGGCCTGCCCGGCAGTGAACACCAGCGCGCCGGCGGCGATGTCGGGGTCCTTCCCCTCGAAGTTGGTGTAGCCGTGGTGGCGGCTGTGCTTCGACATCCACCATCCGAAGCTGAATCCGCTCAGCAAGTTGGCCAGCATCAGGCCGAGGGCGTCGTTGCCCCGTCGATAGGCCCAGATCTGACGGTGCCCCGCGTCGTGGCCGATGAAGCCGACCTGGGCCAGGACGAACGCCAGGCCGACGGCGACGGTCAGGATCCACCAGCTGTTCCCGATCAGCACCGCGGCGACCGCCAACAGGGCGAGGGCGCCGACCGTGGCCGGGATCTTGATCAGGTAGTAGCGGCCCCGGCGGCGGAAGAGTCCTCCGTCGCGGACCATCCTCGACAACTCGGCGAAGTCCTCTCGCGCGCTGGCCCCGGCGGGTGGAGCTTCGAATTCGGTTTCCATGGTTCCTCGTGTCGTGCCGGCAGTCGGTGATGACCGCCAGGTAGGTCGTGCCTGGGACCCGTTCGGCGGTTGGGTAATTCGGCGCGGCCCCGGCGGCGACGGTGCCGACGGGCACCCGTGGACGGGCGCCGACGACAACAGGAGGGGTTGGTCCGTAGGTGGTGCGTGCTCAGCGAGCCAGCGGCTTGTGGCTGGTCTCCTTGTCCTTCTTGGCCTGACGCTTCTCCTTCAGCGTCTTGCCGGACTTCTTGGAGGTGTTCTTGCGGGGAGACTTGTCGGTCATGTCAGCCCCCTTCCCTGCAATCAGCGTACTCGTCCTCCGAGTGCTCCTCCGGTCACGGGCGGACCACCGTGTCCTTCGGCCCGTCGAGGCGAGTCGCCGGCAGGTGCCCAAGGGGCGCGTCGAGGGCATGGCCGGTGCACCGTTGTCGACCGTCCCGCACTCGATGGACGCCGCCGAGGGGACCGCCGACCTCGTCGGAGGCCCCCGGTGACGGAGCCGACCGCGGATGTCCCAGGAGGACCTCGGTAAAGAGGTCTTCTGGATGTACGCACAGTGTGTGGATACCGGGGGAAGTACTGTGCCCGTGGGTTATCACCGGATCGTCACCGGATCGTCACTGCGCCGTCACCGGGGATCCACGGCTTCACCGCCCAGGTCACGGCCGGTCAATCGGTGGCGGTGACCTCGCCTTTGGACCTGGACGCTTCGCGCTGGATCGTGTCCCACGGCCACTCGTACCCGGTCTCGGCGTGCTCGCTGACGTCGAGTCCGGCACGCTCCTCGTCGTCCGACACCCGCAGCCCCACTGTCCGGTCCGTCATCCACACGATGACCAGCGTCATGACGAAGGGGTACACGAACCCGGCGACGGCCAGGACGGACTGGCGTCCGAGCTGGACCCACCCGCCCGAGGCTCCGAGTGCGTTCACGGCAAGGCTGGCGAACACCCCGGTGAGGATCACGCCGATGAATCCGCCGACCAGGTGCACTCCGACCACGTCGAGGGTGTCGTCGTAGTGGAGCCGGGACTTCAACTGGACCGCCCCGTAGCAGAGCAGGCCGGCGGCGGCCCCGATGATCAGGGACGCCCAGGTCGGGACGTAACCCGACGCCGGGGTGATGGCCGCAAGGCCGACTACTGCCCCCGAGGCGATGCCGATTCCGGAGGGCTTGCGCCGCCTCGTCCATTCGATCCCCATCCAGGCAAGCATCCCGGCGCATGCGCCGATCTGGGTGTTGACCAGAGCGGACGTTGCCACGGAACCGGCGCTACCGGCGCTGCCGGCGTTGAATCCGAACCAGCCGAACCACAGGATTCCGGCGCCCAGGAGGACGAATGGGATGTTGTGCGGCCGGTCGAGCTGGTGGCGACGCCCGATGTAGAGCACCGCGGCCAGCGCCGATGCACCGGCGAGCTCGTGAACCACCGACCCCCCGGCGAAGTCGACGGCGTGCAGCCCCCCGGTGCCGAGAAATCCGCCACCCCACACCCAGTGGGCGAACGGGCAGTAGACGAGGAGCGACCACAGCCCGATGAACACCAGGTACCCGCGGAAGTGCATCCGTTCGGCGAAGGCCCCGGCGATGAGCGCGGGCGTGATGACAGCGAACATCATCTGGAAGGCCATGAACAGGAGCGGTGGAATGCTCGGGGCGAAGCCGGAGGGCTTGGTGCCGATGCCCCGCAACATGAAGAACTGCAGGCCCCCGATGATCCCGTGGTGGTCGGGTCCGAACGCCAGGGAGTACCCGACGACGATCCAGAGGACGGACACCACCCCGATGGCCACGAAGGTCTCGGCCATGGTCCCGACCACGTTCTTCTCACCGACCAGCCCACCGTAGAAGAGGGCCAGGCCGGGCATCATGAAGAAGACCAGGGCCGTGGCCACCAGCATCCAGGCGGTGTCTCCCGCGCTTATGTGCACCCGATCTCCTCAGGCTCGTCGTCCGGCACCGCCCCACCGTTTCTGTCAGAGCCATTCTCCGGGGCGCTTCCCCATACAGGTAGGGACCAAGGTCACTTCCCTGTGGCAAGTGTCCGACCAGGGCGGCAATCAGGGCGGCAGTCAGAGGCCGGAGGGGCCGGGCGTCGCGCCCTATCGGGGCGCAGCCGGCGCCCGTTGCCGCAGCAGGTGCTGCAGGTCGGCCGCGCCGAAATGGGCCGGCTCGGTCGTGTCCAAGAAGTCGATCAGCACCTCGAGGAACTGGTCGGGCCTCTCGACATGGGGGAAGTGCCCGGCTCCTTCGATGATCTCGAGGCGGCTGCCCGGAATCGCCTCGTGGGCCGCGTACGCGTGTTTCACCGGTATGACCGTGTCCTGGTCACCCCAGATGATGAGGGTGGGGATCTCAGCCGCCAGGTAGAGCCGGTCGCTGGCGCTCACCGTCTGGCCCCCGGGGTCGATGACCGACCGGATGGTGCGCAGGAAGGCATGACGGTTTTCGGACTCGGTCAGCGAGGCGTAGGCGTTCCACATCTCGGCCACGCGCCCCA
>JBEKCS010000058.1:0-23988 GCA_050014755.1 Acidimicrobiales bacterium
GGTGGCGGTCGCACCCGACGCAACGGTCGTGCTCACCGGATCGGTGGTGACCACCGGAGCGATCGCGATGGTGAGGATCGCCGCCGTGGTGGTGGCGCCACCTGCCACGTTGGTGAAGACGGCCTCGTACTCGTAACCGCTCTCACCCGACGTGGTGGTGAACGCGTAGGTGGCGGACGTGGCCCCGCTGATCGGGGTGAACGCGCCACCACCGTTGGTGGACACCTCCCACTGCACGGTCGGCGTCGGCGTCCCGGTGGCGGCGGCGGTGAAGGTGGCGGTCGCGCCCGACACGACGGTCGTGCTCACCGGATCGGCGGTGACCACCGGAGCGATCGTGATGGTGAGGATCGCCGCCGTCGTGGTGGCGGTGCCGTTCGAGTTGGTGAAGACGGCCTCGTACTCGTCGCCGCTCTCACCCGACGTGGTGGTGAACGCGTAGGTGGCGGACGTGGCCCCGCTGATCGGGGTGAACGCGCCACCACCGTTGGTGGACACCTCCCACTGCACGGTCGGCGTCGGCGTCCCGGTTGCGGCGGCGGTGAAGGTGGCGGTCGCGCCCGACACGACGGTCGTGCTCACCGGATCGGCGGTGACCACCGGCGCGGTCGTGGTCGTTCCGATGCTGAGGATCGCCGCGTTGGTGGTGGCGGTGCCGACCGAGTTGGTGAAGACGGCCTCGTACTCGTCGCCGCTCTCACCCGACGTGGCGGTGAACGCGTAGGTGGCGGACGTGGCCCCGCTGATCGGGGTGAACGTGTCACCACCGTCGGTGGACACCTCCCACTGCACGGTGGGCGTCGGCGTACCGGTGGCGGCGGCGGTGAAGGTGACGGTCGTGCCCGACACGACGGACGTGCTCACCGGATCGGTGGTGACCACGGGAACGGTGGGGATCGCGGTGAGGGTGAGGGTGGCGGCCGTGGTGGTGGCGGTGCCGACCGAGTTGGTGAACACCGCCTCGTACTCGTTGCCGTTCTCACTCGGCGAGGCCGGGAACGCGTAGGTGGTGGCCGTGGCCCCGCTGATCGGGGTGAACGCGGCACCACCTCCCGTAGACACCTCCCACTGCACGGTCGGCATCGGCTTTCCGGTGGCGGCGGCGGTGAAGGTGGCGGTCGCGCCCGAGGCGACGGTCGTGCTCTCCGGATCGGCGGTGATCACCGGCGCACCGTTGATGGTGAGGGTGGCAGCCGTGGTGGTGGCGGTGCCGGCCGAGTTGGTGAAGACAGCCTCGAACCGGTCACCGTTCTGGGCGGCCGTCGGCGTGAGGGTGTAGGTCTTCCCGGTGGCCCCGCTGATCGGGGTGAACGTGTCACCACCGTCGGTGGACACCTCCCACTGCACGGTGGGCGTCGGCTTGCCCGAGGCAGCGGCCTTGAACGATGCCTTGTGGCTCAGGGTGACCGTCACACTCGACGGGTTCTTCGTGATCGCGGGCGCGGCCGTCTTCTTTGCCGCCGCCACCAACCCTGTAGCCGAGCCGACCGAGAGGTGTGCCGGCCCGACGGACCGGTCGGTGAAGATCACACCGGGAGCGTGGGCCGAGATTGGCGACGCCTGCGCCGGGCTCGACGAGAACAGCACTCCACCGGCGATATCGAGACTCGCCCCCACGACGACGGCCGCTACCGCCAATCGAACAACCCTCGACATGTGCATCCCCTGGTTGCGAGTCGGACGGAACGGGCCGTAGAGCCCCGCCGAACCAGACTACCCCTGCGTGTGCACTACGGGAAGGGCGAGATCGACGGCAGAACCAACCGACGTGGCCTCCCACCGCCCCGACACCCGTATCCGCAGCGTGTGAACGACATTCGTGTGGTTCGACACGCCGCGTGTGGACCGGCCAAGCTGGGCCTTGTCAGCCGCACCGGTGCAGCGGTATTCTTGACAATTAGTGGATACAAGTGAGTACACAGTTCAGCCTTCCCACGGGCTGGCCGACCGGATCCGCAACCACCGCCTGGCGCACGGGCTGACACAGCGGGACCTGGCCGACCAGCTGGGCGTGACCCAGCAGACCGTCGCGCGCTGGGAGCAGGGCTCGCCGCCCAGGAGGTACATGCTCCGGGCCATCGAGTCCCAGATCGATGTGGCCGGCCCGGGTGACCGGTCGGCGGACCTGGCGGAGATCATCGGCATCCGCCCACCATCTGCCGGCCCGGTGCGGACCCGCGGCGTCGAGGAGGCCCGAAAGGTCTACGTCCAGGGTTGCCTCAAGCTCCTGGAGCGGGGCGAGCGGTTGCCCAACAGGGTGCTCCTGCTGCTCGCCGACGAGCTCGGCTGGGCCGACGACGACGCCTGATCAGGACTGCACCCGGGGGCGGCCGGTCGCCGGGGCCCTGCCCTCAAGATGCTGGTCGGGACTGCCGATGACCGGAAGAGAGGCATTGCGGGTAGTACCCACCTGTCGAATGCACTCTCTCCGGAACATCGAGAGCGGGTCAGATGAGCGGTTCACCATGAGGAAGAACGCACCACTCAGCGACGATCTCTTCATCGTCAAGAAGGGCGTGCTGACGCGGAGGCGGAACCGTGCGGCCACATCGGCCCGACAGACCAGGCACGAGCGTCACGACGAGGAGCGCCAGCGTGACCAGCGGGGCAAGCTGATCCGCGCGACGATCGCCAACCGGTCCCTCGAGACCCACTTCCAACCGATCGTGGACCTCCGATCCGGAGTCGCGGTCGGCACCGAGGCCCTGTCACGCTTCGACCAGGAGCTGTTTCAGACGCCGGACCTCTGGTTCGCCGAGGCGGCGGACCTCGGGCTCGGCATCGAGCTGGAGCTGACCGCCGTCGACATGGCGCTGGAGCAGCTCCACAGCCTGCCCAGCAGCCAGTACCTGTCGCTCAACGCGTCGGTGGAGACCATCATGTCCGACTCGTTCCGCGAGATCCTTTCCGACGTGCCGGCCGAGCGCATCGTCCTCGAACTGACCGAGCACACGCCGATCACCGACTACGACGCGTTCGCGCGGAGCATCGGTGAGCTGCGATCGAACGGGGTGCGACTCGCCGTTGACGACGCCGGTTCCGGATTCTCGAGCTTCGTGCACATCCTCAACCTCAAGCCCGACATCATCAAGCTCGACATCGCCCTGACCCGCGGGATCGACAAGGATCCGGCCCGCCAGGCCCTCGGGCGGGCACTTCTCACGTTCGGTCTGGAGGCCTATCGGAACACCATCGTGGCCGAAGGGATCGAGACCGAAGGCGAGTTGGCCATGCTCCGGTCGCTCGGTTGCCGGATCGGCCAGGGGTTTCTGCTGGGACGACCCCGGCGGATGGCCCGGCAGCCCCGGATGCTCCCGTTGCTGAACCCAGATCCGTTCCCGTTGCTCGAGGCCATGTCATGACGGTGGCGACGCCGTAGGACGTCGGGCGGTCGCCCTCCGGCGACCGATTCGACGTTACGAATCGCCCACGGGGACGTCGGGTCCCGGGTCGCCCCCGACCGAGGCGAGGGCGAGGCGTTCGAGATAGTGGTCCCATCCACCACTGTGGTCGGTAATGGCGTCGGCGGGCAGTCCCCGGTGCACGAGCCGGATCCGTGTCTTGTCGCCGTCGGGGACCAGGGTGATCTCCACCTGGGTCGATCCCGCGGGGATCGGGTGGTCCGGCTCGTCCCACCCGAAGGTGAAGACGACCTTCTCGTTCGGCACGATCTCGACGAACTCGCCGACCGACGGGTGCCTGCCGGCGACGAGCACCCGGTGGGTACCGCCGGCTCGCGGGTCGAGATCCGCCTCGGTTCCCATCCACCTGAGGTGCAGCTCGGGGTCGACGAGGAAGGGGAAGATGGTCGCCGGGTCGGCGTCGACCACGACCTCTCGGGTCAGTTCGGCCATGACTGGATTCCTTTCTGTGGTTCATCTCGTGGCTGTTCCGCTGCTGGTGTGTGTGTGGTCCGGCCCGTCGGCACCGCGGCCTCCGAAAGGTCGCGCAGCCGCTCGAGGCTCCCTGTCCAGTAGTCGTCCAGGAAGGTGCGCATGCGGGCCATCTCCCTGTGGTTCACCCGGTACATCCGTCGGGTGCCCTCGCGACGCTCGACCACCAGTCCGGCGTCGCGCAGGACGCCGAGGTGCTGGGACACCGCCGAGCGGGTGACATCGTCGAACCGTGCGGCGATCTGGGTGGCGGGGAGCTCCTCGGACCAGACCAGACGGAGGATCTCGCGGCGCCGGGGCTCCGCCATGGCTTTGAAGGCTGCGTCCACAGAAGATATGTAAGCACTTACTTGCGTAAGTGTCAACTGTCGGATATGTCCCGGCCGGGAGCGCTCCCGACGGCAGTCCGCCCGGCGCCCGGTCAGGCCGGGTAGTCGAGTGCCGCGTACCAGTCGCCTCGCCCCTGCGGGGTGAGATCGAGCAGATGCCAGGTGGCGCAGAGCAGGTCGATCCCCCGCTGGTCGATCTCGTCGCTCAGGTGCGGCGAGCTCGTGTAGGTGTGGCGCACCCGGCCGTCCGCGTCCTTGACGAACACCGAGATCCGCGAGTCCTGGTTCCCCTCGGCGTCCTCGCTCCCGAGGTCGTACTTGAACGTGCTGTCGCCGGCCGAGAGCATGCGGAGTCCGTCCCAACCCCGCCGGGCGGCGAACTCGCGCAGCGGGCCGGTGCCCGCCGCGGCCACCACCGCGAAGTCGACATTGGGGGCGAGGTGGCGGGCGATCCCGTTGAACCCGTCGACCCACATGGTGCACATGGGGCACGGCGTCGTCTGCCGCTTGCCGAACATGAGGTGGTAGACGATGAGCGGGCGATCGGGCCCGGAGAACAGTTCGGAGAGGCGCACCGGGCGATCGGTGCCGTCACCGGACCCGTAGGCGACGAACTCGTAGTCGGAGACAGGGGGTCCGGGCGGCAGGTCGCGGCGCATCCGGGCCACGTCTTCGCGCCGGCGCATGAGATCGACCTCGGCCAGCCGCAGCGCCTCCCGTGCGTCCCGGTAGGTACCTGACTCGGCAGCGAGGTTGGTGAACTCCATCGACGTGCACCTCCGTAGTTCGTCCCGGTCAGCTATGCCGTCGAGGAATACGTAAGCAGATACTTGCGTAAGTGTCAACTACCGGATGAGTCGTCGAAGGTACCGCCGGCGACCCCGGGGTGCCGGCACCGGCAGTCATGCTGGCCGGCCCGGACCGTCCGTGGGATCGGTGGGCGGTCACCCCTCGGCGTGTCCCCCGGCCGATCCGACCGCCAGGGTGATCCCGAAGGCCGCCACCCCGACCAGGATGAATACGAGGAAGTGCCACGGTCCGCGCCCGAGGGCGAGGGACGTCGCGTAGCCGACCAGCGCGGCCATGCCCGACCAGTCGCCCGCCGCGGCCAGGGTTTGGACCCGGTGGATGGCCTGGCGCTCGTCGGGACGGCCCGGCGACCGGAGGCCGAGGTCGCGGTCGCCCCTGGCCAGGTGCGCCCCTGCCCCGAGGAGCGCCGCGGCACCGACCACCACCGCCGGCCAGGGCGGGCTCCCGACCGCCGCCGCGACGACCAGGTAGCCGGCCACGCACACCTGGGTCGCCATCCCTGCTGCGGCCCGTGCGACGGTGATCGCGGACAGCTGGCGCTCGTCGGCCCGTCCGCCCACCGCGGCACCCGCGTCGCTGTCGCGACCGCCGAGCACGTAGTAGCCGGCCGCGGCCACCAGAGTGACGGCTCCGCAGGAGAGGGCGGCGAACCCGCCCTGTCCGACCAGCGCGGCGAGAGAGATGGTCGCCCCGCTGACCAGCATCAACGCCGGCGCTACGAGACGCGGTCGCCGTATCCCGGGCGACTGCCGCGCGGTCACCGGAGGACCTCGTCGTCGACGGGTTCGAACATGTCGTCGACGGTGGACCCGAAGAAATGGGCGATCCGGAAGGCCAGGGGAAGGGAGGGGGAGTACCTCCCGGTCTCGATGGCGATCACCGTCTGTCGCGACACCTGGAGGGCGGCGGCCACCTCGGCCTGGGACAGCGCCCGTTCGCTGCGCAGCTCCCGCATCCGATTCCTCACCATGTCAAGGTACCTTGACTCGACCGAGATGTCAAGGTACCTTGACTGCAGCGGTCGACCGGACCCGGCTGTGGTAGGCGGTGAGGTGGAACTCGCCGTTCCGCCGAGCCGAGCCAAAGGGGATTCCGTGGAGGATGCGACCGTGACCGTGGCGCCGAGCTGCTTCGCCTCCGACGTACTGGACGGCCAGGTGGCGTTGGTCACCGGGGGCGCCACCGGCATCGGCAAGGAGATCTGCCGGATGCTCGGTGCGCACGGTGCCCTGGTCACCATGGTCAGCCGAAAGCAGGACGTCCTCGAAGCGTCCGTCGACGAGTTGGCGGCCGAGGGGATCGACGCGTCGTTCGGTGTGTGCGACGTCCGTGACGCGGACGCCGTGCGCTCGGTCGTCGACCAGGTGGCCGCCGACCGCGGCCGACTCGACATCGTGGTCAACAACGCGGCGGGCAACTTCCCGGCGCCGATGTCGAAGATCTCGCCCAACGGCTTCAAGGCGATCGTCGACATCGATCTCCTGGGCACCTACAACGTGACCCGGGCCGCGTTCGACGCCTGGCTGCGCGATCACGGAGGATCGATCGTGAACATCAGCGCACCGTTCGGGCAACGGGGCGTCGTCTACCAGGCCCACGTCGCCGCGGCCAAGTCCGGTGTCGACTCGCTCACCCGGACCTGTGCCGTCGAGTGGGGCCCGTACGGCATACGGGTCAATGCCATCGCCCCGGGATCGATGAGCGGCACCGAGGGCGTCCGCCGGTTTGCCGAGGCCGTGCCCGTGAGCACCGACCGGCCGACCAACCCGCTCGGCATCCACGGCCACGGTTCGGACGTCGCGTACCTGGCCCTCTTCTTGTGCAGCCCGGTGGCCCGGTTCGTGACCGGACAGGTCATCGCCGTCGACGGCGCCGGATCGACGGACATGCTGCGGATGCAGGCGGGGCAGATCTGAGCCCGGTTCAGGGCAGGATGCCCCCCGACCGGGGCCGGCGTGGCGCGGAGTCCCGGCCCCCGGTCAGGCTCAGTCCGGCGAGGAGTGCGTTGCGGAGCTGGCGGGGATCGATCACCTCGTCGTAGGAGAGGCGGGCTCCGGCCCGAACCGATGCCTGGGCCTGCTCGGCGGCCACCCGCGCCCGCTCGTCGGCGTCGTCGATGGCACTGGCGGACGACCCCGCCGGGAGCGCGCCGAGGGTGACCGAGGGGAAGGCCAGCGAGAGGGTCTGGCCGTCGAACGGGTTCATGGCCATGACCGAGGAGCCGAATCCGAATGCCTTGCGCACGGTGACGTGCAGCTTCGGCACCCGCAGTCGGTGCTGCACGGCGAAGAGCCGGGCGGCATGGCGGAGGATGCCCTGGCGCTCGGCTGTGGTCCCGGCCAGCACCCCCGGGTTGTCGGCCAGGAACACACACGGCAGCCCGAAGGCCCCGGCCACGTCGAGGAAGTGCGCCGCCTTGTCGGCCGCGTCGCAGTCGATGGTGCCGGCCAGCACGCTCGGGTCGTTGGCCACGACGGCGACGCTGTGCCCGCCGAGGTGGGCCAGGGCGGTCACGATCGACCGTCCGAACCCGGGCTGGACGTCCAGCAGTTCGCCGCCGTCGACCACCTCGGCCAGGACCGGCCGGATGGGGTAGGGCTGACGGGGGTCCGGGGGGATGAGACCGAGGATGTCGACGTCGCGCCGCCCCCGATCGGGCCCGTCCCGCCGGGGCGGGGGTTCCCACGCGTTGAGGGGGAAGTGGGCGAGGTACCGACGCGCCAGGTCGATCGCCTTGACGTCGTCGGCCACCACGTTGTGCACCACCCCACCCGAGTCGACCGCCACCGGTGGGCCGCCGAGTGCCTCCTTGGTGACGTCCTCCCCTGTCGCCGAGCGGACCAGGGGCGGCCCGGCGGCGAAGATCGACGCCGTCTCGGTCATGGCCACGAAGTCGCACATCGGGGCGGTGAGGGCGCCGTGGCCGGCCGAGGCACCCAGCACCAGGCTCACCAGCGGGACCACACCCGATAGTTCGGCCAGTCCCATCAGGTCACCGGGCCGGCGCCCGGCATGTGCGTCGGTCACCCGGTGGCCGGCACCCTCGAGCAGCATGACCAGCGGAACCCGCTCCTGCGCGGCGAGCTGGCACAGGCGGTACCGCTTGTCGGAGGCCCCGCTCCCGATCGACCCTCCCAGCACGGTCACGTCCTCGGCGCCGGCCAGCGCCGGACGGCCGCCGATGCGGCCCGACCCGGCGACCAGGGCATCGGCCGGGACGGACGGCTCCTCGGTGGATCCGACCAGGGTGCCGATCTCGAAGAAGGTGCCCGGATCGAACAGGGCACTCAGGCGCTCGCGGGCGGTGAGCCGGCCCCGTTCGTGCTGACGGACGAGACGGGCCTCGCCCCCCATGGCGTGGGCGTCGTCCTTGCGACGGGCGATCTCGTCCAGGGCGGGGCCCCATCCGTGCAGCTCGTCGGCCATCCCCACTCCTCTCGATCGGCACGTCCCGTTCCGCACGTGTCGGTCCGGCCGCCACCCGGCCCCGGTGCGCACGTATGATTGCCCATCCGTGGAGTCGTCCGCGCAGAGGTGTGCGGACGGCCCGGTGAGGAGCGCCCATGGGTGATCTGCGCCAGATCAGGAAACACGCACATACGCTGCTCGACGAGCTCGGTCGGAGCCCGGACGAAGTGGCGGCATCGCTGCAGGCGGCCGGGGTCCAGGGGGTCCCGAGGAGCAACACGTCGTGCGCCATCGCCCTCTACACGGCCGCGCTGATGAAAGCCGATCCCCGGGTCCGCTCGGTCGCAGTCGGACCCTGCTCGCTGGTCATCGATCTGGCCAGGCCGGCCGACTCCCGACCCGGCGGCAAATTGTCGGTCCAGCTGCCGAAGCCGGTACGGGGGTTCGTCGCCGCATTCGACGCCAGTCGGTATCCCATGGTCGTCCGGAACCGGACCGCCACCGAGGTCCCGGCACCGGTGGACATCCGATAGGACCGCGCCGCAGCGGGTAGCTTCGGGCTCCGGGGAACGACGAACAAGGCTGGCAACTGGATGGGACCGGATCCGTCGAACGGTGTGCGACCTGCGGCGGAAGGGGATGTGTCCCCCGACCTCACGCCCGAGGGCATCGAGGAGTACGTGGTAGGCGGGGCCATCACGGGCGCGGCGGACGCGCGGCTCAACGTGGTGCGGGACGTCCTGCGGCATGCCCGGCCCGAGGACCGGATCGCCATCGCCGCATGGCTCGACGCCGTGATCGAGGGGACGTCGCCGGACGAGCTCGGCGGGCTCCGCCGGATGATCCTCGAACAGGACGAGCCGATCTACGGGACCATCCCCCTCGATGCCGACGACGAGCTGGTCGACGACTGGAGGAACGGCGTCTACCCCTACAGGAACCTGATGACCCGCAAGGTGTACGAGGCGCAGAAGTACCACCTCCAGGTCGAACTGCTGAAGTTGCAGGCGTGGACGAAGGAGACCGGGCAGCGGATCGTGATCCTCTTCGAGGGTCGGGATGCCGCCGGCAAGGGCGGCGCGATCAAACGGTTCATGGAGCACCTCAATCCCCGTGGCGCCCGGGTGGTGGCGCTCGAGAAGCCCACCGAGGTGGAGCGGGGCCAGTGGTACTTCCAGCGCTACGTCCAGCACCTCCCCACGAGGGGCGAGATCGTGCTGTTCGACCGATCCTGGTACAACCGGGCCGGCGTCGAGCGGGTGATGGGTTTCGCCACCGACGACGAGGTGGCCGAGTTCCTCCGTCAGGCGCCCGAGTTCGAGTGGAGTCTGACCCGGAGCGGCGTGCACCTCGTCAAGTTCTGGTTCTCCGTCAGCCGGGACGAGCAGCGCCGTCGATTCGTCGAGCGAGAGTTGCACCCGCTCAAGCAGTGGAAGCTGTCACCGGTCGACCTGGCGTCCCTCGAACGATGGGACGACTACACCGAGGCGAAGAACGCCATGTTCCTCGCCACCGACATCGACGAGGCCCGCTGGACGGTCATCAAGTCGAACGACAAGAAGCGGGCCCGGCTCAACGCCATCCGCTACGTCCTGCACACGATGCCCTACACCGGCAAGGACCTCGAGCAGATCCGGCCGCTGGATCCCCTCCTGGTCGGCTGGGCCGGCGACGTCCACGAAATCGGCGAGTACTCCGACCACGGATCCTGAGCGCCTGTCGTCAGACGACTTCGGGCTCCCCGCACAGCCCGGCGACCGCCTCCCGCGAGCGCCGGGCGAGGTCGGCGGCCCCGGCGAAGTCGTCGCTCACGGCGACGAGGGGCCGCCCGTAGGACACCTCGACGGTTGCCGCCCGACGTGGCCGGTAGGAGCCGGGTCGGACGACATCCCGGGACCCACGGATGCCGGCCGGCACTACCGGGCAGCCGGCGCCGGCCGCTGCCGCGAAGGCCCCCAGGTGGAATGGCCGGACTCCCGGGGCCCGCACGATCGATCCCTCGGGGAACACCACCAGGGTCCGACCGGACCGGACCAGATTGGCCATGGTCTCCACGTCGTCGGTGCTGTGGTCGGTCTGGTCGCGATGGACGAAGAGGCAGCCCATCCGCCGGAGGAACGTCCCGACCGGGCGGACGGCGGCCATGTCGCTGCTGGTAACGAAGACCGGCTGTCCCCCGAGGGCGAGCACGATGACGAGCGCGTCCACGAAGCTCGCATGGTTGGACGCGACGACCGCCGGCTCGCCCGGGACGGGAGGCTCGCCGTGCACTTCGAGCCCGATTCCGGCGAGCTCGCGCAGGGAGCGGCTGACGCCGCGGGCGAGGGACCAGCGGGCCCGCTCGGTCAGGGGCAGGAGAACCACCGCGCACCACAGCGGCAGGCCGAAGAGCACGACCAGCGCCCACAGGTACCCGGCGTACAGCCAGCTGACCACCGCCTCGGAGCGGCCCCTGGCGTCGAACCGCCGGTCGGGGCGGGTCCGACCCCGACGAATCCCGTGGAACGGGCGGGGCACGTTGCCGTAGGCGCCGGCCTCGAAGGCGTCGCGGGTGGCACTTCGCCGTATCTTCAGACTGGCGGTGCGCAGGATCGAGCCGGTCGGAACCAGGACCACTTCCTCGGCAGGGACGCCGAGGGTCTCCCTCGCCGACCTCGTGATCCGGTCGGTGAGTTCGTCGCGTGCCGCCACCGGCTCGAGGTCCGTCTCGGCCACGACGATCAGACGCTCGGTTCCCCGGCGCGGGTCGGTGGACCCGAACACGGCCACTCCGGCCCGGCTCAGACCTTCGAGCCCGGCCAGTACCTCCTCGAGATCCTCGGGATGGAGGTTCCGACCGCCGCGGATGATGAGGTCCTTCACCCGACCGGTCACGAATAGCTCGCCGTCGCCGATGTAGCCCAGGTCGCCGGTCCGCATCCACCCGTTGTGCCACAGCGCGGCGGTCGCCTCGGGATTGCCGAAGTAGCCGGCGGTGGCCGACGGGCCCCGGCACTCCACCTGGCCCTCCCGGCGGTCCGGCAGCTCGTGTCCCCGGTCGTCGACCACCCGTACCTCGAAGCCGGGGACCACCGCGCCGCAGCTGACGACTGCCCTCGTCGCGGGGTCGTCCGGCGGGGCCGGAACGGCCCGGCCCTCCCGCTCCAGACGGTCCCGGGCCACGTGGTCGACCCACGGGCCTCGGCCGACCGGGGTGATCGTGAGTCCGACGCCCACCTCGGCGAGTCCGTAGGCCGGGCAGATCGCACCCCGAAGGAGGCCAAAGGGAGCGAACCGCTCGACGAACGCATCGACGACCGGCTCGCTCACCGGCTCGGACCCATCGATGGCGATCCGCCACGACGACAGGTCCAGGCCGTCCATGTCGGCGTCGGCGATCCGTTCGACACAGGTCTGGAAGGCGAAGTTGGGAGCGGCGGACAGTGTCCCCCTGTAGGTGGAGATGGCCTCGAACCAGCTCACCGGGCGAGCGAGGAACTGCAGTGGCGACAGCAGGATGAGGGGCAGCCCGAAGTACAGGGTGCAGTGCCAGGCGCCGACCAGACCCATGTCGTGGTAGAGCGGAAGCCAACTGACGAACACGTCCTCGGAGGTGACGTCGGCCGCCCGGCCGAGCGACCGGACGTTGGCCAACAGTTGCGCGTGGGTCAGCACGACGCCACGGGGCTCGCCGGTACTTCCCGACGTGTACTGGATGAGCGCAGGGTCGTCGGGTGAGACGGCGGGAAGTCGACGGGATCCGTCCGACGCGCCGAGCAGGGTGTCCACACTGTGCACGGAGTGGAGCGACGCCACCCCGGCATAGGCAGCGCGGGTGGGGGCGACGGCGTCGGCGGTGGTGACGAGGATGGACGGTTCGCAGTCCTCGACGAGATGGACCTGGCGGGCCAGATGCTCCGCCAGCTGCGACGGCGCGACGGCAGGGTAGATCGGCACCGGTACTCCGCCGGCCAGCAGGGCCGCCAGGAAGGCGACGAAGTACTCGCGTCCGGTCGGCAGCATGAGCACGACCCGGTCGCCGCGGTAGAGCCCGGCGGCCACCAACCCACAGGCCGCCGACCGGGACTCGGCGTTGAGGTCGCCGTAGGTGAGATCCTCGTACGCCAACCCGCCGTGGGTCTGGAGGATGCGGATGCTGCTCCGCTCCCGGTGCTGCTCGACGTGCCACGCCAGGGCGTCGAGGAGCGTTTCGGCGGCCACCGGCCAGTCTCCTCCGCGGGTCCGGAGCGGGAGTGGCGTCACCGCCGGTCGATCGGCGTAGCGGATCGGACGCCCTCCTGCCTCGAGGATGGCCGCCAGCCAGTCACCCGGCGTGGTGGCGGTGGCGAGCACCTCTTCGGGAAGGGTGACGCCGAACGCCGCCTGGAGGCGGTCGTAGAGCTCGACGACCGAGAGGCTGTCCAGGCCGAGGTCGACGCCGAGGTCGCTGGTCAGGGTGACCGGTGGCGGGTTCCCCCCGTGCACCTCGGCTGCGACCATGGCCACTTCGTCCAACAGGAGGTCGACATCCTGTGGCCCGCCGGCCCCGACCCGGCTAGCGGACATGGGGACCCCGCTCGCCCAGCTTGCACGCCTGTTGCACCACCATGGGCACATCCTCCGGCCTCCGGCCTCGCCGGGGAAGGGCAATTGGTCACGCATTGCCCGGAAGCGGGCCACCGGCACCCTCGTTCCTGGCGGCTACCGTCTGCGGCCCTCCCGCCCTCCCGCCCTCCCGCCCTCCGGATCGGGAGTCTCTCGGTACTTCACTTCTTCGCCTGTGCGCATAGTGTGCGCATATTCGGAAGAACACAACGCGAGCCGGGCCGCCCCGGATCACTCCACCGGAGGTCGCGTAAGGGGTCATGCCTGGGGTGGCGGCAGGATGAGCACGGCCGCTCCCGTCACCCGCTCGTGGGCCAGGTCGGCCAGGGCCCGGTCGGCCGCGTCGAAGTCGTAGCGCTGGGTGGTGGCGCGGATGCCGATCTCCGATGCCAGGCGCAGGAACTCGACACCGTCGGCCCGGGTGTTGGCCGTCACGCTCCGCAGCGTCCGCTCCTCGAAGAGGTGCCGCTCGTAGTCGAGTGCGGGGATGTCGGTCAGGTGGATGCCGGCGATGGCCAGGGTGCCCCCACGGTCCAGCGCCTCGAGTGCGGGCAGGACCAGGGTGCCGACCGGAGCGAAGAGGATGGCCGAGTCGAGCGGCTCGGGAGGGGGGTCGTCCGCACCCCCTGCGCTGGCCGCACCGAGCTCGAGGGCGAGGGCCCTGGCCTCCGCCGAGCGGGTCATGACGTGGACGGTCGCACCCTGGGCCAGGGCGACCTGCGCCGTCAGGTGGGCCGAGCCGCCGAAGCCGTAGATCCCCAGCCGACCGCCGGGGGGCAGTTCGGCCTGGAGCAGCGACCGGTAGCCGATGATCCCGGCACACAGGAGTGGGGCCGCGTCGACATCGTCGATGGCGTCGGGGAGGGAGTAGGCGTAGTCCTCGTCGACCACGGCGCACTCGGCGTACCCGCCGTCGACATCCCATCCGGTGAAGCGGGGTGCTGTGCACAGGTTCTCCCGTCCGGCCCGGCAGAAGCGGCACTGCCCGCAGGTGTGGGACAGCCACGGGATACCGATCCGGTCACCTTCGCCGAACCGGGAGCACCCCGGACCGATCCGGTCGACCCGTCCGACCACCTCGTGCCCGGGCGTGACGTGCGGGGCCACCGGAGGGAGGTCGCCCTCGGCCAGGTGCAGATCGGTGCGGCACACCCCGCACGCCAGGACTCGCACACGTACCTGGCCGGGGCCGGGCACCGGCCTCGGCCGTTCCACCAGCTCGAGTGGTCGCCCGTCGATCGGCCCCGGTCGATCGACCACCCACGCCTGCATCGTCTCGGACGTCACGGCCATGCTTTCCGCACTCGACGATCGTATGCCCGACGCCTCCCGGACAGCAGGGCCGAACGTCCCCTCACGGAGCCCCTCACGGAGCCCCTCACGGAGCCCCTCACGGAGCCTGCAGCGCCCGTCCGCACGGCCGGGTTCGGATCGCCGTCGGGACGTTCGGCCCTGTGCCGTGGTAGTGAGTGGACGCATAGTTGGATTCGTGGCTCCACCAGCGATGAACGAATGGTGCGTCCGGGCGCCCGTGACCTCCGGGCCGGGATCCACGAGCGCGGGCCCGGACCGGGCCGGAGGCGCCCGGTGACCCGTTACGCCTCGACGCCGCCGACCAAGGACCAGGGGACGCCGGTCGCTCCTCCGCAGCCGCCGGCATGGCGGCACTGGCTGTGGCCACTGGCCGCGCTCATCTGCATCCTCCTGCTCTTCGTGGTGCCCGTCGGCAAGACCACGACCGAGACGCTCACGTACACGCAGTTCATGAAGGACGTATCGGCCGACAAGATCAAGACGGTCACCATCCAGACCGACGGCAGCGCGTCGGGCACCCTGAGCGACGGCGACCAGTACACGACGGTGATCCCGCCCCAGGCCGGCGAGGACTTCCTCGCCCAACTCCAGGTCTCCGGTGTCGCGGTCACCGCCGAGTCGTCAGGGACGTCGTTCGGCAGCGAACTCCTGTCCTGGCTGATCCTGTTCTCACCGTTCCTGATCATCGGCTACATCTGGTGGCGGCTGTCCAAGCGTGGCGGGATGGGGCTGCAGGGGGCGTTCGGGGCGGGTCGGTCGAAGGCCAAGGTGTTCGACGAGGAGCGCCCGAAGACCACCTTCGCCGACGTCGCCGGCTACGACGGCGCCAAGGCCGAGATCCGCGAGGTCGTAGACTTCCTCCAGCATCCCGGACGTTACGAGCGGGCCGGGGCGATCGCTCCGCGCGGGGTCCTCATGGTCGGGCCCCCGGGAACGGGCAAGACCCTCCTGGCCCGGGCCGTCGCCGGCGAGGCGTCCGTTCCCTTCTTCTCGGTCACCGGATCGAGCTTCGTCGAGATGTTCGTCGGCGTGGGCGCGGCACGGGTGCGGGACCTGTTCGAAGAGGCCCGCAAGCGGGCCCCGGCGATCGTGTTCGTCGACGAGATCGACGCCATCGGGCAACGTCGCGGCGGCATGCAGTCCATGGTGTCGAACGATGAGCGCGAGCAGACGCTCAACCAGCTGCTGGCCGAGATGGACGGGTTCGACCCGGCCGCAGGCATCGTGGTGCTGGCGGCCACCAACCGCCCCGAGGTGCTCGACCCGGCCCTCCTGCGGCCGGGCCGGTTCGACCGCCAGGTGGTGATCCCCTTACCCACCCAGCCCGAGCGCCGGGCCATCCTCGACGTGCACTGTCGCGGCAAGCAGCTCGACGGCACCGTGGACCTCGACGTGACGGCCAGGGGGACGCCGGGGTTCAGCGGGGCCGATCTGGCCAACCTGGTCAACGAGGCGGCCATCAACGCCGTCCGTGGGGGCCGTGACGTCGTTTCCGCAGCCGACTTCGACGAGGCCCGGGACAGGATCATCCTGGGGCGGCGCGAGGGTTCGAACGTCCTCATCCCCGCAGAGCGGCACGCGGTCGCCGTGCACGAGTCGGGGCACGCCCTGGTCGCGGTGTACTCGGACAAGGCCGACCCGGTGGCCAAGCTGACCATCCTCCCGGCCGGACAGGCCCTCGGGGCCACCGAGCAACTCCCCCTGGTCGAACGCCACCTGCTCGCACAGGACAGCCTCGACGACATGCTTGCCGTGCTTCTGGGGGGCCGGGCCAGCGAGATGGTGGTGTTCGGACAGGGTTCCACGGGGGCGTCCAACGACCTGGCCAAGGCCACGGAGCTGGCCACCAAGATGGTGCGGGAGTTCGGCCTCTCGGCCGAGGTCGGCCCGGTGGGCTATCCGACCGGTGGTTCGATGTTCCTCGGCTCGGGCGGTCCCGAATTCTCCAGTCGTCCCTTCGCCGAGGAGACCCAGGCGCTCATCGACCGGGAAGTGGCACGCCTGCTCCGCGAGGCCGAGCACCGGGCCGTCGCCATCCTGACCGAGCACCGGTCGACCCTCGACCAGCTCGTGGACCTCCTCACCAGCAAGGAGACGTTGGACGGTTCGGAGGTCTACCGGCTGGCCGGCCGGCCCGAGCCGGCGAGTGGCGGAGGAGTCACGGTAGCCCCGGGACGCGCGTCACGGGCCGACCACCCCCAGCCGGAGACCGCGCAGAGCGCCCCCGCGCGCGAGGACAGGACGGATCCGGCACCGGCATGACCTGTCGCCGGTGGTAGCCGAGCCGGTCGGAGCCGGGCGTCTCGGTCGTACCTCTCTCGCCGCTGTCGTCGTGCCCGTGGGTGTGCCGGTCCAGGGTCGAAGTGCCCAATGACGGCAGGTTCGTCGAGAGAGGACGTTCGGCACTACCGACCGCGATCGGGATGGTGGACCATGGGTTTTCGGACCCCGAATTGGGGAAATGGTACTTGAACCGGACGCACGGGTCGGCCGGTGGAGGTGGTGCAGATGAGTAGCGGCGACGGAGGTGCGATCACCATCGTGGGGCGGACCACGGCCAAGGAGATCGGTGAACGGGTCGAAGTCGAGTGGTCGCTGAGTGCCGAGCCCGGTGAGGAGTGGACGGAGGTCTTCGAGTTCGCGTCCGTGGGCGAGCGCCAGGGTCCGGTGGACTGGGTCGACGGCGGTGGCCCCGATGTGGTGGGCCGAACCGTCCGATGGTTCGTTCCCAGTACGTCCATCGACGATGCCGAGGCCGAGGTGGCACAGCGTCTCGATGTGGCCAATCGACGGTGCATCCCATGATCGCCGACGGGCGGCCGCGAGTCGTCGTCAACCCCGGGAACCAGGTGATCCGGCCGCTGACATGGAGCAGGTTCGTCGACCGGGCCGATGCCGGGTGGCGGTTGGCCGAGCGGCTCGAACGGTTCCGGGGAACCGGCGCGGTGGTGCTCGGGCTCCCCCGGGGCGGGGTGCCGGTCGCCTACCAGGTGGCCAGCGCCATCGACGCGCCCCTCGACGTCATCGTGGTCCGCAAGCTCGGTGTCCCGTTCCAGCCGGAACTGGCCATGGGGGCCATCGGCGAGGATGGCGTTCGCGTGCTCGACGAGCGGGTCCTGGCCCAGACCGGTGTGAGCGCGGCCGAGATCGCCGAGGTGGAGTCGGCCGAGCGCGCCGAGCTCGAGTCTCGGATCCGCCGGTACCGGCGCGGTCGCGACCGGACGGATCTCCAGGGTCGGATCGCCATCGTGGTGGACGACGGGATCGCCACCGGCTCGACGGCCCGCGTGGCGTGCCGGATCGCCCGCCTCCTCGGGGCGGCCAAGGTGGTGCTGGCAGTTCCGGTCGGTCCGTCCGAGACGCTGCGGAACTTCGCGGAGGCCGACGAGGTCGTGGCCGTCTCCGAGTCGGATGACTTCCGGGCCGTCGGCAACCATTACGTCGACTTCTCCCCGACCAGTGACGACGAGGTCGTCGTGCTGCTCGACCGGGCGGCGCGCCGATACCGGGCAGAGGGGTGGGAGGCCGAGGCGGTCGATTGCGACATCGACGTAGAGATCCCGGCCGGCGGGGTGACGATGCAAGGGCACCTTCACGCACCCGAGCCCGCTCGTGGGCTGGTCGTGTTCGCCCACGGGAGCGGGAGCAGCCGGCACAGCCCGCGGAACCGGATGGTGGCCGAGGTGCTCTACGACGCCGGGCTCGGTACCCTTCTGCTCGACTTGCTCACTCCGGGCGAAGAGCGGGACCGGGCCTTCGTGTTCGACATCCGACTGCTGGCCGACCGGTTGACCGCGGCGACCGAGTGGGCGCGGCAGCAGCCCGAGACCGGGTCGTGCCGGATCGGCTACTTCGGTGCCAGCACCGGTGCCGGCGCCGCACTGTGGGCGGCAGCCGACCACCCCGAATGGATCGATGCCGTCGTCTCGCGAGGGGGTCGCCCGGATCTCGCCATGCCCCGGCTCGCCGACGTGGTCGCTCCCACCCTGCTCATCGTCGGGAGCGAGGATGTCGCCGTACTCGACCTGAACAAGGCGGCACTGGCCGCGCTCCCACCCGGTCGTGGCGAGCTGTCGGTGGTCCCGGGCGCCACCCATCTCTTCGAAGAACCGGGGACCCTGGCCGAGGCGGCCATCCTCGCCCGCAACTGGTTCACCCGGCATCTGCTGGTTGCCGGTGACGTCGCGGCCGGGACCGGGGAAGGACGATGAGCGTCGGCGTGCCGGACCCCGGGAGGATGGACGTGATCGGACAGATTCGTTCGTTGGCCCGGCCGCTGGACACGGTGGCCGATCTGGATGCGCTGGCCGACCGGGTCGGCCCCAACCGGTTCGTCTGCATCGGCGAGGCCTCGCACGGGACGCATGAATACTACGAGTGGCGGGCCCTGCTCAGCCGGCGCCTCATCGAGGACCACGGGTTCACGTGGATCGGCGTCGAGGGGGACTGGCCCGACTGTTGGCGCATCAATCGCTGGGTCCGGGGTCAGGAGGGCCATGAGCTCGACGCCCACGCCCTGCTCGGCAGGTTCGAGCGGTGGCCGACGTGGATGTGGGCCAACGAGGAGGTCGCCGGATTCCTGACCTGGCTGCGCGAGTGGAACGTGGCCAGACCGGAGGCCCAGCGGGTCGGCTTCTACGGGCTCGACGTCTACTCGCTGTGGGACTCGCTCCGGGAGATCATCACCTGGCTCGAAGCCCACGCGCCCGACGCGGTGTCCACCGCCATGCAGGCGTGGCGGTGCTTCATCCCCTACCGCGAGGATCCCCAGGAGTACGCATGGAGCACGCGCCTCGTGCCGGAATCGTGCGAGGCCGACGTGGTCGCCCTCTTGGCCGCGGTCCGGCACCAGGTCCGGACCCTGCCGCACGACGACGAGGAGGCGTTCGACGCCTGGCAGAACGCCGAGGTCGCCGCCGGCGCAGAGCAGTACTACCGGACCATGGTCCGCGGGGATCAGCAGTCGTGGAACGTCCGGGACGTCCACATGGTGGACACGGTGGACCGCCTCGCCCACCATCTCGGTGCACGCTCGAAGGGTCTGGTGTGGGAACACAACACCCATGTGGGTGACGCCCGGGCCACGGACATGGCCCGGGCCGGCATGGTGAACGTGGGGCAGCTCATGCGCGAACGCCACGGTGCGGAGGGTGTGGCCCTGGTGGGCTGCGCGTCCTATCGGGGAACGGTGATCGCCGGTGGTGCGTGGGGGGCTCGAGAGACCGTGCTCACTGTTCCTCCAGCCATGGTGGGAAGCCACGAGGAGCTGCTCCACCACGCGCTCGGAGCAGCAGCCGTGCTCGACTTCGGCGACGACCGCTCGGGCGCCTGGTTGTCCACGCGGCTCGGACATCGGGCCATCGGTGTCGTGTACCAGCCCCGACGCGAATCCGGGAATTACGTACCCACGGTCATGGGTGCCCGCTACGACGCCCTGCTCTGGTTCGAGGAGACCGAGGCGCTCGTCCCCCTCCACCACGAGGGTCGCCCCAGCGAGCCGGAGTTCGAAACGCAGCCGAGCGGGTTCTGACCCGGGCTAGGCGAGGTTGGTGGCGGCGTTCTTCTCGTCGACGTGGACCACCAGGGGGCGATGCGATCCGAGTTCGTGATCCTCGTACTCGGCGTAGGTGAGCAGGATGACGGTGTCCCCGACGTGCACGAGACGGGCGGCGGCGCCGTTCAGGCAGATCTCCCCCGGCTCGCCCACGATCGCGTAGGTCTCGAACCGGGCGCCGTTGTCGACGTCGAGCACGGTGACCTGCTCGTGCTCCAAGATGTCCGCCGCCTCGAGCAACACCGGGTCGATACTGATCGAGCCGACGTAGTTGAGATCGGCCGCGGTCACCGTGGCCCGGTGGATCTTCGACTTCAGCATGCGGCGCCTCATCCCTGCAAGTCTACAAGGCAACCGGGCGGTTCTCCCACCGGCCCTGCTCAGCCGACGGGCACCGACGCCCTCACCGGCAAGGTCGCCGAACCGTCCCCGATGCGATCCCGCCGGTGCCGTCGGCGGTGGTCCGGGCTCCGTTCACGAAGGACCGGAATGCCGACGTGGCGACGTGACGACGTGCCCCGGCCGACCGCCGCTACGTGTCCCTGGAAGTCCGGTGGGCGCGGCACGGGCTCTGGTCCACCGGTCGGACCGGTTCGTCCGTCTCCAGGACGATTCGAATCAGGCCGTCGGCCTCGGGACCGGTACGGTCTGCCAGCCCGAGGTGTCCCGACGGCCGTCCGTGCACGAGATCACCTGCCAGGCATCGGGGGTCCAGCGGTAGATGGCGGCCTGGCCGTGGCTGCGTCCCAAGGCCACCGCCTCGTGTTCGCTGAGCCCGAAGACGGCGAAACCCTCCTCGAAGTGGTCGCCGGCGAGGTCCCGACCGGTGGCCGGCCAGTGGGCGAGACCGCTCGCCTCGAGGTCGGCGAGGAGTCGGGCATTGCGGGCGTCGTTGGCGTCCCGGTCCAGGCGGACACTGTCGGGATTCCACGCGGTCACCACGTGGACCGGCGACCGCCACCGGCGGGACCACCGTCCGTGGATACCCGCGGCGGCGGGCACGATCCGGAACGGGGGCCCCGCGGGAGGCACCACGTCCACCACGGCGGCCCGGTAGGAGACCCAGTCCTCCTCGGTCGCCGTCACCCGGCCCACCGGTCGGTCGTCTCCAGGTCCACCGTCAGCGAAACGTGGCGGCCACCGGCAGGTGCTTGACGCCGCCCACGAAGTTGGCCTGGGCCCACTCGGGCTCGCCGGCCACCTCGATGGTGTCCACCGCAGCCAACAGCTTCGGGAGGATGGTGCGTAGCTCCCGGCGGGCGAACGTCGAGCCCAGGCAGAAATGCTCGCCGCCTCCGAAGGCGATCATCCGGTTGGCGTTGGGACGGGCCACATCGAACGCCATGGGATCGTCGAACATCCGCTCGTCCCGGTTGGCCGACGGGTAGGACAGCAGGAGCCGGTCGCCCTCGGGAATCGTCACGCCGGACAGCGTGGCCGGACGCGTCAGGTAGCGGAGGAAGTGGCGTACCGGGGAGGTCCACCGGATCATCTCGTCCACCGCATTGTTGACCAGGTCCGGTCGGCTCTGCAGGTGGGCGACCTGGTCCTGGTGGCGCAGCAGGGCCTCGAGCCCGCCCGACAGGGCGAACGACGTGGTGTCGTGGCCGGCCGTGGCCACGATCGTGTAGTACCAGAGCCGGGCGTTGCTCCCGAGCGGGCAGCCGTCGATCTGGGCGTTGGCAATGACCGTGGCGAGGTCGTCGGCGGGGTGGGCCCGCCGCTCTTCGGTGAGCTCGGTGAAGTACCCGTCGAACTGGGCGATGGTGTCGGTGATCAGCGCCATCGGGTCGGACAGGTCGCCGAGGTACTCGGGGTCGGCCGCCCCGAAGATTCCCTGGGTCAGCTTGAGCATGGTGGGCTCGTCCTCCACCGGCACGCCGAAGATCCCCATGATCACCCGCAAGGTGTACGGCACGGCGATCTCGAGGGCGAAGTCGCAGGCGCCTCCGAGCTGGCGGAACTTGTCCACGAACTCGTCGGCGATGGCGTCGATGGCCTCTTGGCGCCTGGCCACGGCCCGGGGGCGGAACCAGTCGTTGGCCAGGCCACGGTGGCCGGCGTGCTCCTCGCCGTCCATGTGGACCAGGGTCTCGGGCTCGATGCCGATGGACGTGAGGAACTCCAACTGGGCGTCCGGGCCGAGGACCGAGTTCCGGGTGTTGAGGAAGTGCTCGTTGTCCCGTGACACCGCGAAGACGTCCTGGTGGCGGGTCACGGCCCAGAACGGGGTGTACCCCTCCTCCTCGACGCGGAGTACCGGCATGTCGTCGCGCAGCTCGGCGGCGATGGCGTGCCATCTGGCCTGGTCGGCGTAGAGGGTGGGGTCGAGGAAGATCGCCCCGCGGGGGTCTGGTTGGGTCATGGTTGCTCCCGGGGTGGTTGGGACGACGAGGGTCGCAGGTGGGATGGGACACCCCTCGGGCACCGATGTCGACGGAGCTGATGCTATCCACGCAGGGCGTGGCGGAGCCGCGGCAGGGCGATGCGGCCGCGAAGCCAATGTGCGCCGGCCCCGCGCCAGCTGGGAGCATGGTCGGGTGAAGCTCGTCCCGACCCGTCGCACGGACTACGCCATCCGGTCGCTGATCTACCTCGCCAATGTGGAGGAGACACCGGTGACGGCGAATGCCATCGGCGAGGCCATGGACGTCCCGACCGGATTCCTCCAGCAGGTCCTCCGCGAGCTCCAACAAGCCGGATTGGTCACGTCGAGGCCGGGACCGACCGGCGGCTTTGCTCTGGCCCGCCCGGCGGAGGAGATCACCGTCCTCCAGATCGTCGAGGCACTCGAGGGACCGCTGCGATCGGCCGAGTGCGCCCTGCGCGGCGGTCCCTGCCACTGGGAGAACGTGTGTGCACTGCACTGGGTGTGGTCGTCGGCCCGCGACGCGCTGTGCGATCGGCTCGACGAGGGGACGCTCGCCCGGGTGGCGGCCGACGACCGGGCGCTGGCCGACGGGACCCTGCTCACCCCGGGCGATTCGCACCGGAGTCCGGGTCCGGGCTGACGCCGCTGAGCCGCTGAGCCGCTGAGCCGCTGAGCCGCTGACGCCGCCGGGCCGCAGGGCCGATGAGCTGGCTGGTCAGACCCGCTCGGGCGTGTACTCCACCGGCAGGGTGTCGATCGCGTGCACCAGGGCGTGCTCCACGAAGACGGGCTCGAATCCCGGGGTCACGTGCATGTCCGGAAACCGCCGGACAAGCTCCTCGAAGAGCACCCGGATCTCGAGCCGGGCCAGGTTGATGCCCATGCACACGTGGGGGCCGACGCCGAAGGCGAGGTGGGGGTTGGGATTGCGGTCGAGGCGGAGGACGTCGGGGTCGTCGAAGACGTCCTCGTCGCGGTTGGCCGACTGGTAGAGCAGGAGGAGCTTCTCGCCCTCACGGATCCGTTGGCCGTGGAGCTCGGTGTCCTCGGTGGCCGTGCGCACGAAACTGATCACCGGGGACACGTACCGGGCGATCTCGTCGGCCATGGTGGCGAACAGCTCGGGCTCGGCGATCAACCGGGCCCACTGGTCGGGAAACCGGTGGAGGGCCGACATGCCGCCCGAGATGGCGTTGCGGGTCGTCTCGTTGCCGGCCACCAGCAGCACGACGAGGAACATGGTCAGTTCGTCGTGGGTCAGCTCGTCGCTCGACTCGAGGACCCCGTCCTCGTCCGCGCCGACCAGGATCTTGATCACGTCGTCGGGCGTGTCTCGGCTCGTCCGGCGGGCGTCGCGGCGATCCTCGACCATCTCGGTGACATACGTCACGTACTCGGTGAACGCCGCGGTGGCGTCGATCGTCATCGGATCGTCCGGGTCGGTCCGACCTTCGCCGCCCATCATCCGGTCCGACCAGTCGCCGAGCTTGTCCCGGTCCTCGACGGGCAGACCCATCAACTCGGCGATGACCACCAGGGGTACCGGGATGGCGATGTCGGCGACGAAGTCGCACGAGCCCTTGTCGGCGATCCGGTCCAGCACCTCGGTGACCACCTCGCGGACCCGGTCCTCCATGGCCCGGATCATCCGCGGCGAGAACCCCTGGTTGAGAAGGCGCCGCTGTCGGATGTGGCGCTCGCCGTCCAGGCCGATGATCGACAGGT
>JBEKCS010000059.1:0-23407 GCA_050014755.1 Acidimicrobiales bacterium
GCAATGTCACAGCTGAGGCAGGGGCCAGCGGGTTCCCTACGAGGTCCGCCGTGGGAACAGCCTCGGCCTGCGGCGTGACCTGGGGGACCAGTCATCGGGCTTCTCGATGATCAGTCCGACCGACGTCGTGACGAACTCGCCCAGCATCGTGCGCAGGTGCGTGTCGCTGAACGGCGGTACGTCGACATGGCGGTCGGCGGGCGACGCGCCCTCGGTCAGGTCGAGCGTGATCCGGTGTCCCTCGCCGACGAGGCGGTCGACGATCGTCGCCAGGTCGCTTCGTCGGTAGAGGACCGTCCCGCCCTCGCTGATGGTCCGGTCGTCGGACGAGCAGTTGAACTCGGTGGTGTGGACGGCGACCCCGCCGGGCCGCACAACCTGCATCTGCCGTACCAGGAAGTCCGCTCCGGCCTCGATCGAACCCAGATGTTCGAACGCACACGACGACCAGGAGAAATCGAACAGCCCGAGGTCGGGCGGCAGCCTCGTCATGTCCACATCCCGATAGGTGACCAGGCGGTGGAACGCATCCGGATCGCACAGGCCGACGTCGTTCAGCCCGGACAGGCCGTCGGCGTACTCGGCGCCCGACTGCCTCCAGCCGGTCGCCTCGGCCCTGTCCGGATGGAGGTCGGTGGCGACGATCGTGCAGCCCTCGGATGCGAACAGGGCGACCAGCGGCTCCTTCCCGACGCCGAACCCGATACCGGTGCGCCCGTCCTGCAGCATCTTCCGCTCGGACAGGGCCTCGGCGATGAACAGCCACTCCCATGTCTTTCGGTGGAGGAGCATCTCCTTCGGATCGGTGCCATCCGGGTCCCACGTCGGTCGCAGACGCTGTGCCCATGCCTGCAACGCCGGCGACCGGAGGCTTGCCTCCGTACACAGCTGGGACGACATCACGTGGCACATGGTGGCACACGGATCTGCCGCCCACCGACGGCCGGGGAACCGGTCAGTTCAGCCCGACGGAGGGGTCGCGCCGAAGAAGCCGGCATCACCGAAGGCGAAGATCCCGCCGTCGCCTCCGAGTAGCCAGTAGCCGCGACCGGACGGCGCCGGGGCGATGGCGAACACCGGTGCGGCCAGCGGGAGGTCGCCCGCCGAGCCCTCGTAGGGGGCGTCGCCGAAGCTGAACACCCCGCCGTCGTACGCCGCCAGCCAGTAGCCGCCCCCGTCCGGATCGGCGGCGATGCCGACCACCGGGGCGACGAGTTGGACGCCGGCCATCGAGCCGAAGAACGTGGCGTCGCCGAAGCTGAACACCCCGCCGTCGGCGCCGACCAGCCAGTAGCCGCCCCCGTCCGGGGTGGCGGCGATGCCGACCACCGGGGCGGCGAGCTGGACGCCGGCCATGGAGCCGAAGAACGTGGCGTCGCCGAAGCTGAACACCCCGCCGTCGGCGCCGACCAGCCAGTAGCCGCGCCCGCCGGATGTGGCCGCCATGCCGACGATCGGAGCGTTGAGCGTCTGGCCGCCCATCGACCCGTAGAACGGTGCGCCGCCGAAGCTGAACACGCCTCCGTCACCCGCGTCGATCCAGTAGCCCTGGCCGTCCGGGTCGGCGGTCACCCCCGCCACGTGCTGGTTGAGGGGGGGTAGGAGTCCCGAGGTGACGGCGTCGCCCTCGGACCGCACGGCGTCGCCGGCGGCGTCGACGGTCCAGTACCCGAGGCCGTCGGTGGTGGCGGCCAGCCCCACCGACACGTTGGCGAATGCGGGATCGACGTAGTCGAAGGTGAGCGTCGAACTGCCCCCGAGGTCGGGGGAGCACGACGGTGCGTTCAGTGGACCGGTGGAGGACGACTGCCCGTCCACGGTCAGGGTGACGACGCCTGGCGTGACCGGGTCGGCACAGTGGGGTCGCCAGAGCCACAGGAGGCCGAGCGGCAGGGGACCGCCGGTGAATGACAGGGTGACGGTCTGGCTCGAGGGGTCCCCGGCGACATCCGTATAGCTGCCTCCCGAGACCGGGACGAGCGACGCCTGCTGGGTCACCGTGACCTGGCACACCTGGCGGGGATCGGCCGGGTACGCGGGGAACTCGATCCCGGCCGTCCCGGCCGCGCCCGTCACCAGAGGAGCGCCCACGTGGAACCCGCACGTGCCGCCGACGGTCGCCACCGCTGCCGCCGCCGAACCGCCGCCGGCCATCGAGCCCAGACCGCCGATGGCCGACACGGCGGCCAACGACAGTGCCGCCAGCCACCGACCACCGTTCGGACCACCCGTCAACTTCGAGGAATCCCGTACCACCGCACCCAACCTTTCGTCGCTCTGCGCCAGGTCGTCGCTCCGCCGCAGGTGTGTCCCACATCCGCGTGCACCGATTCGTCGACGACCGGCAACTGCCATGGTCGCATCGGGGCCATCCGATGACTAGGGGCCAAAGCCCTCTCGGCCCACCGAGGGGGAGAGCGGGAGCCGTTCGACGACTGGTCCGCCCCGGAGCCTCGGCGCCTCGTCGACTCGCTGCTGCACGCCGACGGGCGGCCGGGCGTTGGCATGCGAGGATGGGAACGGAGGGAGCGAGACCGGTCGACCGTCAACCGGGACGGGCCCACCCCGCCAGGTAGCGGACCCGACTCACACGCCCCTCCGTCCCCTCCCCGCGCTGTGCCAAGGTGATCCGCCACCCGTAGACCAGTGTCCACCGACATCAATGTTCACCAGTGAACAATCACGGCCGGCCGAGGCCCAGGTCGGCCGTGGATCAGGGGGCGCCGCCGGGAGTGCGGAGCTCGGAGCGCGCCCTCGGCGCCAGATCCACCACGGTGTGCCAGTTCTCACCCCGGGCTGCCGCCTCGACACACCGTCGGGCCCGCTTCACGTCGTCCGGGCTCACCACGCCGTTCGCACCTTGGGGATCGCGGGAGAGCACGATGGAGAGGAACGCCACCACCTCGTCGAATGCCGGATCGCCGGAGGCGAACCCCGCGGAGTCGAGGAGTGCCGGGAAGTCCCTGCGCACGCCGCCCACCCACTCGAGGAGCGCCTCCGCCCCGGCTGCGGCCGTCGCCCGGAACTCCCGAGCGAACGAGTCGAACCCCTCCCATTCGCCGGCCAGCCATCGGAGGCACCCCGAGGCGAACTCGCGGTCGGTGGGGAACAGCTCGCGGATCAGCGCGGCGTCGACACCGGTGCCCTCGGTCAGCGACGTCACCTCGACGGACGACTCGGACGTCCGGTAGCGGTGGAGGCCCTCGGCGATCAGGCGGCTTCCGAGGTTGGTCTGGTTCACCGAGAACAGGCTCTCCTCGGTCATCCCCATGATCAGGTCGACCATGGCCAGTTCGATCTGACCGTCGCCATCGGGAAGCCCGGTGGCTGCCGAGACCGGGGGCCGGGGGGCTCCGCGGCCGTATTCGGGGTACTCGCCGGGATCGAGGAACGCCCGGTGCAACCCTCCGATCCACAGAGACTGCGCGGCCCGGACGATCCGGGCGATCGAGTATCCGGGCTTCGGTCGCCGACGCAGCAGCAGCAGGCAGAGGGAGAGCACGGTCTCGTAGACCTCGGCGGTCAGTCGGGTCTCCTGGCGGCGCTGGTCCATCAGCCACTTGGCCCACGCCAGCGGCTCGTCCGATCCGCCACTGGGGGCGGACGGATCGGCCACCTGGCGGAACCCGCTGTCGCGGATGTACTGGAGGGCCAGTGCCTGAACGCCGAACCCGGTGAGGAACTGGGGTTCCGGCGAGTCGAACTGGTTCTGGATGCCGAGCCGGAGCAACGACGCGATGGCGGCCGGCAGTTCCTCGGTACCGAGCGGGACGATGAGCGCGGCCATCACGTCGAGTGCCGACTCGAAGCCCGCCCGGCCCCCGTTGCGCGACCAGTCGAAGAGGGTCGCCACGGCGAAGTCGAACGGGGTGGCGGTGGACGGAGGGGGGGACCCCGTGGGAATGCCCCGGGCGGCCTTGCGGGCGACGGTGCGCTTGTCGTCGTCGACCCCGTCGAGGCGCAGTTCCGCCAGTCGGTGGGCCGGAGCCGCTCCCGAGCCGGACCCGGGCCTCCCCCGGACGGCGTCGAAGCCGTAGGCGCCGATGACCCGGGCCACCGAGTGGGGATCGAGCTCTCTCCGGACCAATGCCGCTCCGTTCCACGGTTCAGGCGGTGCCACTGCGGACCACGGGCGGGTCCGTCCTCGGCCGCAACTCAGGGCTGCTCGGTGTCGGGCCGGGCAAAGCTTGGCACGGATCGCCCGGGGCGGTGCCGGGACCCCGTCACCGGACCCGGTAGCGGGCGGCCAAAGCGGCGTCGTCGGGAGCACTGCTCAGTGAGCGGCCCCCACCTCTCCAGGGAGCCGGTCGGTCACCATCCGACCGCCCAGGAGGATGGCCACCAGTGCGTCCGGCTTGCGGAGCACGTTGATGTCGGCGACGGGGTCGCCGGCCACGACCAGGAGGTCGGCGAGCTTTCCCGGCGTGACCGTCCCGAGCTCGTCGCCCATCCCGAGCACCTCGGCGCCGTTCTTGGTGGCCCAGGTCAAGACGTCGATGGCCGGGATCCCCACCTCCTCCACGTAGTAGGCGAGCTCGTCTGCATAGGGGCCGTGGGGGAAGTTGATGGCACCGAAGTCGTCGCCCAGCACCAGGCGCACTCCGGCCCGGTTGGCCACCGGGAGGATGGCGGCCATGGTTTCGATGTCGTGGCGCATGTCGTCGGTGAAGCCGAGGGAGGCGTTCCCCATCGAGGCGAGTAGCCGCGCCGGGAACAGCATCGAAGGCACGACCGGAGTGTCGGTGGTCAGGAGGCGCTCGATGCACTCCTCGTCCATGCCGTCGCCGTGGTCGACGATGTCGATCCCGAGGTCGAGCGCCATCAGGAGTGCCTCCTTGTTGGCGATGTGGCCGCGCACCCTGACCCCGCGCTGGTGTGCCGCCTCGATCGCTGCGCCGAGTTCGTCGGCGCCGAGTTCGGTCTGCTCCCTGGGGCCGACCGTCCCATGGCCACCGGTGACGAAGATCTTGATCATCTCCGCGCCCTCTTTGATCTCCAGGCGCACGGAACGGCGGAATTCGGCGGGGCCGTCGCTACGCCTGATGGCGCCGAGTGCGCCGACGTCCCAGTGGGACGGATAGCTCCGGTCCCCGGCGTGCCCGGTCGTGCTGATGTCGCGGCTGCACGGGACGAGGCGGGGACCGATGATGAGACGCCGGCCGATGGCCGTCTTCATCGAGGCGTCGATGGCGAACGGGGCGCCGGCGCTCACCGCACCGGTGAAGCCGGCGAGGAGCAGCCGCTCGAGGCTCCTGACCGCCCGCACCGCCTGGAGGGCCATCGGCTCCTCGAGCCCGAAGGGGGCGGTCACCGACCCCAGCTCGTGATAGGTGGCGTGGAAGTGGCAGTTGACCATCCCGGGCATCACGGTCAATCCGGCAGCGTCGACCACCCGGTCGTCGGGTCGCCCCCCGACGAACGGGACGGCGCCCACCGAGTCGATCCGGTCGCCGTCCACGACGACCGTCGCCCGCTCGAGGACGCTTCCGTCGCCGACGACCACGTGCGCGTCGGAAAGCACCAGACGGCTCATCGGTCGACCCCACCTTCGGCCGTGTCGACGTCAGGCGGTGGCTCGGCCCCGAGGACGGACTGGCGACCGCCGATGTCCAGGACGTGCGCATCGGCTCCGGTGATGTGGGACACGTACTGATCCATGAACGCCACCTCGTACGGCTGGGCTTGGTGTCCCTCGAAGTCCTCGACGGTCTCCCAGCACTCGAAGAACCGGAACCGGTCGGGGTGCTCGACATCCTCCGCCCACCAGTAGTCGATGCACCCGGGGTCCTGGCGGCTGCGGACGGAAACCGCCCGGAGTGCGGCGAGGGTGGCCTCACGCCGGCCGGGTGGAAACTCGAGGTAGCCGCTGAGCGCGTGCATGGGGTCCGTCTCCTTGATGGTGGGGGTCAGGCCGCCGCCGTCGCGCCACCGTAGCAACGGGGGTGGCCGGCACGACGGGTGACCGGGACCACGAGAACCCCGGTACGGGGCGGGTGGGGATCACCTGCCGGTGGGCGCCATGAGTCACTAGTGTCGGTCGGAGCAGTCTCCAGGACGGATAGCGGATCCCGATCCCATGTCGGCCCGTGGCCCACCAGGTGCCCGTGCCGCGCACCGTGCCCGGACGCTCCCGGACCCGGACCCGAAGGAGGATCCTCATGCCCCAGCCGACCCTGAAGAACCGGACTTCCCGCCGTCTCCACGTGGCGATGGTCGCCGTCGCATTGACGGTTGCCGTCGGGACGGTGGCCGCGTCGCCTCCCTCTGGCGCCGATCCCTCGCCCCATGGTGCCTTCCCCGGGGGCTACCTGACCGCCACCGGCAACGGCGTGGTCACCGCATTCGGTGATGCCGTGCTCAGGGGAGAGCCGGCCGGGCTCGCGCTGCGTGCCCCGATCGTCGGCATCACCGACGAGCGGTTCGCCTGCCCGGTCGGTGGCCCGAGGGCCGGGATCTCCTGCGACTACGGAGCCCAGGGGGGCTACTGGTTGGTGGCAGCCGACGGCGGCGTGTTCGCCTACGGCCGTGCCGGCTTCTACGGCTCCCTGGCGGGCACCGCGCTCAGTGCCCCGGTGGTCGGACTGGCCGCCACCCCGGACGACGGCGGCTACTGGCTGGTTACCAGAGATGGCGCCGTCTATCCCTTCGGGGACGCCACGGCACTGAGCCCGTCGACGGGGTTGACCCTGAACGCTCCCATCGTGGGCATCGAGAGCACCGGTGGCGACCAGGGCTACTGGCTGGTCGCCGCCGACGGCGGCGTCTTCGCCTACGGGGCGGCCGTGTTCCACGGCTCGGCCGCCACCGAGCACCTGAGGGCACCGGTGGTCGGCATCTCCTCCACTCCCGGGGGGAACGGCTACTGGCTGGTCGCCGCCGACGGCGGTGTGTTCGCCTTCGGTGGTGCCGTCTTCAAGGGCTCGATGGCCGCCACCGGCCTGGCCGCCCCCGTCGTCGGCATGGCCGGCACGATCGACGGGTACTGGTTGGTCGGGGCGGATGGAGGTGTCTTCGCCTTCGGGGACGCTCGCTTCGTAGGCTCGCTGGCTGGGACCGCGCTCACCGCGCCGGTGGTGGGGATCTCGGCGCCGGAGCTGCCCCCGGTGTGACGCCGGTCCAGTTCCCTCGTCCCCCGGGCAGGGAGCCGGAACGAGTGGTACGTTGGCCCACGCAGTACGTGGCAGTTTCTCGGGGAAGCCGGTCGAAGTCCGGCGCTGGTCCGCAACCGTGGGTGACGAACAGATTCGTTCGTCACGAGTCGGGATACCGGGAACCGTCAGGGAGTCCATATCCGTCGAGACACGCGGTGGGACTCGGATGGTCGAGGCCCTGTCCGGTCGTCGGTTCTCCGGGTTGCCGCCGGAGAGGAAATCCAATGACCATCACACGTTTCGCGGCGTCCGCCGCACTGGCCGCAGCACTCGGCCTGGCCGTACTGGTCCCGCCGGGAACGGCCGGGGCCGCCACCCCGACCTCGCTCCCGCAGACAGCTTCCGCGGATGCGGCAGCCAATTGGTTGGCCGGGGAGTTCGGAGGCAGCGGGTTCATCCCGTCGGCCACCGATCCGACAGTGGCGAATCTGAGTGCCACGGCCAACGCCGTCCTGGCCCTGGCCACTGCCGGGGTCGACATCCCCACCGCCGACGCCGGGCTGGCCTATCTCGAGGGTCAGGTGAACAGCTTCGCCGGCGATGTCGACGGGAGCTACGGTCCCGGTCAGCTCGCACTGCTGATCCTGGACGCCCACGCACTCGGTGTGTCGACCGGTGCGTTCGGTACTCCCAACCTGGTGACCGAGCTGTTGGCCACCGAACAGACTTCGGGTGCCGACGCCGGTCTGTTCGGCACCGAGACCCAGCTGGCCGATTATGACGCCGGTACGTACAACCAGGGCCTGGTGCTCGCCGCACTGGCGGCGATCGGGGACACCGCCGCTTCAGCCGGGGAGACAGGGACGGCAGTGTCCCGGGCCGTCACCTGGCTCACCGACCAGCAGTGCCCGGACGGAGGGTGGGCCCTTCCCGATGCCGCATTGAATGCGTGCAATGGCAAGGCGTCCCAGTACGAAGGCCCGGACACCAACTCGACCTCGTTGGCCGTCCAGGGGCTCGAGGCGCAGGGAGCGCTCGGCTCCGGCGCCGCGTCCTCGGCGCTCCTGTTCATCAGGAAGTCCCAGGACTCGGCAGGTGGCTGGGGCTACGAGCCCAGTTCGAAGACGCGTACGAATGACCCCGACTCCACCGCGCTGGTGCTCCAGGCGTTGTTGGCGCTGGGAGCGGCTCCGTCGTCGGCCACGTACACCAAGAGCGGGGTCGACGGGGTGGCCTCGCTCGGGTCCTTCCAGCTGTCCAGCGGTGCCTTCGCCTTCTCGGGGGACACGCCCAGCCAACTGAGCACGTACCAGGCGATCCCGGCTCTGGCCGGGGTGACCTTCGCCTACGACCTCGCCACGCCCACCGTCACCGCCATCTCCCCGCCGAAGGGTCGGGTGACCGGTGGGAACAAGGTGCGCATCACCGGGACCGGGTTCGCCGAAGCCGGCTCGGTGCTGTTCGGGGCGACGGCGGCCACCAGCTTCACCGTCACCTCGGGATCGTCGATCACCGCGGTCGTCCCGGCGGGGCATGTGGGCACGGTCCAGGTGACGGTCAGCTCGCCCGTTGGCACCAGCTCCACCACCAGCGCCTCCGTCTACACCTACAAGTAGGACCCGGCGGTCCCCTCGGCCCGGCGCAGCGGGCCGGGGGGACCGCCGGTTACGATCGTGGGCATCGGCTCCCCGGCGAGGTCTCCCCGAAGGGGCCGGAGCGTACGGGGGTCGTCCCATGGTCGTTCTACGGTTGACGCAGTCACCGCCACGTCGCGGGGCGCCGCTTGGCGTCCATGGCGGGCGGGCGCCGATCCGGTTCCGAGGCCCGCGCCGGTGACCGACGGCGGGCCGTCACCGTCACCGCCCGTGCGACGGCGCACCCGTGAGGAGTTGCGCGCCCTGCTGCTGGAAGCCGGCGTCCAGGTGCTTCGAGACGATGGTCTCGGGACGGGAGCCGAACAGCTCACGTTCAAGCGGGTGTTCGAACAGGTGGTCGCCGCCACGGGGATCCGCATCACCAACGCTTCGGTCATCGGGAGGATCTGGCAGAACCAGGCCGAGTTCCAGAGTGCGGTCCTCGCCTCCTTGGCAGTCGACGAGGTCACCGACCAGGAGGAGGCCTTCCTGTCGGTCGCCGCGACCGTCCTGGACGCGGCCGACCGTTCGACCCTCGAGGGACGCAAGGCGGCGCTGCGCGAGCTGCTCCGGGTCGCGGCGGAAGCGAACCTTGCGACCGGGGCGACGTCACGGAGCTGGGCGGTGGTCATCGGCGCATGGGCACTGGCGTCGGGGTCCCGCGGGTCCGAGACCGGCCAGGAGATCTACGCGGCCCTCCTGCACTCCTACACCGGCGTCGACGAGCGCGCCCAGGCGGCCACCCAGGGGCTCATGGCGTTCTTCGGCCTCGAGCTCCGACCGCCTCTGCGGTTGGACCAGTTCACCCGGGCGTGCACCGCCCTGGTCGAAGGGTGCGCCCTGCGGGACCGGGTCGACGACGGCATCCGGGGGATCGGGCGGGCCACCGGCCCCGACGGAGCGGTCCAGGAGTGGACGGTGCTCGGGATCGGTATGGAGGCCCTGGTGGACGAGTTCTTCGAGTTCGACCCCCACTGGACGCCGGAGCCGGCATCGTGAGCCGTCGGCCGGGGCCGGAGGGTCCCCCGACGGGGCCGGTCCCGAAGGCCGGGACGGGCGGGACGGCCCTGTAGGATCGGTCGATCACGACCAGCTCGCAGTCGACGGCCGGCACCCTGTGCGGCGGAGTGTCGGGGCCCGCGGTCGTGGTGCGCAGATCGATGAGTCCCGACACGAACATGCCCCAGGCCAGACACACCTCCGGACCGGCCGGAGCCGCCCGGCATCCCGTCCGTCGATCGGCCCCGCGCCCATGAGGCTGTCCGCCTCGGTGGTGGCAGAAGCCTCCGGCGGTGTGCTCCACGGCCCTGGCGCCACTGTGGACGGAGCCTCGGTCGACTCCCGTTCCATCGCGGCCGGCCAGCTGTTCGTCCCGATCGTGGCGGCGCGCAACGGGCACGGGTTCATCGCCGATGCCCTGGCCGCCGGAGCGGCGGCCTACCTCACCTCGGAGGCCCCGGTGGGAGGTACGGCCATCGTGGTGGGTGATACCACCGGGGCGCTGTGGGAGCTCGGGGCGCTCGCCCGGACCCTGCTATCCGACCGCATCATCGGCATCACCGGGTCGGTGGGGAAGACGACGGTCAAGGACCTGGTCGCCGGGGGGATCGGCACCCGGCTCCGCACCCATGCCACCCGGGCCTCGTACAACAACGAGCTCGGGGTGCCGCTCACCCTCCTCGGGGCCCCCGACGGAGTGGAGGCCGTGGTCGTCGAGATGGGCGCCCGGTTCCCCGGCGACATCGCACGCCTGCGCGAGCTGGTCCGGCCGGCCATCGGTGTGATCACCTCGATCGGGTCCGCCCACCTCGAGCACCTCGGTGGTCGAGGTGGGATCGAACAGGAGAAGGGATCGTTGATCGAGGGGCTGCCCGAATCGGGCTTCGCCGTCCTCAACGATGCCGATTGCGGTACCGATCTGCGGGCCAGGACGGACGCCACCGTCGTCACGTTCGGGACGACCTCGGGTGACGTGCGAGCCCAGATCCTCGGACGCGATGCCGAGCTTCGACCCACGATCCGGATCGACTCCCCGTGGGGGGCGGGGGAGACCACGCTCGCCGTCCGGGGTGACCACCAGGCCGCCAACGCCGCCGCCGCCGTGGCCACGGCCGTCTGCGCCGGTGTGGGATTCGACGATGTGCTGGTCGGGGTGGGAAGTGCGGCCGGCACGCAGCTCAGGGCCGAATTCTGGCAGACGCCCTCCGGCCTGCGGGTGCTCAACGACTCGTACAATGCCAACCCCGACTCGGTGGAGGCCGCCCTGCACAACCTGGCCATGGTGGAAGCGCCACGCCGGGTGGCCGTGCTCGGCGAGATGGCCGAGCTCGGGGCGTCGACCGAGGAGGCCCACCGCCGGATGGGCGCGCTCGCCGAGTCCCTCGGGATCGAAGTGGTCTCCGTCGGCGTTGCCGAGTACGGCGGCACGGTGGTGGACGACCAGGCGGAGGCGCTCGCCGTGGTCGCCGCACTGCCAGTCGACAGCGTGGTCCTGGTCAAGGCCAGCCGATCGGTGGGTCTCGACCGGCTGGCCGAGGTGCTCCGGAGCGAGGGGTGAGTCGCCGGTGAAGGTCGTCGTCTTCTTCGGGGGACCGAGCGAGGAGCGGGACGTCAGTGCCGGCTCGATCAAGCCGTGGGTGACCTACCTCGAGGCCGACCCGACCGCCGAGGTGACGGTGGTGTTCGTCGACCGCGAGCTGCGTGCCTACCGGCTCCCACCCGAGTACTACTACGCCAACACCTGCGCCGATTTCGAGACGCAGTTGCGCACGCTCGACCTCGAGCTGGACTGGGACGAGGTGGCCGCGTTGTGCCGCCGGCACGACGTGGCCGTCCCCCTCGTCCACGGTGAGTTCGGCGAGGACGGAGCGCTCCAGCGCCGCCTGGAGGTGTGGGGTGTGCCCTACGTGTTCAGCACCCCGGACGCGTTGTTCCGGACTCTCGACAAGGAGCGGTGCTACGAGGCGCTGATCGGCGCCGGCTTCCCGGTGCCCGCCCACCGCACGGTCGAGCGTCACGAGTGGGCGGCCGACCCCGAAGCAGTGGTGGCCGACGTGGTGTCGATGGCCCCGGCCCTGCGCCGGGCCGGAGACGGTGCGTCCGACCTCGTGGTGGTCAAGCCACTGGCCGGCGGCTCCTCGTTCGGGGTCGACGTGGTGCCCGTGGACGCGGCCCGTGTGGCCGCGGCCGTGGAGACGGCCTTCGCGGCCACCGGCGGTGCCGTGCTGGTCGAGGAGTTCATCACCGGGACCGAGTTCTCGGTGGTGGTGCTCGACGGACCGGACGGGGCGGCGACGGCACTGGCTCCCACCGAGGTCGAGAAGCCGCCGGGCAGCCAGGTCTACGGCACCGAGGAGAAGTACCTCCACGGGTCCGGGGTCATCCACCACACCCCGATCCGGGTGGACCCGGACACGCTGCACCGCATCCGCCACCGGGCCGGCGAGGCGTTCGCCGTCCTCGGCCTGCGTCACATGGCCCGGATCGACGGCTTCTTGACGGCCGACGGGTCCGTCGTCGTCACCGACGTGAACGGCATCGGCGGCATGGGGTTCTCCAGCTTCGTCTTCCAGCAGGCGGCCATGATCGGAATCGACCACCGGCGGCTGATCATGGGGCTGCTCCGGGCCGCCCTCGGCGAGCCCGACGTCACCGCCGCCGGTCCATCGGAGGGCACGGGGGGCGGTCGCCGAATCCACGTCGTGCTCGGCGGACCCACCAGCGAACGCCAGGTCAGCCGGCAGAGCGGGTGCTTCGTCGGCCTGTCCCTCCTGGCCTCGGGGAACGACGTCCGGTTCCAGCTCATGGACTTCCAGGGCCGCTACACCGAGATCGGGCTGTTCTACGTGCTCCACCACGACGTCGAGGAGATCCAGGCCCTGGTCAACGATCCGGTTCGCCGGGCCACCATCGACGCGGTGGGACAGGCCATCCGGTCCGAGTTCGCCTTGTCCGACACGTCGGCCCGCGCGGCGTTGGCGGTCGGACACCCGTCGTCGTTGGCCGAAGCGGCAGATGCCGCCGACTTCGTGTTCCTGGCCCTCCACGGCGGGCCCGGCGAGGACGGCAGGCTGCAGTTGGCCCTCGAGCGGCTGGGACGGCCGTTCAACGGCTCGGGACCGTCAGCGGCCGACGTCGCCGCGGACAAGGCGGCCACGGCCCGCCGGGTCCGTGATCTCGGACTGCCCGGTGTCGGGGCCCCCGAACAGCGCGAGGTGGACGTGTTCGAGCTCGGATCGTGGCTCGACGAGATGGCGGCGACGGGGTCGGCGTCCACCCGCTTCCGGTCCCTGTGCGACGAGCTCGGCGCCGAGGTGCTGGTGTGCAAACCGGCCGCCGACGGATGTTCCACCGGGGTCAAGATCCTCAAGCGGCCCGAAGTGATGGAGCGCTTCTTCGCCGCCGTGGTCTCCGAGAGCCCGGAGTTCGACAGCGACGAGACCCGGTCCGACCTGCGCGGTCGGACCCTGACCATCGCCATGCCGGTACCGACCCCGAGGCGGTGGCTCGTGGAGCGGGCGTTCGTCGATCCGGACACGGTGGAGCTCCCGGTCGGCGACCTCAATCTCGAGACCCTGCGACCGTGGTTCGCGTCGAAGCGGTACGTCGAGCTGACGGCGGCTGTGCTCGACCGGCCCGGTCGGGGCCTGGTGGCCGCGGTCCCGAGTGTGACCGTCGCCGCCGACGAATTGACCCTGCAACAGAAGTTCCAGCAGGGCGTGGGCACCAACTTGGCCCTCGACCTGTTCGTCTCGGGTGACGAGGCCGAATCGGTGCGCTCGCGGGTCGAACGGCTGGCCCGGGAGTTCGACCTCGAGGGCTACGCCCGTCTCGACCTGTTCTGGGACCGGGTCGACGATGTCGTGTACCTGCTCGAGATCAACTCGCTTTGCGGTCTGACCGAGGCGACGGTCTTCTACTCGCAGTGGCTGGCCGACCCCGAACCGCTGTCCCCGTGGGCTGTCCTGGACAGGATCGTCGAGTCGGGTTGCGAGCGGTTCGACCGGCTGCACGGGGCGGGTCGAGCGGCCCGGACCGGCTGATGGCGGGCCAGGCCCTCCCGTGATCCACCTCGACGACCTGGTGGCGGCCAACCCCGGCCTCGAGGTACGCGGCGCGGCCCCCGACGGGCGGTACGCCCGCTTCGCCTTCGATTCACGCCTGGTCGAGTCGGGCGACCTGTTCGTGGCGGTGCGGACGCAGCGCGGCGACGGCCACGACCACGTCGCCGACGCCTTCGGGCGTGGGGCGCTGGCCGCCCTGGTCGATGACCCGACGGCCGTCCGCGATGGCCGCGCCGCCCTCGTCGTCGACGACACCGTGGCTGCCATGGAGCGCTACGGGGCATACGTCGTGCGCTTGTGGAAGCCCCGGATCGTCGCGGTGACCGGCACCGTGGGGAAGACCGGTACCAAGGAACTGGTGGCCGACGTGCTGGCCACCCGGTTCACCGTGTTCCGCACCCCGGGCAACTACAGCGGCCGGTTCGGACTGGCCGTCGCCCTCGGTGGCCTCCGGCCCGAGCACGAGGTGGCGGTGATCGAGATGGCCACCGGCCACTTCGGCGAGATCGACGCCATGTGCGCCGTCGCCCCGCCCGAGGTCGGGGTGGTGACCGCGGTGGACGCCGCCCACCTGGTGGCCCTCGGCGACGTGGACGGGGTCGCCCGGGAGAAGGGTGCCCTCCTCACCCACCTGCCCCCCGACGGGCTGGCCGTCCTGTCCGCCGACGACCCGCGCGTGGTGGCGCTCACCCCCCGCAGCGCCGCCCCGGTGGTGACGTTCGGTACCTCGCCGGACGCGGGGTACCGCGCCGACGACGTGGTCGTCGACCGGACGGGCACCACGTTCACCTGCACCCGGGGCCCGTGGCATGCGACGGTCGTCGTGCCGTGGCTGGGTGCACACAGTGCGGGCGCGGCACTGGCCGGTCTGGCCGTCGCCGACCACTTCGGGATCGACCGGGACGACGCCGTCGCCGCGATCGGGCGACTGGCCAGTGTCCCCGGACGCCTGCGGCCGCTGGCCGGCGCCGGGGGCAGCCTCATCCTCGACGACACCTACAACGCCGCCCCTCGTTCGGTCCATGCCGGGCTGGACACGCTGGCCCGCCTGCCGGCCGGCAGGCGGATCGCGGTGATCGGGGACATGGCCGAGCTCGCCGGCGCCAGCGAGGAGCTGCACCGCGAAGTCGGGAGGCACGCCGCCGCCACGGTCGACGTCCTGGTCACCCAGGGGAACGCGGCCGCATGGATCGCCGACGCCGCCGTGCGTGCCGGGCTTCCCGCCGACAGCGTGGCCATCACCTTCACGCCCGAGGATGCGGCGTCCGAGGTGGCGACCCGGCTCGTGCCCGACTCGGTCGTCCTGGTCAAGGGCAGTGCGGCGGCCCGGATGGAGCGGGTGGTCGAACGGCTGCTGGCCGAGGGCGGCGACTCGGAGGGGCTACTGGTCCGCCAGGACCGTGCCTGGAGGTCCATCCGCATCGTCCAGCCCGATCGGCCTACCTGGCTGGAGATCGACCTTTCGGCCGTGGGTCACAACGTGGGCTGGCTGGCGGGCCGGGCCGGAGGGGCCCAGGTCATGGTGGTCCTGAAGGCCGATGCGTACGGGCATGGCGCCGTGCAGGTGGCCCACACCGCGTTGCGAAACGGCGCCACCTGGCTCGGCGTGGCGTGCGTGCCCGAGGCCAGGGACCTGCGCCGAGCGGGGATCCGGACCCCGGTGCTCGTACTCGGGTACACACCGGGGTGGCAGGGACGTGAGGCGATCGGCCTCGACCTCACCCTGGCCGTGTTCGACAGCGACACGGCCCGCGAGCTGGGGCGGGCGGCGTTGGCCCTCGACACCACCGTTTCCGTCCACGTGAAGGTCGATACGGGCATGCACCGGCTCGGCGTCGACGTCCACAGGGTCACCGGGTTCGTCGCCGAGCTGCACGCCATCGCCGGCCTCGAGGTGACCGGTCTCTTCACCCACTTCGCCTGCGCCGACGACCGGACACCGACCGGTGTGGCGACGACCGATCGGCAGGTCGCCGCGTTCCGGAAGGTGATCGCCGAGCTCGACGCGGAGGGGATCCTCCCTCCGCTCGTGCACGCCTCCAACAGTGCCGGCCTCCTGTGCCGTGAGGACGCCGTCTTCGACCTGGTACGCCCGGGGATCGCCGTCTACGGCCTCCCTCCGGGGCCCGACGTCCCGGTCCCCGACCTCCGACCGGCACTGGCCTGGAAGTCCCAGGTGGCACAGGTGCACGACCTCGCCGCCGGCGAGTCCGTCGGCTACGGGCACCTGTGGACGGCGGAGCGCCCGAGCCGGGTGGCCACCGTCCCGGTCGGCTATGCCGACGGCCTGCGCCGGGCTCCGGCGACCTGGCAGTACGTGCTGGTGCGGGGCCGACCGGCGCCGTTGGCCGGACGGGTGTCGATGGACCAGGTCTCGGTCGACGTGACCGACGTCCCCGGCGCACGACGGGGGGACGAGGTGGTGCTGATCGGGCGCCAGGGCGCCGAGGAGCTCCCGGCCACCCTGGTAGCCGACTGGCTCGGGACCTCGTGCTACGAGGTGGTGGCCGAGATCCTGGCCCGGGTCCCCAGGGTCAACTGAACGTCGCGCGGGCACCTGGAGTACATCTCGTATACGATTACGAGTTGCAGCGTTGTGTCCACGCCCGCAACCCGACGGGCCAGCTGCTCGAGCGGGCGGAGGTGCGGACATGGTGGATCAGTTCCGAACTGTGGTTCAGGGAAGTGGTCCTGCGACGGCAGTCGACTCCGGCCCGGTCGATCCGGCGGTGCTCCGTTCGTGGGCGTCCTCGGGCATCGAGGAGCTCGTCTCGACGACCAGGCTGTTGAGACGGCAACTGGGAGTCCACGAGGATGTCTGTCGGAAGGTCGTCGCCGGCCTCGACCAAGGCGCCCCGATGGCGTGCCTGCTCGACGACGTCGAGGCCGCCTCCTGGCGCGGTGCGGTGACCGAGGCCGTCAAGGGGTTCGAAGTGACACGCCACCGGGTGCGTCTCCTCCTGGTGGCCATCGCCGTCGACGAGGGGATGTCGATCACCGACGTGGCCAGGCACTGGGGTGTGTCCCGGCAGCTCGCGTCCCGCTGGGTCCAAGAGAGCGCAGACCTGGCCGGGTGAGGCCGGCACCGGGTTACCGGTGGGGCACCACCGGTAGCGCGGCCGAGGACCTGGCGACCGGGACCCCGATCACCCGACGGCAGGGTGGGACGTAACCTTGGGACCGTGTCCGCACCCGCCCTCACCCGACCCGACCCGCCCCGTGCCCCGTTCTTCGGTGCGCTGCTCGCCAGGTTCCACATCGACTTCGACCGTGCCGACCCCCAGCCGTCGTGGTGGCGATGGGCGTTGGCCACGGTGGTGTCCCTGGCCGGCTCCCTGGCCGCCGACGCCGCCCTCGTGGCCGCGGGCGAGTCGGTGTTCCCGACGACGAAGCACTTCGTCCACTTCAGGTTCTCGGACTACGCCAAACTGACCGTCATCGGAGTGGTGGTCGCCTGTGTCGCATGGCCGGTGGTCACCCGGATCACCTCGCAGCCGCGCTGGCTCTTCGTCCGGATGGCCGTCGTGGTCACGCTGGTGCTCCTCCTGCCCGACCTCTACATCTGGCATCTGGGGGAGCCGGTGCGCGCCGTCGGGGTGCTGATGCTCATGCACCTGGCCATCGCCCTCGTCACCTACAACGCGTTGGTGCGCATCGCCCCGGCCGGCGACTCCCGGGTCACCGGTGGCGGGCTCGCGACACGTGGCTGAGCAGTCCCGGAAGATCAGCCCCGATGCGCACCCCGGCGCCGTCCACTGGCTGGCCGACTACGTCTACGGGACGATCTCCACACTGGTCACCATCGCCGGTCTCACGTTCGACTCCCACCCGGGGGAGCTGGTCACGGCCGGGGTGGTCATCGCCGGTGCCGTCGCCATCTGGATGGCCCACACCCTGTCGCGCCTCGTGTCCAAGCGGTCGACGGGGCACCTCGAGCTGTCGGCGTCCGACATCGGCGCCGAGATGCGCAGCTCGTGGTCGATCGTCACGGCCGCCATCCCGGCCACCGTCATCCTCGTGCTCGCCGCCGCGCACCTGTGGACGATCCAGACGGCCTTCGTCCTCGCCGACATCGTGGGGGTGCTCGCCCTCGCGGTCGTCGGGATCGGGACGGCCGGCGGGAGCGACCGACCGCTCCACCACCGGGTGCGGTACGTGGTCGGGCTGGTGCTGGTCGGTGTGGCCATCGTGGCACTGGAGGCAGCCGTCCATCACCTGTAGCCCGGTGTGCGGCTCGGTTGATGACCACGGATAATGGGGGCCTGACCACACAGCGTGTGGATACGGTTGCAGTTCGGCTTCGCCGCGGTGGTCTCGTTGCGTGGTGAGCGTCCCGACATGCATGATGGACTACGTGGGACCGGCAGGTTCCCCGATCGCACGAGGTTGAGGGGCGCGACCCCCAGAAGAGGACGACATGAAGACGATGACGTGGGCGCAGAGGATCTGTATCGGGTCGGGGCTGGCCCTCGCGTCGGTGTTCTCGGTTCCTGCAGTCGCTTCCGCGGCGACCGCGAACTGTTATACGGGCTGCACTCCGCCCACGGTGGCCAACAACTCCGTGGTTCCCCCGACGACCACGCCGGGGACGGGGACGACGTCGCAGACGGTCTCGGGGAGTTCGTCACTGCCCTTCACCGGGGCGGACGTGAGTGAGCTCGCTGCTGTCGGGATCGGAGCCATCGTGATCGGCGGGGTGCTCGTCCGCCGCCGCCGCACGGCCTGACCGGATCCGGTCGGAGCCTCCACCCGGCGGCGTCAGTAGCTGGCCGGCAAGAGCGGGGCCAGTGCGCCGAAGAACACGAAGACCACCGCCAGCCAGACGATCAGCCCGACACCCACCGCGGCCATCCGACGGCCACCCCGGAGACGGAGGGCGGCCGCCCAGATCGCGGTGATCAGGACGGCCACGACGACTCCCCACGCGATGGCCACACCCCAGTGCTTCTGGATCGGCTCCGGCGCGGGAGCTTGCGTCTTGTGGGTCGGGCGTGGCCCGGGCGGCCGGGTTCCGCTCAGGATGTCCGCGGCCAGGTCGGCCTGGACCACCAGCCGCTGACTGGCGCTGTAGCGCGGCGTACAGGTGGTCAGTGTCAGCAGGGGGCTGGCGGAGGCCGCCACCACGTCGACGTCGCTCGGGGAGACGGTCTGGCTGTTGACCACGTGGTAGATGAAGAGCCCCTGCACGGTCAGGATGTCGATCGCATCGCCGGGGACGAGCTCGTTCAGGTCGTAGAAGGGGTGGAGGTACGTCGTCCGGTGGCCCGCGATGGCCACATTGCCGGCCTCGCCCGGTAGCGGGGTACCCGTGTAGTGGCCGGGACCCGAGCGGAGCTGGTCGGTCCCCGTCCCTTCGACGATCACCATGGACAGTGCGATCTTCGGGATGGAGATGACGCCGACCGGGCTGCCCACCGCGGGAGCGGCGATGGACGGGGCCACGATCGGCGGGACGTTCGTGGCCGCCGCCGGACGGAGCGGAGCGGTCTCGTGGTGGGTCCGCTGGGCGGCGGCGAACTCCCGGCGGAGATCGCTCTGCGCCCTGGCCGTGATCAGTCCGGTGCCCCACAGCAGATAGGGGATGAACAACAGGACGAGGATCCCGGCGACGAGGATGACGCGCCCGACGTTCACCCGGATGGTCGAGAACGACACGTGACGATGCTAGCGGCAGGGTCGGCACGCACCGGGGCGGGTACCCGACGGCACGACCGACTCCGGTACGATCGGCCGGGCCCGCCCGTCGCGCCCGCGGGCCCCGGGGGCCGTACCTGCCCGCAGCGCGCCTGGAACAGCGAGTGACACCGTGAGCGATGCAGTGGCTGGTCGACGACGCAGGTGGATCGTGGCGTCCTCCGTGGCCGTCGTGGTGGTGGCGTGGTGCGTGGTGGTCACGGTCGGGGTCTGGTCGGCCTACCGCCATGACCAACGGGGCCTGTCCGAACTCACCACGGTCCGGTCGAACCTCGACCCTTCGACGCTGACCGCGTCGACCACCGAGCAGATGCTCCGTTCGGCCGCCGGCGAGTTCGCCTCGGCCCGTGCCGACCTGTCCGGACCCCTGATGGCGCCGGCGACGTGGCTCCCGGTGCTCGGTCGCCAACTGCGTTCGGCGCGCTCACTGAGCGGAGCGGCGGAGCAGGTGTCGACCATCGGGTCTACGTTCCTGGCCGACGTGCACAGCGTCCTCGAACAACCCCACGGGGCGGGCCCCGAGCGGGTGGAGTCGCTCGAGCGCCTGTCGAGTCTGTCGCTGTCGGCCGCGCGCCGCCTCGACGCCATCGACACGGGCCCGAGCCAGGCGCTCGTCGCCCCGCTGGCCCGAAAGCACGACCAGTTCGTGTCCGAGCTCGACGATGCCCGGGACCGCCTGGTCAAGGCGGCAGACGTGTCGGCGGTGGTGGCCACCATCCTCCGGGGGCCGCAGACCTACCTGGTGCTCGCCTCGAACAACGCCGAGATGCGGGCGGGCTCGGGCGCCTACCTCGAGGTCGGCACGGCCGATACCTCCGACGGGACGGTCCACCTGGGCGAATTCGGTCCCTCGGGCGAGCTGGCGCTGGCTCCGGGACAGGTGACGGTGACCGGCGATCTCGAACGCAACTGGGGATGGCTCGACCCGGGGGTGGACTGGCGCAACCTCGGTCTCACCCCCCAGTTCGACGTCACCGCCGAGCTGGCCACGCGCATGTGGGCCGCTTCCACCGGCCAGCAGGTCAACGGAGTCCTGTCCATCGACATCGCCGGGCTCCGCCAGATCCTGACGGCGACCGGCCCCGTCCAGGCCGGTGGCCAGACGGTGGACTCGGACAACGTCGAGCAGTACCTGCTGCACGACCAGTACGACGGACTGAGCGACAACTCGGCGGCAAACGTCGGGCGCGAGGATGCGCTCGGCACCATCGCCGACGCCGTGCTCCGCCAGTTGCAGGGTCAGACCACCGACCTGCGCACGCTGGCTTCGGCCGTAGCCGGCGCGGTGGCCGGTCGCCACCTCATGGTCTGGTCGTCGGATCCGGCGACGGAGGCCGCGTGGGTGACCAGCGGGGTGAGCGGGACCCTGACCCCACGGTCACTGGCGGTCATGGTGATCAACCACGGGGGGAACAAACTCGACCAGTACCTACAGGTGTCGGTGCGCGTGGCCACCCGCGCCGTCGGGTCGGAGACGGCGGTCACCGTCACCACGACGCTCGACAACACGACCCCTGACGGCCAGTCGCAGTTCATCGCCGGTCCGTATCCCGGACTGCCGCTCGTCTACGGCGACTACGAGGGCCTGGTGGCCGACAACCTCCCGGCCGCGGCCACCGGCATCGCGGTGACCGGGAGCGGGCCCCTCAGTGCCGAGGGAGGAGAGGGTCCCACCTGGCTGGTGGCGGCACCGATACTCATCCACCAGGGGGCTACGTCGACGGTGGTCGTGCGGTTCCGCCTCCCGGGGACGCACGGCTCGATGATCCTGGTGCCGTCGGCCCGCATCCCGGCTGAGCAGTGGACCTATGCGGGCTCCCACTTCACCGACGATCGACCCGTCACGTTGAGCTGGTGACGACGCCGGCCCTCCGGTGGTCGGTCAGTTGCGCCAGACGCCGGTGGCCACCACACCGGCCGGCACGTCGGCCAGCACCACGGCGTTGGCACCGATCCACGCCCCGTCACCGATGGTGACCGGGCCGAGCACCTTGGCACCGGCACCGATCCGCACATTGTCGCCGATCTGCGGCTGGCCCGGTCCCGTTCCCGTGTGGCCCAGGGTGACCCCCTGGTAGACGACCAGGTTGTCCCCGGCCACCACCTCGTGGCCGATGACGATTCCGACAGTGTGGGCGATGCTCAAGCCGGGGCCGAATCGGGCGGCAGGGTGGATCTCGATGCCGGCCGAGCGGATGCTGGAGGCCTGGAGCCAGAGGGCCAGCGGGCGGAGCCCGTGGTGCCAGCACCACGAGGCCGCCCGGTAGGTGATGACGGCCCCGATCCGGGGGTAGAGCGGCAGGCGTACGAGCGAGCCGAACAGGACCCGGGACGTTGGCTGGTCCCAGGCCGCCGTCATGTGGCGGAGGTCTTCGATGAGCGCGGACATCGTGCGTAGTGTCGCACATCGTGCTGGCCCGTCGGCCGTGGCGTACCCGCTGAGCTCCAGAAGGGAAGTGAGTTCCGCGGACGATGCAGGCCACCGCCCGTCCCACGAACACCGACCGGTGGCCCACGACGCCATCGGTCACCAGGAGTACCCCGACGCCCGGGCCGGCGCCGCCGATCACTCGACGGTACCCTTCGCCGCTGTACTGCGATCGTCCCGGGTGGCGTACAGCGGTGCCCGAACGGAGCGACGGTCCCCGGTAGGGTACGGCGATGACCTCGGAACCGAGTGGGGCGGACAGCCACGCAACCGGCCTGTCCTCCGGCGCCGGGCCCCCCGACTTCGGCACCCTGTACCGTGCCCGCGGCTACCTCCGACGCCGTCTCGGTCTGGCCATCACCCGGCTGCGCCATCCCCGGGTGACCTTCGGAGCGCGGTGCGACGTACGTTCGGGTAGTCGGTTCACGGTGGCCCGTGGAGCCCACGTCCGATTCGGTTCCGGCTGCGTCCTCGACCACGGGTTCACCCTCGAGAACTCGGGGCGCCTCGAGGTCGGCGACCGTACGGTCTTCGGGCACCACTGCACGGTGGCCGCCGACCGCAGTGTCGTCATCGGAGGGCACTGCCTCTTCGGCGAGATGGTGTCCATCCGCGACCACGACCACGCGTTCGACGGCTCCGGCACGGCCATCCTGGATCAGGGCCGGGCCACTGCTCCTGTACGGATCGGGGACGATGTGTGGGTGGGGGCCAAGGCCACCATCACCCGGGGGGTGACGATCGGCTCCGGCGCGGTGATCGGGGCTCATGCCGTGGTGACCCACGACCTGCCTGCCGGAAGCGTCGCCGTCGGTGTGCCCGCGCGGGTGGTGCGGATGCGGAACGCCGGGGACGCTCCTGGCTGACCCCCCTGGCGAGCGCCGGGTTCAGGGTTCGGCGACCGCGAGGAGTGCGGGCCAGGTCAGGAGATGGCCACCGTGGGGTCCGGGAGAGCCCTGTTCCCTGCAGATCCGTAGAACGGGGCGTTGCCAAAGGCGAAGATCCCACCGCCCTGGGATACCAACCAGTAGCCCTGACCAGTCGAGGTCGCCTGGATTCCGGTGATCGGCGCTGTGAGGGGGAGGCTGCCGGCCGAGCCGTGGAACTTGGCGGAGCCGAAGGCGAAGATCCCACCGTCGGACGCCGCCAGCCAGTAGCCACTTCCGTCGGTGGTGCTCGCCATTCCCACGATCGGCTTGTTGAGCGCGAGGCTGCCGGTGGAGCCGTAGAACTTGGCGTTGCCGAAGGCGAAGATGCCGCCGTCGGAGGCGACCAGCCAGTAGCCCTTGCCGTTCGGGGTGGCGGCCATGCCCACGATCGGCTTGTTGAGTGCGAGGCTGCCGGTGGAGCCGTAGAACTTGGCGTTGCCGAAGGCGAAGATGCCGCCGTCGGAGGCGACCAGCCAGTAGCCCTTGCCGTTCGGGGTGGCGGCCATGCCCACGATCGGCTTGTTGAGTGCGAGGCTGCCGGTGGAGCCGTAGAACTTGGCGTTGCCGA
>JBEKCS010000060.1:0-23261 GCA_050014755.1 Acidimicrobiales bacterium
GCACCGGTTGCAAATAGTCTGGGGCTTCACGGGGGCTCTCCATCTCTGTTGGCGTTAGACACCTTCAGATTGGCGGGCCCCCGCCTTTCATCGGGGGACCCCAGACCCCCCTAACTTCCGAAGCGCCAGAAATGCCCTTGTCAAAATGGGCCATTTTCACGTTGCGAAGGTTGGGGTCGCGGGTTCGAATCCCGTCGTCCGCTCCATATCGACACCGCCGTCACGGCACGTCGGTGCCATCGTTCACCTGGCCGAATACCGTGGAGGTCAACCGCAGGGTCGGCACCCACCCACCGGCACATGCACCCACCGCGACATGCGTGGTTCGAGGCGTCAGGGCTGGTCGCCACCCGATGCGCAGGACCGCCTCCAGTGTGGCTTCCACCCCTCAGCGCCACCCACCTGGTGGAGTTGGCTACCCTCAGACGACGCAGCACGCAGGACGCTGGATCCAGGCCGCTCCGATGCCCACTCCGTGGGGCACGCCCGGCGGGCATTCGGCCGGCCGGCACGTAACCGTTCGACAGAGGAGTGAGCCATGAGTTTCGAGCCGAGCCCCCGGGGAGTGGACCTCCGTCAGCGAGTCACCGAGTTCGTCGACACCGTGGTCGTTCCGGCCGAACCGGTCTACGAGGAGCAGATGCGGGCGTCGGGCGACCCGCACTTCCATCCCCCGGTCATCGAGGACCTGAAGGCTGCGGCCAGGGAGCGGGGCCTGTGGAACCTGTTCATGCCCCACGCCACCCCGTGGACGCCCGACCCGGTACCGAATCTGGACTACGCCCACCTGGCCGAGTTGGCCGGCCGTAGCCACCTGGCTTCAGAGGCCATGAACTGCTCGGCCCCGGATACCGGGAACATGGAGGTCCTCGCCCTGTTCGGCAGCGACGAGCAGAAGGAGCAGTGGCTCGTGCCGCTGCTGGAGGGGACTATCCGATCGGCATTCGCCATGACCGAGCCCGACATCGCCTCGTCCGATGCCACCAACATCCAGCTCTCGATCCGGCGCGACGGCGACGACTATGTGCTCAACGGTCGCAAGTGGTGGATCTCGGGTGCGGCGTCCGAGCGCTGCCAGGTGTTCATCGTCATGGGCAAGACCGACCCCGGTGCCGCCCGCCACCAGCAACAGTCGATGATCCTCGTCCCCCGGGGGACACCGGGCCTCACCATCGTGCGCAATCTCCCGGTCTTCGGGTACGTCGATCGCGAGGGCCACTGCGAGTTGCGGTTCGAGGACGTGAGGGTGCCGGCCACCAATCTGATCGCCGAGGAGGGGATGGGCTTCGCCATTGCCCAGGCCCGACTCGGTCCCGGGCGGATCCACCACTGCATGCGCTGCATCGGGATGGCTGAGCGGGCGCTCGAGCTCATGTGCCGACGTGTCCTCGGGCGCGAGGCGTTCGGGAAGCCGCTCGCCGCCCAGGGGGTGATCCGGGAGTGGATCGCAGACTCGCGGATCGAGATCGAGCAGGCCCGCCTGCTGACGCTCAAAGCCGCCTTCCTGATGGATACGGTCGGCCACAAAGGGGCGGCCACCGAAATATCCGCCATCAAGGTGGTGGCGCCCAACATGGCGCTACGGGTCGTGGACCGTGCCATCCAGGCGCACGGCGGTGGAGGGGTGTCCGATGACTTCCCGCTGGCCCGAATGTATGCCGGGCTGCGCACCCTCCGGTTCGCCGACGGCCCCGACGAGGTGCACCGCCGCCAGTTGGCCCGGGCGGAGCTCGGGAAGTACGCGTCCTGAACCGACGGACCGCAGTCGGACCTCGTACTGCCGGGAGAGACCGGTCAGCCGGCTCCCGACGGTGACGGGTGCCTCGGCTGGTAGAGGCCTACCCGACCGCCGCCGGGCAGGTGGATCGAGGTCACCGATCCCCAACGGGCCTCCTCCACGTCCGAACACCGCACGCCTGCCGCAGTCAGCGCGGCCATTTCCGTGTCGAGGTCGTCGCACATGAGGAACAGTTCGTGGCGACTGTGCTCGGCCGGGTGTACGGCCACCTCTGCCGGAGGGAGCGCGAAGATCGACCATCCACCGCCGGCGTCCGCGGACGCGAAGCCGAGGACGTCGCGGAAGAAGGCCCGGTCGGCATCGGCGTCGGTGCTGTAGACGATCACGTGGGCACCGTGGATCACCGGATCGCTCTTCGGTCGGCGACGGACGGCAGGCCTGGTGCGGTCGTGCGGTGCGCTCGCAGATGGTCGGTACCGCTGGGTGACAACGACACGAGCTCGCCGACGCCGGGCACGTGACGCCGTTCGACGAGGCCCCGATCGTTGGCGTCCTCCCACACGGGCAGCCGCGGACACGACGTCCGCCACGCCTCCATGACCTCGGAGTACGGGCGTGGGCCGATGGCCAGCCACTCGAGTAGGTCGAGGATCAGCGGGTCGACGGTATCGGTCATCGTGCTCGCTCCGATCATGGCAGACGAGACGATCAGGGGCGACCGGATCGAACCGTCTGTCGGGGTGGCTCGCCGAGGGCACCGGGCCACAGCGGTAGCGTTCCCACCGTGGAGGGGATGGACGCCGTGGGCCAGCCGATCACGTTCACGCCGAGGCGCCCGATCCCGACGACGGGGCCACGCCACGATCCGCCGAGCACACTCCGGGCGCCGTTCCACGTACTCTCCAAGCCCACCGGCCCCATCTGCAATCTGGACTGCGAGTACTGCTTCTTCCTGTCCAAGGAGTCGCTCTACCCGGGCGACCGCTTCCGGATGTCCGACGATGTACTGGCCGGGTATCTCGGCCAGTACATCGGGTCCCAGCCAGACGGTGAGGTGACCGTTGCCTGGCAGGGGGGCGAGCCCACGCTCATGGGCGTCGAATTCTTCCGCCGCGCGGTGGGGATCGCCGAGGAGGTCCGCCGGCCCGGCCAGCAGCTCCAGCACACCATCCAGACCAACGGCACCCTGCTTTCCGACGAGTGGTGCCAGCTCCTCGCCCGCCACCGGTTCCTCGTCGGGATCAGCATCGACGGGCCGCCGGACGTCCACGACAGGTACCGGGTCGACAAACGGGGTGGCCCGACGTCGGACAAGGTGCTCCGCGGCCTGCGACTGCTCCAGGCCCATGGAGTGGACGTCAACGTCCTGTGCACCGTGCACGCCGCCAACCAGGACCGACCGCTCGACGTCTACCGCTACTTCCGGGACGACCTCGGGATCACCTTCATCCAGCTCATCCCCATCGTGGAACGGGTGAACGACACCGGGTTCCAGGAAGGGGACACGGTGACCGACCGTTCCGTCGACCCGGTGGCCTGGGGTGACTTCCTCGAGGCGGTCTTCGACGAATGGGTCACCCGAGACGTCGGCACCGTGTTCGTGCAGCTGTTCGATGCCGCGCTCGCGTCGTGGTGCGACCTCCCCTCGTCGCTCTGCATCTTCCGGGAGACCTGTGGTGACGCGCTCGCCCTCGAGCACAACGGTGACCTCTACTCGTGCGACCATTTCGTGGAGCCCGACCACTTCCTCGGGAACATCACGACCTCGACCATGGTTGAGCTGATCACCTCGCCGCAGCAACGGGCGTTCGGGCAGGCCAAGGCCGACACCCTGCCCGCGTACTGCAGGACGTGCGAGGTCCGTTTCGCCTGTAACGGCGAGTGCCCCCGGAACCGGTTCGTCCAGACACCCGACGGGGAGCCCGGGCTCAACTACCTGTGCGCCGGCTACAAGTCGTTCTTCACCCACATCGACGGGTCGATGCGCCTGATGGCACAGTTGCTGAGCAACGGCCGCTACGCCGACGAGATCCGCGACGTCTTCGCCGCCGCCGGCAGGAACGACCCGTGCCCGTGCGGGAGCGGCCGCAAGTCGAAGGTCTGTCACGGCCGCTGACCACGCATCACCTGAACGCGACCATCCGGCCGCGGCGTCCCACGACGAGCCGGAGTGGGTACGGGTACAGGTGCGGGTACGGGCGGTGGCGCCGGCGCCGGCCCGACGCGATGATGCGGTGGTGAGCGGAGACCGAGGGAGGGGGCCAGGGTCGTGAGTGCCTTCCCCGAGTTCTTCGAGGGCGTGGATCCGGTCCGCTACGCCGGTCCGGACAGCGACGACCCGCTCACCTTCCGTTGGTACGACGCCGACCGGGTGGTGGCCGGTAGGCGCATGGAGGACCAGCTCCGCATGGCTGTCTGTTACTGGCACAGCTTCGTGTGGCCGGGTTCGGACATCTTCGGCGACGGGACCCTGGACCGGCCCTGGAACGCCGTTGGAGCCGACCCGATGGAGGCGGCCCGCCGGAAGATGTCCGCTGCCTTCGAGTTCTTCGCCAAGCTCGGGACGCCGTTCTTCTGCTTCCACGACCGTGACATCGCGCCGGCCGGGGCGACCTTCGCCGACACGTGCGCCCGGCTCGACACCATGGTCGACGAGGCGCTCGCCCACATGGAACGGACCGGGGTGCGACTCCTGTGGGGTACGGCCAACCTGTTCGCCCACCCCCGCTACGCCGCCGGGGCGGCGACCAACCCGGATCCGGAGGTCTTCGCCCACGCTGCCGCACAGGTGTGTCACGCCCTCGAGGCCACCAACCGGATGGGCGGCGCCAACTACGTGCTGTGGGGCGGCCGCGAAGGGTACGACACGTTGCTCAACACCGATCTCGCCCGCGAAGACGAGCAGCTCGCCCGCTTCCTCCACCTGGTGGTGGAGCACAAGCACCGGATCGGGTTCACCGGGGCGATCCTGGTCGAGCCCAAGCCGTCCGAGCCGGCCAAGCACCAGTACGACCGTGACGCCGCCACCGTCGGTGGGTTCCTGTCCCGCCACGGGCTGGAGGGCGAGGTACTGGTCAACCTCGAGGCCAACCACGCCACGCTGGCCGGCCACAGCTTCCACCACGAGGTGGCCACGGCCGTGGCCGAGGGGATCTTCGGTTCGATCGACGCCAACCGGGGCGACCCCCAGAACGGCTGGGACACCGATCAGTTCCCCACCTCGGTCGAGGAGTACACGCTCGCCCTCTACGAGATCCTCACCGCCGGGGGATTCACCTCCGGGGGGATCAACTTCGACACCAAGCTCCGTCGCCAGTCCATGTCCCGGGACGACCTGTTCCACGGGCACGTCGGCGCCGTCGACACCATGGCCCGGTCGTTGCTGGCCGCGGCATCGCTCCTCGAGTCGGGCGACCTCGCCGACCACCGGGACCGCCGCTACGCCGGATGGCGCGGACCACTCGGGTCGGGCATCCTCGGCGGCACCGTGACGCTCGAGGAGCTGCACCGTCTGGTCCTCGACGAGGGCCTCGATCCCACCCCGGTCTCGGGCCGCCAGGAATTGCTCGAGAACACCGTCAACCGCCACATCGAGCGGGCACGATGACGGCACCCGCCGACCCGTCCCCCTTCGACCTCGCCGCCGCCCGGGTGCTCGCCGGTGGCGACCATCACGCCGAGGCGCGAGCCCTCGTGGCCTCGATGACCACCGAGGAGAAGCTGGGCTGCCTCGACGGGGACACCGAATTCTGGTCGGGGATCGTCGACATGGTGGCCGGTGGCTACCACTCCCACCCCTGGCCCGCGGCCGAGGTCGACCGTCTGGGCATCCCCGGCATCCGCTTCGCCGACGGCCCGCGGGGGTGCGTCATCGGCACGGCCACGTGCTTCCCGGTGTCGATGGCCCGCGGGGCGACGTTCGACCCGGAACTGGAGGAGCGCATCGGACGGGCCATCGGCACCGAACTGCGGGCCATGGGAGCCACCTACACCGGGGCGGTGTGCATGAACCTGCTCCGCCACCCCGGGTGGGGACGGGCCCAGGAGACCTACGGTGAGGACCCGCACCACGTCGGCGTCATGGCCGCCGCCCTCACCCGGGGACTGCAGACACGGGTGATGGCCTGCATGAAGCACTTCGCCTGCAATTCCATGGAGGAAGCCCGGTTCCGGGTCGACGTGAGGGTGGACGACCGGGCGCTCCACGAGGTCTATCTGCCCCACTTCCGCCGGGTTGCCGCCGAGGGGGTGGCATCGGTCATGTCCGCGTACAACTCGGTCAACGGGCACTGGTGCGGTGAGAACGCCGTCCTGCTCACCGACATCCTGCGCACCGAGTGGGGATGGGACGGCTTCGTGACCTCGGACTTCATCGCCGGACTGCACGACCCGGTCCTGTCCGTCACCGCGGGCCTCGAGATCGAGATGCCCTTCCGCCAGCAGCGGGCCCAGCATCTGCCGGCCGCGCTCGAGTCCGGCGACCTGGCCATCGCCGATGTCGACGCCCGGGTCGAGGCCACGGTCGCCACCCTGCTCCGGTTCGCCGGAGTCGTCGCACCGACGCCCGGACGGTCGGTGCTGGCTTCGCCGGAACACCGGGCGTTGGCCCGGGAGGCGGCGGTGAGGTCGACCGTCCTCCTCCGCAACGAGGGCCGACTCCTGCCGGTCTCGCCCGGTCTCGGGCGGGTGGCCGTGCTCGGGCGCCTGGCCGCCGTGGCCAACCTGGGCGACGGCGGGTCGAGCGACGTCTATCCACCCGAGGTGACCACGCTGTTCGACGGGGTGCGGGGGGCGTTCCCCTCCGCCGACGTCGTGCACCACGACGCCGATGCCTCGATCGCCACCGGCGCCGATCTGACCGTGGTGGTCGTGGGATTCACCAAGGACGACGAGGGCGAGTTCATCGACGTGGGCACGAGCGAGTCGATGATGACCATGTTTCCGCCGCCCCCCGAGCCACCCCCACCGGGGGACGCGGCGCTTGGACCGGTTGCCCCGGAGCATGCCTCCGGTCCGGTAGCGGCCGAGCCGGGCGGCGGACTGCTCGAGCCGGAGCCCCAGACGTTCGCCCCGGGAGGCGACCGCCGATCCCTCCGCCTGGGGCCCGACGACGAGGCGCTGATCCGCCGGGCGGTCGCCGTCTGTCCCGACACGGTCGTGGCGGTCATGGGCGGGTCGGCCGTGGTCATGCCGTGGCTCGACGAGGTACCGGCGACCCTGATCGTGTGGTACCCGGGCATGGAGGGCGGTGCGGCCCTGGGTGACGTCCTGACCGGCGTGCACGAGCCGGGCGGCCGGTTGCCGTTCGCCGTTCCCTTCGACGAGGCGGATCTCGTCGACTTCGACCCGGACGCCGACACCGTCGTCTACGACCTCTTCCACGGGCAGTGGAAGCTCGACCGGGACGGCGTGCCTGCCCACCAGCCGTTCGGCGCCGGCCTCGGCTATACCTCCATCACCATCGAGTCCGGGTCACTGCGGTTGCAGCGCGACGGGACGACCCCGACGACCGGGTGGGTCGAGGTCGACGTTTCCAACGTCGGCGATCGCGAGGGCTCGACGGTGGTGCTCCTCTCCGCCGGCCTGCCGGGCTCGGCGGTCGATCGCCCTGACCGGCGGCTCGTCGGGTTCTCGCGCGTGACGCTCGATTCGGGAGCCCGCACCACGGTGGGCATCCCCTTCGACCTGGCCGACCTGGCCGTCCGGCATGACGGTGGCTGGTTCCAGGAGCCGGGTCGCTACGTGCTCGAGGTCGGCTCCGACGCCGCGACGGTGGTCGCCTCCGTCGGATTCGACGTGCCGGGTCCCGAGTGAGCGGCCACCCGACCGACCGCTCCGGCCGGTCCTGACCGTGCCGCTGGTGCTCGGGGCGGACAGCTCCACCCAGGCGACCAAGGTCGAGGTACGCGACGCCGAGAGCGGTGCGCTGGTGGCGTCGGGCAGAGCTCCGCATCCGGCCGTGCACCCGCCGAGGTCGGAGCAGGATCCGTCCGCCTGGTGGCAGGCGCTGTGCCTGGCTGCCGCCGAGGCGACGGCCGGCGGGTCGCACCCCGTGGCTGCGGTGTCGGTGGCCGCGCAACAGCACGGGATGGTTCTCCTCGACGGCGAGGGGAGGGCGCTGCGCCCGGCGAAGCTGTGGAACGACACCGAGTCGGCCCCCGAGGCGGCGGCCATGGTGCATGCACTCGGGAAGGACGGGTGGGTGTCGCGTACCGGCTCCGTCCCGGTCGCCGCCTTCACCGTGACCAAACTGGCCTGGCTGGCCCGTCATGAGCCGGCGGTCGCCGCGGCGGTGGCAACGGTACTGCTCCCACACGACTACCTCACCTACCGCCTGACCGGACGGCGGGTCACCGACCGGGGCGACGCCTCGGGAACCGGGTACTTCGACCCGACGACCGGGAGCTGGCTGATCGATCTGCTGGAGCAGGTCGTGGGCCCCGCCGACTGGGCCGATCGCCTGCCCACGGTGCTGGGCCCGACCGAACCGGTCGGTCCCCCCGGCCGGCAGGGACCGGACGGGTTGGACATCGGTGACGTCGAGGTGGTCGGTCCCGGGACGGGCGACAACATGGCGGCCGCGCTCGGAGTGGGCCTGGCGCCCGGCCGGGTCTGCGTGTCGATCGGGACGTCGGGGACCGTCTACACCCGCAGCGGGCAGCCGGCGGGCGACCCCACCGGGGCAGTGGCCGGCTTTGCCGACGCGGACGGTGGGTTCCTTCCGCTGGCCTGCACGCTCAACGCCACCCGGGTGACCTCCGCGGTGGCCCGGCTGCTCGACGTCACCGCCGACGAGTTCGACGCGCTCGCCCTGGCCGCGCCGGCCGGAGCGTCGGGGGTGACCGTCGTCCCCTACTTCGACGGCGAGCGGACCCCCGACCGACCGACCGCCACCGGCACGATCGCCGGGGTCCGGTCGGATGTGACCAGGGGCGACCTGGCACGCGCCGCAGTGGAGGGGGTGGTGTGCGGCCTCCTCGACGCCCTCGACGCCCTGTCCTCGGTGGTGGCGCTGGACGAGGGGCCGCTGGTCCTGGTGGGAGGCGGGGCCCGGTCGCCGGCCTTCCGTCGGGTCCTCGCCGACCTGTCGGGCCGACCGGTCCTGGTCGCCGCGGTCGACGAGCCGGTCGCCACCGGAGCCTGTGTGCAGGCGGCGGCCGTGCTCCTCGGCCGCCCCCTGGCGGCGGTACAGGAGAGCTGGGGGCTCGGTACCGGCGTCCTGGTCGAACCCGACGATTCGGTCGATGCCGCCGCCGTCCGCGGCGCCTACGCCGAGGTCCGTGGTTGAGTCCCGCTGACCGGGTACTGCCGTCGGGGCCCGGGACGGATCGCATCGGCCGGCCGCCGGTCGTCGTCGTCGCTCCCGACAAGTTCCGGGGAACCGCCGATGCGATCGAGGTGGCCGGGGCCATGGCCGGTGCGGTTACCTCCGTCGGGTGGAAGGTCGTCCGGCTGCCACTTTCCGACGGGGGCGAAGGCCTCCTGGACGCCTGTGCCGGCATCTGCCCCGACGTGGCCTCCACCCGGGTGGCCGGGCCCGACGGTGCACCGGTGATCGCCGAGTGGCGGCACGGGACCGGCATCGCCGTCGTGGAGATGGCCCGGGCTTCGGGGCTGACCCTGGCCGGCGGGCCGGCGGGCAACGATCCACTGGGTGCGACGTCGAGGGGGACGGGCGAGCTGCTGGTCGCCGCGGCCCGCCTGGTGGGGCCGGGGGGGACGGTGGTCGTGGGGCTCGGCGGGTCGGCGTGCACCGACGGTGGTCGGGGAGCGATGGATGCGGTCGAGGAAGCGGGTGGGCTCGGAGGCACGACCCTGATCGGGGCGTGCGACGTCGACGTGGGGTTCCTCGACGCCGCCCCGATGTTCGCTCCCCAGAAGGGGGCGGAACCGGACCAGGTGGCGGAGTTGAGCAGACGGCTGGAGCAGCTCGCCGACGGGTGGGTGGAGCGGTTCGGCATCGACGTCCGCGACATGCCCGGTGCCGGGGCGGCCGGTGGCACCGGCGGTGCGCTCGTGGTTCTGGGCGGCCGGCTCCAGTCGGGGTACCGGCTGGTGGCCGACCTTGTCGGACTGACGGAGGCCCTGTCCGGAGCGGACCTGGTCGTGACGGGTGAAGGGGCCCTGGACGCCTCCTCGTTCAACGGGAAGGTCGTCGGCGGGGTGGTCGGCGACGCCCGCCGGCTCGGCCTCGCCACCCTGGTCGTGGCCGGGCGGTCGACCGTCGAGGGCGTCGCCGGGGCCACCCGGGCCGGGTGCGAGGTGGTGTCGCTGACCGAGCGGTTCGGCCCCGCCAGGGCCATGGGGGAGACGCTGGAGTGCATCGGGGAGGTCACCGCCCAGTGGCTGGCCGGTCGGGACGCTCGAGCCGTATGGCGGAGCACCGGGCCCAGGATCCCGTGAAGGACGGCGTGGTAACGTCGACGGGACGCAACACAGAAGTGCCTCGATGCAGGGGAAGCCGGTCAGATTCCGGCGCTGGTCCGCAACCGTAGGCGGTGTGCCCGTGAGGGTGGCCGTGAGCCGGGATACCTGGTCGAGGCGGGCTCCAATCGTCGAGACACACGGTCCGGGGCTCGGTGGTCGCTCGTCATCGTGTCGCGATGACGAATTGCTCCCGGGTTCGGACCCGGAAAGCGAGCAACCGTGCACCAGAGCCCCCGCCCCTCGGGGTTTGGCATCGCCCTCATCCCGACTGATGCATTCGTTCCGGTCTCCGTGGCCGGCGCGGCCGGCCGGCCGGGCGCAGCTGGTGCCCCGACAGTTCCCGACCGCACTGCCATCTAGGGGGCGATGGTCATGCATGGGTCAGCGGGGAGGACAAGGCGTTTCCGAAATCTCGGCTCCGGGCTTGTCGCAGTTGCGGTCGTGGCCGGCCTCGGTGGGGTGGGTGCCACCGTCGCCCTTTCGGTGGGAGGTCCGGTGTCGCCGGCCTCGGCGGACCCGGTCGCTGCCTGCACCACGACCGCCGGTGTCGTGGTCGCCGTCGACTTCCGGCCCTTCGGAGGCCAGGTCCAGGCGGGCTGCGACCTGACGCTGACCAACGGTCTGGACGCCCTGGAGGCGGCGGGCTTCACGCCGACCGGTACGTCGCAGTACGGCCTCGCCTTCATCTGCCTCATCGACGGGTATCCGCAGAACCAGGGCTGTACTTCGACGCCCCCGGCCTCTGCCAGCTGGTCCTACTGGCTGGCCGCTCCCGGCACGAACCGATGGACGTTCAGCGCGGACGGGGCGGAATCCACTACGCCTCAGGCGGGCAGCACCGAGGCCTGGACCTTCGGCTCATCCGGTCCGGACGACAAGCCTGATTTCACGCCGAGACAGGTGCGGGCCACGACCACGACCACGACGACGACCACGACGAGCACGACGAGCTCGACGAGTACGACTGCCCCCACCACGACGACCACATCGGGGATCGGGGGACCGCCGACCACCACCGCTCCGGCGAACGGTCGGGGCAGCGGCCAGTCCGGTCACGTGGGCGCCGGCATCGGTGGGACAGACGCCGCGTCGGGGGGGACGTCGGTGACGACCCATGCCGTCACGACGCCGACTGTGAACGGTGACACGACGAGCCCGACGACCGCCGGATCCACGCAGGACGGCTCCGGTGGGCTGACCGTGATCGCCGCGTCGCCGGTGTCATCGGATCAGCACGGCACCTCGGGTTCACCGCTGACCGCCGTCATTGCCGTCCTGGCGGTAGTCGCCCTCGGGGGCTCGGCGGGGATCATCGCCTGGCGCCGGCGCCGGGCGGCATGACCTTCAGGGCCCAAGCCCGCCACCTGGGCACGGGCGGAGCACGACTGCCCCGGACGCTGCATCCGATGGCCTGGTGGCTCTGGGCCCTCGGACTGGCCACCGCGGTCAGTCGGACCACCAACCCACTCCTGCTGGTGCTGGTGCTCGGTGTCCTGGCCGTGGTGGTGGCCAATCGGCGCAGCGAGGCACCGTGGGCCCGGTCGTTCAAGTACTACCTGTACCTGGCCATGACCGTGGTCGTCCTTCGGGTTGCCTTCCGCTCGGTGTTCGGCGGCGACATCGATGCCCACACGATGCACGTGTTGTTCCGGTTGCCCCAGGTGCCCCTTCCCTCGTGGGCCGCCGGTGTCCAGCTCGGCGGCCCGGTGACGCTCGAAGGCACCATGGCCGCCGTCTACGACGGCCTTCGCCTCGGGACACTGCTGTGCTGCCTGGGTGCTGCCAACGCGTTGGCCAACCCGAAGCGCGCCCTGAGGGTCCTGCCCGGGGCACTGTACGAGCTGGGAGTGGCTGTGGTGGTCTCCCTGAGCGTGGCTCCCCAGCTCGTCGAGAGCGTGCAACGCGTCCGGCGTGCCCGGAAGCTCCGGGGCGGGCCGACCAGCGGACGCCACGCCTTGCGTGGGATCGCCGTCCCGGTACTCGAGGACGCGTTCGAGCGTTCGCTCCAGTTGGCCGCGGCCATGGACTCCCGCGGTTACGGCCGGACCGCGGGTGCCTCCCGCCGTGCCCGTCGGGGCACCGGGGCACTGATGATGGCCGGCATGCTCGGGCTCTGCACGGGCTCCTACGGCCTCCTCGACGGGACGACTCCCGGGGCGCTCGGCCTCCCGACGATGGCGGCCGGTGCCGCCCTCTGCGGCATGGGCCTGGCCCTCGGGAGCCGACGGGTGCGACGGACCCAGTACCGCCCCGATCCGTGGCGATTGCCCGAATGGGCGGTGGTGGCCTGCGGGATGGCGCCGGCCGTGGTGTTTCTGGCCTCCTTTGGTGCCGGTTCGTCAGCGCTGAATCCTTCGACCGAACCGATGGTCTGGCCGGCCCTTCCGGCCATCCCCGCCCTGGCCCTCGCGGTGGCCGCGATCGCCGTGGTTGCGGCTCCTCCGCCACTGCGACCGCGGCGCGCGTCGATTGAACCGACGGAGGTCGGGTCCGAGCGGGACGTCGGCCGTCTGCGCACGATGGAGGTGGCTCCGTGATCGAGTTCGATCAGGTGTCGATCACCTACCAAGGCGCGCCTGGCCCGGTGCTGCGCGATGTCGATCTGGTCATCGGCGAGGGGGAGTTGGTGCTGGTGGTGGGAAGGACCGGGGTGGGCAAGTCGACCTTGCTCGGCGCCGTCAACGGCCTGGTTCCCCACTTCACCGGGGGCACGCTGGCCGGTCGGGTGGTGGTCGAGGGGCGCGACACGCGGACCCACAAGCCGCGGGAGCTGGCCGACGTGGTGGGAGTGGTGGGCCAGGACCCGCTGGCCGGCTTCGTCACCGACACCGTGGAAGAAGAGCTGGCCTACGCCATGGAGCAGCTGGCCGTGCCGGCCGCAGTCATGCGCAAGCGGGTCGAGGAGACGCTCGACCTGTTGGGGATCGCCGAGCTCCGCGACCGCCCCTTGCACCAGCTCTCCGGTGGCCAGCAGCAGCGTGTGGCCATCGGCTCCGTCCTTACTGCCCAACCCAGCATCCTCGTGCTCGACGAGCCGACCTCGGCCCTGGACCCGACGGCGGCCGAAGAGGTGCTGGCCGCGATCACGCGGCTGGTGCACGACCTGGGCGTCACGGTGATCCTGGCCGAGCACCGCCTGGAACGGGTGGTGCAGTACGCCGACACGGTGGTCGAGGTCCGGGCCGACGGCACGGTGAGGGCCGGCACCCCGGCCGTCATGCTGGCCACGACGGAGGTCGCCCCACCGGTGGTCGAGCTCGGCCGGCTGGCCGGCTGGGACCCACTGGCGCTCTCGGTGCGCGACGCCCGGCGCATGGCCGGTCCCTTGCGCCAACGGCTGGGGGAGAGCCCGGTCCCGCCCCCGCTCCGCCTGGTACCGCGTGCCCCTGGTGGGGCGGTGCTGCGGGCCCGTAAGGTCACCGTCCGCTTCGGCGAGACGGTGGCCGTGCGGGCTGTCGATCTCGACCTCAACGGAGGCCAGGTCACCGCTCTGATGGGCCGCAACGGCTCTGGCAAGTCGTCGTTGCTCTGGGCGCTCCAGGGTTCGGGCCCACGTCAAGGGGGATCGGTCACCGTCGAGGGAACGGATCCGGCCACCGTGCCCGCCTCCGAGGCCCGCGCGCTGGTCGGCCTGGTGCCTCAGACGCCGGCCGACCTCCTCTACCTCGACACCGTCGACGAGGAGTGCGAGCAGGCCGACCGTGAGGCCGAAGGGGCCGGGACCCTGAAGGCACGCGAGGTCCTCGACCGGCTGACCCCGGGCATCGGCGGAAAGGAGCACCCCCGCGACCTCTCCGAGGGTCAGCGGCTGGCGCTGGTGCTGGCCATCCAGTTGGCCGCCAGCCCCAGGGTGGTTCTCCTGGACGAGCCCACCCGGGGGCTCGACTACCCGGGTAAGCGGGCGCTCATCGACATCCTCGACATCCTGGCTGGTGAAGGCCGAGCGGTGGTCATCGCCACCCATGACGTCGAATTCGCGGCCACCGCTGCCGACCGGGTGGTCGTCATGGCCGTCGGCGACGTGGTCGCTGACGGTCCGACGGCCGAGGTCGTGACGGCCTCGCCCTCGTTCGCCCCCCAGCTGGCAAAGATTCTGGCTCCGGCCGCCTACCTGGCCATGGACCAGGTGGTCCAGGTCCTCGGGGAGGCGTGATGTCGCGGACCACGAGTGCCGTTCCCATCGGACACCTGTCCCGGCTGACGATCGCCCTGGCCTCCTTTCTCGGAATCATCGCCTTCGTGTGGCCCCTGGTGGTCGCCCCGGGACGAGTCGGGGATGCCACGCTGGCCCCATTCGTGTTCGGTGCCCTCCTGATCCTGGTGCTGGCCATCGTGTTCGCCGGCGTGGCCGACGGGGGGATCGACGCCAAGGCCATCGCCATGCTGGGCGTGCTCTCGGCGGTGGGTGCCGCCCTGCGTCCCCTCGGTGCCGGGACGGCCGGCATCGAACTGGTCTTCTTCATCCTGGTGCTGGCCGGGCGGATCTTCGGGCCCGGCTTCGGATTCGCCCTCGGGTGCACAACGCTGTTCGCCTCGGCTCTGCTGACCGGGGGGGTCGGGCCGTGGATGCCCTACCAAATGTTCGGATGCGCCTGGGTCGGGCTCTTCGCCGGTCTCCTGCCTCCAGCCTCGGGCCGCCGGGAAGTGCTGCTCCTCGCCGCCTACGGGGCCGTCGCCGCCTACTGCTACGGATTCATGCTGAACCTCTCGTTCTGGCCGTTCTCGCTGGACCCGCAGAGCTCGATCGCCTACCAGTCCGGGGCCTCGCTCAGCGTGAACCTGCACCACTACCTGATCTTCGATGCCACGACCTCCCTCGGCTGGGACACCGGACGGGCGGTCACCACGGCCGGATGCATCCTGCTCGTCGGGCCCGCACTGCTCGCCACCTTCCGGCGGGCGTCCCGCCGGGCGGCTTTCCAGGCGCCTACGGAATTCACCGTTCCCCACGATGTGCTGCGTGATGCGGTCAGGCAGCCCGATCCACCCCTCGGAACCAGGACCATGCCCTGACGGGCTGACCGGCCGCCTGGAAGTCCACGACCGGTCCCGTGCGGCCCCCGTGCGGACAGGGACCGTCCACGACCTAAGCTCCTGTACCCGCTAGTGGCAACGGTGCCGGCATGCACGGTAAGGAGGTGGCGGCAGTGCCGCTCACGTACGACGAGGCTCTGGACAAGGTCACGGGCCCCGGTCAGCTCTTCGAAGTGGTCGAGGCCGTCGTCGACGGCCGCAGTGTCCGGGTGTTCGCCAACGCCCCGGCCAACCTGGGCCAGCTCTTCGCCGGGTCCCGGGGAGACGACACCGAGTTCCTCGTGTACGAAGACGAACGATGGACCTCGGCCGAGACGATGCGCAATGTGGACGCACTCGCCGATGCGTTGGTCAACACCTACGGCATCGGCAAGGGCGATCGGGTCGGCATCGCCATGCGCAACCTGCCCGAGTGGATCGTCTCGTTCGCGGCGATCCTGTCCGTCGGCGCGGTGTCGGTGTCCCTCAACGCGTGGTGGACCGAGTCCGAGCTCGACTACGCCATCGACGACTCGGGACTCTCGCTCCTGATCGCCGACCCCGAGCGCATCGAGCGGGCTCACGCTCCGGCCCACTCCCGCGGCATTCCCATGATCATGGTCCGGGGCGACCAGCTCGAGCCCAACCCGACGGGCGTTCGCCGCTACGACGAGGTGGTCACCCTCGGCAACCCGATGCCCGTGGTCGAGGTCGACCCGGACGACGACGCCACGATCCTCTACACCTCGGGTACCACCGGGTTTCCGAAGGGTGCCGTCTCGACCCATCGGGCGGTCCTGAACGGGCTGATGGCGTTCTGGTGCAACTCGACGATCGTGACCGAGATGAAGGGGGAGGACCCGTTCGGCGGCGGCGGGTTCCGACCGTGCTTCATCCTCATCGTCCCGCTCTTCCACGTGACCGGCTGTGTTCCGGTGATGCTCTCGTGCTTCGGGATGAAGTTCAAGCTGGTGATGATGCACCGATGGGATCCGGACACCGCCCTGCGGCTCATCGAGACCGAACGGGTGACTGCGTTCGTCGGGGTCCCCACCCAGAGCTGGGACATGCTGGAGAGCCCGTCGTTCTCCAAGTACGACACCTCCTCGCTGGCCACCATCGGCGGGGGCGGCGCCCCGGCCCCGGCCAAGTTGGTCGACCGGGTGGAGAAGGGATTCAGCCGGGGTCGTCCCAACATCGGCTACGGCATGACGGAGACCAACGCGTTCGGCCCGGGCAATACCGGCGACGACTACGTGACCCACCCGACGTCGACCGGTCGGGCCCGTACCTCCATCATGGACATCGAGATCCGCGACGACGAGGGCATTCCGGTTCCGACCGGCAGTCGGGGGGAGATCTGGATGCGGGGTCCCAACGTCATCCGTTGCTACTGGAACAAGCCCGAAGCCACCGCCGAGTCGATCGTCGACGGCTGGCTGGCCTCGGGCGACCTCGGCAGGATCGACGAGGAAGGGTTCCTCTACATCGAGGACCGGGCCAAGGACATGGTGCTGCGGGCCGGCGAGAACGTGTACTGCGCCGAAGTCGAGAGCGCCATCTACGAGCACGGCGATATCTACGAGGTCGCGGTGTTCGGTGTCCCCAACGAGCGGCTGGGCGAGGAGGTGGCCTGTGTGATCCTCCGCCAACCCGGCTCCGACCTCGACGCCGACGGCATCCGGGACTTCCTGGCCGAGTCGGTCGCACCGTTCAAGGTCCCGAGCCGCATCGCCTTCACCGACGAGCAGCTGCCGCGCAACGCCTCGGGCAAGATCTTGAAGCGTGCCCTCCGCGAGACCTACTTCAGCGCTGCTCCCGAGACCTGACGTCGGCGTCGGGATCACCGGCGGACGGGCCCGCCCGGTTCGGCCGTCGCCGAGGCGGCAGTGGCACCCGCAGGAGATCCTCGGCCGCCACGACGTCGGGGAAGACGTCCAGCGCCTCGTCGAGGAGCACCTGGACATCGGGGTACCGCTGTGAAAAGTGGGTGATGACCAGGCGCCGGGCCCCGGCGTCCCGCGCGACCCTGGCCGCGTCGGACGCGGTCAGGTGTCGGTAGCGACGGGCGAGCTCCGCGTCTCGGTCGGCAAACGTCGCCTCGCACACCACCAGGTCGGCCCCGGCGGCGAGGGAGACGGCTGCGTCGCACATCCCGGTGTCCATGACGAAGGCCATGCGCTGCCCGGGCCGGACCTCGGCGACCTGACCGAGGACGATGCGCTCGCCGTTGTGGACGACCTCGCCATCGTGCAGCAGGCGACCGACGTCGGGGCCTTCGAGCCCGTGGTCCTCGAGGCGCTCGGGTACCATCCGCACTCCGTCGGGCTCGACCACCCGCCAGCCGAAGGTCTCGGGATCGTGGTCGAGGCGGACCGCCTCGATGGTGAAGGCCGGGCCGGCCGACACCGGACCGTCGGCGACCACCGGCACGGGGCGGACGTCGAGGTGGTCCTGGTAGGCCGACGCATGGCGCAGCCGGTCGAAGTAGACGCCGCCGCTGGCCGGGTACAGCACCTCGACCGGATGGTCGACCCGGTCGAGGGACAGGCGCTGGAGGATTCCCGGCAGTCCCAGGCAGTGGTCGCCATGGAAGTGGGTGACGCAGATGTGGTCGATCGACGTGGGCGAGGCACCCGCCAACAGGAGCTGGCGCTGGGTGCCCTCGCCCGGGTCGAACAGGATCGATCGGCCGTCCCAACGGAGCAGGTAGCCGTTGTGGTTGCGGTGGCGGGTGGGGGTCTGGCTCGCCGAGCCCAGTACCACCAACTCGCGCGAGCTCATGCCTCCGTTCTACCGCGGCGCCGACCCGTGATCGATCGCCGCCACCGTTGACGTCACCTCCGTCGGGTCGTCCGCCGGCTCGAGGCTCACCCCGGACCCCCACCGCCGCCGGTCCACCCGGGGGCTCGCCCGTCCTCAGAACGGTGTCTCGGCGGTTCCGGTGGTCACCGGAGTGGTGGCCACCCGGGTCCCGGTGGTGCAGGTCGGGATCGAGACGGTGACGCCGAGCGCCTCCGACTGTCCGGGCGGGACCACCCGGAGACCGGTGGCCGTCGTCATCGGGCACGGTGGGTACACGACGCCCGGATTGTCGTACCACAGGGTCGAGCTGGCTCGGCCTCCCGGCTGGACGAGCACCGTGGTCGGCGCCGGCGTCCCGTACTCGGGCACCGAGGTAGGGCCGATCTGGCTCCCGCCGGTACCGACGAACCACGCCGCCGGGTAGCCGTCCATCGTGCAGGCGGTCGCCGAGTGGTTGGAGAACACCATCACGAGAGCCAGGTGGCCGCCAGCACCCGAAGCCGGAGAGGCGGACAATGCGACCTGGCCGGTACCGCACGCGGTCGACGGGACGGTGGTCGTGGTGGTCGCCGGTGGCAGGGTGGTCGTGGTCGTCGTCACCGTCGTCGTCGAGGTCCTGGTCGGGGGAGCCTTTCGGGCCGGACCGGTGGTCGTGCTGGCGGATCGACCGTTTCCGCACGACGCAGCCGTCACCGCGATGAGCCCGACCCCGACGATCCGGCGCCATGGTGTGCTCATGCGGACAGTCTGCACCCGTCTGGTCCGCGGACCAACTGTCGTGCGCGTGGTCGCGCGACCACATCGCTCCGGGACACACCTTCGTCGCCGTGGGCGTCCGCCATCCTGGCCGGCACCCGGGTCGGGCCGACGACGTGCGTCAGGACCTCCAAGCCGTCGACCTCGTCGTCGAGCAGGATCGGGTAGTGCGACGCGATCAGGTCACCGTCGTGGTGGCTGATCAGCGTCCCCCACGGGTTCTCGCGGATCAGCGGGCGGACCAATTCGGGATCCTCGGAGGCGTGGAGCGGGTTGGGACGCACGGGCGCCCACGGTGCCATCGCCCGACGGATGGCGGTCTCGGGACCTTCGCCTCTACGGCGTCCGCCGCGCCTGGCTCAGGATCGAGGTGTGCCGTCGGAGGAGGCGCCGGACCCTGTCGTCCGTGTGGTCGAGCCCGACGCGGAGCCGACGGGCCCCGCCCCTCGTGGTGAGGCGTGTCCGGAACGGATGTCGGGGAAGTCCGGCGAGAAGGGAGCCGTGATCTGATGGCTGACCAGGATGCAGAGCTCATCCGGGGAAAGAACGTGGTGGCGGTGATCGCGTTTCGCGACACGTTCATCTACCCCACCGACGCCGAACCGGGGGACCGGCCCGACCGCATCGTCGCCCCCGATCCGCACGGGCGGTTCCACAAGGTCCACCATCATGCCGGGAACCCTTCGGGGACCTATGAGGACGACAGCCCGGCGTACTGGGAGGAGATCGCCGAGGAACTCGCCCCCGCAGGAGCGATCCTCGTGTTCGGTCACGGCAACGGCAAGGCGAATGCCTCCCACCGCTGGGTGGCGTACGTCGAGAAGCATCGCCCCGACGTCGCGGCGAAGCTGGTGGCGGACGTGCGGTTCGACATCGAGCACGTGGACGAGGACCAGGTGCTCCGGCTCGCCCAGATCTACTTCGGCGAGGCACCGCGACGCGACGTCGGCGACAACCGACGGGGAGCGTCCGCGACCTGAAGGAGGTCGTGGGCCGGCCCCTGCGCTGGCGGGGCACGGTTTCGTTGCCGGCCGGCCGTGGACGTCCGGCCGGACCGGGGTTCCGGGGGCGGCGTGGCAGGGTGGTCGGGTGAAGCGTCCGATCCTCGTCCGACCACGGGCGTCACGAACCGCGGTCGGGGGCAGCCACGACGGGGTGTTGGTGGTGCGGGTGCGCGAGCCGGCCACCGACGGTCGCGCCAACCGTGCAGTGGTGGAGGCGCTTGCCGCCGCGCTCGGCATCCCCCGCGGCGCGGTGCGGGTCGCCAGTGGCGCTTCGTCGAGGCGCAAGGTGGTGGAAGTCGACGGCGACGAGGCCGTCCTGGCCGCCGCGTGGGAGCGGTTGGCCGAAGCCGGGTGACCGGACGCCCGGCGCCGTCTAGAGGCGGGCGAAGCGCTCGGCCTCCGCGGCAAACCGGTCGGACGACGCCGCACTGACCGAGGGACGGGTGAGGCCGACGGCGCGAAGCACGTCGCCCGCGGTGACCTCGGCCGTCTCGCCGTCGAGTGCCCGGTCGAAGGCAAGCTGGGCGGCCCGTTGGGCGACGAGGGCGAAGTCGGCAGGGGTGAATCCCGGCGTGCGGGCCGCCACCTCCTCCGGCTTGCCGGCCGGGAGGAACTCGGCGACCAACTCGGCCCGCTCGGCATCGTCGGGTGCACCCACCGGGATGATCAGGTCGAACCGGCCAGGTCGCAACAGTGCCGGATCGATGGTGGCGATCGAGTTGGTGGCCATGACGACCAGTCGATCCGGTCGGGACTTGAACAGCGGGACGGCCTTCAGGAGCTCGTTGACCAGCGGTTGGCTGTCGGGTCGCTCGGCCCGGTCCGAGGCGATTTCGTCCGCTTCGTCGATGAAGCAGACCAGGCGGTCGACCCGTTCGAGCTCGGACAGCGCGTCGCGCAGTGCCCGGGCTCCCTCGACCCCCTGGCCGAGCAGGGACGGGTGGAGTTCGACGAAGGCCCAGGACAGGCGGGAGGCGATGGCCCGGGCGAACGATGTCTTCCCTGTCCCCGGCGGGCCGAAGAGCAGGACAGCGGCAGGCGGACGGAGGCCCAGACTGTCGGCGAGTTCGGTATGGGCGAGCGGGGCAACCACCCGTCGGTCGAGGATCTCCTTGGCGGCGGAGAACCCCTTCATCGACTCCCACAGACCGTCCATCGGCACGTAGCCGCCGAATCGTTCGACGATGGCCAACTCCTCGGGGACCATCGACGCGTCCCGCGCGTACAGATGGAGTCCCTCCAGATGGGTGAACCCTTGATTCACGAAGGCATCCTCACCGACCTGCCCGGCCTGGACCACGGCCAGCAGGCGACAGGCTCCCCGATGGATGACCTCCTGGTCGAGACGGCGCAGCAGGGCAGACCCGATGCCAAGGTGACGCCACCCGGGATGGAGGGCGAATGCCAGCACGTGAGCGTCGGGCCCGCTCACCCGGGCCACCACCGCGCCGACCAGGTCACCGGCCGGAGAGAGTGCCACGACGGCCGGCTGGTGCTCGTGGAGGGCCTCGACGACGTCGCTACGGCCGTAGGCAGCTCCGATGGCCGTGCCGGCCAGGTCGATCAGGCTCACGACGTCGTCCGCCGGGGCGACCGGGTCCCTGCCGTCGAGCGTGAGGACTCTCCAGGTCATGATGTGCCTTCCTTCTCCCCTGGTCGACCATCGTAGAGGGCCGCACGCGGATCGTTGACCGCAGGCCCGGCGGGGCACACACTGTGGGCGTGGCCCGCCGGGCCGGTGAGGAGCTGTCGTGGCACAGTGGCCCAAGGCCGAGATCGAGGAAGCATTCGTCGAGTACCAGCGGCGGGCGGCCGAATCGGGATCGAGCGGCGACTGGCGGGCGTGGGCCGACCTGTTCACCGAGGATGCGGAGTACATCGAACACCTCTACGGGACGATGCACGGGCGCGAGGCCATCTTCGAGTGGATCAGTTCCACCATGTCCGAGTACCCGGCGAGCGACATGCCGTACTTCCCCATCGAGTGGCACGTGGTCGACGAGGAGCGCGGCTGGGTGATCTGCCAGGTGTGGAACCGGATGCGCGATCCGGGCGACGGCAGTATCCACCAGGAGTACAACATCACCATCCTCAAGTACGCCGGTGACGGGCTCTGGTCCTCGGAGGAGGATGTCTACAACCCGATGCGATTCGCCACCATGATCCAGGGATGGGAGGCGGCGAAGGCAGCCGCCGGGGGCGCCTGAGCCGGACCGTCCCGGGGCGTCCCGATCGCACTAGCGTTGGCGTCGTGGAACGACGCAGGCTCGGGCGCACAGGGCACCTCTCGTCGGTGGCCGTCCTGGGCGGCGCCGCATTCTGGAACAGTGATCCGGAGCAGACGGCCGCCTCGTTCGAACTGGCGCTGGCTGCCGGGGTCAACCACCTCGACGTCGCCCCCCAGTACGGCTTGGCCCAGGAGCTCCTCGGCCCGCTGATCCCTGCCGTGCGGGACGACCTGTTCGTGGCATGCAAGACCCTGCGACACGCGCCGGGCGGGGTCCGCGCTCAACTCGAGGACTCGCTCGCCGTCCTGCGCTGCGATGCGTTCGACCTCTACCAACTGCATGCCGTGACCAGCCTCGACGAACTGAACGCCCGGGAAGGGGCCGTCCAGACCATCCTGGCCGCTCGGGACGAGGGGCTGACCCGATGGGTGGGGATCACCGGGCACGACGCCACCGCCCCTGCCGCGCACCTCGAGGCGCTCAGGCGCTACGACCTCGACACGGTCATGTTCCCGGTGAATCCGCGCATGTGGGCCGATCCGGACTACCGCCGTGACGCCGAGGCGTTGCTCGCGCACGCCGCGGAGCACGATGTCGGAGTCATGGCCATCAAGGCGGCGGCGGCACGCCCGTGGTCCGGTGGGCAGGCCACCGCATCGACCTGGTACGAGCCGTACACATCAGCCGCCGAGGTCGGCCGGGGCGTCCGCTTCGCCCTCTCCGTACCCGGGGTCCATGCCTTCTGCACCCCGGGCGATGTCGGCGTGCTCGCCACGGCGCTCGACGCCGCGGCCGGGGACGTCGGGATGGACGCCGACGAGCGTGATGCGGCCGTGGCCGCAGTGGCTGGGGAGTCGTCGATCTTCCCGATGCCCAGCCTCTGAGACGGGACGGACCGGTCGGGATGGGGGACGACGGCACCGGGGGAACGATCGTTCCAGCGCCCGGGTCCAAGGTCGGGATCGACGCACCGCTCCAAGGGACCGTCGTCCTGCTCCCGCTGGCGCCGGGTGACCGGGTCGTGTCCGGCGGGGTGGTGGCCGTGCTGGAGTCGATGAAGATGGAGCACGTGGTCCGGTCGCCGGTGTCGGGCACCCTCGATCTGCTCGGCGTCGAGGTCGGTGCCCTGGTGGTGGAGGGCCAGCAGGTGGCGGTAGTCGAGGCGGGGAGCCGGGTGCCGATTTCGCCGAAGCGGCCGAAGAGGTCGTCCTCGACAACGTCCGCGCCGACCTGGCGGAGCTGTTTGCCCGTCGGGGGTTGCTGGCCGACGCCGGGCGGGCCGATGTCGTC
>JBEKCS010000061.1:0-23217 GCA_050014755.1 Acidimicrobiales bacterium
GGATCGGTCGGAGGCCTCCCGCTCAACGCGCCCATCGTGGGGATGGCGGTCGACCCGGCCACCGGCGGCTACTACGAGGTGGCCTCCGACGGCGGGATCTTCGCCTTCCATGCGCCCTTCCACGGATCGGCCGGAGGCCTCCCGCTCAACGCGCCCATCGTGGGGATGGACTGACCCCGAGGAACTTGGCGGAACACATGCGCGGTCGCTAGCATCGACCACGCGGCATGTAGCCATAATCGGATAGCTCTCCTCCGTTGGTACGAGACGTGATAACGGGGCATCCGGTTCGTTCTCGGGAGCTCCTCGATGGGACTCGTCTCGTGGTGACCGGATGCGCGTGGCGGTCGACCCCACTCTGCGCCACGGCCGCCGGCGCGTGAACCCCGCAGGACCCCGACCGAACGTCCGTCCGCCCCTGCCCCGCCCGTGGCATCCGGGGATGCTTGGCGTGTGCGAGGATCTCGCCGGCGAGCCCACGGCGTCTGACCTCGCCGGTCGGTCCGCTCGCCGGGCGGCGTGCAGATGACCGACGATCCTGACGGACGGAGACGTGGACGGGATATGACGAGAGGCGTCCACTCCCGCTCGGGAGGGATCATCAGGATGACGCGACGGATCGAGGCTCCGATCGCGGGGGCGCGGGCCGCGCTCGAAGGTCCGCTGGTCCGCAACGCCGCGTCGCTGTACGGATCGACGATCGTCACGAGCTTCCTCGGATTCCTCTACTGGTTCGTGGCCGCACGAATGGTCCCTGCCCGCGCCGTGGGCATCGCCTCGGCCGTACAGTCGGCCGCACAGCTCCTGGCCATCTTCTGCGTGCTGGGACTGAGCACGCTGCTCATCAGCGAGCTCTCCCACGATCGGGCCCAGGCCCGAAGTCTCATGCTGACCGCGGCGACGCTGGTCGGCCTGGTCGCCGCCGTGACCGCCGGGGTGGTCAGCCTCGTCGTCCACTCGTTCTCGTCGACGGTGGGGAGCGGTCTGGCCGGTCCGGTGGGGACGATCGTCTTCATCCTCCTCAGCATGTTCACCACCATCCTGGTGGTGCTCGACGACGCATGCATCGGGCTGCTCCGGGGCGACCTCCAGCTCAGACGCAACGCCGTGTTCGCTGTGAGCAAACTCCTGTTGCTGCCACTCCTCATCCTGGCCTGGGCGACCCAGTCGGGCACAGAGCTGGTGGTCGCCTGGTTGGCCGGCCTGACCATCTCCCTGGTGACGCTCACGATCAAATTGGCACAACTCACTCGTGGGCAGTCCTCCGGGTTCGACTTCCGGGGGCTCTTCGGGAAGCGACGGCTGATGGCGGGTCACCACTGGCTCAACATCTCGATCTCGGCACCCCGGCTCGTCCTGCCCATCCTGGTGGCCACGGCGGTCAGCCCGGTGGCGAACGCGTCCTATACGGCGGCGATGCTGGTCATCGGCTTCGTCAACATCATCCCCTCGCACCTGGCGACAGTCCTCTTCGCCCTGAAACCCGGAGACGAATCGACCCTCCGCCACGAGGTCAAGAAGACCATGCGGATCTGCCTTGTCCTGGCGCTGGCTTCCGCACCCTTCTTCTTCGTGTTCTCGCACCTCATCCTGAGTGTCTTCGGGCCCAGCTACACGTCGGCGTCGGCGGCCCTGGCGATCCTGGGGCTGACCACGTACCCGGCCGCGGTCAAGACACACTTCGTTTCGATCTCCCGGGTGCGGGGTCGGATGGCCCAGGCCGGGATCAGTACCCTCATCGGGGCCTGCTTCGAGGTAGGTCTCGCCGCGGTGGGCGGCGTGAAGTTCGGCGTGACCGGAGTGGCCGTCGGGTACGTGTCCGCGGTCCTCATCGAGGTCGCCATCTACGGTCCCGTGGTGTTCGGGGTCCTTCGTGCCCCCGAAGAGCCGACACCCGGCCTCCCGGGTCCCGGAGGTGACGGCGGCACCGTCGCCTCGTGACGCCGTCCGGCTGGATGGCATCCTCCGCCCGAGGCCGGAGGATAAGAAGACGGTCAGTCACACCGCGGCGGCCTGAGTGAACCCGTAGTTCGCCTCGATCTGACGCAACGCACGCGCCGCGGCGGTCTCGGCCGGCCACAGGTGCATCCGGCCCGCGGCACCGGCGATTCCCATCGCCATTCGAGCGGACACCGGCCTCACCCACCTCGAGCTGACGACTCGCAGCAGCGGGACGAGCGCCCGCGGCCACGACGCCGAAGGGTCGATCTCCGGGGCGAGCGTCGGGAACATGTCGCACAGGTAGGCCCGGCCCTGGCCGCTCAGTCGGCACTCCCTCCCGAATGCCCGCAGACTCCGGCTGTGGATGTGTGTCGACCTCAGCTCGCGGTCGAACACGGCATGGATGCCGGCCTCCCGGCACGCCAGGCCGAACTGCATGTCCGCGTGGTAGCCGAATCGCACGGACGGGACGAGACCGATCTCGAGCGCGTCCCGACGCCGAAGGGACAGGTTCCCCGCCCACAGGTGGAGGAGGATGTGGTCGGGGTGGGCCTCGTAGTCGATGCACATCCGCTCGTAGTCCTGGGCGTAGAGCATGGTCGGCACCTGCCCGGGTCGCCGGGGCAGGTCGACCCTGGTCGGCATGTAGCCGAGGACGAGCTTGCGTTGCCCGTCCGCATGATGGGCCATGTGGCCCGTGATGACGCCCGGCGTGATGATCACGTCGTCGTCCAGGAACACCACGACATCGCCCGTTGCCGCCTCCAGACCCGCCTGGCGGGCACGCGCCTCTCCTGCGTTCTCCTGGAACAGCGGCTTCAGCCGGTGGTCCTGTCGCGACCACTCGGTAAGGAGCTCGAAGGACCCGTCGCGGCACCCGTCGACCACCACGATGACCTCCCCCGTGGCCGGGTCGCCCAGCACGGGCTCGAGCACGGTCCCCAGCGACCCCTTCCTCGAGAAGGTTGGGATGACGACCGAGGCCAGCGCCGGAGTGCTCTCCGCCGTCATCGGCCACCTGGATCGCCATGCGGGGTCCGGTCCGGTACGCCGGGCGCCGTCGAACGGGCGGCGGGCCCGTGGACGGGCCCCCGTCCTGCTCGGGTCCGACGGGTAGGGCGGGTCATTGCGTTCACCTCTCTGGGATGTCCGTGTCCAGCCGATCCATACCCGGACAATCGGCACCGCTTGCCAAAGACTGTATTCCGCCCCGGTCGGATGGACGGAGACCGCCGCCGAGGACCGTCCGCGCACGGTAGGGCCGGCTGCCGATACTCCTGCATCGTGACAATGGACTCGCCACGTGGGCAGAATGGCCGTGTGGCCCTCCGGCCGACCTCCGGCGCCATCGACCGGTTCCGGGCGCCCGCCGCGGGATGCAGACCGGTTGCCGCCACCAGAGAGGACGTCGTTGGGCATGGAATCCGTTGAGGTATCGGTCGTGCTGGCGACCTACAACGGCGAGCGTTTCGTGGGACAGCAGCTCGAGAGTATCCGCCGCCAGCAGCGGCCTCCCGATGAGCTCGTGGTCGGAGACGACGGATCCACCGACGGAACGATGGCCGTCGTCGAAGCGTTCCGTAAGTCGGCACCGTTCCCGGTGACCGTCCTGCGGCGCGAGCGGGTCGGACTGGCGGTGAACTTCCTGCGGACCTTCGAGGAGTCGAGCGGGACATTCGTGGCGTTCTGCGACCAGGACGACGTCTGGGTCCCGCAGAAGCTGGACGTGCTCCTCGCGGCCGCCCACGACCACCGGGCCGACCTGGTGGTCCACGGTAGGCGCACCGTCGACGAGAACCTGAGACCGTTGCGGTCGAGCCACCAGACGGTGCGACGGCCCACGGTCGAGGACCGGCTCCAGGGGAACCTCTGGTGGCCGGTCGCCGGTAACGCCATCCTGTTCCGACGGAGCCTGTTCGACGGCTGCGACTGGGAGCACCGCCCGATGTCCCCGTGGTCCACCGATCCCATGAACCACGACGACCTGGTGAAGCTTCTGGCGGCCGTCAAGGGACGCCTGGTCCGCATTCCGGACGAGCTGGTCCACTATCGCCAGCATCCGGACAACGTTGCAGGGGCGATGATGACGATGACGGAGGCGATGCGACAGCGCAACGACCATCGGGCCCGGGTGCTGCATCAGGTGGATGCGGCGACGGCGTGGTCTCGCTACTTCCCGGAGCTCGTGGGGCCGGACCGTAGGGGCCAGACCGAGCGGTACTTCACCGATGCGGCCGCCCGCATGCGGGAACGCGCGCTCCGTCTCGAGGATTCAGGGATCTCGCCCCTCGTCGGATTGGTTGCGAGCGCGGCCCGTGGGCGGTACTCGCGTCGGGCGACCGACGGATTGGGCAGCAAGGCGTTCCTCCAGGACCTCTACTACTTCGCCGATCGCCGGCATCGTTCACCCGAGACCACTCGGGCGGACGATGGGACGGCAGCGGGCCCGGCGGGCCGGTGAGCCGTGGACCGATCGGGCCCGCGCTGCGTATTCGGCCCGGGCCAGGTGCATCCGGACGGCGCCCGCCCTCACGTGCCGCCCGACGCCATGCGCCGGTAGTACTGTCGGCGCCCACGACGACGGGCCGGCGCAACGGTAGGGGAGGAGTGAGCCTGTGAGACCGCTTCGATGGGCAGTGACCGCTCGCCCGGTTGAATCGGGACGGCTGGCGTGAGCGCGACCCCTGGGCGCGATCCGTCGGGTCGATCGCCTCGCAGCCCTCGGCCCACCGTCCTCTTCGTGGACGAGCACGGCTGGGACTGCTTCGTCCAACTTGCCGCCGGACTCAAGCGGGCCGGGTTCCGAACGGTGCGAATCACGTTGTCGCCCCACAGGAAGGCCGCCAGCCGCCTCTGCTTCGACCGCACCGTGAGCCTGGGATCCGCTGCTGAACTGGAACACCTCCCCGACATCCTGGACGGCGAGCGCATAGCCGACGTCCAAGTCATCGAGTCCCTGTCGGTCCCGACGGTCGGTGGGCTCGCCCGGATGCCCGACAACCCGAAATTGCCGTCGTGGCAGGCCCGAGCGGCGGTGGTGGACAAGCCCTACGTGGCGGAACGCCTCCGAGCCGCGGAGGTCGCCGTGCCCGCCATCATCACCGGCGCCGTCGCCGGAGCGGACGAAGTCATCGGGTCCCTCGGACTCCCCGTCGTGCACAAGGTCCGGACCGGGAGCGGTGGCGATGGTGTGGTCGTCGTCGAAACCCGTCAGCAGCTCCAGGACCTGCTCGACGCCGGGAAGCACGACGACTCGACCTTCTTCGAGACATTCATCGACGGGCACCATCTGCAATTCGCCGGCGTGGTCACGGGCCCGGTCGACGGTCTCTACGTCACCTACGAGACGCTGGCACGGAAGGGCTACATGGGTCCGGCGAGCGAACTCCGGTGCCTCGACGATCCGATGATGGCCAAGGTGGGTCTGGCCGTGGCCGACGCCCTGGGCATCCGGGGAATGATCAACGTCAACGTCATCCGCGACGCGGATGGGACCGACTGGGTCCATGACGTGAATCCCCGGGTGTGGGGTTCGTTCATCTCGTTCCGGGCCGCCGGTTTCGACTTCCTGGGGGCCTATATCGACTACCTCCACGGACTGCACCACGTGCGGGAGAGGATCGGTGGCTATCCGGACAAGACGATCAACGTGTTTCCGGCCTCATTCCAGATGCCGCTCGTCGGCGAATCCCGGATCGCTACGCGGCTTCGATTCCTACGTGGGGCCTATCCGTACCTGCGGTGGGTTGGTCCGCGTTACGTCGCCCACGAATTGGGACATGAGCTCACTCGACCCAAGTGAGGCACGAGTCTGCTCGCTCCCGTCAGCTCCTCGCGTCCGCACGAGATGGCGAACGTGGCTGATCGGCCGTCGGCATCGGCACGGACCGGAGGAATCCGGCAGAATGGACGGAGTCGATGATCCGGGCCGCGCCAGCAGATGCCCACGGCGCATCGAGCAGGCACCCAGCTCGATTCGATCCGACACGGGGAGGACACCTGCATGAACCGTCTCGACGGTCACGATCTCGTCCGCCGAGCGGGTGAGGAGCAAATGCCACGGGTCGACGGCCCCGTCGACGGCGTCTCCGATGCCGTCGTGTCCCTGACCGCCCGCGGGACGCTGACTGGGGCCCGGGGCCGAGCGTTCCCGTTTCTCGCGGTCTGCGACTGATCATGGGAGAGACCGGACCGACCACCGGTGCCGGCATCACGGCGGCCGACGAGACCGACCTCACCGCCCCCCTGCTCGACCCCACGTTCTACGCCGGTGACCCCTACCCCCTCTACGCCCGGCTGCGGGCCGAGGCACCGGTGGCCCGGAACGACTCCCTCGGACTGTGGATCCTCAGCCGTCACGCCGAGGTGGTGGCCGTGTCCCGGGACCCGGACGCGTTCTGCTCGTCGAAGGGGATCATGACCTTCGAGATCGGCGCCCAGTACCCGTCGCCTCCGACCATGATGCACACCGATCCCCCGGACCACACCCGCTACCGGAATCTGGTCCAGCCCGGGTTCCGCCCGTCGTACATGCGGGCCCTGGAGGACGGGATCCGCCGGCGGGCCCGGGCCCTGGTCGACCGGATCGAGCCCGGGGTGCCGGTCGACGTGGTCGCCGAGCTGGCCGTGCCGTTGCCGCTCCAGGTCATCAGCGACCTGCTGGGCGTGCCCGAGGACGAATGGCCGACGTTCTTCCGGTGGTCCGAGGCGGTCATCCCGGGAGCCACCGACTGGCCCGAGGAGGAGCGCAATCGGCTCAGTGGTGAGATGGTCACCTACCTGCTCGAGGCGGCCGCCGACCGACGGGCCTCGCCCCGGGATGACATCATCAGCGAGCTGGGTGCCGCCGAAGTCGACGGGGACCGGCTCACCGACGCCGAATTGGGGATGTTCCTGGTCCAGCTGTTGGTGGCCGGCAACGAGACCACCCGCAACATGATGTCCGGGGGCCTGGTCGGGTTCGCCGAGTCGGCGGGGACATGGGAGGGGTTGGCCGTTCGGGCCGATGCCGGCGCCAACCGAGCCCTGCCCCTGGCCGTCGAGGAGATGCTGCGGTGGACCACGCCGGTGGTCGCCTTCATGCGCACGACCACTCGCCCCGTCGACCTCGGTGGGCGGTCGCTGGGTGCCGGCGAACCGGTGCTCATGCTCTACGCGTCGGCCAACAGGGACGAGTCGGTCTTCGGGCCCTCGGCCTCGACCTTCGACCCGGGACGCGACCCCAACCCCCATGTGGCCTTCGGATTCGGAGCCCACTTCTGCATCGGGGCCGTGCTGGCCCGCGTCGAGGGGCGGATCCTCCTCGAGGAGCTGCTGGCCCGGTTCGGGTCGGTGGAGTCGGCGGGCCCGGTGGCGCGGACCGCCTCGCCCGTCATCGCCGGCGTGAAGTCGGCGCCCGTCGTCTTCGGCGCCCGGTAGGACCGGGTAGGACCGGGTACGAACCGGTAGGAGCGGGTAGGAGCGGGTAGGACCCGGTACGAGCGGGTACGAACCGGTAGGAGCGGACGCCGCCCTCGCCGGACGGGCCCCCGGCCGGCGGATACCTAACTTGCCTCGTGGATGGCGTCGAGCGCGGCCATCTGTGCTCCGGTGAGCTGCAGTGTGGCCGCCTCGCAGTTCTCCTCGACGTGGGCGACCGACTTTGTGCCGGGGATCGGCAGCAGGACCGGCGAGTGATGGAGCAGCCAGGCCAGCGCCACCTGGGTCGGGGTGGCCCCGGTTTCGGCGACGATGGCGCCCATGGCGGTGTCGGGCCCGGTCAGTGCCCCCGACGCCACAGGAAACCACGGGATGAACCCGATCCCTTCCCCCTGGCAGTGGGCCAGCACGTCGGCCGACGTGCGGTTGGTCAGGTTGAACAGGTTCTGGACCGAGACGATGGGGACGACCCGGCGGGCGGCCTCCACCTCGGCCACCGATACCTGGGAGAGCCCGACGTGGGCCACCTTGCCTTCGGCGACCAGATCGGCGAGCAGCCCGAACTGCTCGTCCGCAGGAACCTTGGCGTCGATGCGATGGAGTTGGAACAGGTCGATCCGATCGAGGCCGAGCCGGCGCAGGCTGAGCTCGCACTGCTGGCGGAGGTACTCGGGGCGGCCGACCGGGAGCCATTGACCGGGACCCTGGCGGGTGAGCCCGGCCTTGGTGGCGATCACCAGGCCGTCCGGGTAGGGGTGGAGCGCCTCGAAGATGAGCCCCTCACTGACCTCGGGGCCATAGGAGTCGGCGGTGTCGATCAGGTCGACGCCCATGTCGACGGCATGACGCAGCACCCGGATGCACTCGAGACGATTCGCCGGCTCGCCCCACACTCCGGGGCCGGTGATCTGCATGGCCCCGAAACCGAGCCGGTGGACGGTGGTCGCTCCCGGCGAGCCTGCGCCCAAGGTGAAGGTCCCGCTGGAGCGGACCGGCTTCGGCGTGCGGGTGGTGGCCTCGGTGTGGGCAGGGGTGTCGGACATGGGTGCCTCCGGATTCGCCGTGGTTCATTGGGGTCGAGCTGGTTCTGGTGGTTCGTGGGGGATCGAAGTCGTCGGGGAGGCTCGTCGGGTCTCCGCCACACCGTCGTCCCCGTTCTACCCGAAGATGGCCGGTCACATGGCGCTCGGGGCAGGGGATCGGATCAGGAGTTCGGCCGACCGCCCGAATCGGGTCGGACGGCGGGCTCGCCGAAGGGACCACGCCCGAGCTGCTCCCGGATGGGGGTGAAGGCCGGTTGCACGGTGTGACGACGTTGCCAGTTCGCCCCGTCGACGACGAGTGAGTGACCGCTGATATAGGACGCGTACGGCGAGCAAAGGTAGGTGGCCGCCCAGGCCAGTTCCCGGGGGTAGCCGACCCGGCCGGCCGGCACCCGCTCGTCCTGGCCTTCGTATTTCCCCGGGACGGCGGCGATGGCGGCCACCTCGTCCTCGTGGGGCATGAGTCCGGGAACCAGTCCGTTCACCCGGATTCCGTAGGGGGCCCATTCGACCGAGAGGGTTTCGACCAGGTTCTTCACCCCGGCCTTGGCCGCGGCCGAGTGGGCGAAGCCGGGCCCGCCCGTCCAGGCGTAGGAGGCGCCGACGTTGACGATGGCTCCGTCGCGCCCGGCCGGGATCAGGCGCCGGGCGAACTCCCTCGAGCACAGGTAGGTCCCGTTGAGCACGATGTCGACCACGGTCCGCCAGGCGTTCGGGCTCATGTCCTCGGCCGGCACCGGGAAGTTGCCCGCAGCGTTGTTGATCAGCACATCGATCGGTCCGAGTCCCGACTCGACCGCGTCGAACGCGTCGGCGATCGCCCCGGCGTCCCGGATGTCGCAGGCCGCACCGAGTGCGCGACCCCCGGCCGCCTCCACCGAGGCGATGCCGGCGGCACGGTGGCCCTCGTCGCGGCTCACGACGGCGACCGATGCCCCGAGGCGACCGAATTCGGTGGCGATCGACTTGCCGAGTCCCGTCCCACCGCCGGTGACCACGACCACCTGACCGTCGTAGGTGCCGGCGGGGAGGGCCGAAGCCCCGGTGGGCGGTGGCTGCGGGAGGCCGGGCGGGGTCACGGGGGAGGATCCTACCCACGGCGGTCCGTCGGGACCGAGGTCGGCGCCAGGGCGCCGCATCGCCGCGGGTGCCGGCATGTGAGGGCGCCGCATCGCCGCGGGTGCCGGCATGTGCAAGCATCGCCCCGTGTCGGTTCCGCCCGCCTCCCGCAGCCGTCGCACCCCCGGCATCACGCAAGCCTCCCTCGGCGGCATCCTGGTCGTGCTCGTCCTGGCCGGCGGTTGGATCGCCGGCTGCGGGGCGGCCACGACGACGAACCCGCCCCCGTCCACGTCGACCGGCACATCATCGACCTCGTCGACCTCGTCGACCTCGTCGACAAACGGGGGAGGGACGTCGGCCCCGCCCGCCGTCCCCGCTACGGGTGCCTACCTGGGCGCCTGGCTCAACCCGTCGCCGACCGGGGGCGGGTCGTTCGCCGACGAGCAGCAGGCCGTGTCCGCCGTCCGCCCTGCCGCCGGCCGGCCCCTCGGCATCCTCCACCTCTACCTTGGCTGGGACGAACCGGCCCCGGTCGCGGACCTGCGCGCCATTGCCGCCGACGGTTCGATCCCGCTCCTCGACTGGGGGTGCGCGCCGGACGGGCCGGAGGTGGCGGACGGCGCCTACGACGCGCAGATCAGGACGTTCGCGGCCGCCCTCGAAGGGTACGGGGGCCCGGTCCTGCTCCGGTGGTGCTGGGAGATGAATCTGGTGCGTGCGCATCCCCAGGTCGGTGGCCCGACCGGCTTCGTCTCGGCGTGGGACCACATCCACTCGATCTTCGCGAGTACCGGCGCGGCCAACGTGAGCTTCGTGTGGTGCCCGGCACTCACCGGGGTGGATCCTGCGCCGTACTTCCCCGGTGCCGCCGAGGTCGACTGGATCGGCGTCGACGGCTACGACCGGAACGGCCTCCAGACCTTCGCCACGCTGTTCGGATCCTTCTACCAGCAGTGGGACGGCCTGGGGAAGCCGATGATGGTGGCCGAGACGGGATCGAGCGGCGCGGCCCAGGCCGCGTACATCGACAGCATCGGGACCGGTATGCCGGCACTCCCGGGGTTCAAGGCGGTCGTCTACTTCGATGCCGCGGGTCCTCTGAACTCGTGGGTGTTCACCCCGGCCGGCCTCCAGGCGTTCGTCGGGCTCGCCCATGACGCCTACTTCGCCCCGTAGCGCGGCACCGGCGGGGAACCCGCCCGCGAGTCGGCGGGACGGAGTGACGGTGGGACGGACCGACCGCCCGGGTCTGCCTGCCGGCGCCGGGAGGATAATCACGCAAAGTAGTGCTAACATCACTTTCCGTAGTAGTCGGCGCCGGCCCACCGGCGACCGGCCTCGCCGGTGCGACACCATCGCCCGATGGCGACCGAGTCCAGTTCACATCGAGCTTCCCGGGCAGGGGGATACGTGGGGCAACCCGAGGGACAACGCACCGGATCGGCGATGGCCGCTGTCTGCCGGGCGCATGGTGCACGGACGACGACACGGACGCCGGACCCGACCACGACCCGGAGGCGCGTGCTCACTCTGGCCCTGGTGGCGACCGGCGTCGCCGTCAGTGTGGGTGCGGCCGTCATTCCGGGACGGACGCCGACAGGCCCCCCGTCCCGGCACCGCTCGGGGGAAGAGCTCGAGTTCGGGTCCGCGTTGCCGTCCCGAGAGCTCTACGGCTGGGGGGACAACGACTCGGGGCAGGTGGGTGTCGGCTCGGTCGGCGGCGGTAGCGAGACCGGAATCGCCCTGCCGACCACGGTCGACGCCCCCGCCGGAGTGTCGTTCTCGTCAGTGGCGGCCGGCGGTTCGTTCACCGTCGGCCTGACCACGTCCGGTCAGGTGTACTCGTGGGGGTCGAACGGCGTCGGCCAGCTCGGCGACGGTTCGACCACCGGCGCCACCACGCCCGTCCCGGTCGACCTGCCGTCGGGGACGTTCACCGCGGTGGCCGCCGGGAGCGGCCATTCGCTCGCCCTCACGTCGGACGGCGCGGTGTTCGCCTGGGGAGCCAACCTGTTCGGCCAGCTGGGCGACGGCACGACACGGGCTACCGAGACGCCGGTGGCGGTGGCGAGCCCCGCCGGTGTGACGTTCACCGCGGTCGCCGCCGGAGGAGACCACAGCCTCGCCCTCTCGTCGACGGGGACGGTCTATGCGTGGGGGGCGAACGCCTACGGCCAGCTCGGTGACGGCTCGACGGCATCCGTCGACGCGCCCGTGGAAGTGGCGACTCCTGCCGGAGTGACGTTCACCGCAATTGCCGCCGGCACAGGACACAGCCTGGCCCTGGCCAGTGACGGCCAGGTCTACGCCTGGGGCTTCGGCGCCTCGGGCCAGCTCGGCGACGGCGCCAAGCTCGACTCGCTCACACCCGTCGAGGTCTCGATTCCGACGGGGACGACGATCTCGAGCATCGCCGCCGGGGGCTCCCACAGCCTCGCCCTCTCCGATGCCGGACTGGTCTTCGCCTGGGGGTCGAATGTCTTCGGTCAGCTGGCCTCGCCGCTCGTCGACTCCCTCCCGGTCGACAGCGACGTTCCCGTCCAGCCCACCGGTCTTCCGCCCACGACGTCCTTCGTCTCGATCGCCGCCGGCGAGTACTCGTCGTATGCCCTCACCTCGGTCGGTGTCGCCTGGGTGTGGGGCGGCGACTTCTACGGCCAGCTCGGCGACGGCACACCGGGCATCAACGCGGTCCCTCCGGCGTCGGCGTCGAGCCTTCCCCCGGGGACGCTGGCCACCGGGCTGTTCGCCGGGCCCGACGCCACGTCGGCCTTCCTGGTCACGCGGGCGGACCAGACCGTCACGTTCCCGGCACTGCCGTCGCCGACCTACGGCGACCCACCGGTGGACGTGGCGCCGACCTCGAGCTCGGGGCTGGCCGTGTCCGGGACGACGTCGGGCTCGTGCACCGGATCGCTCGGTCACCTGTACCTGGTCGGGGCGGGGACGTGCTCGCTGGTGGCGACGCAGGCGGGGTCGTTCGCCTACTACCCGGCCACCGCGACGGCGACATTCCCGGTGGCGCCGGCCGTGCTCGAGATCGTCCCCGACCCGGCCACCGGAACGGTCGGGGCCTCGCTACCGGCCCTCGGCTACCACCTCGCCGGTTTCAGAGACGGGGACACGCAATCAGTGGTGTCCGGGACGGCGACGTGCACGACCCCGGCCCACCCGTCGTCGTTGCGGGGCACCTACTCCATCACCTGCGCGGTGGGGACCCTCCGGGCGGCCAACTACGTCTTCGTCGCCGGACCGCCGGGCACGCTGACACTGGTCGGCCCGTCGACGGGGTACGCGGTCCTCGGGTCCGACGGCTCGATCACGCCGATGGGCCCTGGGCCGACGGTCGACGGTGTCCAGGGGTCCTTCTTCGGGTCGATGGCCGGTCAACCGCTCGACGCGCCCGTCGTGGGCGCCGCCTACACCCCGTTCCACGACGGTTACTGGATGGTGGCCTCCGACGGCGGGATCTTCGCCTTCGGCGCTGCCCGGTTCGAGGGGTCGATGGGCGGACGGCCGCTCAACCAGCCGATCGTGGGCATGGCGGCAACCCCTGACGGCGGGGGCTACTGGGAGGTCGCATCCGACGGGGGCATCTTCGCCTTCGGTGACGCCGGGTTCTACGGCTCGACCGGAAGCCTGAGCCTCGTCCAGCCGATCGTGGGCATGGCCGCCACCGTCGACGGCCGCGGCTATTGGCTGGTGGCCTCCGACGGCGGCGTGTTCGCCTTCGGGGACGCCGCGTTCTACGGGTCGACCGGGGGGAGGCCGTCGGCGGACCCCGTCGTCGGCATCGCCGCCACCAGCGACGGCGACGGGTACTGGATGGTGACCCGGGCCGGGGCGGTCTTCCCGTTCGGCGACGCCACCTACCAGGGCAGCCTCCGATACGTCGACCTGGACGCGCCCATCGTCGGGATCGCCCCGAGTGCGGACGGCCAGGGGTACTGGCTGGCCGGGGCCGACGGCGGCGTCTTCGCCTTCGGCGACGCGACCTTCTACGGGAGCGTGGCCGAGCCGGCGATGCCCCTCGTCGGGATCATCTGAGCCATGAGAGAGCGAGGGACAGCGATGCAGGGTTTCGACCGACAATTGCCACCGGCCCGGTCGTCGCCGCCGGTCGTGGCGGGTAGGGCCGACGGGGCCGATGGCGGGTCGGAGATCCGGCAGAGCCGGCGTCCCCTCCACGACCCGCCGGTCCACCATGGCCGGAGCGACCCGACCAGGGGGAGCCGGACCGGCCGCCGCCGCGACCGGCGGTCCCGACTGGCGATGGCGACTGCCCTGGTGGTCGGTGTGTTGGTGACGGGCGCCGGTGCGCGGGTGGCGACCGCGGCATCGGTGCCGAGTCCTCCGGCGGTCCGACAGTCCCGCGTCGCCGCACCGCAGATGGGCGCGGTGGGCGCACTCACCCCGCCCGCCATCCCGACCCATAGCGCCTATCTGGGTGCCTTCGTCGCCCCGCACGAGGGTGAGGTCGAGGCCCAGTCCGACGCCCGCCAGGAGCTGGCGCAGATCGGCAACTTCGACGGTGCCATCGGCCGCCCACTCGGTCTGGTGCACGTGTACCAACCGTGGGCCACGCCGGTAAAGGTGTCGACGCTGGCCGCCCTGGCCAGCACCGGTGCCACCCCCATGATCGACTGGACGTGCGTGTCCGACGCCTCCATCGTCGACGGCAGCCAGGACGCGCTGATCACTTCCTACGCCGACGCGCTCAAGGCCTACGGCCGCCCGCTCTTCCTCCGGTGGTTCTGGGAAATGAACCTGACGAACCTGTCCAGGACCAGCGGCTGCCTCGGCACGCTCGGGTCCACCGGCTACATCGAGGCCTGGCAGCACATCTGGACCATCTTCCAGGCCCAGGGGGCGACCAACGTGGCCTTTGTCTGGTGCCCGTCGATCAACGGGACGGCCTACTCCTCCGCCTACTACCCGGGCGACTCGTACGTGAACTGGATCGCCTGGGACGGTTACGACCGCAAGCAGAATCCTGCGGCCACCACCAGCCAGTTCCTCCCCTTCTACGACTACTGGGTGACCCACGACAAACCCCTCATGATCGGCGAGACGGCGGCGACCACCGACCAACAGGCCTACCTGGCTCAGCTGGCGTCCGTCCTCCCGGTGTCCTTCCCGCAGGTCAGGGCGGTCCTCTATTACGACTCGATGTCCGACTCGGACTGGACCCTGGTGAACAACCCGGGGAACCTGGGCTTCGACCAGTTCATCGCCCTCGGCCAGAACCCCTACTTCGGGTATCCGTTCGTGGGATCGTGAGTCGGCGGCATTGCGGTGGGGGCGGACGCTGAGGCGGGACCGGGATGGCTGAGGCGGGGCCGGGATGGCTGAGGCGGGGCCGGGATGGCTGAGGCGGGACCGGGATGGCTGGGTCGGGACCGGGATCGTCCTCGCCTGACCACCACCGGCCATCCCGCCGCTCACCGCGGTGGCGGGCCCGGCGCTCCGGCTGAGTCCGTGGAAGCGCCAGCCTCGTCATGGCTGGCGGCGAAGATCACGGCACGACTGGGGAGACCGATGGGCGACGGCGGCCGACACGGCGGCGACCGTCCCCAGGCGTGACCGTCCCCAGGCGTCACCGTCCCCAGGTGTTCGGGCCGATCTGTCGTCCCCTCGTCCACTCGTCCGCCGGTCCCCTCGTCCCCTCGTCCACTCGTCCGCCGGTCCCCTCGTCCCCTCGTCCACTCGTCCGCCGGTCCCCTCGTCCCCTCGTCCCGGCCCGGACCGGACCGGACGTCAGAAGCTCACGTCGACCGTGAACCCGACCATCGGCGATCCCGGGATCGGGTTCCCGGCGGAGTCCGGGTGGTAGGCGAGTTCGTCGGCATCCTTCGACGAGCTGATCAGATCGACACGGAAGTACGTCTCGTTCGACTCGATGACCGGGGTCCGCTCGATCTGGCTGACTGTCACGGTGAGGTGGGATCCCTTGACCGCGGGCATGGTGGCCTGAGCCTCCTGCCCGACGTGGATCTCGCCGATCTGGGTCTCCGGCACCTGGACGACCATCTCGTTCTGCAGGGAGTCGAGGGTGATGAGTGAGGCCTGTGACGGGCTCGGTGTGTTGGCGCTCTGTGGACCCTGCGGGAAGATCTGGATCCCGGTCGACTCGGACGGGGCCACCGAGGGAGCCGGCGTCGCCTGCCGGACGCCCTCGTCTGACGCCACCTCACCCACCGTGCCGTCGATGGCCGAGACCACCCCGTCGAAGGGTGCGGTCAGCACTGCCTGGTCCAGACGGGATCTGTCGGTGGCGATGGCCGAGGTCTCCTGCTGGATCTGGGCCTGGATGGTGGCGATGCTCTGCGGGCTGGTCGGCGTGCTTCCCGGGGCCAGGGCCGCCTGTGCCGACGCGACGGCTGCGTTGGCCTGCGTCACCGCATCCTGCGCCGAGCCGACGGTCGACTGCTGATTGGCGGTGGCCTCGCTCAGGGCGTTCTGGGCGGCGGTCAAGTTGCCCTGGTCGACCTGGATCTGGCGCTGGTTGGAGGCGCACGTGGCCGGCGGGTGGGCCGACACGCAGAGGGGCACATTGTCCGAGTACGTCTGCTGATCGGAGGCGAGCAGCGACTGCTCGACCTGGATCTGGGCCTGGGCCGCCGACACCGACGCGCCGGCCGTCGAGGTGACCTGGGTCAACTTCTGCTGTGCCGACGCAGCTTGGAGCTGGGCCGTCGTCACGTCGTTCTTCAACTGCTGGACCTGTTGGGCCAACTGGGACGCCGAGCCCGACTCCTCCTGCTGCAGCAATGACTGATCGGCGGCCAGGTCGGTCTGGTCGGTGGCGAGTTGGGCGGCCAGAGCGGTGGTGTCCTGACTGGCCAGGACCTCGCCGACGTGGACCACCTCACCGACGTGGACCGGTATGGAGGCCACCACACCCGTTGCCGGCATGTTCAGCTCCGCCGACTGTGCGGGCACCACTTCCCCGGACGCCGACAGTGGGTTTGACAGCATGAGGTCGTTGACGGCCACGCCGAGCAGCACCATGGCCCCGACCATGAGCGCGCCGGCCACGATGCCCCGTACGCTCCGCAATCTCCGGCGGTGCGGGTTCCTCGGGGCGAAGCGGCCGCCGTCGCCCTGGGGCGAAGGGTCCAGGTGATCGTTCGGGCCGGCCGGTCCGTCGGGGCCGCCCTGGCCTCCTGCGGCCGCGGTCACCAGCGGTACCAGCTGGAGCTCCGGCGACGACGGGGTGGGGACGTCGTTGCGGGGCCGGGTGAGTCCGGCGATCACGTCGTTGAGCCGGGCCACGGCGGGCAGCCCCGCATCGATCACCGAGAGCATCGGGTCCGGCCGGCCGGCCAACTGGGCGGACACCCAGTGGTTGAGCCGCGCACCGAGCTCCTCGACGACCTCGGGATGGAGTTCGGCCACGTTGTGCTGTTCGTGCGGGTCGGCCCTCACGTCGTAGAGCTCGACCCCATCGCGCCCATAGATGGTGGACTGCACGTACTTGATGTACTTCCAGTCCGGGGTTCGCAGGCCCCGCGACGCCTGCCACGTGGCCTCGCTGAGCATGACGGCGTCCCGGTGGGTGGCGGTCTCGCCCCGCATGAGCGGGTGGAGGGATCGACCGTCGATGCCCTCGGCCTCGGGCAAGCCGAGCGTCTCGAGGACCGTCGGCAGGACGTCGACCAGCGTCACCATGGCGTCCGACTCACCGGCCGGGATCCGACCCGGCGCCCACATCAGGAGCGGTACGTGGGTGACCGAGTCGTAGAGCCCGGCGTGGTCGAACCACGAGTCGTGCTCGGTCATGTTCTCGCCGTGGTCGCCGAACAACACGACCATCGTGTCCTCGAGGAGGCCCTCGACCTCCAGGTGGTGGAAGATGCGCCCGATCTCGAAGTCGAGGTAGGCCACCTCTGCGGCGTACAGGTCGGCGATGTAGTCGAGGTTCGGCATGGCGTCGAGGAAGTCGTAGAGGTTCTGCTTGAAGAGCGGGTAGCTCGGACGCCCCTCGAGCTTCGCCGTGATATCCGGATCGATCCGCCCCGCCGTGCCATGGGAGAACCGTTCCTTGAACGGCGAGGGAGGGACGTAGGGGATGTGTGCGTCCCAGAAGTGGAGGAAGAGGAAGAAGTCGCGGTCCCGGTGCTCGCTGATCCATGGGAGCCCGATGCCGTTGATGACCGACCCGGGGGAGCGGGACCGCCCGGGCGGCGGCAGGTAGTCGTCGTAGCCCCGGATGAACCAGTCCTTCATGGCGAAGAGGTGGTCCACCGCTCCGGTCGTGTAGCCGTTCCGGCGCAGAAGGGACGGCAGCCAGAGCGTCTCCTCGGGCAGGTAGGCGGCCGGGTGGAAGTGGGACACGATCCCGCTGCGGATGCCGAACTGCCCGGTGAAGAGGGCGGTGTGCGACGGCTGGGTCGGGATGTCGGTCGCGTACGCCTGCGAGAAGAGCGCGCCCTCCCGGGCGATCCGGTCGAGGTTGGGAGTGAGTCCCCGCTCGTTCCCGAGACAGCTCAGATGGTCGGCGCGCAGAGTGTCGAGTGAGCAGATGATCAGGTTCATGCCGCGCCGTCCGTCCACGGGTCCGTGACGTCCCGCTGCTCGCGCTGGTCCGTGACGTCCCGCGGCTCGCGCTGGTCCGTGACGTCCCGCGGCTCGCGCCCGCCCACAAGGACCCGAAGTCCCCGAAGGTCCTGACGTTTCGGCCACCCCGGAGGCCGCCGACGGGGACCTCCGGTCGGCCACCCCGATCGTGCCGGTGCGCCCGAACCCGCGTGGAACGACTCCGTGTTGGCCATGTCCCTGCCCTTCGCTCTGCAAGGGCCGGCGGCCGTCTTCCGGTCACCGCGCTCCCTGCCCCGCCTGGTAGAGTAGCGAATACTCACGAGAAGTGCACGTGTGCACACTCAGAGTGATATTTTGGATTCCTCGAGCCGAGGGGTGGTCGTCCGTCGAAACGGGCGGCAACCCGTCGCGTGGACACCGACCAGGGGCGAGCACCGCAGTCACATGAACTTCTCACTACTCGACGGTGTGCGGCCGCTCCTCCTCCTGCTGGCCGCCGATGGCCTGCTCCTCGTGTTCATGGCGTATCCGCTGCGCATGCACTGCGACGACGACCAGGGGGACGGGCTGGCGCTGGTGCTGTTGCCGAAGCCCCGTCTGCCCTCGTACTGGCGGGTGCCTGCGTTCGGTCTTCTGTTCCTGGCCCTGATGATCGGGTACCACTCGCTGCGGGGAGGGTGGAGCCCCGACGCCGCCTACGCCGACCTGGTGACCCGGATCTGCCTGTCGGTCGTGCGGTCGCCTGCCGAGGTCGCCGGCTACCTGTCCGGATTCACGCTCGGGCTCCGGTTCCTGACCTTCGGCACGATCCTCACCCTCGCCGTCGTCGGACGCGGCGGCCCGGCCCGACGGCTCCTCGTCGCGTTCCAGGCCTTCGTCTACCTCGGGGTCATGGTCTTCGTCGACGCCACCCTGACTGTCGCCGAGGTCCTGGTCGGTGCCCCGGTCGCGCCGACGACGCTGTTCGGGAACTTCGCCGCCGTCGGCGTTGCCGTGCTGGCCATGACCCGGATGGAGTACCTCAACTACGCGCTTCCCCGACCGAGTGCCGTGCCCTTCGTCAAGCGTCCCCGGGCGTCCGACGCCCTGACCCTGCTGGCGGTGACCGTGGCGGCCATGGCCATCTGCATGGTCGGGCTGCTGTGGATCTTCCACCAGGCCAACCCCGAGTACCGGCCCGCGCTGGCTCTGGTGCTCCCCGTGCCGTTCGCCGAGGGCTCGTTCGTCGTCCGCTCCGTCCTGCTCGGCATGGTCAACGGGTTCTCCGTCCGGCCCGACCCGCCGGTCGGCGACGACCGACCCCCGATCGACGTCATCATCCCTGCGTACAACGAGGAGGAGGTGATCGAGGCCACCCTCGAGGCCATCGACCTGGCGGCGGCCCGATACGGCGGCCCGATCCGGGTCATCCTGATGAACGACGGGTCCGTCGACTCGACGAGGGAGGTGGCCCTCGCCACCATGGCCCGGTTCCGCCACGCGACCGGCCAGGTGTTCGACGGTCGCCACGGCGGCAAGTCCGAGTCGCTCAATGCCGCCTTGGCCCTGGCCACGTCGGACATCGTGGTGCGCATCGACGCCGACACCATCATCGGCGAGTGGTCGCTGTACTACACGCCCCGGTGGTTCGCCGACCCGCAGATCGGACTCGTGGAGCCGATGTGCTTCCCCCGGGCCGGGCCCCGGTCGGTCTTCCCCTACCTGCGGCTCTTCGAGGAGCTCAAGCAGTTCGGCCTCAACCACCACACCATCCAGACGGTCGACGGGGTCAACGTGGTCCCGGGCGTGTTCACCGCATTCCGCCGCCAGCCGGCCGTGGACCTCGGCGGTTTCACCGTCGGGATGAACGGGGAGGACGGCGACTTCACACTCAGGTTCAGCCGGCTCGGGTACCGCATGTGGATGGATACCAAGATCGTCATCTACGAGGACGTCCCGCCGACCTACCCGGAGATACGGGAGCAGCGGGTGCGGTGGGGCCGGGCCGTCCACCACAACCAGGCCAGGCACGGCCCCTACCGCGCCGGTGTGGCCACCCCGAAGGTGTGGTTCAACCAGACCCAGCAGTTCGTCAAGTGCGCGTTCGCCCCGGCCCGGCTGCTCCTACCGCTCTACCTCCTCCTCACCGCGGTCTTCGAGGGCACGGAGCGCAACGTGATCCTCATCTTCATGGGTGGCTACGTCCTGGCCGAGATCGTCTTCATGGCGCTCCAGGCGGTGCTCACCGTGGGATTCCGTCAGCTCCGGCACCTCGGGTGGGTGGTGTTGTGGCCCATCTGGCACGAGTGCCTCCTGGTCTTTGCCACCGAGGCGTGGCTGAGCATGCCGGCCCGGCCGCTCGGACTGCACGGGACCCGGCCGTTGCGCATCACCCAAGCCGTCATTCACTGAGGGTGCGCCCGACCGCCCCGCGCCGGCACACGGTGACGCAGGACCGGAGGGGGTCGACCGTGCCGCCCCCGTGGGTTCCCGTGCCGCCCCCGTGGGTTCCCGTGCCGCCCCCGTGGGTTCCCGTGGGTTCCCGTGCCGAGCGGGAACCCACGGTAGGGTGACTGGACGATGTCACGAGGGTTGTCATGCGGCTGATCTACTTCGACATCGACACCCTGCGGGCCGACCATCTGGGCTGCTACGGCTATGAGCGGGCGACCAGTCCGGCCATCGACGCCATCGCCCGGCGGGGCATCCGCTTCGAGAACGTCCACGCATCGGACACCCCGTGCCTCCCTTCCCGTTCGGCGCTGTGCAGCGGGCAGTTCGGGATCCGCAACGGGGTCGTCAACCACGGTGGCATCGGCACCGATCCCTTCCCCGAGGGGCGGCGCCGCGGCTTCCGCACGGCGGCCGCCACCCATGGGTGGATGGCACCGCTGCGCGACCAGGGGGTGTGGACGGCGTCGATCAGCACGTTCGCCGAGCGGCACTCGGCGTACCACTTCGAGGCCGGTTTCAACGAGTGCATCAACATCGGCACCCGGGGCACCGAGACCGCCGACCAGGTGGCGGCTGTCGCCGAGGAGTGGCTGGTCCGCAATGCATGGCGCGGGGACTGGTTCCTCCACGTGCACCTGTGGGATCCGCACACCCCCTACCGGACGCCCGCCTCGTTCGGCGAACCGTTCGCCGGGGACCCGGTCCCCTCATGGCTGACCGAGGAGGTGCGGGCGGCCCACTGGCTCCTGCCCGGCCCGCACTCGGCCCAGGAGCTCGCCGGGTTCGGCCCCCGCGACGTGTGGGACCGGTGGTCCCGCCAGCCGGTGCAGGTCGCCGATATGGACGACGTCCGCCGGGTCTACGACGGCTACGACACCGGTGTCCGCTTCGCCGATCACCACGTCGGCAGGGTCCTCGAGATGGTGGACGGGCTCGGCCTCACCGACGAGACAGCGGTGATGGTCTCCGCCGACCACGGCGAGAACCTCGGTGAGCTGGGGATCTACTGCGACCACCAGACGGCCGACCAGTTCACCACCCGGGTGCCGCTGATCCTGGCGTGGCCCGGGCTGGGTGACGCGGGGGGCGGGGTCATGCCCCGCGTGGAGACGGGCCTCCACTACCAGATCGACGTGATGGCGACCGTGCTCGAGCTGGCGGGCGGGGTCGTCCCCGACGGGTGGGACGGCGCCTCGTTCGCCGCCGACCTGATGGCCGGACGTCCGAGCGGGCGCGACCATCTGGTGCTCTCCCACGCGGCGTGGACCGCCCAGCGTGCCGTCCGGTTCGGGAAGTGGATCTGCATCCGCACCTACCACGACGCGTTCCACGGGTTCCCCGAGGTGCTGCTCTTCGACCTGGAGGCCGATCCCTACGAGCAGCACGACGTCGCCGGCGACCATCCCGACGTGGTGCGCGCCGCGCTGGCCGACCTGTCGGAGTGGGGGAGCGACGCGCTCAGCCGGTCGACGCACGGGGTCGATCCACTGTGGACCGTACTGACCGGTGGCGGACCCTGGCACGCCCGGGTCGACGTCGCCCGGTACCTCGATCGGCTCCGGGAGACAGGGCGCGGCGAATGGGCGAAGCACTTCGAGGCAGCCGGGTGGCCACGGGCCCGGGGAACAGGGCCGGCCTTCCTCGACCCCTGACCGGTGCCGGGCCCGGGCCCCGACCTTGGCACGTACCGCTCACGTACCGCTCACGTACCGTTCACGTACCGTTCACGCACCGCTCACGTACAGCGATGGTCGGACAGGTCGGCCCCGCTCGTCGCCTCAGGTAGCCTCGTCGCTCGTGGACTTCGACCTCTCGCCCGAACTCGCCGACCTCCAGGAGTCCGTCCGTCGCCTGGCCCGGGACAAGATCAAGCCCCGGGCCCGGGAGATCGACACCATCGGCGAGTACCCCCAGGACATCTTCGACGCCTTCCGCGACGCCGATCTCCTCGGTCTGTGCCTCCCCACCGAGCTGGGCGGCTCCGGGGCGGGCATCCTCGGGTTGACCATCGCCATCGAGGAGGTGGCCAAGTACTCCAACACGGCGGCGTTGATGCTGCTGTTGACCCGGCTGCCGTCGGGGCCGATCCTGATCGCCGGGAACGACGAACAGAAGCAGCGTTATCTGCCGGGGATCGCCAGTGGTGAGCTGCGATCGGGGTTCGGACTGTCCGAGCCCCAGGCCGGTAGCGACGTCGCCGGGATGCGGACCCGTGCCGTGCCGGACACCCGGCCCGGGCACGAGGGCGACTGGGTGCTGACCGGCACCAAGTGCTGGATGTCGGGCGTGGTCCAGGCCGACTGGTACACCGTGTTCGCCAAGACCGGCGATCCGGCGTCGAGGGCGCACGACTCGATCACCGCCTTCATCGTCGAGCGGAGCTGGGACGGCGTGTCGGTGGGGAGGACCGACCACAAGATGGGCGTGCGAGGAGTCGACACCGGCGAGCTCCTGCTCGACGGCGTGCACGTGCCGAAGGAGAACGTGATCGGCGAGGTGGGTGGCTTCCGCCTGGCCATGCTCGGACTGAACGCCATGCGCCCCATCGTGGCCGCACGTGGGATCGGCCTGGCCGAGGGCGCCCTCATGTACGCCACCGAGTACGTCCAGAACCGCGAGGCGTTCGGCCACACCATCGCCGATTTCCAGGGAATCCAGTGGGAGATCGCCAAGGTCGCCGTCGACATCGAGGCGGCCCGTCTGCTCACCTACCGGTCGGCGTGGCTGGCCGACCAGGGCAAGTTCACCAAGGAGTACGTGCCCTACCTGTCGATGGCCA
>JBEKCS010000062.1:0-23136 GCA_050014755.1 Acidimicrobiales bacterium
ATGATCGCCGGCGGCTTCGTGGCCGCCGGTGCCGACGTGGTCATCGCCTCGCGCAAGGCCGACGCCGTCCAGGCCACCGTGACCGAACTGTCCGCCTACGGCACGTGCACCGGCCTGGCCGCCGATCTCTCCACCGAGGAAGGGGCCCGCTCGTTCGCCGAAGCCGTGGCCGCCGACCACCAGGCGGTGCACGTCCTGGTGAACAACGCCGGCGCCACGTGGGGGGCACCGCTCGCCGAGCACGACACGGCATCGTGGGACCGGGTGCTCAACCTCAACGTGCAGGGGGTGTTCCACACGACCAAGTTCTTCCTTCCGCTCCTCCGGGCGGCGTCGACCCCCGACGACCCGGCCCGGGTGATCAACATCGGCTCGATCGACGGCATCCACGTGCCGGTGCTCGAGTCGTACTCCTACTCGTCGTCGAAGGCCGCCGTCCACCAGCTCACCCGCCACCTGGCACGCCACCTGGCCCCCGGCATCACCGTAAACGCCGTGGCCCCGGGGCCGTTCGAGTCCAAGATGATGGCCGCCACTCTCGACGCCTTCGGCGACCAGATCGCCGAATCGGCCCCGCTCAAGCGGATCGGCCGGCCCGACGACATGGCCGGTGTGACCATCTTCCTCGCGTCGCGAGCCGGCGCCTACCTCACCGGCGCGGTGATCCCCGTCGACGGGGGTATCGCCACGGTCGGCTGACCGGCCCATGGCCTATTGAACGCACTGGGTGGTAATATGACCACTATGCGTGTGATCAGGTCGATCACCGTCGCGTCCGGGGGTCCGACCATGCGCCTGGCTCGAAGCAGTCGTTCCGGGTCACCCTCCCGGATCACCGCCCTCCTCCTCTCGGGGACGGTCCTGTGGACCATGGTCCTCTCGGGGATGGCCGCAACCGCCGTGACCGGTGCGGTGGCCGGTGCCTCACCGGTCGCCCACTCGCTGCCCTCGCCCGTCTCGGACGCCTTCTGGCTGGTCACCCCGGGAGGGCCCGTCGAAGCCTTCGGCGTCCCCGATCTCGGCTCGCCCGCGGGACCGCTCAACCAGCCCCTGGTCGCCGCCGAGCCGACCGGCGACCGCGGCGGCTACTGGCTGGTGGCCAGCGACGGCGGGGTGTTCGCCTACGGCAACGCCCGGTACTACGGGTCGACCGGGGGGATGATCCTCAATCAGCCGATCGTCGGCATGGCCTCCACCACCGACGGCAGGGGCTACTGGCTGGTGGCCAGGGACGGCGGGATCTTCTCCTTCGGCGACGCCGGCTTCTACGGGTCGACCGGGGGGATGATCCTCAATCAGCCGGTCGTGGCCATGGCCCCCAGCCCCGACGGCAGGGGCTACTGGCTGGTGGCTGCGGACGGCGGGGTCTTCGCCTTCGGCGACGCCGGCTTCTACGGGTCGACCGGGGACCTGACGCTCGATCAGCCGATCGTGGGCCTGGCCCCCAGCCCCGACGGCAGGGGCTACTGGCTGGTGGCTGCGGACGGCGGGGTCTTCGCCTTCGGCGACGCCGGATTCTACGGATCGGCGGCTGGTGCCACCGGGGAGCCGGTCGAGCGGCTGGTCACCACCCGGGACGGCCGGGGCTACTGGGTCTTCTCGCAGAACGGCACGGCCGAGGCCTTCGGGGATGCCGCCGGGCGGACACCGTCGGCCCAGACACTCGTGTTCGAGCCGGTCACCCCCGGGGACCAGGCCGTCCTCTTCGCCTTCCAGCAGCTCGGCAAGCCGTACATCTGGGGCGGCAACGGCCCCGTCGGCTACGACTGCTCCGGACTCGCCCTGGCCTCGTGGACCCACGGGGCCGGCATCACCTTCGCCCGGGTGGCGGACGACCAGTACGAGACGGCCGGCGTCCCGGTGGCGCTCGCCCAGCTCCAGGCCGGGGACCTCGTGTTCTGGGGAACCGACCCGACGGAGTGGACGTCGGTGTACCACACGGCCATCTACGTGGGCGGCAACCGGATCGTGGAGTCCACGGGCACCGAGGTCCAGCTCAATTCCATCGACCAGTGGGGGCTCGACCAGCTGATGCCCAACGGCAGACGACCCTGAGGCTCGTGCGGTCGTGACGGCACCGATCGGGCCCCGACCTCGCTGATCGGCTCAGATGGCCCTCGCCGGCTCCGGATGGATGATCCTGCCCCATTCCGAGATCGCAGTCGGCAGGCTCGGGCCGATGTCGCTCGGATCGGTGGGCCGGGCGTAGAGATACCCCTGGGCCAGGTGGCAGCCCAGGATGGCCAGCTCGATCGCCTGTCCGGGACGCTCGATCCCCTCGGCGACGACCTCGAGGCCGAGGGTGCGTCCGAGGGCCACGATGGACTCCACGATGGCCCGGTCGTCAGGGTCGGTCTCCAGGTGCTCGATGAAACTGCGGTCGATCTTCAGGACCTCGACCGGAAGCTTCTTCAGGTAGCTGAGGGACGAGTAGCCGGTGCCGAAGTCGTCGATCGACAAATGGACACCCTGGTCTCGCAGCGCCCGGAGGATGGCGATGGCCGCAGGCGGGTCCCGCAGGACAGCGCCCTCGGTGATCTCGAGACAGAGCTGCTGGGCCGGGAGGCCGGTCTCGTCGAGGACGGAGGAGACCAGTTCGGCGAATCCGTCCACGGCCAGCTGCTGGGGGGAGATGTTCACCGCCATCCACGGCAGGGGACCCGGCACGCCGCGGGCCAGGCGGTCGGCGACCCACGACGATCCCTGGCGACACGCCTCGCGGAGGACCCACGTCCCGAGGTCCACGATCAGACCGCACTCCTCGGCGAGTTCGATGAACTCTGACGGCGGGAGAAGGCCCCGGACGGGGTGCTGCCACCTCACCAGCGCCTCGGTGCCGACGACACCGAGCTCCTCCAGGTCGACGAAGGGCTGGTAGTGCATGACCAGCTGGGACTCGTGGATGGCCCGGTGCAGCTCGTTCGACGTCCGCAGGCTGTGACCGGCGACGTCGTCGTCGTGCTCCGTGAACACGACGTAGCGCCCGGGCCCCGACCGCTTGGCCTGGTACATGGCGATGTCGGCGCTCCGCAGGAGCAGTGACGGGAGCATCGTGGCCGATGTGGACAGTGCGACGCCGATGCTCAAGGTCACGAACTGGTCGAATCCGCCCTCGGTGATCGGGGTGGCCATCGACCGTCGCAACCGGTTGACGATCTCGATCACCTCGTCCTCGCCCGACACCTCGCACAGAACGGTGAACTCGTCGCCCCCGAACCGGGCCAGGAAGTCACCGGAGCGGAGCGCGCTCTGGAGCCGTTGCCCCACCTGGCGCAGGAGGCGGTCACCTGCGTCGTGGCCGATCCCGTCGTTGACCAGCTTGAACCGGTCGAGGTCGAGGAACAGGAGCGCCACATGCCTTCCGTTCGTCTCGGCGCGGTCCAGTGCCGAGTCGAGGTGATCCATGAAGCGTGTCCGGTTGGGCAGTCCGGTGAGCGCGTCGGTCACCGCACCGAGGGCCAGCTCCTCGCGCAGCGCCCGACGCTCGGTGATGTCCTCGACCTGGCCGACCAGGAACTGGGGCTGGCCCAGGGGGTCACGGACGACCGAGCCGTTTACGGCCGCCCAGACCACGTGTCCGTCGGCATGGATGTAGCGCTTCTCGTAGAAGAGACGGTCGTCCGGGCCGCACAGCACGTCGCCCATGGCCACCTCGGTGACGGAGCGGTCGTCCGGATGGGTCAGGTCCCGCAGGTACGAGCCGACCAGGGTCTCGGGGGCGTACCCGAGGATCTCCCCGAAGGCCCGGTTCACCTCGAGGAACCTCCCGTCGAGGTCCAGCTTGGTGATCCCGATCGGTGCCTGGTCGAACAGTCGGTGGATGCTGGCGGCGCTCTCGGCGAGCTCGCCCTCGGCCAGGGTGTAGCGGTGCATCCCCCAGGCGATCGCCTCGCCGAGCAGGACGCAGACGGGGACCACGAAGATGGCCGACCCCAGCCCGATGGAGGAGACGGGGCCCGGTGTCGCCACGAGTGGCACCAGGTAGGCGGCGAGCAGGAGCGGGGCGAGCCGAGTTGCGGTCCACCGGGGCAGGCTGAGCCCCACCAGGGCGAAGATGAGCACGAACCCGACAGCCAGGTCGAAGCTGTTCCGCTCGGCATAGATGTAGGCCAGGTCCAACGAGACGAAGCCGAAGGGGACGAGTGCGAGCGGGGCCCACCGTCCCATCCGACCCCAGGGGATCCACCAGGTGGCGATCCCGGAGCTAAGGGTGGAAAGGCCCAGGACCACGACCGGGATGGTCGAGTAGGAACCGGGTGAGGCGAATTCGGAGCAGGTGACCAGGATGCCGCACGCGATGAGGGTCACGGACGCGATCCTCCCGACGAGAACCCTGCTCAGCGTCCCGTCGTCTTCTGATTCGATCGCTACCGGCGACGAGATCCATTCCACGAAAAGGTATCGACCCTGGCTCATCGAAGCTTGAATGCATCCAGTGGCTACTGATTGCCATCGTCCCAGGTCGGAGGGCACACCGGCCTCCCGGTGCACCACGTCCACGAAGACACGGTTCACGCTGTACCGTGCGCAGGTCGGTCCCGTGGCCGGCACCGTCCGCACGAGGAGTCCCCACCATGAGCCCCTTTCCCTACGCCGACCGCGTGCCCGTCCACCGAACGCTGCCCGAACACGGCCTCCCCCGCGACGAGGTCCTCGGGATCCTGCGGTCGATGGCCACAGACGAGGACCGCTCGTGGGAGACCGGGAAGTGCTCGGGCACCATGTACTGCGGCGACCACGACCACTACGCCTTCTTGAACGAGGCCTTCTCGCTCTTCTCCCACGTCAACGCGCTCCAGCGGGACATCTGCCCGAGTGCCACCCGATTCGAGGCCGAGATCATCGCCATGACGCTGGACCTGCTGCACGCCGAGTCGGTGACCGGCTCGGAGCCGGTCGGTCTGGTCTCCTCGGGGGGCACCGGCAGCATCTGCCATGCGATGCTCGCCTACCGGGACCAGGCCACGTCCCGCGGCGCAACCGTGCGACCGAACGTCATCAAGCCGGAGACCGCCCACCCCGCCTTCGACAAGGCGTGCCACCTGTTCGGCATCGAGCTGCGAACCGCCCCGGTCGACCCGGTGACCACCCAGGTGGACCTCGAGTGGGTCGCCGGTGCGGTGGACGAGGGGACCGTCGCCCTGATCGGGTCGGCCTGCAACTACGGCTACGGCACTGTCGACCCGATCGAGGCACTCTCCGACATCGCCCTCGAGCACGGGATCGGCCTCCACGTCGACGGCTGCCTCGGCGGGTGGATCCTCCCCTTCGGCCAGGAGCTCGGCTACGACGTGCCCCTCTTCGACTTCCGGGTGCCGGGCGTCACCTCCATCTCCGCCGACACCCACAAGTACGGCTATGCCCTGAAGGGGACCTCGGTCCTCACGTTCCGGGACAAGGCCCTGCGTAACGCCCAGTACTTCTTCAACACCGACTGGAGCGGGGGCAAGTACTGCTCGCCGGGCATGGACGGGTCACGCTCGGGAGGCCTGCTGGCCGCCACCTGGGCGTCGATGATCCAGCTCGGCCGGGAGGGCTACCGCGGCTACGCCGAGCAGATCTTCGCCACCTCGGCAACCATGCAGGAGTCGGTCCTCGCCCACCCCCAGCTCCGGATTCTCGGGAGCCCGACCTTCTTGTTCAGCTTCACCTCCGACGAGTTCGACATCTACCACGTCAACGATGCGATGCGCGAACGGGGATGGCGCTTCAACGGGCAGCAGTATCCCAATGCGCTGCACATGGCGGTCACCCGTCCCCAGACCCGAGCCGGCGTGGCCGACGCGTTCGCCGCCGACCTGGCCGATGCTGTGGCCTACGCGATCGAGCACGCCGCGGAGGCACCCCGATCGGGCGCCGTGTACGGCGGTGTGGCGGGTGGCATGACCGAGGAGGCCGACGAGTTCATCCGCCTGATGATGAGCGAGATGATGGACCAGCAGCAGGCCATTCCCGACGATGCCTGAGCGGGTGCCCCGGGTCGCCGGCCGCCGCAGCCGCCGCAGCCGATGACCACCGGCCCGGGAGTGTCGCGGGAGGACAACTGGGTCCTCGCCGTCGATCTCGGGACGGGTGGGCCCAAGGTGGGCCTGGTGTCGCTCACCGGGACGATCGCGTGCACCGAGCACCTGCCCGTCCCCACCCGGCTCGGCGCCGACGGGCAGGCCACCCAGGACGCCGGGCTCTGGTGGGACCTCATCCGCGGTGCCGCCCGACGGGCTGTCGACTCCGGCGTGGTCAAGGCGGAGCGAATCGTGGCCGTGTCGTGCACCGGGCAGTGGGCCAGCACCGTCCCCGTCGACTCCCGCGGTCTGCCTGTCGGCCCGTGCCAGCTCTGGTCGGACACCCGGGGAGGGCCCCACTCACGACGGGTCGTGGGTGGACCGGTCGCCGGGTACGCCCCGCTGGCCGCGCTGCGCTGGATCCGCCACAGCGGAGGCGCACCCTCGACATCGGGGGCCGACCCGATCGGGCACATCCTGCACCTCGAACACGACGAGCCGGAGGTGGCCAACGCGGCACGCTGGTATCTGGAGCCGGTCGACTACCTGTCGATGCGCTTCACCGGAACGGCATCGGCCACCCCGGCGTCGATGGCCGGCGCCTGGCTCACCGACAACCGGGTCGCCGACCCGGTGGCGTACGACCCGGTCCTGGTGGCGCAAGCCGGTGTCCCGGCCGGCAAGCTCCCGCCCCTCCAGGCGACGGCGAGCAAGGTCGGGACCGTGCTTCCCGAGGTGGCGGACGACCTCGGACTGCCTCGCGGCGTGGTGGTGGTCGCCGGCACACCCGACCTCCACTCGGCGTGCGTCGGCTCCGGCTCGGTGCTTCCCTTCGAGCCCCACGTAGCCGTCTCCACCACCAGCTGGGTCAGCTGCCCGTTCCCCAAGAAGAAGACCGACCCCATCCACCAGATGGCGACCGTTCCCGGGATCGTGCCCGGACTGCGACTGGTGGCCAACAACCAGGAGTCCGGCGGCGGCGCCCTCGACTGGCTGCGGAGCTGCCTGGACGCAGACCGCGTCGACGGCGCGGCACCTACGCCCTTCGACGAACTCACTGCACTGGCCGCAACCGCTCCCCCGGGGAGCGGCGGTCTGCTGTTCACCCCGTGGCTCGCCGGCGAGCGGTCACCGATCGACGACCGCCGGGCGCGTGGCGGATTCCACAACCTGTCCCTGCGGACCAGCCGGGCCGACATGGTCCGTTCCGTCATGGAGGGGGTCGCGCTCAACTCACGATGGCTGGCCCGGGCCGTGGAACGGTTCGTGGGCCGGCCCCTGGGCACGGTCAGGGCCGTCGGGGGCGGTGCCACCTCGTCGCTGTGGTGCTCGATCTTCGCCAGCGTCCTCGACCGCCCGGTCGAGCAGATGGACCAGCCCGTCCTGGCCAACCTGCGGGGCGCGGCGCTGATCGCCGGCCTCTCGCTCGGAGCGGTGGCGCCCCACGAGCTCCGCTCCCTGGTACCGGTGGCCGAGACCCACCTGCCGGACCCCGATGCGGTGGCCGTCTACGACCGCCTGTTCGCGGAGTTCCCGGCGTTCTACAAGGCCCAGAAGGGAACGTTCGCCCGCCTGGCACGCTGAGCGGTCAGGACTGAGCGGTCAGGACTGAGCGGTCAGGACTGAGCGGTCAGGACAGTGTCGACACCGGCTCGGCGCCGGCCAGGGAAAGCAGGTGGGGCGGCGCCGGACGACCGAGCAGATAGCCCTGCACCTCGTCGCAGCCCAGGGCACCGACGGCCTCGAGCTCGGCGTCCGTCTCGACCCCCTCGGCCACCACGGTGATCCCGAGTGCATGGGCCAGGTCGACCACGGTGCGGATGATCGTTCCGTCGTGGCCCTCGTCCACCAACGCCGCCACGAAGCTGCGGTCGATCTTGAGACGATCGATGGGCATGCCCTGCAGGTACAGCAACGAGGAGTAGCCCGTGCCGAAGTCGTCGAGGGCAAGGTGGACCCCGACGTCGCGCACCCGCTGCATGGTGGCGCCGATCTGCGCGATGTCCGCGACGAGGGCGGTCTCGGTCACCTCGAGCACGAGATGTGACGGGTTGAGGCCGGAGCTCTCCAGTGCGTCCAGCACATCGTCGTAGAAGCCGGGGTCCTGGAGCTGACGGGCCGAGACATTGACCGACATGGTCATGTCCGACGGCCCCCGTCCCTGGGTCTGCCACTCGCGGCACTGGAACGCCGCCTCCTCGAGGACCCACCGGCCGACCGGGACGATCTGGCGGCTCCGCTCGAGCATGGGCACGAACTCGGAAGGCGGCACGCTGCCGAGCTCCGGGTGAGCCCACCGGAGGAGGGCCTCGGTGCCCACCAGGCCGGCCACCCGCCCGTCGGCAATGGTGAACAGCGGCTGGTAGGCGAGGCTGAGCTCACCCCGGCTGTGGGCGACGCGGAGTTCGTCGGCCAACTGGCCTTCGCGTCGGTGCTCGTCGCCGATCGACGTGTTGTACATCTCGAAATGGGCGGGGCCACTCCGCTTGGCCTGGTACATGGCGGCATCGGCCTGGGCCAGGCAGATGTCGGGATCGGCGTCCGGTGGGACCTGGGTGATCCCGATGCTGACCGAGGTGTGCAGCTCCCGGTCGCCGACCGGTACCGGCGCCCGCATGGTCAGGTTGATCCGTTCGGCCAACGCCTGGGCCGCGACCATGGGCTCGTCCAGTTCCTCCGCCAGGATCACGAACTCGTCGCCTCCGAGCCGTGCCACGGTGTCCGAGGACCGGACCAGCTCGAGGAGGCGCTCGGCCACGGCCACCAGCAGGCTGTCCCCCGCCGAGTGGCCGAACCGGTCGTTGATGGCCTTGAAGTTGTCGAGATCGAGGAAGAGCAGCATCGGTCGTTGACCCGATCGGCTCGCGCTCATGGCCGCACGGCGCAGGCGGTCGGCCAGGAGGGTGCGGTTGGGGAGCCCGGTCAGCTCGTCGTGCAACGCCTGGTGGGACAGATTGGCCTGCTCCTTGCGCAGGCGGTCCTGGAGGACGCTGCGGGTCTCGTCGAAGGCCCGCACCGTCCGCACCAGACCGCCGTCACAGCTGAGACGGACCACCGCACAGGCCAGCTCCACCAGGTCCTCGGCGGTGCCCAGCCGGGCGCCCTCCTCGCACAGCGCAGCCGTGCACAGGTCTCGCCAGTGCAGATACCCCTTCACCGCCATGCCCAGGTCGACCTCCATGAGGACCACCTGCTGGCCCTGGCGGGAGAGGGTCAGCTCCTCCTCGGCGGAAGCGACCTGATCGGTGGCGAGCCACCGGCCGATCAACGCCGTGCCCAGTCGCGACGAGGCGAACGCCTCGGTGCGGAGGAACTCGGGGAACCGCGAAGCCACCTGCGTTCCGATTTCGTCGGCCCGTGCGGCCAGCGCCTCTCCCAGCGCCACGCGGTCCGGCCCCGGCCCGTCCGTCGCGACCGTGTGTCCCGCGTCGGGTGTGTCGGATGCAGGGCGTTCAACCATCTCTCACACATCGGTCCCCGCGGCCAGAAACTTGACCGGTGCGGGGTCCACCGGACCACCGTTCGGACGTGATGGCAACAGGTATTGCTCGGGGCCGGTCAGTGAGGCAGGAATCGGCCGCTCCGTACCGGGCCAGCGCAGGACCCGGAGCCTCGTCCGCACCCTGCATGGGGTCCACATCGATGTGCGTAGGGTGGGCGGCGGGTCGATCGGAGGAGTGGGAATGAAGGCAGCGGTGTACTACGAGACGGGTGGGCCGGACGTCTTCCGTTACGAGGACGTGCCCGATCCGGTGTGCGGGCCGGGCGAGGTGCTCGTCCGGGTCGAGGCGGTCAGCATCGAAGGCGGCGACACGCTGAACCGGCTCGGTGGCGAGCTGACCACGGTGCCCCACATCGTGGGCTACCAGTGCGCCGGCGTCGTGGCGGAAGTGGGGGCCGGCGTCGACGACCTGGCCGAGGGCGACCGGGTGGTCACCGTGGGAATGGACGGGTCCCACGCCGAGCTGCGGGTGACCGGGCGGTCCTTCTGCTGGAAGATCCCGGACGGACTGCCCACCGATCAGGCGGCCTGCGTGCCGGTGCCGTTCGGCACGGCCGACGACTGCCTCTTCGAGTTCGGTCGGCTGCAGGCCGGAGAGACCGCACTCGTCCACGCCGGGGCCAGTGGCGTGGGGATCGCCGCCATCCAGCTCGCCAAACGTGCGGGCGCCCGGGTGGTGGCCACGGCGTCCTCCCCGGACCGACTCGAACGGCTCACCGCTCTGGGGCTCGATCACGGCATCGACTACACGACGACCGACTTCGTGGAGGAGGTCCGCCGGTGGACCGACGGACGGGGGGCCGACGTCATCGTGGACTCGGTCGGCGGTTCGAACCTCCAGAGGAGTCTCCACTGCCTCGCCTACCGCGGTCGCTGCGTGACATTCGGTGATGCCGGTCGGGAAGCACCGTCGCTGCTCGACATCTCGACCATGCGGGCCAATAATCAGACCTTGGTCGGCTACTTCCTGGGGGCGGAGCTGTTCCTCGGCACCCGGGCCCACGCCATGATCGCCGGCCACCTCGAGGACATCGCCGGCGGGCGTCTCCAGGTCGTCATCGACCGCCGCTTCGCCCTCGAGCAGGCCGGCGAGGCCCATACCTACATCGAGAGTCGGAGCGCCTTCGGCCGGGTACTCCTCGTCCCGTGATCATCCGGCCGGCAATCCCCGAGGACGTACCGGTCCTCGTCGGGCTCATCCACGACCTGGCCGCCTACGAGCGCGAACCGGACGCCGTCGAGGTGGACGAGACCATGCTGACCGATGCCCTGTTCGTCGAGTCGCCAGTGGTGTTCGCCACGGTGGCCGACGACGCCGGCGAGATCCTGGGCATGACGATCCACTTCCTCAACTTCTCGACGTGGACCGGCCGGTCGGGCATCTTCGTGGAGGATTTCTACGTCCGGCCCGAGCACCGGGGTCGTGGGGTGGGCCGCGCCCTGTTCGCCGACCTGGCCCGCACGGCCCGGTTGCGGGGCTACGCCCGCATGGACTGGTCGGTGCTCGACTGGAACGAGATGGCGCTCGGCTTCTACCGGTCGGTCGGCGCCCGTCCGATGACCGGTTGGACCGGCTACCGGCTCGACGGGGACGCACTCGCCGAGCTCGGCCGCCCCTCCGGCGACAACACCTGAGCAGCCACGTCCCGCGGCGACCGGTACGGCCGTCATGACGGGTACGGCCGTCATGCTCTCTCGGGGGCTCCGCTCCAGGCAGGAGCAGCGCCCCCGGTTCAGATGGTGAAGGCGAGATTGGCGATCAACTGGCCACCCAGCGGACGGTCGCCGGTGAACACGACGTCCTCCTCCGGGTCGACCCCGGGATCGTGGCGCCCGCCCGTGAGCCGGAGGAAGTGCATGGCAGGCAGCTCGATCCCGACCGTGGGCGCTCCGTCGAACCCGTCCACCAGCGAAGCCCGGTCGGCCACCTCGACCAGGAAGGTCCGGGCCGCCGGCCCGGTCAGGTCGATCCGCACCCGGGCCCCCTCGGGCATGCGGGCCCGCCGGCCGACGATGTACCCGAGCCCGGTGGCTACCTCCTCGAGGGCCGACGACATGTCCTCGACCGTCTCGCGGGGGGCCTTCCCGAGGGCCATGCGGATGTCCTGTTCGTGGAGGTAACAGTCGAAGTGCCGGATGCGCATGAAGCGCCCGTAGGTCTCGTCCTTGCCCGCCGGTGTCCACGACGGCGCGTCGAACGCCTCCTGGTCCATCGCCTCGAGCTCGGCCAGCCGACGGGAGGTCACGTCCTCCAGCCGGGCCAGCATCTCGGGTCCCGACGCCCCCCGTTGTGCCTCCACCCACAGCTCGTTGGCCTCGGCGATCGGGTTCTGCATGTGCGACAGATGCGAGATGTCGACCGCCGGGAGGGGTTCGCCGAGGAGCCCGGCCTCGACCCCGATGACGTGGCTGACCACGTCGCGGACGCTCCATCCCGGCAGGCAGGTCGGCGTGTCCCACTCCTCGGGGGTGAGGGGAGCGCACAGTCGGGCGATCTGGCGGTACTCGTTCCCCAGCAGCTCGACGGTTGCTTGCTTGTCCACGTAGGTCGGCACGGGGTAAACCGTAGCGGCCGACGGATCGCCGCAGGCGTTGTGCACCCCTCGAGGTACCGACGTCCCGTCCCCGGGGCCCAGCAATTACGCTGGTGGGCGTGACCTCCACCGATTCCGATCCCAGAAGCCACGCCGCGGGCGACCCGACGACCACCTCGGTCGAGCTGGTCGTCGAGGGGATGCACTGCGGCTCGTGCGTCGCACTGATCGAGGAGACGCTCGCCGAACATACCGGGGTGACCAGTGCCTCGGTGGACCTCGAGTCCGCACGTGCCGTGGTCGGGTTCGATCCGACACAGACCGACGTCGCGGCGCTCACCGCGGCGGTCGCCGAGGCCGGGTATGGCGCGACCCCGGTCGGCTGACAGGGGCTGCGGCCCGTGCTGACCACCCCATGGTGACCCATGGTCAGTGTCTCGTGGTGACCTCATGGTGACCACGCCGACCGAGGTGCCCGAGCGCCTCGGTCAGGACCACCAACTGGCCACCGCCGAATTGGATCTCGGTGGCATGCACTGCAGCGCGTGCGCCACCAGGATCCAGCGATCGCTGGGCAGGCTGCCCGCAGTGGCCAGCGCATCGGTGAATCTGGCGACCCACCGGGCCTTCGTCTCCTACGACCCCGACCTGGCCGGGGACGACGACCTCGTCGTCGCCGTCACCGCCGTGGGCTACTCGGCATCGCCCGTTTCGGAGGACACGGTGACCACCGGCCCGTTCGACCCGGACCACTGGGTCGTACGCATGGTCCTCTCCTGGCCGTTGGCCCTCGCCGCCTTGGCAGTGGCCCTGTTCGCCCCCGAGACGTCCACACCCAGCTGGATCGTCCTGATCCTGGCCGTCGCCGTGGAGATCGCCGGGGGCTGGCCCTTCCTCCGCAACGCAGCTCGCCTCCTCCGCCACGGTGCCACCAACATGGACACCCTGATCGCGTTGGGCACCCTGGCCGCACTGGCCGTCTCCGCGGTGGAGGCGATCGCGCTCGGGGGCCGCCATGTCCACCTGGGCGGAAACGACGCGTTCGCGGCCCGCCTGCACGGTGTCATGGCACCGATCATCGTGGCCATCCTGGTGACCGGGCGGGCGATCGAGGCCCGGGTGCGCGAGCGGGCCGCGGCGGCGCTGCACTCGCTGCTCTCCCTCCGCCCCCCGACGGCACGGGTGATCCGGGCCGGCAACGACGAGGGTGAGCTCGTCGCCCCCGAGAGCGTGCCCGTCGGCGCACTGGTCAAGGTGCTGCCGGGCGAAGCCCTCCCGCTCGACGGGACGGTGGTCAGCGGCGTGTCGGCCGTCGACGAGTCGATGCTCACCGGCGAGCCTCTTCCGGTCGACCGGGAGCCTGGCGACCAGGTGACCGGAGGCACCCGCAACGGCAGCGGCGTACTGGTGGTGAGGGTGGGTGCGGTGGCGGCGGAGTCGGTTCTGGCCAGGCTGCAGCGCCTGGTCGAGGAGGCGCAACGGGACAAGGCGCCGCTCCAGCGCATCGCCGACCGGATCAGCGCTGTGTTCGTGCCCGCCGTGCTCCTCGCGGCGGCAGCCACCTTCGTGGTGTGGTGGTTCGTCGTCGGCAACTTCGGACGCGGGGTCCTGGCCGCCCTGGCCGTCCTCCTGGTCGCCTGCCCGTGCGCCATGGGCCTGGCCGCCCCCGTGGCGATGATGGTCGGCTGCGGCCGGGCCGCGGCGTTGGGCATCTTCGTCCGCAGCGGCGACGCCCTGGAGCGCCTGGCCCGGGTCGACCGCGTCGCATTCGACAAGACCGGCACGCTGACCGAGCGCCAAGCCACGGTCAGCGACGTCGCAGTGGTGACGGGCCAGGATGCCGCCACGGTGATCGCCCTGGCCGCGGCGGTGGAGTCGGCGAGTGACCACCCGATCGCCTCCGCCGTGCGCGAGGCGGCGGACCGCGCCGTGGCCGCGCGGGTGCCGGTGCCCACGGCGACCGATGTCCGGGCCGTGGCCGGCATCGGGGTGTCGGGGACCGTCGACGGGCACCTGATCGACGTGGGGCGCGTACTGCCCGAGCACCTCGACGCCGAACTTGCCGGACCCGTCGACCGCTGGCACGCCCGGGGGGAGAGCGTCGTCGTCGTCAAACGGGACGGGCGGGTCCTCGGCGCACTGTCCGTGTCGACACCGCTCCGCCCCGAGGCCCGACCGACCGTCGACCACCTGCGCGACGAGGGGCTCCCGACGACGATCCTCAGCGGTGACAGCGCCCCGGCGGTCGGCGCGGCAGCCGCCGCGCTCGGCATCACCGACGCCCGCAGTGCGCTCAGCCCGGCGGACAAACTGGCCGCCCTGTCCGACATGCGTTCCCACGGCGAACGGGTGCTCATGGTCGGCGACGGGGTCAACGACGCGCCGGCTCTGGCCGCCGCCGAAGTGGGGTGTGCCATCGGCAGCGGATCCGAGGCGGCGCTGGCCAACAGCGATGTGGCACTCCTCGGGAACGACCTGCAGGGTGTCCCGGCGGCCGTGGGCATGGCCCGGTCGACCTACGCGGTCATCGTGCAGAACTTCGGATGGGCCATGGGCTACAACGTGGCCGCCATCCCGCTGGCTGCGTTCGGTCTGCTCGACCCACTGGTGGCTGCGCTGGCCATGGGTCTCTCGAGCGTCCTGGTGGTCCTCAACAGTCTGCGACTGACCCGCCTCGGTCGGTCGGGACTGGACAGCGTCGGCGGAGGCCGCGGGATGACCGGCCGGTGGGGCGTGGTCGTCTCGGTCCTCCTGCCGGTGGTGCTCTTCGCCGGGCTGACGTTCGTGAGCCAGGTGGTGTCGCCGGCCCGCGGGGAGTCGCTCCTGCCCGAGCTCCCGTCGCTGACCATCACCCAGCTCCCCGACGGTGGCTCGTTGGAGAGCTACTTCGACCCCGGCAGCGCCGGTGTCAACCAGTGGCATCTGATCTTCTCCGGCACGCCGTCACAGATCGCCTCGACCCATCCCCACGTCGTGGCCGGCCCCGTGGGCACTCCGGTCGAGCCACTGCGCCAGCTCACGGTGGGACCGGGGCACTTCACCGAGATCGTGGTCCTCACCCCGGGGAAGTGGCGATTCCTGGTGACCTCCCGGTTCGGGACGAAGACCGTCTCGCTGACGCTGCACGACACGGTCGGGTAGCCCCTCCTTCGGGCCCGTCCCGTCCTCGGGCGGCAACGTCCGACGGATTCCCCGGCCGGTGGCTCAGTCGCCGGCCCAACAGCCGAGGATGACGTCGGCCACCGTCACCGCCACGTACCCCGCGCTGGTGGGCGGGACGCCGAATTGCGGAGGCAGTCCCGAGATGTCGACCAGCAGCACCTTCCAGTCCTTGCGCACGACGACCGAGCCGTCGGAGGTCTGGAACGCCCCCTGGCCGAGTCCCTCCAGATCCCGGGAATTGCCCATCCGTGCCGCCAGTTCGTGGAAGTACGCATAGGTCTGGTCCCAGCTGGACAGTTCCTTGACCGACACGGTGTAGGAACCCGACGGTGTCGACGTGGGATAGCCGTACGTGCACGAATAGAGGTGGTCCGTCCACGTCGGGGTCGACACCGTGGCCGTCTCGCCCAGGGCGGAGGCCATGTCCGCCTGGGCCTCGGCCGAGCAGATCTGGCGGGCGATGGGCGACGGTACCGCTCCCGCCGGCTTCGGCACCTCGGTGGTCGTGGGCGATCCAGACGTCGCCCCGCCCGAGCAACCGGCGACCGCCAACCCGGCAACGAGGAGGAGGCCGACGGTTCGGACGCGCACGGGGCCGAGAGTAGCAGCGGCCCTTGCGACGGCTCCGTCGTCGGAGGCCGGTCGTGCCGCAGGGAATCCGGCGGCCAGGGGGCGCCCGACGCCGCCGGCCTCAGGCGCCGGGGGGCGCAAGAACCCCGACCAGCTCGACGTGCTCGGTCATCGGGAACAGGTCGAAGGCGCGCAGCGACCGGAGGCTCCAGCCGGCATCGAGCAGGACCTTCAGGTCGCGGGCGAACGGGGCGGGCTCGCAGGAGACGTAGACCACCCTCCTCGGCGCCGGAACCAGCCCGCCCAGCGCCGCCATCACCTCGCGGCCGGCCCCGGCCCGGGCCGGGTCGAGGACCACCAGGTTCGGACGACCCAGGCGACGGGCAACCAGGACAGGGGTCACGTCTGCCCGCGCGACCTCGACGTTGCGGAAGCCGGACACGTTCCTCCGGAGGTCGGCCACCGCCAACCCGCTCCGCTCGACGGCGGACACGACACCGTCCGGCCCGACGGCGCGGGCCAGTGCGACGGTGAACAGTCCGGCTCCCGCGTACAGGTCGACCACGCGGTCCCCCGGGCGGGCTCCGGCACCATCCAGAACGGCCCGGGTCAGTACCTCGGCCGCCCCCGGGTGCACCTGCCAGAACACACCGGCGTGGACCTCGAAGCGGTTGCCCAGCACGTCGACGTCGACGTGATCGGGCGCCCGCAGGGTCCGACCCTTCCAGACGAGGCCGGCGTCGACGTCGGGCAGTCCCGCGAGGCGCTGCTTCCCCGTCTCCACGAGCACCACCGGCGTGCCCCCGTCGGGCGACGTCGACACCTCGATCTGGCGGGCGCCCGCCCACGACACGGATCCGACCGCCACCCGGTTGACCTCGTCGGTGGCGATCGGGCACACCTCCACGTGCACGATGTCGTGGCTCCGGTGGCGCCGCAGCCCGGCCATGCCCTCCCGGTCGACGGCGAACGCCACCCTCGTCCGCCAGGCGAGGCCCCCCGGTGCGCCGTCGACTTCCTCCACCTCGACCCGCAGGTCCACCCCGGCCACCCTGGCGAGCTGCTCGGCGACGAGGTCCTCCTTCAGTCGGCGTTGGGCGGCCAGGGCCACGTGCTGGAAGTCGCACCCGCCACACCGACCGGGCCCGGCATGGGGACAGACCGGCTCGACCCGGTCCGGCGACGGGTCGAGCACCTCGACGGCGTCGGCCCGCAGGAACGAGGTCGTCTCCGAGGTGATGTGGGCGCGCACCCGCTCTCCGGGGAGGCTGTGACGGACGAAGACGACCCGCCCGTCCGGTCCGCGGGCGACGCACCCCCCGCCGGCGGCGATGGCACCCACCTCGAGCTCGACGACATCGTCCGGCACGGTGCGACGTTCGGCCATGGCCCGGTTCTTAGCACCCGAGGGGCGGACGCCCGTCCGGCAGTACGGTGAGGGCCGACCCACCGCCACCCGGCGGTGCCGGACCCTGTGGAGGACACCGTGGACATCTTCGAGGCGCTCTACACGACACGAGCCATGCGCCGGGTACGACCGGATCCGGTGCCGATGGACGTCCAGGCCTCGATTCTCGATGCCGCCATCCGCGCCCCATCGGGCGGCAACACGCAGAACTGGCGGTTCCTCCTGGTCGACGACAAGGAGGTCATCGGGCGGATCGCACCTCTGTACCAGGCCGCCATCGCCCAGCTGTGGACCACGGTCTACGCCGACCGGCTGGCCGCCGCCGCCGCCGACCCCGACGACCCCGAGAGCATCCAGATGCTCAAGGTCCAACGCTCGGCCCAGTGGCTCGCCGACCACTTCGCCGAAGTACCGCTCTTCCTCTTCGCGTTCATCCAGGGGGACCCGACGGGCGGCTCCATCTATCCGGCGGTGTGGAGCGCCCAGCTGGCCGCCCGGGCCCACGGGGTCGGGAGCTCCCTGACCGCGGTGCTCGGTTTTTGGTATCCGACCGAGACCTTCGAGATCCTGGGGGTTCCCACCGACGAGCAGTGGATCATGGCCTGCTGCGTGAGCTTCGGGTACCCGACGGGCCGCTGGGGAGTGGCCGATCGGCGACCCGTCCACGAGGTCGCCTACCGCAACCGTTGGGGCGCGCCGGCCGGGTTCACCGTGGACGGACCGCTGTGGTCACCCGGGCAGGACTGAGCGAGATCCGGGCTGCGACCTGAGGCAAACACCCTGGTCAGCGGTCCGCTGCTAGAGTCCTGGACCTGCAGTCCTGCGGCTGTGGCCCGACGGTGGGGCCGCTCACCTCCACGGACCACGCGCGACAGGATTGCCACGCCTCGCCGGTGTAGCTCAATGGCTAGAGTCCCTGCCTTCCAAGCAGGTTATGCGAGTTCGATTCTCGTCACCGGCTCCAGATCGACCGTGTCGAACGCCGATGGTCGACGCTCGACACGGTCATGCTCGCCAAGGAGAACGGCGCTCTAGTCGCCGAGCCCGACCGGACTCCCCAGTGGTTGGCCAACGCCATCGATGACGGCCGCATCGCGGTGGGGCGGTCACCACCATCGACGGGATCTCCCCGGCCCGAGGGCCGGGCTCGCAGATCGCACCGCCGGCGCGGGGGACCTCCCACGTGCGCACCCTGTACCTGCTATCAGCGCTGCTCGGGGCGAACTGACCGTGGTAGCCCCAGAGGGTCACCGGAACCGGGTGACTCCACGAGAATCATGCTCGCTTCATGTGAGAATTCGAAGTTGTGCTTGCGACAATCCGAGTTCCATGACACCATGACGCAGCCTAGGGGAGAGGCGGGGTGAGCGGCAGGTGGTGAGGGGGCCCGGGGACACCCTGGGGATCACCGCTTGAGTGCTCATGCGTCTACCGACGCAACCAGTCCCTCCTACCGGGGTTTGTCGATCGCGGATGATGAGGAGGAACGGATGAAGCGTCCAGCCAAGCTGGCAGGTCGGTCCACGAAGATCGGTGCGGCACTCGTCACCATGGCCGCCGGGCTGGTCGTCCCGCTCGCGGCCTTGGGCGGCTCGACCCCCGCCGGGGCGGACACGCCGCAGTACACGATGCAGTGCACGTCGAGCTATGGGCCGTCGTTGCTCCCCGGACTGACCATGGGGACCATCTCCGCCAATCCGGTGGCGCCGGGCGGGACCTTCACCATCAAGAACTACGGCTTCCAGCTCGACCTCTCCTCGGAGGCGACCCAGCTGAACGGGTTCTCCGTGTCCGTCGTGTTCACCACCAGCGTCACCACGACGGGCGCCTCACCGTCGTCCGTCAACACCACGATCAACATCCCTCCGTACCCCATCTCGCCCGGCCATGCGACGCCGTCCGGGACCGGCTCGGCCGGCACCTTCACTGCGGATTCCAACGGAGCCACCGAGGTGACCGTGTCGCCCGGTGAGACCGGCAACATGTCCCTCACCATCGGTGCTCCGCTCAACCTCACCGAGACGGCCACCTGTGTGATCACCAACTCCGGCGGCACGCCGATCACCCCGCCGGTGATGGATTCGGTGCCGATCGCCGTCCCAGCCGGCTCCATCAGCGCTGTCCTCCCCAACGCCAGCCCGCTGGCCGGTGGTACCGCGGTGGTCATCCACGGGACCAATCTCGCCGGGGCCACGAAGGTCTTCTTCGGTCAGACCCCGGCCAGGAGCTTCACCCAGCTCTCCCCCGACGCCATCGCCGCGGTCGCACCTGCGGGGACGGCGGGAACCGTCGCGGTCCGAGTCGTGACTTCCGCCGGTAGCTCGATAGCGAACCCGGGCGATGCGTTCACCTACACGGACGGGCCGATCGTCACCAGGGTGAGTCCGTCGACCGGTCCGCCCTCCGGCGGCACGTCGGTCACCATCTCCGGATCGAGCTTCACCGGCGCGACGGCGGTCGACTTCGGTTCAGCCGCCGCGACGTTCACGGTCGACAGCGCCACGAGGATCACCGCGACGGCCCCGGCCGGGACCGGCGCGGTCAACGTGACCGTCCACGGACCCTCCGGGGTGTCGGTGGTCAGTGCCCAGGACCGGTTCAACTACCGCACCGGCTACTGGTTGGTGGCCGCCGACGGCGGGGTCTTCGCCTACGGGAATGCACCGTTCGAGGGCTCGGCAGGAAATCTCGCGCTCAACGCACCCGTTGTCGGGATGACCGCCACGCCGGATCACGGTGGGTACTGGCTGGTGGCCGCCGACGGCGGGGTCTTCGCCTACGGCGACGCCGGGTTCTTCGGCTCCGCCGGCAATCTGACCCTCGATGCACCCATCGTCGGAATGGCCGCCACCCCGGACGGGTTCGGCTACTGGCTGGTGGCCGCCGACGGCGGGGTCTTCGCCTACGGCGACGCCGGGTTCTTCGGCTCCGCCGGCAATCTGACCCTCGGGGCACCCATCGTCGGAATGGCCACCACCCCGGACGGGGGCGGCTACTGGCTGGTAGGCGCCGACGGCGGGGTCTTCGCCTACGGCGACGCCCGGTTCTTCGGCTCGTCCGGGGAACAGCGCCTGTCCAGCCCGGTGGTCGGCATCGCCCCCACCGCCGACGGCGCCGGCTATTGGATGGTCACCTGCTCCGGCGCGGTCCTCAACTACGGCGACGCCGGAAACTCCGGGTCCGCCGCCGGGATCCGGCTGAGGCTGCCGGTGGTGGGCATCGGCGCGGCCAGCGGGGACAGCGCCTACTGGCTCGCCGCCGGTGACGGCGGGGTCTTCGCCTACGGGGGAGCGGCATTCGACGGTTCGGCCGCCGGTGACCAACTCAACTCGCCGGTGATCGGGATCTCGGTCGCATGAGGCCCGGTCACCGGACGGGGCGCCACCGCATCGGGGCGACGGGGGTTCGAACGCTATGGAACGCACCTACGGCAAGGAAGCAGGGGAAGTAACCATGAGGTCGGAACCAGCACAGGTGGACGAGGGCCGGAGGCGGGTCGGCCGCCGGGCCGGACTGCGGGCGGCGGCAACGGTGGCGGCCGCATCGCTCCTGGTGGTCGCAGGGCTCGGCGCCATGATCGCCGCGCCCGATGTGGCCGGGGCCGTCAACAACAATCCCACGGGCAATCCGACCAGTCCTTCGGTCTCCTACGAGATCGACTGCACCAATTCGCAGGCCGGCAACCAGGTGGCGCCCCTCGTGACCGAGCTCGACGCCAACACGACGGTCGACACCGCGCAGCCCACCGGCGCGACCTTCGGTCTGTCGGGGACGGCATCGACCGTACTGTCGGGGCCGTTCGTCGCCAACCTCGAGTCCGGTGGGGTGGGAACCACTCCTCTGACGTTGAGCTGGACCGAGACCATCGGGTCGACCGACGGCAACGCCACCGGGAGCTACGACTACACCACCCCGACGATCTCGGTGGCCAACGCCGGGAGCACGGTCAAAGCCACGTGGACGAGTGGATCGACGACGATCACCGGCAACTTCAAGAGCGTGGCGTCCGTCGGCGAGACCGTGGCCTCCGGTGGCACGGGGTTCCCCTCTGATGCCACCATCACCGCCATCAACGGCACGACGTCCATCACCATCAGCAAGGCGACGACCGGGGCGGAAGCCACGAAGACCGTCGTCGGCTTCGCCGCTGCACTGACGTTCACGACTCCGACCTTCAACACCGGTGACGTGTTCACCACGGCCGGTGCCGGTGGGGAGACGGCCGGCGTCGGCGTGACCGGTGTCACCGACTTCCACCTCGGTTCCGCCCTCCCGGTCGTCTTCGGGGGCGCCACCGGCGATGGCCCGGCCAACTGCCTCGAGACCGGCTACGCCGGCTACACGGTGGGGAGCCCGGCTGGCCCGCCCCAGACCGGAGGATCGAGCACGCCGTACGAGACTGCGCCGGCCCTGGCCGTCGACTCGACGACGGCCCTGGTCAGCGTGTCGCCCCTCCAGTTCCCCGCCGCCGCGTACGTCAACCTCCTCGGTGGGCCCCCCGGCGCACCCACCGACGTGGTGGCCACCGTCGGCGACACCAGCGCCGGACTGACCTGGGACGCACCGGCCTCCACTGGTGGGTCGACCATCACCGGCTACGTGATCACCCCCTACATCGGAGCGACCGCCCAGACGCCCGTCGACGTGGGTGACGTCCTCACCGACGACGTGACCGGCCTGGCCAACGGCACCACCTACACGTTCACCGTGGCCGCCACCAACTCGGCGGGAACCGGCGCGGCATCGACCGCCTCCAACGCGGTCACCCCGGCCACCGTGCCCGGCACACCCACCGACGTGGTGGCGACCGCCGGCAATGCCAGTGCCGGCTTGACCTGGGACGCGCCCGCTTCCGACGGCGGGTCGTCCGTCACCGGCTACGTCATCACCCCCTACGTCGGAGCCGCCGCCCAGACGCCCGTCGACGTGGGTGACGTCCTCACCGACGACGTGACCGGGCTCACCAACGGCACCACCTACACGTTCACCGTGGCCGCCACCAATGCTGTCGGATCGGGCATGGCGTCGACCGCCTCGGACGCGGTCACGCCGATCACCACCCCGGGGGCGCCCGCCGACGTGATGGCGACCGCCGGCGACACCAGCGCCTCGCTCACATGGGACGCGCCGGCCTCCGACGGTGGATTGACCATCACCGGCTACACGATCACCCCCTACATCGGGGCCACGGCCCAGACGCCCGTCGACGTGGGTGACGTCCTCACCGACGACGTGACCGGCCTCACCGACGGCACCACCTACACCTTCACCGTGGCCGCCACCAACTCGGCGGGCACCGGCGCGGCCTCGACCGCCTCCAACCCGGTGACCCCGGCCACCGTGCCCGGAACACCCACCGACGTGGTGGCGACAGCCGGAAACGCCAGCGCCTCGCTGACCTGGGACGCGCCCACTTCCGACGGCGGGTTGGCCATCACCGGCTACACGATCACCCCCTACATCGGGGCCACCGCCCAGACCCCGGTCGTGGTCGGTGATGTCACCTCCGACACGGTAAACGGCCTCACCAACGGCGCCACCTATACCTTCACCGTGACGGCCTCCAATGCCGTCGGATCGGGCACGGCGTCGACGGCGTCGAACGCGGTCACGCCCATCGACATCATCTTCCCCCCCGGCGCCCCCACCGACGTGGTGGCCACCGCCGGCAACGCCAGCGCCTCACTGACCTGGGACGCGCCGGCCTCCGACGGCGGATCGTCCGTCACCGGCTACGTGATCACCCCCTACATCGGGGCCACGGCCCAGACGCCCATCGACGTGGGTGACGTCCTCACCGACGACGTGACCGGCCTGGCCAACGGGACCACCTACACGTTCACCGTGGCCGCCATCAACTCGGCGGGAACCGGTGCGGCATCGACCGCCTCGGACGCGGTCACCCCGGCCACCGTGCCCGGCACACCCACCGACGTGGTGGCGACAGCCGGCGACACC
>JBEKCS010000063.1:0-23082 GCA_050014755.1 Acidimicrobiales bacterium
CCGGACGAGTAGCGTCCACTTATTCCATCCCCGGTGGAGCAAGTGGAATCTTCAACAGTTCGTCCGCGTAGGAGGGTGTCCCCAAACACCAATGAGCGGGTCACGGACAGCACGTAGTAGCCAGGTACCTGGCGTGACGATAGAACTCCGGGCAATCATGGAGAGATGACCGACCGTCGGACTCCCGCCGAGAAGAAGGTGCTCAGCTACCAGAAGGATCGCCGAAACACCTATGGCGAAACAGGAGCACGGTCCCGCTACTCAATCCGCCGAAGGAAGGCCGGAGCAAATCGGGCCTACCGTCATGCAGTTCGTGAAGAACTCTCCCTTGCGGCCCGGCGTGACGATCCAGGCGAAGACCCCTTGGATCAGGTGGTCCGCAAGAACTGGACGAAACGACCAGATGAGCCACTCGGAGCCGTGGTTCGACGAAAGCACGCTCGCCGTGAACGTATGGGAATCATCAGTGACCCGGTCCAGGAGTCACGGCATCAGCAGGAAGCGAAGCGACGACGATCTCAGTCCGGAGATCGTCCCATGGAGCGGTGGTAGGTAGACAGCCAACGTTGACCTGCCCCAGATCGCCGGCTCGAGGCCGATACCTGCAGGCACAGTCACTTCGATCTACCGTTGAGGCGATGGCGCCGAACAAGCAGCCCACGCCGGAGAATCGGAGCGATGCGATCCGGATCGCCGTCGCCGGCCTGGCCTCGGGCGAGCCGTCCGAGGAGATTCTCTCCAAGCTTGGCGCTCTGCACATTCGGCACAACACGTTTCCCGCCGAGGAGCTCCTCGAACTGGCCTCCGACGCCATCGGGGCGTCCGGCGCCACGCCGAATGATCCCATCGATTGTGAAGGGATCCGGGAGCGGCTTCTCCCCGACCACCCCTTCACCGGGAAGACGCAGCACTACAAGAGCAAGTACGCCATCTCTGCCGCCGCCATGATCCATGGGGGTGTGTATCCCGATCTCCTCGATGATGCCGCATGGTGGCAGGCCGATGATCTGTGGATCTACTCATTCTTCGCGCTTCTGCTCTATGTGAGGATCGCCGCCGAGCGTACGGGACAGGCTGTCGAAGAGGTCGCTCGCTCAATCGCCGGTCAGCACGATGTGACGCTGTTCACCGCCTGAAGGTGACACCTGGGTCCAGCGGCAAGAGCGACCCTGAGCGGACGGCAGCCCTGACCGGTTACCCGCCAGCGACGAAGGCGACCACGACATAGGCGGCATGACGATCGAAGTTCTCCCGCCTGCGGTCATAGACGGTGGTCGTTCGCGGATCCGCGTGGCGGGCGGCGATCTGGACATCGCGGAGGGGAACGCCAGCATCGAGGGCGGCCATGATGAACGCAGACCGGAGCATGTGCGGGTAGACGGCACTGAGCCCTGCCTGCTTGCCGATGGAACGCACCCAACGGTGGGCAGTCCGCCGGTCCAACCTCTCTCCGTCCTTCCTTCGCAGGATCGCGCCCTCTGTCCTTTCACCGATGGCAAGATCAATGGTCCGGGCAGCCCTGGGAACGAGGGGAATCACTGCAGGTTTGCTCCCTTTCCCCATGATTCGGAGAGTCCGGTGTCCCTGGGAGAAGGCCAGATCTTCGATGTTGGCCCCACAGGCCTCGCTGACCCGGAGCCCGTTTAGGCCGAGGAGCACGGCCAGAGCGGCATGATCCCTGTCGAATCGTTCAGCGGTGAAGAGAAAGGATCCCAGCTCCTGGCGGTCCAGTCCACGCCCTTCGGAAGGGTGGACTTTGGGGCGCCGGACGTATTGGGCAGGGTTGGCGTTCACCCGTCCATCGATGTGGGCGAACCGATAGAAGCCGCAGACGGTCGACAGCCGTCGGTCGATGGTCGACGGGGCCAGACCCTTCTGCTCCATGGCGGTGCGGTAGAGCTCGATGTGTGGGCGCTTCGCATCCAGTACGTCAAGGTGGGCATCGGCGGCCCATTGGAAGAAGGTCCGTAGGTCGTAGCGGTAGGCATCGAGCGTGCGCCCGTTGTACCGGGCGAGAAATGCTGCCGCTGCGACCTGGGCTTCATCGAAGCTGTGGTCCTCGATGATGGCGGCCAGGATGGTCGAATCTGAATCGAGTACGGACATGGTGGCTCTCCTTCTACAGTTGGGAGATCCAGCCAACACCGGCGGTTCAGTATCAGACAAAGGGCGCTCCTGCCCGTGAGGTCGATTGACCCCGACCCTGCTGATCGAGAAAGGAGTCGTGCGTGATGGCTGCTGAATTGCGACGGTGTGGAATGTGTCAGCTCACGAAGCGGAGCGGCATCACCAGTGATCACGGGGATGTCTTCATCTGCGATCAGTGCAACGAGGACACCATCAAGTTTCTCGAAACTCGGGACAGCCCGCAGGCCTCGGCCGAGATCACCGATGGAGAGTGGGGTTGTCGGCGTGAGGCCGAGCCCCCGCCAGTCCTCTGGAGGGCATGGTCGTGATCCCGCCCGCCTGCAGAACCCCTCAGCCGTTGCCGGAGCCACTCTGCTCGGCCACGAATTGCCGTAGGACCAGGAGGGCCCTCAGATCCTTTTCGCGCCCGGCTTCTTCCTTGGAGCGGATGACATCAAAAAGACTGGCAGCATGTGCGACTTGGTTCCCAATGTGGATCTCGACGGCATGCGGTGCCAGATCCTCAAAACCGGCGGGCATCGCGGCAGGTATGAACACCAGGTCGAAGGCGCCGTCCGCCGACACCAAGTTGAGCATGTCCACGTTCGCCAAGAAGTCGGCATCGTGGGAGAAGGCAAGACCTTCGGGAATGTCGGCGACGCGGATGCGGGCGTCGAGCTCTCGCAGAGCCGAGGAGAGCCGGGTCAAGTTCTCTGCTGTTCGGCTCGGCGTGAAGTCGATGTCGTAGGTCGCACCAAGCGGTACTCCTTGAGCGATGGCAGCGAAGGCACCGATCACGACATAGCGAACACCGTGGCGATTGAGCACTTCGAGCAGGTGCTCGAAAGGAGCTGGTTCAGGGCTCATCTGGACTTGGCGTTCGCCGCGACAGCTGCCACGTTGCGACGATGACGGGCGAACTCGCCGGCTCGCTCCGCTGGCGAACGGCGCTCCTCCCTCGCGCTCAGCACCTGGTCGTGATCATCGAGAGGCACGAGGCGGAATCGGAGCTCCAGTCCGGCTCCGGCCAGGATTCGCTGAATCGTCGGGATGCTCGGCTCACGCTTGCCCGACTCGATACGAGCAATTTCTGACTGCGTCACCCCTGCTCGCTCTGCCAACTCACGCTGGGAGAGACCCGCTTGTTGGCGAGCGAGCAAGAGAAGGTTGCCAGCTGTCGAGGGTGATGCCGCTTCCATGGATTCATGATAGCCGATGAGCTATCGCACCCATTCGGCGGCGGTCACGGAGCCGGTGGTAGGTGACACCTCGTCGGAATTGTCTGGGCGCATGTTTTGGGGCACCCCTCGGACGGCAGATCCACCGGGCTGATTGTGTCAGTTTAGGTTGACGACATCACAAGCGTCAATCTATACTGACATTCATGGACATCGAAGAGCTCAGCATGAATCTCTCGTCCGATGATCCGGCAGTTGGGCTGCGCGCTTCGTTGGCGCTGCATCGCCTGGCGGAAAGGGTCGAGGCGAATCAGGTGGCGTCGGCCCGGGAAAAGGGCTGGTCCTGGCAGCAGATCGGAGACGCTTTGGGCGTCACCCGCCAATCCGTGCATACCAAATACAAAAAGGAGTCGTGATGACCACCGAGTCCGTTGCGCCAGAGACCCTTCACGCCTGGGCCATCTATCTGCGGGCCAGTGAGGAGGCCCGTCGCCGAGGTGATCGCCGAACTGGCACCGATCACATCTTGCTCGCCCTGTTTGAAGATCATTCGATCGAAGTCGTATTGGGCGTGAGCCTCGAGCAAGCTCGCCAAGCCCTTGAGTCGCTCGACCACGAAGCCCTGGGAGCCCTGGGCCTGGGAGCCGGCACAAACGCACCCGAACTGTCGATGCACGCCGTGCCGAAGAAGCCCAGGCTCAGAGATGTCGCGAAGAAGGATCGCTTCCGGATGACGCCAGCGGCCAAGAAAGTGCTCGAGGAAGCGTACAAGCCCAAAGGTCATCGAAAGTTCCAGGTCACCGGGCCCGAGGTGCTGGCCCAGATTCTCAAACTCCAGCCACCGGATCCTGCGGCTGTGCTGCTGGGCGCTCTCCGCGTGAACCCATCAGAGATTCAGCGTCGCTTGGATGCGTTCACGCTCGACAGCTGAGTCCCGAGCGACATGCACGCCTTCGAAGGCGTCTGGCTTGGGCCGCTCTTGGCGAGTTCAAGGCTGCAAGCAGCAGGTCCCTTGTAACGATTTGTGTGGTCCGGACCCCAGCCATCGGCCTTCAGATCGTGATTGAGGAATCGACATTCATCGAAAGTGTTCGACTACTTGAGTTGTCCCACTTTGACATCGCAATAAGCAAGTGGGGCATGACCTCGATAGTACCGGTAGGGGGCAGGCAATAACTCGTGCCAGCAACTGTGAGCTCATCACCTGGACGCCCATCAGGAGTCGAGTGAGCACGGACACTTTCGTCGTCGTCGGGCTTGGTTGCCGGCCACCCGATCGGCGGGATGCGAAGGAGCGGGGTTCCACGACCTCCGCCGCCTGGCGGCGACGGCCCTCGTCCTGTCCGGGGTCGACATCAAGACGGCTCAGGTTCGCCTGGGGCACAGCGACCCCCGGATGACCCTGGCGGTCTACGCCTCGGCACCGGTGGAGGCGGACAGATCGGCGGCCGAACGACTGGAGAGCCGGTTCTTCTACGGAGGGGAAACCGAATCCACTCGCGCCAAGATCGCGCCAAAACGGGCCGATTTCGCCGTCGAGAGCCCTCAGACGCGCAACAGCGGGGGCCGAAACCCCCGCTGAACTGCAACTTCTCGAGTCGGGCTGCCCGGATTTGAACCGAGGACCTCTGCGTCCCGAACGCAGCGCGCTACCAAACTGCGCCACAGCCCGTACTCCGGGAGCGGCACGGCGCCGTCCCCAGGACTTGCCGATGCTAGCCGACCGCGGTGTGCTCGGTTCCCGGGTCGTCGGCGTCGGTCCCCTCCGGCCGGTCGGCCACAGGCCCCGTCCGTCTCACCACGACCTTGGCGATGCGCCGCTTGTCCATCTCGGCCACCCGGAACTGCCAGTCGGCGAGGTCGAACGTCTCGCCCTCCTCCGGAATGTGCCCGAACGCGTCGAACAGGTACCCGCCGAGGGTCACGTACTCCCCCTCGGGAAGGTCGATCCCGAGCTCGTCGGCGAGGTCGTCCACGCTCATCCTCCCGTCGACCAGCCAGCGACGACCGTCGACACGGACCACGTCGGGCTCCTCGTCGGTGTCGAACTCGTCCGGCAGGTCGCCGACCAGGGCCCCCAGGAGGTCCTTCACGGTGATGACCCCCTCGACGCCTCCGTGCTCGTCGACCACCACGGCGAAGGCGCGGCGCTGGCGGCGCATCTCGGCCAGCACATCGAGCACCAGGCGCGACTCGGGTACCAGGAACGGCTGGCGCACCCGCCGCGATATGTCGATCGGGCTGGGGAAGCGCCCGCCCTCCTCAGGCCCGGCGACGTTCCATCCGGCCCGGAAGAGGTCGTTGACGAACAGGACGCCGATCAGATCGTCGAGGCTGTCGCCGCACACCGGAAAACAGCTGTGGCCGGACTCACGGATCGCCTGGGACACCGCCTCCACGGTCACCGGGATGGTCAGTGCCACGACGTCCACCCGGGGCGTCATGACCTCGCGGACGGCGGTGTCGCGCAGGTCGTGCAGGGCGTCGATGATGAACTGCTCCTGGACGTCCGCCCCACCCTCGACCGGGAGTCCGGCCCCCTCGGGTCCCACCGCCCCCTTGGCCCGATCGCGTCTTCGGGACCGGCGTCCCGGGGATCCCTCGTTCTGCTCTTCGTGGCGACGGAACACGGACAACGCAGTGACCCGGTCTGTAGAGGACAATGCCGTCAGGAGTCGGCGGTGACGGGAGCGGCGACGACTGACAGCGGCGTGTAGGACTCGTCGTAGTAGGTGCCCCCATCGAGCAGGGCGGACACCGCCCGGCGCAGCCGGATCGGGTCGAGCGGCTTCACCAGCCAGCCCTCGGCCCCCGACCGGCGGGCCAGGAACACGTCGGGACGCCGGTCGAGCAGCATCAGGACCGGAACGTGCCCGAGCTTGTCGTAGGAGGCCTCGAGGTGGAGCTCGAGCGTGGTGGCCATGCCTCCCATGTTCCCCATCTGCATGTCGACGACCACCAGATCGGGCATCGATTCGGCCACCAGGGCCATCACCTCCGGGCCGGAACGGGCCTCGACGATGGTGGTGTCGGGGTTCCCGGCGGTGGCGGCGATCTCGGCCCGCACGGTGGGAGCGTCACTGGCCACGAGGATGGTCGGCACGTCCGAGAGGTTAGCGCCCCACGGGCGCCGGGCCACATTGGCGGGCGTCAGGGCCCGTCCTGCCCGAACAGCAGCTCGGCCACGATGCCCAGGCCTGCGATGTCGTGGACGTCGGTGTTGAGCAGCGGCACCCGGTAGACGGGTGCCGGGGCCACCTCGGCCACCAGCCCGGCGTAGGCACTCTCCTCTCGGTCGCAGGCCAGCGTGTAGCCGGCGAGGTTGTCGACCAGGTCGGCGAGCGCCCCGGGGGCACCCCCTACCCGGTGCCCGGCCGGCCCCCCGTAGGGGGCCAGCGAGTTCAGCTGGTCGTCGGATGCGAAACGGGGCTGTACCCGGTTCACCACCAGTGCGGCGGCCGACATCTGCGACTCGGCCAGCTTGCCGGCAAAGTGGATCGCCTCGTCGATCGAGTCCGGGCGCGGGGAGGCCACCAGCACGAACGCGGTTCCCGGTTGGACCAGCAGCTCGCGTACCCGGGCCGCCCGGACGCGGAAGCCCTCCTCCATCCCCTCGAAGGCCTGGAAGAAGGCGACGGCGTCGCTCACGATGTCGGCGCCGGCCACCCGGGACAAGGTCCGCAGCAGCGCATGGGCGGCGACCCCCATGAACCGGAGACCCACCCGGGTGGGGGTCATCAGCGCCTGGAAGATCCGGTTCTCGAGGAAGTGGGTGAGGCGCCGGGGGGCGTCCAGGAAGTCCAGGGCGTTCCGCGACGGCGGGGTGTCGACTACCACCACGTCGAAACCACCCTCCTCGACGAGCTCGTGGAGCTTCTCCATGGCCATGTACTCCTGGGTGCCCGAAAGGGTGCCGGTGAGGTTCCGGTAGATCCGGTTCACCCGGATGTCCTCGGCCTGTTCCGCCGTATCGGAGTAGCGGGTGACGAGGTCGTCGAAGGTGCCCTTGGGATCGAGCATCAGGGCGAACAGCTCGCCCGGCCAGTCGCCCTCGATCCGGGTCGGACTGTTCGACAGCTCGTCGATGCCGAGCGCGTTGGCGAGACGCCGCGCCGGGTCGATGGTCACGACGCACGCCGCGCGACCGAGGCGGGCGGCCTGGACGGCGATAGCCGCCGACGTGGTCGTCTTCCCTACTCCGCCGGAGCCGCAGCAGATCACGATCGAACGGTCGCGGACGACCTCGCCGATGGTGGTGGCCCGCTCGGCCGGCACGGTGCTCATCCCGGTACCTCGGCCGTGTCGTGGAGTGCCTCGATGCCCTCGCCGAGCGCACGGCTGAGCGTGTCGAGCTCGAGGGGTCCGATGGCATCGGTGAAGAGGTAGGGCACCCGCAGCTGGGACAGGGGGAGTTCGTCGCCCAGTCGTCGGAGCTGCTCCTCCTGGAGCTCGCGGCGTCGCTGGCGGAACCCGCGGGCCGCCTCGAGGGCGTCGACCAGGGAGGGGTCGAGTTCGATCCCTGCGGAGGCGACCGTCTCGGGTGCCGGTACCTCGAGACCGGGGACCGGTGGGTAGCAGGCGTTGACGATCACCGGACCGAGGGCGATCCCGACCCGGTCCTCGAGCAGGTAGGCGGCTTCGACGGCCTCGTTCACCGGCATCTCCTCGGGCAGGGTGACCAGGGCGACCTGGCATCGGGCCGGATCCGAGAGCATGGCCACGACATCGGCGGCCTGGGACCGGATCGGCCCGCCCCGGGCGGCGTCGAGCAGCCCGCCGGCCGACGAGAGGAAGGTCATGGTGTGGCCGGTGGCCGGAGCGTCGACGAGCACCAGGTCGGCCACCCGTTGCTGCTCGATCTGCTTGATCTTGCCGAGCACGAGGATGTCGCGGATCCCGGGGATGGCCCCGGCGACGATGTCGATGATGCCCGAGGACAGGAGGCGCTTGGAGAACCTCCGCATCCCGTGGTCGTCGAGGTACTCGATCAGGGCGGCGTCCGGGGTGATCGTCCGGGCGTGCACGGTGCCCGCGGGGATGGCGACGGTCTCGTCGACGGGGCCGTCGCCGAGGTCGGTGGCGCCGGCGGCCAGGAGCACCCCACCTGCGTAGCCGAGGCCCCCCGGACCCCCGAACGCGGTGGCGACGCCGTCTCGGCCCTCGAGCTCGACGACCAGGACGGACAAGCCGGTCCCGGCGGCCAGATGGGCCAGGGCGGCGACCATGGTGGTCTTGCCGACACCGCCTTTGCCGGCCACGATCACCACGCGGCTCTGGCTGCAGAAGGAGCGGATGTCCATGACGTCCCGAGCGTAGTGTCCGACCTCCGGCGCCCTGATGCGCCGTCGGCCGGCCCGACTTGCAGACCCTGCGGGTGCGGATCGCCACGCACGGCGCGAAAGCGACAGGAATTGGTCCGAATCCTGGTCGGACCCCTTGTTTCCCCAGGGGGCCGCGACTACCTTCCCAAACGACAGTTTGCGCCGAAGGGGGAGTCGGGGAGTGGAGCAGTTGACGGATTCATGGCAGCTGAAGGCGGCATGCCGTGGGCCGCAGGCGGAAATCTTTTTTCCTCCGGCCCATGCGGAGCGCAAGGAAGAGAAGCTTCAACGCGAGGAACGGGCCAAGGCCATCTGCAAGACGTGCTCGGTCAGGAACGAGTGCCTCGAGTATGCGGTGCGGATCCGGGAGCCCCACGGCATCTGGGGCGGGCTCAACGAGATGGAGCGGCGTCAACACGCGGAGCGGCGGGTCGGCTGACTCCGTCGTCCGGGCCCCTGCCGTGGACGGGCCGGTCAGTCCACCGGAGTGGCCGAGGGCGAGGTTGCCAGTGCCTGCGCGGCGGAGCGGATCCCCTTCGAGAGGCAGACCGAGGACGGCTCCTGACCGGTGGCGGCACAGATGCCGACGCTCAGCTCGTTGGCCGCGGCGATGATCGCCTGCCCGGTGGGAGGGGTCGACGTCGTGCCGCTGGCCGGGTCGGTGGTCACCGGCGGCCCATCCAGCTCCGAGGCGATCTGTGCCTGTGACTGACCGGCGAGCAGGGCCGGGCTGAACCCCGAGGTGGTCGTCACCATCCGGCCGGCGATGTCCACGAACGGCGACGCTCCTGTGGCGGGGCTCGTGCCGGTGCTGGCATAGCGGGCCACCAGCGCGGACTGGGCCGCAGTCAGCTTGGCGATGCGGGTGAACGTGCCGTCGGCGCCGATCTGGTCGGAGTAGAGCTCGACACCGGTGAACGTCAGGTACGGGCTCGTGTACTCGGCGTCGTCGAAGCTGAACGTGGCTGTACCCGGGAACACCGACTGGTCCGCCGACGTGGCGTCGCGCAGGACGGTGAAGTGCCCGAAGCGGGACAGCGCCACGATGAGGGGCCACCGTTCGGCGGCACAGAAGGGGCCGTACTCCGCTCCGATGAAGAGCACCTCCGGTTTCCCGTCGGCGGTGAGCGGCGGGCCGGACACCGCCCGGGGCGGGGTGAGGTCGGTGTCGGGCACGGTGACCCCCACCCCGTCGAAGATGGAGGCCGGTACGGTCGAGACGGCGTCGAGGATGCCCGGCGCGGTCACCGCCGGCTCGACCACGGTGGCCGTCGTCGACACATGGGTCAGCGCGTAGGTGACGAGGACGACCGCGCCGAGGAGGATGGCGACGACAGCGCCCCAGGCCAGGCGGGCCGAGCGGTTCGGGCCGGTGTCACTCATCCGCCCACCCGGTCCGCGGTGGTCTCAGGGTTCGAGTCCGTTCGACGTCCGCCCGTAGTCGGGAGCGAGCACGATCGGCGCGGTCGTGGCGATGATGACGAAGAGGACGAACGTGGTGATGTGGACGCTCGAGCACCACAGGCAGACGGCCTTGATGATGAAGAGCTCGGCGCTGATCAGGTAGAGGATCATCCCCACCCCGGTGACCGACAGGGCCACCCGGGCCAGATGGATGCGCCGATCGGCGCTGCGCCAGGCCGCCGGCAGGCACAGCAGGATCATCGGGACGAAGAACGCCAGGCCCAGCATGGCGACCGGGATGCCGAAGATCTCGGACTGCGGGCTCTGGGTCACCTTCTCGCAGTTGAAGGTGGCGTTGGAGTAACACGCCAGGGCCTTGGGTTGGAAGTGGGTGATCGTGAGGTAGATCGAGGCGCCGAGTCCGTAGAGGGACAGGAGGAGCGACGTGAGCGGCTGCCACCGGAGGGTGGACATGGATCGGCGCTACTCCGACTCAGCCGATGGTGATGCCGAGTGACTTGGCCGCAGCCTGGACACCCGAGCTGGTGCACACGCCACCGGGCTTCCCCTTGGTGGCCCGGCAGATGCCCGCGGTGATGTAGTTGGCCGTGGTCAGGATGACCTGAGTCACCGGATTGGTCGGATCGGACAGGCTGCCCGAGATGTCGGTCCAGGTCATGTTGGCCAGGATCTGCGGGTCGTAGCTGGCCCCGGACACCAGCATTCCGTTGTCGACGTCCACGAAGGGGAACGAGACGCCTCCACCGGAGGGGTAGTTCGGGATGAACTGCGACGTGCTGTATTTCGCCAGGATCTTCGCTTCCGCGAGCGTGGGGTTCTGCAGGCTGTTGTACCCGTTGCACGCCGTGTTCGAGGGATTGGGAATATTCGTGCAGGTCTCGATGGGCACGAAGTTGATGTACGGACTGGCCAGCGATGCGCCGTAGAAGCTGAAGGTGTGGGTCTCGGCGTCGATGTCGGTGTGCGACGAGGCGGTGATCTTGAGGTTGCTCCAGGTGCCGAACCGGGAGAGGGCCGTCACCATCGCCCAGCGCTCCGCTGCGCAGTAGGGGCAGTACTCGGCCCCGTAGTAGAGCATCGTCGGGGACTTGCCGTTCAGGACCATCGTCGGCTGCCCGGTGAGCACGATCGGCTTGTTCACCGGGAACTCCGAGGTGACTCCGACCTTGTTCCAGGTGGACATCGGGATGGTGGAGACGTCCTGGACGACCTGGGCCGGAGCCGAGGTGACCGGTGTGTACGAGAGGTTCTGGGTGGAGGACTGGGTCAACTTGACGATGACCAGGACGGCGATGATCACGACCACCAGGGCGACGGCACCCCAGGCGATCAGGGTGCTCCGGTTGGAGGCCTTCGGCCCGTCGGCCGGACCCCCTTGCTTCCCTTGCGCCCGGGGGGTGTTGCCGCCCCTGCCCGATCCCCCGCCGGCCACGGGCCGGCTCGCGGCGCGGCTCTTGTCCTTGGCGCTCTGGCTGTCCCCGGATCCCGTCGGCTTCGGCTTGTTGCCGCCCGTACCTGGAGTCTTTGCGTTGTCGGCCATGGTTGCGCGGTCCTCGCTTCGTGCGAACGTCGCAAGGAGCGTAACGTGTTCGGCGGTACCCATGGGTTCGGGCGGTCCGCGAAGGAACGGCGCGCATGAATCCGCGCCGCCGGCTATCTACAGTGGTGGGATGTCGGCATACGAGTCGGCCCACGTCGATCCGGCGGCAGCCGGGGATCATCGGTCCGGAACCGGGGGTGTCCCTGCTGCGGGCTCCCACGCGACGGTCTCCACCCGGCAGCGGGCCGGCGTCGTATGGAGGCGGACCACCGTCGACGGCCATGACGTCCGCTACGGCGAAGTCGGCACCGGTCCGTCCGCCCTCTTCCTGCACGGCTGGGGGCTGCGTCCCAATGCCTATGCCCGACCGATCGCTGCGATGGCGGAGGCCGGCTGCCGTGTCGTGGCACCGGCCCTCCCCGGGTTCGGCGGGACGCCGGAGCTGCCGGGCGACGAGCGGACCTTCGCCGGTTACGGGGCCTGGGTGGCGCGGTTCCTCGACTCGGTCGGCGTCGGCGACCTGGCCCTGGTGGCGGGGCACTCGTTCGGTGGCGGCGTGTCGACCGCCTTCGTCCACCACCAGCCCGATCGGGTGGCCTCCCTCCTGTTGGCCAACGCCATCGGGAGTCCGACCTGGGCGCTGTTCCCCAACGAGGTCCGGACCATGATGCAGCGGCCCTTCTGGGACTGGGGCCGCCATTTCGGGGGGGACCTCCTGCACTCGCCGCGGTCGCTGCTGCTGATCCCGACCCTCCTCGAGGACTTCGTCCCCAACGTGCTGAGCAACCCGCTGGGCATGATCCGCACCGGCGAGTTCATCCGGCGCGCCGATCTTGTGGCCGAGGTCCGGGTCATCGCCCGACGGGGGATCCCGGTATCGGTGGCCTGGTCCGATCGCGACGGGCTCGTCCCCCGTTCGGCCTTCGACGAGCTGCGTCGGGCCGCCGGGGTGGACGGCGTGGTGGTCGAGGGAGCCCACGCCTGGCTCATCGCCGAGCCGAAGGTCTTCGGCGAGCTGGCCATCAGCGCCCTGGTGGACGCCCGACCGCTCGACGGCGGCCTGCCGGGCACCCGGGTTCCGCCGGGCTGAGGGCCGGGACGAACCGGCGGAGGTCGATCGGCGGGGCAGGGCCGAGGGTAGCCTGACCCCATGACCGTGCCCCTGCGTGACGCCGCCACGGTGATGCTGGTCCGGGACTCGGTCGACGGCACGGGCCGTCCGGCCATCGAAGTCTGCATGCTCCGCCGCAACCTGGCCAGCGAGTTCGTGGCCGGCGCCTACGTCTTCCCGGGGGGATCGGTCGATCCCGCCGACCACGGCGATGCGGCCGACGAACTGTGCCGGGGACTGTCCGACGGGGAGGCCAGCCGGATCCTCGGCGTCCCCTCGGGGGGCCTGGCCTTCTGGGTGGCCGCGCTGCGCGAGTGCTTCGAGGAGGCCGGGGTGCTGCTCGCCCAACCCCGTGACGCAGCTGACGGGACGGCACTGCTCGATACCACCGACCCCGTCGTTCGGAAGCGCTTCGAAACGCACCGGCTCGGGATCAACGAGGGGCGCACCGGCCTGCTCGACGTCTGCCGCCAGGAGGGTCTGGTCCTCGCTGCGGACGGCGTCCACTACGTGAGCCACTGGATCACGCCCGAGCTCGCTCCCCGGCGCTACGACACCCGGTTCTTCGTCACCGCGGCCCCGTCGGGCCAGGTGGCCCACCACGACGACGGTGAGACCATCGCCACCATCTGGGTGCGCCCGAGCGACGCCCTGGCCCGGTTCGAGGCGGGGGACATCGAACTGCTCCCGCCCACCGTCGACAACCTGGGGAAGTTGGCCGCCCACTCGTCGACGGAGGCGGTCATCACCTGGGCCCGACAGGTGCGCAACGTTCCGACGATCCTGCCCGTCGTGCTCTTCGAGGACGGGCGGCTCCTGGTGCTGCGGCCCGGCGACGAGGGCTACGCGGAGGCGCTCGAGAGCCGGATGGCGTCCTCGGACCCGGTCTCGCCCGAATTGGCCGCCGCAGCGCGCGATGCATGGGGGCCCAAGGCCGGCTCGGCCTAGCCCGGGTCGCCGGCGGCCACGGCCGCCTCCACCCGTTCCAACATCCTGACGCTGCACCCGTCCATCGACACCACGGCGGGTGGACTGTCGACCAGTGCCGCGGCGATCCGGGAGAACTCGGCTGCCAGCGGCTGACTGTCGTCGAGGGCGACGGGCGTGCCGGCGTCGCCGCCCGCCGACACCGACGGGTGCAGGGGGACCTGACCGAGCAGGGGGACGCCGACATCGGCGGCCAGGCGGGCCCCTCCCCCCGAGCCGAACAGCGCGTAGGACTCGCCGTGCTCGCACACGAAGTCACTCATGTTCTCGATGACCCCGGTGACCCGCAGGTAGCCCTTGCGGGCCATGTCGGCGGTGCGGGCGGCCACCTTCTGTGCGGCCAGGGGCGGCGTGGTGACCACGACGACCTCGGTCCGGGGCATCATCCGGGCCAGGCCCATCTGGATGTCCCCGGTGCCCGGCGGCATGTCGATGAGCAGGAAGTCGAGATCACCCCAGTGGACGTCCTCGAGGAACTGTTGGACGGCCCGGTTGAGGATCAGGCCCCGCCACATGATGGCGTTGTCCTCGTCGGCCAGGAATCCCATCGAGAGCACCCGCAACAGGCCCGGGCCGACGGCGCGCTCCAGCGGCACCATCTTCTTGTCCCGTGCCTCGACGTCGCCCTGCATGCCGAGTAGCCGGGGAACGGAGAACCCCCAGATATCGGCGTCGAGCACGCCGACCGTCAGCCCCCGTCGGGCCAGGGCCACGGCCAGGTTCACGGTGACCGAGCTCTTGCCCACGCCACCCTTTCCTGACGCGATGGCGATGACCCGGGCGCTGTCGGGGACATCGGTGACCGGCGCCTCGTCGCGGGCGAGCAGCCGGGCACGGGCCATGACCGCCTGCTTCTGTTCGGCACCCATGACCCCGGTGGTGACGGTCACCCGCCCGACTCCGGGGAGCGAGCCGACGTGGGTGTCCACGTCCTGTTGGATCTGGGCCCGGAGCGGGCACCCGGCGACGGTGAGGGCCACCTCCACGTCGACCGACGGACCGTCGATCCGGACGGCCGTCACCATCCCCAGTTCCACGATGTCGGCGCCGAGCTCGGGGTCGACGACGTTGCGCAGGGCGGCGCGGACCGCGTCCTCGGTCGGGGGGGATCCGGCGGCGTCGGAGGTGTCGGACCCGGTCACCGCGTCAATTGTAGTGGGGGGAGCCGTCCGGCCCACCCACCTGGTGTACCGCTGGACGGCCATGACGGGTACGATCGGTCGTGCCGTCTCCCGCGGGTCCTGCCCCGGGTGGACGCGGTACCGGCATCTCGTCAGGACGGCGGACCCGTCCCGTGACCAATGAGGAGCATCGATGAGTTCGACAATGCAGAACGTCACCATCGGGAAGAAGCCCAATCCCGTTACCCTCACCGACGTCGCTGCCGCCAAGGTCGCCGACCTTCTGGCGGAGGAGGAGACCGAGGGCCTGGCCCTGCGCGTGGCCGTCCGGCCCGGCGGCTGCTCGGGCTTCAGCTACGAGATGTTCTTCGATGCCGACGTGGCCGAGGACGACGTCGTCCGCGAGTTCGGCTCGGTCAAGGTGGTCGTCGACCCCACCAGCGCCGACCTGCTCAAGGGCTCGACCCTGGACTTCAGCGACGGTCTGCAGGGTGCCGGGTTCCATGTCACCAACCCGAACGCCACCCGCACCTGCGGCTGCGGCTCCTCCTTCAGCTGATCCCCTGATCCCCTGATCCGGCTCCGAGTCAACGGCGCCGACGTCGAGGTACCCGACGACGGATCGACGCTGCTCGACGTGCTGCGGGAGCGCCTGGCCCTGCGCTCCCTCAAGGACGGCTGCAGTCCACAGGGCCAGTGCGGCTGCTGCACCGTCTGGGTGGACGGCGCCCCACGGGTGGCCTGCGTCACCCCGGTGCGGCGACTCGACGGGCGTGCCGTCACCACGCTCGAGGGCCTGACGGACCCCGAGCGACGAGCCTGGGCGGACGCACTGGTCGGCACCGGTGGCAGCCAGTGCGGATTCTGTACCCCGGGCATCGTCATGCGGCTCGCCGCAGTGGCCGGGGACGCACCGGTCTCCGACCTCCAGGTGGACCAGGCGCTCCTCGCCCACCTGTGCCGGTGTACCGGATGGCAGACCATCGTCGAGGCGGCGCGGCAGGTGGTGGGGGACGTCGCGGGCGCCGTCGCGGACCGACCGGGCGGGGACCACCGCGACCTGGCGATGGCCGCGGCCCGCGCCGGGATCGAGGGCGGTGTGCCCCAGCGGGTGGGTCCCGAGGTGGTGCTGGGCGATGCCGGGTTCGCCGACGACGGCTGCCCCCCCGGCGCCCTGGTGGCGGTGGTCGACGGTGACGACTACGCGGTGTCGGGGTCGCTGCCCGCGGCCCGTGCGCTGGCCGGGAAGGTCCAGGGCCGGAGCACCACGGTCCCCCTCGGTCACCCGGTGGGCGTGCCGGACGGTACGTGGGCGCTGACCCTGGCCACCACCTGGGTGGAGCCGGCCTACCTCGAGACCGACGCCTCGTGGTGCGAGCCCGGTGGCGAACCGGCGTCGCCCTACGGAAACGGGGGATCGTTCGGCGGCAAGCTCCATTCGCCGGTGGCGGCGGACGCCCGCCGGCTGGCCGACCTCCACGGACGTCCGGTACGGGTCCTGTGGTCGCGCGAGGACGTGGTCCGGCGGGGCCCGAAGCGGCCACCGGTGGCTGCCGGGATCACCGGCGAGGGCATCGGCGTCCTGCGGGTCGGGGTGTCCCAGGAGCCCCTCGCCGGCCCGGCGTGGGACGGTCTGGTGGCCGATGTCGCCGCTGTCGCTCCCGGGCTCGCCCTCGAGCAGGTCCCGGTGGACGGGCCGCCCGTCTCACTCGATCTTCGGGCCGCGGTCTGGGCGGAGGCGGCGGTGCTGGCGACGGCGGCCCGGCTCGGGACGGCCGGTGTGGCCGTGCTCGACGTCCCCGTGGAGGTCGTGGCTCCGACCGGCGGTCGGGCCGTGGTCCGCTGTGCCGGGGACGGGTCCCTCGACATCGAGGTGGCGGCAGGTGCCGCGCTCGACCCCGTGGTACTGCGGGCCTACGCCATCGGGGCGGCCCACCAGGCACTCGGATGGGTGCGTTCGGAGGGGATCGCGGTGGATGCCGACGGTGCGGTCCGGGACCTGACGGTGCGCTCGTTCGGCATCGTCCAGGCCCGGGCCATGCCCGACGTGACCGTGCGCATCGTCGACGATCCGTCTGGCGCACCCGTCAACGGTTCTGACGCCGTCTTCGCCGCGGTCGCCGCCGCGAGGTGGATGGGCGACGGCCTGGTCCCGGCGTGGCCCACCGATCGCTCCGGCGCCGGACGGCGCTGAGGCATCGGTCGGAGGCGCCCGCGTAGGCTGGGACGGCTGTCGCCCCGCCCACCTCCGAGCGTCGAGGAGACCTCATGAGCACGCCTGTCGGTCCCTACACACCCGTCGTCCGGGCCGGATCGTGGTTGATCTGCTCGGGCCAGCTCGGGATCGCACCGGCGGCCGGGGGCGGCCATCCTGCGCTGGTCGACGGCGGGCCGGGGGCCCAGTTGACCCAGGCGGTGGCCAATGCCGGGGCACTCCTGGCTGCGAACGGCGCGTCGTTGGTGGATGTGGTCAAGACGACGGTGTTCGCCGTCGACCCGGCCGACTTCCCCGTGATCAACGAGGCCTACGTCGCTGCATTCGGCGGGCACCGCCCGGCCCGGTCGATGGTGGCCGTGTCGGCGCTGCCCATGGGGGCGGCCGTGGAGATCGAGGTCTGGGCCCACCGCGAGCGCTCGTGAGAGGTGGCTGCGGTCGGTGGTCCCTACCGGTGACGCCTACGGGGTCCAGCTGGTCTGGCCGAAGCGGTAGCCGACGGAGCGCACCGTCTGGATCAGGTGGGCGTGCTCCTCGCCGAGCTTGGCCCGCAGTCGGCGGACGTGGACGTCCACGGTGCGGGCGCCTCCGTAGTACTCGTATCCCCACACCCGGCTCAACAGCGTCTCGCGGGTGAATACCTTGCCCGGTCGGGCGGCCAGGAAGCGGAGCAGCTCGTACTCCATGTAGGTGAGGTCGAGGACCCGTCCGGCCACGGCAGCCTGGTAGGTCTCGAGGTTGAGCACCAGCGGCCCGTGCTCGAGCAGGTCGGGGCGCAGGCCACGGCCCGTCCGCCAGAAGAGGTGGGCCAGCCGGGCGGCCAGTTCGGCCGGATTGACCGGATCCAGGCAGAGGTCGTCGAAGAGGTCCTCGCGCAGCTCCAGCTCGCCGAGCTGATCCCCGGGGACCACGACGAGCACCGGGGCCAGCGGCACCTCGCGGGTGCGCAGGTGGCGGCAGAGGGCGAAGGCGCCGGCGGGGTCGGTGCCACTGCAGACCACGGCGCCGGACCAGCCGTCCTCGGGCTCGTCGGCGTCCACCGCCTCGGCCCGGTCGATACCGAGCCACGGGTAGCCGGCCCGTTCGAGCACGGCGGTCACCGCGGTCGGCGGCTGCTTGGGGAAACACAGCAGTGGTTCCATGGCGGTGCTCCCCCTCTCCTCGGGTCGTCGACCGGGCTGTTCCGGAAGGTGTTGGGCGTCCGGCTACAGCAGCGGCAGGTAGCGGTCGAGCTCGAACTGGGTCACATGGGACTTGTAGCCGGCCCACTCGGCCCGCTTGTTCCGGATGAACCACTCGAAGACGTGGTCGCCGAGGGTCGTGGCGAGCAGCTCGGAGGACTCCATGAGGCCCAGGGCCTCGTGGAGACTGCCCGGGAGGTGCAGGATGCCCTTGGCGTCGAGTTCGTCGGAGCTGAGGGCGAACAGATTGGCATCGGCCTCGGGGGGCAGTTCGTAGCCCAGCTCGATGCCCCGGAGTCCGGCGGCCAGGATGACGGCGAAGGCCAGGTACGGGTTGCAGGCACTGTCCGGTGAGCGGTACTCGATGCGGGTCGACTCGGTCTTGCCCGGCTTCACCAGCGGGACCCGGATCAGTGCCGACCGGTTGTTGCGGGCCCAGGAGACGTGGATGGGCGCTTCGTAGCCCGAGACCAGGCGCTTGTAGGAGTTCACCCACTGGTTGGTGACCGCGGTGATCTCACCGGCGTGGCGGAGCAGTCCGGCGATGAAGCCCTCGGCGACGTCGGACAGGCCGCCCGGGCGGTCGTGGTCGATGAAGGCGTTCTCGTCGCCACGGAACAGCGACATGTGGGTGTGCATGCCGGATCCCTGCACCCCGGCGAGGGGCTTGGGCATGAAGCTGGCGAACACCCCCTGCTGGCGGGCCATCTCCTTGACCACCAGCCGGACGGTCATGACCGTGTCGGCCATGGTGAGGGCGTCGGTGTAGCGGAGGTCGATCTCGTGCTGGCTCGGGGCGTCCTCGTGCTGGGCGTGCTCCACCGGGATGCCCATCTCCTCGAGGGTGAGGACGGTCCGCTGGCGGATGTCGCTGGCCCGGTCGGCCACCGTCAGCTCGAAGTAGGACCCGGTGTCGAGGGTGGTCGGCGGATGGGTGGGGTCCCCGTCGGCAAAGTAGAAGAACTCGATCTCGGGGGCCGCGTAGAAGGTGAATCCCTGGCGGCGGGCGTGTTCCAGGCTCCGCTTCAGGACGTGGCGCGGGCAGCCCTGGAAGGGGGACCCGTCGAGGTCGACGATGTCGCAGAAGACCCGGGCCACCTGGGCGCCGGTCGGGTCCCCGTGGATGTCGCTGTGCCCCTGCCCGTGCCCCTGGCCGTGCCAGGGCAGCAGCTGAAACGTGTTGGCGTCGGGGCGGGCCAGGACGTCGCTCTCCTGGACGCGGCTGAACCCGTCGATGGCCGACCCGTCGAAGGTCATCCCCTCGTCGAGCGCGTTCTCGAGCTCGGCCGGCGTGATGCTGAACGTCTTCGGGGTGCCGAGGACGTCGGTGAACCACAGCTGGACGAATCGGATCCCGCGCTCCTCCACGGTCCGGAGGACGTACTCCTCTTGACTCCTCATGGGGTCCTGCACCTCCGGTGACGTGGTGCGCTCTGCAGGTTCGAGAGGTTCGATACCCACATTGTCGCAGGTGATGGTCGGTTCGGTCGAAGTGAAGGGCGCGGAGCGCACAGAGCCGGGCCCCGTGGGACCCGGCTCTGTGGACGTCCAACTGTCGTGCGGGCCGCTTCGGCCCGCCGGTGGTCAGCTCCCGGCTGCGTCGCCGCAGACGGTCTCGACCATGACGGCGGTGACCTGGTAGGGGTCCATGTTGGCGTTGGGCCGACGGTCCTCGAGCCAGCCCTTCTTGTCCTTGGCCACCTTCCACGGGATGCGGATGGAGGCGCCACGGTCCGAGGTCCCGTAGCTGAACTTGGTGAAGTGGGCGGTTTCGTGGGCACCGGTCAGCCGGTCCTCGATCCCCACGCCGTACACCGCGATGTGCTCGTCGATCCGCTTCCCGATCGCCTCGCAGCCGGCGATGATGGCATCCCATCCGCCGTCCTCGCGCATGGCCTTGGTCGAGAAGTTGGTGTGGGCCCCGGCACCGTTCCAGTCACCGAGGATCGGCTTGGGCTCGAGCGTGGCGAAGACGCCGAAGTCTTCGGCGATGCGGAAGAGGAGCCACCGGGCGACCCACAGCTGGTCGCCCATGTCGAGCGGGGACAGGATGCCCAGCTGGAACTCCCACTGGCCCATCATCACCTCGGCGTTGGTTCCCTCGATGGAGATGCCGGCGTCGATGCAGGCCGCGGTGTGCAGCTCCACGATCTCGCGGCCGGGCATCTTGTCGCCGCCGACACCGCAGTAGTAGGGGCCCTGGGGGGCGGGGTAGCCGAGGATGGGCCAGCCGAGCGGTCGCCCGTCCTTGAAGAAGGTGTACTCCTGCTCGATGCCGAACAGGGGCTCCTGGTCGCCGTACTTCGCGACGATGTCGCGCAGGTGGGCCCGGGTGTTGGTCGGGTGGGGCGTGAAGTCGGTGAGCTCGACCTCGCACATCACGAGCTTGTCGTCGGGGCCGCGCAGTGGGTCCGGACACGACCAGACCGGTCGCAGCACGCAGTCGGAGTCGTGGCCCTGGGCCTGGTTGGTGCTCGATCCGTCGAAGCCCCAGATGCCGGGCTCCTCGCCGTCGGCGACGATCTTCGTCTTGCTCCGCAGGAGCGGCGACGGCTCGGTCCCATCGATCCAGATGTACTCAGCTTGATACGGCACGTGTGCTCCTCTATTGCTCGGTTGCTCTGCTACTCGACTGCCATGTGGCGGAACGTATCACCGGAGCCCGATCGGGGGTCGGCCGGGCTCTGCCACCTCAACGCAGTCCGACTATTGCAGGAGGGCATTTCCCCACCGTTACCCGATTGTGAACGGACGATGAACAGGGACGATGGGCGCTGAACGGGTACGGTCGGGTGCCCGCCTGCGACCATGCGTCGGGGCAGGACCGGACAGGTACCCCGATAGTCTGGTCCGATGGCTCGGATCCGGGTGGCCGCCTGCCAGATCAACACGGTTGTGGGCGATCTGGACGGCAACGCGGGACGGATACTGGACGTCCTGGCCGAGGCCGAGCGTGCCGGCGCCGACGTGGCGGTGTTTCCGGAGCTGACGGTGACCGGGTACCCACCCGAGGACCTGCTCGGTCGCCCGGCGTTCGTGGCCGACAACCTGACCACCTTCGCCGCAGTGGCCGCGGCGACCGGCGATTGCGCGGCGGTGATCGGCTATGTCGACGTCGCCCCGTCGGGGCGACTGCTCAACGGGGCCGCACTGTGCCACCGGGGCGAGGTCCTCGGTCGGTACGTGAAGCGGATCCTGCCCAACTACGGGGTCTTCGACGAGAAGCGCTGGTTCGCCGCCGGCTCGGGGCGGGCGCCCCTGTACGACGTGGCCGGGGTGGCGCTGGGCATGACCATCTGCGAGGACATGTGGTTCCCCGACGGGCCGATGGCCGAGCAGGCGGCCGACGGGGCCCGCCTGCTGGTGAACCTCAACGCCTCGCCCTACTCGCGGGGACGGCGCGACGAGCGGCTGGCCGTGCTGGGCTCCCGCACCGGGGAGACCGGCTGCGCCATCGTCTACGTCAACCAGGTCGGCGGCCAGGACGAGCTGGTCTTCGACGGCGCATCGGTCGTCGTCGGGACAGGGGGCGACGTGATCGCCTCCGGTCGGCAGTTCGCCGAGGAGGTACTGGTCGCCGACGTCGAGCTCCCCGACGTCGAGCCCCCCGACGATCTGCGCGCCGGGCGTCCCGACCGCGTGCACGTTTCGTCGGCGTCGCGCAGCCGAGGCGCCGCGCTGCTGCGCCCGGTGGCCGGGACGCTCGACCCGGTGGCCGAGGTGTACGAGGCACTGGTGCTCGGGACCCGCGACTACCTGGCCAAGAACGGCTTCGACGACGCGGTCATCGGGCTGTCCGGCGGCATCGACTCCTCGCTGGTGGCGGCCGTCGCCGTCGACGCCATCGGCGCCGCCCATGTTCACGGGGTGGCCATGCCCTCGCGCTACTCGAGCGCCGGGTCGGTATCGGACGCCGAGACGTTGGCGGCCAACCTGGGCATGGGCATCGCCGTCGCCCCGATCGAACAGGCCCACCGGGCGCTGGCCGACACCCTCGCCCCGCTCCTCGGCGGCGACCCGGCGGGGCTCACCGATGAGAACCTGCAGAGCCGGATCAGGGGCGTCCTGTTGATGGCGCTGTCCAACGCCAACGGCTGGATCGTGCTCACCACCGGGAACAAGAGCGAGATGGCCACCGGCTACTCGACCCTCTACGGCGACTCCGCCGGCGGATTCGCGGTGATCAAGGACGTGGCCAAGACCCTGGTCTACGAGCTCTGCCGCCACCGCAACACCCGGGCCGGGTTCGACCTCGTCCCGGTGACGGTTCTGGACAAGGCGCCCTCGGCCGAGCTCCGGCCCGACCAGCGCGACGACGAGTCGCTCCCTCCCTACTCGGTGCTCGACGCGGTGATGGCCGGCTACGTGGAGGCCGACCGGTCGGCCGACGACCTGGTGTCGGAAGGGTTCGACGCCGCGACGGTGGCCCGGGTGGTGGGCCTGGTCGACCGGGCCGAGTACAAGCGGCGCCAGATGCCGCCGGGTGTCCGGATCTCGGGAAAGGCCTTCGGCAAGGATCGCCGGATGCCGATCACCAACCACTACCGTGCCTTCCGCGACCAGGCGGTTCCTCCCGCCGGGCCCGTCCCCACGAGCCCGCCCGCCGACGGGGCCACGTCCGTTGCCTGACCACCCCTACGACGACGGACCGGTCGAGGTCACACCGGGGGAGCCCCGCGGCTCGCTCCCGCTCGGGTCGACGGCCTCCCTGGTCGGCGAGTACCGGTGGATCGAGACGTCCCTGTACTCGTTGTTGGGCGCCTGGGTCGCCGAGATGCCGATCGCCGGGGTGCAGGTGCACCTCGACGAGCAGAGCATGCGCCACGCCTGGCACGCCGAGCTCTGGGGTGACCGGCTCCCGGTGCTGAACGGCGTC
>JBEKCS010000064.1:0-22736 GCA_050014755.1 Acidimicrobiales bacterium
ACTACTACGGGTCGATGGGCGGTACGCACCTCAACGCTCCCGTGGTGGGCATGGCCCCGACGGCCGACGGCAACGGCTACTGGCTGGTGGCCTCCGACGGCGGGGTGTTCGGCTTCGGGGACGCCACCTATGAGGGCTCCATGGGCGGCGAGGCACTGGCCGGCCCGATCGTCGGAATCGTCGCCACCCCCCCCATGGCGCCGCCAGCCGGCTGACGCATGCTCGATCGACCATCCCCGATCACCGGGAGTGGGGCACTGCCACCATCGGCCACCACGGTGCGATGGCAGTCGGTGATCCCGCCGCTCGGGGATGGTGGACCACGGGGCGCCTGTTCGCACTAGCTCCCGGGAGCCGTCACACGGGTGATGGAGGAGCGGCATGGCCAAACTCATCTACATGGCGAATGTGTCCCTCGACGGCTATATCGAGGATGCACACGGCAGGTTCGAATGGACCGCGCCCATCGACGAGGTATTCACTTTCATCACGGATCTTGTGCGCCCCATCGGTACCTACCTGTACGGACGGCGAATGTACGAGACGATGGCCGTCTGGGAGGCCGATCCCACCGTGGCCGCCCAGTCGGAGCTCATGTCCGCCTTCGCGACCGTCTGGAAGGCGGCCGACAAGATCGTCTACTCCACGACGCTGGACGTTGTCTCGACTGCCAACACGCGGCGTGAGCGGCGCTTCGACCCCGATTCGGTCCGCGAGCTGAAGGCGTCCGCGGCAAGTGAGTTGACCGTCGGCGGGCCGACTCTCGCAGCGCACGCGTTCCATGCCGGACTGGTCGATGAGTGTCAGCTCTTCGTGTATCCGATCGTCGTCGGCGATGGAAAGCCGGCATTCCCCAGCGACGCCCGAGTCGAGTTGGACCTGCTGGAGGAGCACCGGTTCTCCAACGGTGTCGTGAACCTCCGCTACCGCATCCGGAACTGACACTCCGGCGGGTGGTGGTCGCCCGGGTCCCCGCGTGAGTGGACCGGGCTCCGCCACTGTTGACGGCTTCCGGACATCCCTCAGCCCCTGGGCTTGCGCAGCTGCTCCAGACTGTCCCGCGTCGTGTCGTTCTGCCACTGGGCCAGCACCTGCCGGTCGAGCGCATTCGATCCCTCGTCGTCGGTGACCGCCAGGACGTGCCTGCGGGTCGTCGCCTTGGCCAGGGCGTAGGCCGATGCGTCGAGCGAGGCCAGCTTTTCCGCCAGCGCGACGGCTTCGTCGAGGAGTTCCTCTGCGGCCACGACCCGGTGGGCCAGGCCCCGGCGGCACGCCTCCTCGCCGTCGAGCAACGCGGCGTCGAGCATGAGTTGCTCGGCATCGGCGCCGCACGCGTGCCGGAGCAGTTCGACGGCGAAGACGGGGAACGACACGCCCACCTTCAGCTCGGTGGCCCCGATCCGGGCTCCCTCGGCGATCAGGCGCTTGTCGCAGGCGCAGGCCACGATGCAGCCCCCGGCGATGGCCGGACCGTTGATGGCGGCCACCGTCGGCTTCGGAAACCGGAAGAGGCGCACCAGCGCCGCGCCCAGCGCCTCGAGGAGCACCCCGGTCCGGTCGGAGTCATTGTCGAGCACCTCGGCCACGTTGAGACCGGCCGAGAAGATCGCCCCCTGGCCGGTCACCACCAAGGCGCGCACCCCGGCGTCCTGCTCGCACCTGTCGACGTACGCGCTGATCTGCTCGAGGGTCTCCACGTCGAGTGCGTTCACCTTGTCGCTGGCCAGCGTGAGAACGGCGATGCCGTCCGACTCTCCGACATCGATCCTCGTGAACTGCCCGGTTGCCGTCATGGTGGTCCCTTCGTCGTCGATTGGCGCGTTGTCGACCGGGAGAGCTCCCGAGGTGGATGTTCCGGCGTCAGAGCGCAGGAGCGTCAAGCTATCGGACAACCGGCGGACGGGTCGCAGAGGTCGGTCCGAGGGCGGTGATCTCCGACACGGCGCACCCCACCGGTCGACCGGGCATGCCTACCCGTCACGGCCTCACGGGCCGTCGGCTCGACCGGCATCGCCGAACCGGTAGAGCGCCTTGCAATTGAGGGCGGTGATCTTCCGGCGGTCCTCGTCAGGCAGAGTGCCGAGCGCCTCCTCGATGGCGTTTCTCGAGTCGGGGAAGGTGCTGTCGGTGTGGGGGTAGTCCGATGCCCACATGCACGAGTCGGCGCCAAGGTAGGGGATGAACTGGTCGGCCAGCTTCTCCTCCTCGAAGGTGGCGATCACCTGGCGGCGGAAGAGCTCGGACGGTGGGATGGACGGCGCGTAGTCGATCTGTCCTCGGAGGTTCTCCCACTCCATGTCCATGCGGGAGAGGAAGTAGGGGAGCCAGCCGACCCCGGCCTCGGCCAGGACGAGGGTGAACCCGGGATGGCGCTCGAGGGCCCCGGAGAAGACCATGATGGCGAGCATCTCGTCGAGCTGCAGGGGCAGCACGGTGGCGAAGGCGGCGGACTTCCAGGACCCCATCTGGTAGCTGAGCCTCGACGACGGCCCTCCCTTGATGTGGAAGCTGAGTGGGAGCCCGGTGGCCTCGGCTGCAGCCCACAGCCGGTCCCACGCCGGGTCGCCGGCATCGAAGTCGAACGCGTCGACGAGCGCGCCCCTGTGGCCGCGGGCGGCACAGCGCTCGAGCTCGGCCACCGCCGCCTCGGGGGCGTGGCTGGGAAGGAACGGGAGGACGCACAGCCGGTCCGGAGCCGCGGCGTTGAACTCCTCGATGGCCCAGTCGTTCCACGCCGCGTAGCAGGCGTCCTGGAGGTCGGGCTCGGGGATGGCGAGCGTGAGCGGCACGGGGCCGTAGATCACCGACGCCCACACCCCGTCCCGGTCCATGTCCTCGAGCCGCAGCTTCGTGGTGCTGGCCCGGAAGCCGTCGTCCGGGAGCCCGGCACGGCCGATGGCGCTGAGGTTGGCGAGGGCCTTCCCACTGGCGCCCACCACCCGGCCGTCGCAGACCCACGTCGCCTGACCGTCACGGTCGACCAACCTCGGGGCCCGTTCGGCCACGACCTTCGGAACCCGTGACTGCCACAGGTCGACCGGAACCGCCCGTAGGTCGAGATGGTCGTCACAGGAGTAGATCATGTCGTCCATGGGGTCTCCCTCTTCCGTCCCGGGCCCCCGGGTCGCCGCACCTAGTCGAGGACGACGACGCCGCGGATGTTGACCCCGTCGAGCATGTCCTGGTACCCCTGGTTGATCTGGTCGAGCGGGTAAGTGCGGGTGACGAGCTCGTCGAGCTTGAGCCGGCCGGCCTGATAGAGCGCCAGCAGGTTGGGGATGTCGAAGCGCGGGTTGGCGGCACCGAAGACGACCCCCCGCACCTCCTTCTGCCACATGGCCAGTTCGAAGAGGTTGATGCTGCTCTCCGCCTGCATCTGGGGCGCGACGCCGGTGACCACGCACGTGCCGTTCTTGCCCGTGAGGGCGAGGGCGGGTCCCATCAGGTCCCCGTACATCACGCTCGGCACGAGGATCACGGCGTCGGCCAGCTGGCCCCGGGTCAGATCGATGACGAGGGGTAGCGCTTCTTCCATGGACCCGGCGGTGTGGGTGGCGCCGAAGTCGAGGGCCGCCTTCTGCTTGAACTCCACCGGATCGACGGCGACTACGCACCTGGCCCCGGCCATGTGGGCGCCCTGTACGGCATTCATGCCGACCCCTCCCACGCCGACGACCACCACGACGTCCCCCTGTGCGACCTCGGCCCGGTACACGGCCGAACCCCATCCGGTGGTGACGCCGCACGACACGAGGGCCACCGCCGGCAGGGGGAACTCCCGGCCCACCTTCACCAGCGACGCCTCGTGGACGACGCCGTACTCGGAGAACGTCCCCAACTTGGACATCACGTTGAGCGGCTTGCCGTCGTAGTGGTATCGCTGCGTACCGTCGGAGATCTGGCCGGGGGAGAAGGTCTCGGCTCCGAGGTCGCAGAGGTTGGTGTGCCCGGTGAGGCACATCGTGCACCGGCCGCAGATGGGGAAGAAGCTGGCGGCCACGTGGTCGCCAGCTTCGATCCCGGTGACGCCCGGACCCACCGCCTCGACCACCCCGGCCCCCTCGTGGCCACCGACGAGTGGGAAGAGCCGCGGGTCGGGTCCCGCGGCCGGATCCCTCGGTGCGCCGATGTCATTGGTCCGGAGGTGCTGGTCGGAGTGGCACAGGCCGGCGGCCATCCACCTGACCAGCACCTCGTGCTCCTTGGGCGGGTCGAGGTCGATCTCGAGGATCTCCCAGTCCTGCTCCCGGCCGAAGAGCACGGCCGCACGCGATTTCATCGGCTCGACCTCCTTCTGCGGGCTGCGACCGGTACCCCTACGAGCTGGACGCCGTCGAGGTGTGGGGCAGGTCGGTGCCGCAGGTCGGGGTGGGGGAGACCACGTTGAAGCCGGTCTTGACCGCCCGGAGGATCCACGCGCAGGTCTGGGGAGGGTTCTTCCCGAAGTTGGTGGCGTAGTCGAGGTTCACCGGCAGCAGGCCGTTGGCGTCGTAGGTGGTGACGCCGCGCAGCTTGGCGATGACCCCGGCCCGGGTGGGGTCGGGCCCGTCGAGCAGGAGGCCCTTGATCATGAGGTCGGCCCCGGCCCACGCCTCGTACTGGGAGAAGGTCGGGAACTGGGTGGAGGTGAACCCGGCGTACTTCTCCAGGGCCGCCTGCATCTGCTCGGTGCCGGCGTTGGGCAGCGAGAAGGGCCGGAACAGCGACATGAAGTAGTCACCCTGGAGGGTGTTCCACACCGGTGAGCCGATGGTGTCGGGCTCGTAGCCGGTGGCGAACAGCACGGCCTTGAGCTTGACCCCGGCCTGGGCCAGCGACGTGGCCAGGGCGTAGTTGGAGTCGTTGTCCAACGCCGGCACCATGGCGTTGATCCCGTTCTGCTTGGCCACCAGTGCGGTCGAGGTGAAGTCCACACTGCCGAAGGGGACGGTGGTGTCGAGGACGCCGACCTTGCCCCCGGCGTGCTGGAAGGACTGGGCCGTGCCGATGGCCGCCCGGCTGGAGGAGGGCGAGATGGAGTAGCCGTAGGAGCCGATGACGGTCCCGCCGTGGCTCTTCAGGAAGTCCCCGATCTGGGTGTTGACCGGGTAGCTCGGGTTCACGCTGCCGTTGTCGGAGGCGAACATGTTGGTGTAGGGCTGGGTTCCCCACTCCGGACCGTCGTCGTAGGAGCCGGTCACCGGCACCCCTGCCGCCTGGGGGTACTTGGCGGCCAGGAAGAACAGCGGGCTCTGGGACACGATGCCGAAGGCGTTGGACGTCGCCGTCTGGACGGCCGTGGCGATCTCGCCCGGGCTGGTCTGGTCGTCGATGACTTCGGGCACCAGCTTGTGGCCGTCGATGCCGCCTTCGGCGTTCTGCAGGTCGATCCGGGCGGTGAAGCCGGCCGGGGACGAGCCGTCCTGGGAGGCGCCCTCACCGGTCAGCGAGGAGATGTAGGCGATGGTGATGGGCGAGCCGGTGGCCGCATGGTTCCCGGTCGTCGTCGGGGGCGAGGTCGATCCCGTCGTCGCCGTGGACGAGCTTCCGCTCGAACACCCGGCGGCCAGCAGCGGCAGTGCCACCACGGCGGCGAGCAGCACCCCGGTCTTGGTCCGACCTCTGATCATGGTTCCTCCCTTGTGACTGCGGTTCATGAGTGATGCAACGACAACGACGCTGAGCAGGGCTCGATGGGGGGGCGGAGCGGACGGGAGGCGCGGTGCGTGCTGCATCCCTTCTCCGGATCCCCCAACCACATTCCCCTGAGCCGATACTCCCCTTCTCCCTTGCGGGTGCGAGTCACTCTAGCCATAGCGGGGGCCGGATGCGGGGAGAGGTGCGTGTCGGTCCCGGACGCGGCCGTGCGGTCACCCGGGGGCGACCGCACGGCAGGGTTCGGGAACGGTGGTCCGGCGGTGGCGGGAGCACGCTGCCGGACCGTGCGAACTCAGCCTCCGGCGACCGGTCCCTCCACCTGGTCCTTCACCGAGAGCAGTACCGGCGGCGCCACCCGCCAACTCGGGACGCCGTCCTGCTCCTCGGCCACCGGGTACTTGGACTCGTGGATCTCGGCCCAGTGCGAGTGGTTGAGCTGGTGCAGGGTGAAGCAGGCCTGCAGCGCGTTGTAGAAGCCCATGTTGTCCACCGTCTGGTTGACCGACTCCTTTATGAGGAGTGCCGACATGGTGGGCAGTTGGGCGATCCGCCGGGCGTAGGCCAAGGTGCGCTCGGACAGGTCGTCCACGGGGAAGACCTTGGACACCATGCCGAGTCGGTGGGCCTCGTGCACGTCGATCGCGTCGCCGGTGAGCATGAGCTCCTTGGTCCGGCGGGGTCCGAACTCCCAGGGATGGCCGAAATACTCGACACCGCACATGCCGAGCCGCGTGCCCACGACGTCGGCGAAGTACACGTCGTCGGCGGCGACGATGAGGTCGCAGGCCCACATCAGCATGAGGCCGGCGGCGTACACCGTCCCCTGCACCTGGGCCACGGTGATCTTGCGGAGGTTGCGCCAGCGCAGCGTGTTCTGGAAGTAGTAATGCCACTCCTGGAGCATCCGGCTCTCGGCGCCCTCGCGGGTGGCGCCGTTGACGGTCATCGAAGGATGCTGGTCGGGGCCGGGAGCGCGCTCGGCCTGGGACTCCTTCGACCCCATGTCGTGGCCGGAGGAGAACAGCGGGCCCACGCCTCCTAGGATGACCACCCGGACCTTGTCGTCCTGCTCGGCTCGGTGGAAGGCCTCGTCGAGCTCGACGAGGAGTCCCCGGTTCTGGGCGTTGCGGGTCTTCGGACGGTTCAGCAGGATCCGCACGATGGCGCCGTCGTCCAGCTCCTCGTAGGTGATGTACTTGCCGTTGTCTGAGGTATCGGGCATGCCCGAATCACTCCCTTTCTGGATGTTCGCCGATCGGTCCTACCGCGTCGTGACATCTGCTCTGTCGTGTCCGGCCGGATGGACGGACCACGCTATACCGGGCGGCCGTCGCCGTCCTCGGGGCCCTCGCGCTCGTCCACCAGCGCGGCACGGTTGAACTTGGTGGCTTCGGTGCGGGGGATCGACTCGACGAACTCCACCGACTTGGGGGCCTTGTAGGGCGCGAGCCGCTCCTTGGCATAGGCGATGACCGACGCAGGCTCGAGCGACGGCTCGGCGGGCTGGACGATGGCGTGGACCCGACGGCCCCACTCCGGGTCCCGTAAGCCGATGACCACGACGTCGACGATGCCGGGGTGCTCGCTCAGCGCGGCCTCCACCTCGGCCGGGTAGACGTTGGCCGCGCCGGTGACGATCATGTCGGCCCGGCGGTCGACCATGTAGAGGTAGCCGTCCTGGTCCATCCGGCCCAGGTCACCCACGGAGTGGAAGCCGTCGGGGGTCTCCTCCATCGGCGCCACGTCGTCGCCGACGTACATGGCGAGCGGTCCGGTCGGCGAGCGGAGGAAGATGCCGCCGACCTCCCCGGGCGCGAGCGCGTCGCCGTCGGGGCCGACGATGCGGACCTCGGTCTCGCCCATTCCCCGGCCGACGGTCCCCGGACGGGCCAGCCATTCGTCGCCCCGGCACACCACGATGCCGATCTGTTCGGAGGACCCGTAGGTCATGTAGAAACGCTCGGCACCGACGAGGTCGATCCAGCGCTGGCCCAGCCACTGGGGGAGATGCGCGGCCCCCTGGTGGACCCAGCGCAGACTGGACAGGTCACGGTCGTCGATGTCGGCGACCTGTGCCATCCGCTGGAGCATGGGCGTGGCCGCGATGAACCCGGTGATGCGGTGCCGCTCGACGAGGTCGAGGGCGAGCTCGGCCCGGAACCGTTCCATCAGCACGATCGGGTCGCCGTGCAACAGGACGCGGAAGGCCGTGAACCCGTTGGTGTGGTAGATCGGCGCCGGGCACAGCACCCGCTGGTGGGGGTCCATCGGCCCGTAGGAGGTCACCACCGACGACGTGCACGCGGTGGAGGGTTCGTAGAGGGCCGGGCCCTTCTGCACGATGACCTTGGGCATCCCCGTCGACCCCGAGCTGCAGACGCCCCACCCGCGTGGCGATACGACGTCGGGCAGGGGGTCGGACGACTCGCCTGCGCTCTCCTCGAACAGGGAGCCGGCGTCGGAGTCGACGACCAGCGCGGGCCGGAGCACGGTCATCAGCCGGTCGCGTTCCCAGTCGGGGAGGTCCCACCGGACGGGGACGACCACCGCCCCGACCTTCCAGCCGGCGAAGCCGGCGAGGAGGTGTTCGACGGAGTTCTTGAGGCAGATGGCCACGGGCCGGCCGACGCCGAGGCCATGGGCGGTGAAGGTGCGGGCCAGCTGGTTGGCGCGCTGTTCCAGCTCCTGGTACCCGACGTCGTGCTCGGTGCCGTCCTCGGCCACCATGGTCACCGCGGTGGTGTCGCCCCGCTCCTCGGCCAACCGGGTGAGGCGGGTCCCGTAGGGGATCGCCGCGTCCGGGTCGGTCACAGCTGGCACGCGGTGGATGGTAGCGCGCCCGGACCCGCGGAGAACGGCCCTCTGTGCCGCAGAGAACCATCCTCTAGGCGATGGGCGCCCGGAGAGGGGCTCGGGGTCGACCTCGGCCCAGCCGTTCCGTTCACCCCAGCTGGAGTGAACGGCCGATGATCTCCTTCATGATCTCGGTGGTCCCGCCGTAGATCGTGGTGACCCGGGCATCGACGAAGGCCTTGGCGATCGGGTACTCGGACATGTAGCCGTAGCCACCGTGGAGCTGGAGGCAGCGGTCGACGACCCGGCCCTGCATCTCGGTGCACCACCACTTGGCCATGGCGGCGTCCTCGGCGGTGAGCTCCCCGGCGTTGAGCGCCTCGACGCAGCGGTCGATGAAGACCTGACCCATCTCCACCTCGGTGGCCACCTCGGCCAGGGTGAACCGGGTGTTCTGGAACGAGCCGATGGGCACGCCGAACGCGGTGCGCTCGCGCACGTAGGCGGTCGTCCAGTCGAGGGCGGCCCGGGCCCCGGCCAGGCCGCCCGCGGCCAGGGACAGCCGCTCCTGGGGCAGGTTGGCCACCAGATGGGCGAAGCCCTGGCCTTCGGTCCCGAGCAGATTGTCCGCGGGGATGCGGCAGTCGGTGAAGTACAGCTCGGCCGTGTCCTGGGCGTGGAGCCCCAGCTTGTCGAGGTTGCGCCCGCGGGTGAACCCGGGTGCGTCCCGCTCCACCACCACCAGGCTGATCCCCTTGTGGGCGAGGGTCGGGTCGGTCTTGACGGCCACCACGACCAGGTCGGCGTTGATCCCGTTGGTGATGAACGTCTTCGATCCGTTGAGCACGAGCTCGTCGCCGTCCCGGACGGCGGAGGTGGCGATGGACGCCAGGTCGGAGCCGGTGCCGGGTTCGGTCATGGCGATGGCCAGGATCTGGTCGCCGCGGGCGATGCCCGGTAGCCACCGGCCGCACTGCTCGGACGTCGCGTAGTGGAGGAAATAGGGGAGGCAGATGTCGTTGTGGAGGGCGAACCCGAGAGCGGCCCCGTTCATCCCCACCCGGTGGAGCTCCTCGGCCACGATCAGGTTGAAGCGGAAGTCGTCGCTGCCTCCGCCGCCGTAGTCGGCGGGGATGGCCATGCCGAGGAAGCCGTGCTTGCCGGCCTGCTCGAACGCCGCGCGGTCGACGATCCCGGCCTCGTCCCACTGGGCGGACCGGGGGACCATGTCGGCTTCCACGAACCGCCGGAAGCTCGACCGGAACTCGTCGTGCTCGTCATGGAACAGCTGCCGTCGCATGGCCCTCCTCGGTTCTGGCACCCACCTCCGGGGCCCGGACGGCAGGCTTGGGCACGCGGGTGATGCCGGAACGCTCAGTGTAGGTTCCCCGACGCCACAAGTATGCTCTTGTCCGTGCACGAGAACCCACTTCCGCCACGGAACGCCGTAGGTCCGCGCCCATGACGGCGGGCATCGTCTCCTGGGGTGTGTACCTTCCGTACTGGCGCCTCCAGCGCGGTGCCATCGGCGCCAGCCTCGGGGGGCCGTCCGGCCGGGGCAGCCGGTCGGTCGCCTCCTACGACGAGGACACCACGACCATGGGTGTGGAGGCGTCGCGTCGGGCACTCCGTGCCCTCGACGGCCCACTGCCCGAGGACCTCTTCTTCTCGACCCCGGCACCGGCCTACCTGGACAAGACCAACGCCACGGCGATCCACGGGGCGGTCGAACTGCCCGGCTGGGCCGGCGCGTACGACATGGTCGGCTCGGTACGTTCCTCGGTCGGGGCCCTCCGGGCCGCGTGCGCGGTGGCCGGCGACCACCGGTCCGTCGCCGTGCTGTCCGACCTGCGGACCGGGCTGGCCGGGGGTCCCGAGGAGCGCGACAGCGGTGACGGTGCCGTCGCCCTCGTCTTCGGGGGCCCCGACGATGCCGTCGTGGCCCGATGGGAGGCCCACGCCGGGACGACCACCGAGTTCCTCGACCGGTGGCGGACGCCGGGGGAGGCCGACTCCAAGGTGTGGGAGGAGCGGTTCGGCCAGGAGGTCTACGTCCCCCTGGCCACCCAGGCCTGGGCCGATGCCCTCAAGTCGGCCGGTGTGGTGGCCACCGACGTGGACCACGTGGCCGTGGTCGGTCTGCACGCCCGGGCCGTGGCCGTCGTCCGCAACTCGCTCGGCGTCCGGCCCGAGGCCCTCGCCGCCGACCGGGCGGCCACGGTCGGGAACCTGGGTGCGGCCGAGCCGGGCGCGGCCTTGGCCGACCTGTTGGAGCGGGCCGAGCCCGGTGCACTCCTCGCCCTGGTGGTCGTGGCCGACGGTGCCGACGTAGTCCTCCTGCGGACCACCGATGCGCTTCGTGCCGCACGGGAGTCCCGGCGTGCCGCCGGACTGGCCGACGTGGCCGAGCTGGCCGCGTCCGGCGGGGGCGACGTGCCCTACGCGAGGTTCCTCACCTGGCGGGGCGAGCTCCTCCGGGAGCCACCCCGTCGTCCCGACCCCGAGCGCCCCGGCGCTCCGGCCACGTGGCGCTCCACGCCGTGGAAGGGCGGGTTCGAGGCCAGCGACTGCCGGGCGTGCGGCTTCCGCCACCTCCCTCCGGCCCGGGTGTGCCTCCGCTGTCGCACCATCGACGAGATGGACCGGGTCCGCCTCGCCGATACGGGCGGCCGCGTGGCCACGTTCACCATCGATCGTCTCGCCTTCTCCATGTCACCGCCGGTCATCGGTGCCGTGGTCGACTTCGACGGGGGCGGCCGGTACCGCTGCGAGATGACCGACGCCGATCCGGACGCCGTGGCCATCGGCACCCGGGTGGAGATGAGTTTCCGACGCCTCAACACCGCCAAGGGCGTGCACAATTATTTCTGGAAGGCCCGTCCGGTCGATGTGCCCGGCGATGCCGACGACGAAGGAGGGAATGCATGAGCTCGAACGGGATCCGCGACCGGGTGGCCATCGTGGGGATGGGGTGCACACCGTTCGGCGAGCGCTGGGACAAGGGTGTCGACGACCTCTTGATCGACGCAGCCAAGGACACCATCGCCTCGGCCGGCGTCACCCTGGACGACATCGACGCGTTCTGGCTCGGGACCATGACCTCGGGCACATCGGGTGTCACCCTGGCCAAGCCGCTCAAGATCGACTACAAGCCGGTCACCCGGGTGGAGAACTTCTGCGCCACCGGTTCCGAGGCGTTCCGCAACGCCTGCTACGCCGTGGCCTCCGGCGCCTACGACCTGGCCATGGCCATCGGGGTGGAGAAGCTGAAGGACACCGGCTACTCCGGCCTCACCGGCATCCGCCCGGTCGGCGACGGCACCGACGCAGCGCTGTCGTCCCCGGCCGCCTTCTCCTTCCTGGCCCCCTCCTACGCCGAGCGCTACGGGGTCGACCCCGAGGAGATGAAGGAGGTGATGAGCCGGATCGCCTGGAAGAACCACCGAAACGGAGCGGTCAACCCCCGGGCGCAGTTCCGCAAGGAGATCTCCATGGAGACCATCACCAAGTCGCCGCTGGTGGCCGGGGACTTAGGGGTCTACGACTGCAGCGGGGTGAGTGACGGCTCGGCCGCGGCGATCATCTGCCGGGCCGAGGACGCCCACCGCTACACCGACCGCCCCCTCTTCGTGAAGGCGCTGAGCTTCGTGGCCGGACCGGGCGGCGGCCCCATCGATCCCGACTACGACTACACCACCTTTCCCGAAGTGGTCCGCTCGGTCGAGGACGCCTACCAGCAGGCCGGGATCACCGACCCCCGTGCGTCCCTGGCCATGGCCGAGGTGCACGACTGCTTCACCCCGACCGAGCTGGTCCTCATGGAGGACATGAGGTTCTCCGAGCGGGGCCTCGGCTGGAAGGACGTCCTGGCCGGCACCTTCGACCGGGACGGCGAGCTGCCGGTCAACCCCGACGGCGGCCTCAAGAGCTTCGGGCACCCCATCGGGGCGTCAGGGCTCCGGATGCTGTTCGAGTGCTGGCTGCAGCTCCGCCAGGAGGCGCCGCCCGAGCGCCAGATCGCCACCGTGGCCGAGGGACGCACCCTGGGCCTGACCCACAACCTCGGCGGTGCCCCCGGCGAGTGCGTGAGCTTCGTGGCCATCGTCGGGCCCGAGCTGTCGGACTGAGACCCACCAGGTCGACCCCCGGTCACAGGTCGGGCGGCACCCAGACCGGCGACCGCTTCTCCATGAAGGCCCGCATGCCCTCGCGGGGTTCGTCGGAGTGGGCCAGGGCCCAGAACATCGTCTGGTAGTCGATGAGCCCGTAGCGCTCGTTCAGCATGCGCTTCACCTGCGCACGGGCCATCGGCGCCGTCCGCAGCACCTGCCGGGCCGCCTCGACGGCCGCTTCGCGCAGCTCGTCGTGGGGGACGACCCGGGACAGCAGGCCCATCCGGAGCGCCTCGTCCGCGCCGAAGGGACGCCCGGAGAGCAGGAGGTCACGGGCCATCGCCAGGCCGACGTGGGCGGGCAGGGCCGCGGCATAGGTGGCGTCGGGTATCCCGCGCAGCAGCTCCGGGACGCGGAACGTGGCCCGGTCGCTCGCCACCGCGATGTCGGCCATCATGGCGACCAGGAGCCCGCCGGCCTGGCAGATGCCGTTGACCGCGGCGATGACCGGAGCCGGACTGTCCCGGATGGCGAGGAACGGGAGGACGTCTGGACCCAGGGCGTCGGGGGTCGACTCGCCCTCCTCGTGCCGGCCGCCGAGGTCGCCACCCGGGGCGAAGACGTCGCCGACGCCGGTGACGATGAGCGCGGCCAGTGCGGGGTCGGTGTTCACGAGCTGCACGGCCCGCTTGAGCCCGTAGTACATGGCCGGGGTGAATGCGTTCCTGGCCGCCGGGCGGTCGATGACGCACCAGGCGATCGGCCCGTCGCGCTCCAGCCGGAGGTGGGGTGTGCCCAGGTCGTCGCTCATGTGCTGGCGCCCGCCCGCGCCGGGCGCCGAGGCGAGCTCAGGCGGGCACGGCCACGCCCATGAGGCCGGCCAGGTTGCCGCCCATGATCTTGGCCTTGACCTCGTCGGGCATGTCCCCGAGTTCGTCGACGTAGGAGATCGGGTCGGCGAGCCCTTCGGGGTGGGGGTAGTCGCTGCCGAACAGGACGTGGTCGGGACCGACCAGGTCGACCAGGGACTGGAGGTTGTCCTCCCAGAACGGGTTGACGTAGACGTTGCGGAGGAACGCCTCCCTCGGGTCCTCCGCGAACTCCTGGGGCATCTTGTGGTACACGCCCTCCAGGTCGTCCAACAGGCTGCGGACCCAGTTGGCCCCGTTCTCCACGGCGGCCACCCGGAGCCCCGGGAAGCGGGTGAACGCCCCGTGGCAGACCATGGCGGCCATGGTGTCGTAGATGGGCCGACGGCCCTGGGACAGGGCGCGGAAGGCCGACGGTTGGAATGGCAGGAACTCCGCGTTGTGCTCCCACCAGTTGGCGATCTGGTTGTAGCCGCTGTCCGATGCGTGCATCCCCACCAGGAGCCCCGCCTCCTGGATCCGCTCCCAGATCGGGTCGAACTCGTGGAGCCCGGGGGAGAGGGTGCCCCGCAGACCGGGCACCGGGGCAGGGCGGATCAGTACGCAGCGAGCGCCGCGCTCGATGACCCACTCCAGCTCCTCGACGGCCTTGTCCACCATTCCCATGGCGATCACCGGGGTGGCGAAGATGCGGCCCGCGTAGTCGAACTGCCACGTCTCGTACATCCACTCGTTGAGCGCGTGGACGATCACCTGGATCAGCTCGGGGTCGTCCTTCAGGCGCTCCTCGATGAGGCTGGCCAGGGTGGGGAACATCAGTGCACGGTCGATGCCCTGCTCGTCCATCAACTCGAGGCGCGGCTCCGGGGAGCGGAAGGCGGGGAGGGACTTGATCGGCTCACCGATCAGCTCGCGGTAGGACTTCCCGTCGGGGTTGCCGTGGCGGTAGTACTCCTCCTGGGCCCCGGGGGCGGCGACCACGGCGAAGGTGGGGTTCGGGATGTATTCGCTGATCGTCCCCCGCACGACGATCTTCGTCCGGCCCTTGATGTCGATGTACTCGATGGCCTTTGCGTACTGCTTCGGGAGGAACTTGGTCAGTGCCTCCTCGGTCTCGTACATGTGGTTGTCGGCGTCGAAGATCGGGAAGTCGAGGTCTCGCGATGGCACGGTGGTCCCCCTCCGGGTGTGGTCGCGCGTGCACCGACACGGGTCGTCGGACCGCCGACCAACTACTTCAGTTGTGAGAACAACATTATCACGGGACCGCAGCGCGCTCAACGTACCGCGACCGGGTACGGGTGCCCCCGCGGGGACGATCAGGGCAGCCGGTCGGCCGGTGCGGGGGCCACCGAGAAGGCCACCGTGGCCACCGCGCACAGGGCGCCGGTGCCCATGTCGAGGACGTCGACGGTCACCACGGCCGTCCGCCTTCCCCGTCGGACCACGGTGGCGACGGCGCGGGCCGGTCCCTCGGTCAGTCCGCGGAGGAAGTGGATCGAGAGGTCGGCGGTGGCCACCCCGTCGCGCGGTCCGCCGACGAGCACGGCCCGGCCGGCCACGACGTCGACCAGGGTGGCCACGAGCCCGCCCTGGAGCGCGCCCCGTGGATTCCGCACCCGGTCGTCCACGTCGAGCTCGACGGCGAGGTCGGATCCCTCGACCTCGACGTCCCGGAACGCCAGCTGCTGCAACAGGTGGCCGCCGGCCTCGAGGACCCGGTCGTGCTCGTCGCGGGCCCGGGCCCGCTCGGTGTCGCGGTCGGTGTCCGGCTGGGAGCGGTCGCTCACCGACCGCCGGCGATTGTCTTGGTCTCGAGGTGCTGCTCGAACCCTTCGCGGCCGTTCTGACGGCCGACGCCGCTGCCCTTGTAGCCGCCGAAGGGCGACCCGGCGTGGTAGTACACGCCGCCGTTGACGCTGACCGTCCCCGAACGGATCCTTCGGGCCACGGCCAACGCCCGCTCCTCGGACGCGGAGGTGACCCCGCCGGACAGCCCGTACTCGCTGTCGTTGGCGATCCGCACCGCGTCGTCGTCGTCCCGGAACGGGATCATCACCAGCACTGGGCCGAAGATCTCCTCCCGGGCGATCCGCATGGAGTTGTCCACGTCGGCGAAGAGGGTGGGCTCGACGAACCAGCCTTTGTCGAGATGGGCGGGCCGGCCCCCACCGGTGACCAACCGGGCCCCCTCGGCCACCCCGGTCTCCACATAGCCGAGCACCCGGTCGCGCTGTCGGGCGTTGATGAGCGGCCCCATGATGTTCCCCTCGTCGCGGGGGTCGCCGTAGGTCACGCCCGCCACGGCGGCCCTGGCCAGCTCCACCGCCTCGTCGTAGCGCGACTCGTGGACGAGGGTGCGGGTGAGCATGGCGCACCCCTGGCCGGCGTGCATGCACATGAAGCCGAGGAAGGCCATCTTGGTCTCGACGTCGCCGTCCTCCAGGATGATGTCGGCCGACTTGCCGCCGAGCTCGAGGAAGAGTCGCTTGAGGGTCGGGGCCCCGGCGGCCATGATCCGACGTCCCGTGGCCGTGGACCCGGTGAAGGAGACGAGATCGACCCGGGGGTCGGTCACCAGCTGCTCGCCCACCAGGTGGTCCGACGACGCCACCACGTTGACCACCCCCGGCGGGATGTCGGTCTGCTCGGCGACCAGGCGGCCGATCCGGGTGGCGTTCCACGGGGTGTCGGGAGCGGGCTTGACGATGATGGCGTTGCCGGTGGCGAGCGCCTGGCCGAGCTTCCCGATGGTGATCTCGAACGGATAGTTCCAGGGGATGATGGCGCCGACCACGCCCACGGGCTCCTTGACCACCCGCTGCCAGCTCGGGACCCCGAAGTTCTGGTTGTCGGGCAGCTCGCGCTCCCACTCGAACGAGTCGATGTACTCGGCCGGCCACAGAAGGCCCTCGGCCAGAGGAGCGTCGAGCTGGGCCAGGTAGGTGGTCATGACCGGGCAGCCGACCTCGGCGACCAGTTCGGCCCGCAGGAGCTCCTGCTCGCCGACGATTGCGTCGTGGAGCTGGCGGAGGCACCGCTGGCGGAACGCCGGGTCGGTGGACCACGAGGACTCGTCGAAGGCCGTGCGGGCGGCACCGATGGCCCGGTCCATGTCCACGGCGGTGGCGTCGGCGGTCTGGCCGAGCACCTCTTCGGTGGTCGGGTCGACGTTGTCGAAGGCGCCACCCTGGGCTGCCTCGACGAGTGCGCCGTCGACGAGGAGGCGGAATTCGCCGGTCGGTGTGACGGGGTCGATCTCGACCGTCGTGGACGTGGCCATCGCCATTCTCCCTCCTCTCCGGTCGGTTGGTGGCCGCGACCGGAGGACTCTGGGGTGAGTATGGCACGGTGCACCCGGATCCGTCGGCGCACCGTGCCGGATTGAACTACAACGTGTGGCGATGGATCTCTCCTTGTCCGAGGAATCGGCCCGCTTCCGTGACGAGCTACGCGACTGGCTCGAGGCCAACGTCGAGGCGACCCCGGTGTTCGCCTCGTTCGACGAGGAGTTCCAGTGGGGACGGCGCTGGCAGGCCCGGCTGGCCGCCGACCGGTGGGTCGGCATCCACTGGCCCGAGGAGTTCGGCGGACGGGGTGCCTCGCCGGTCGAGGTGGCGTTGTTCAACATCGAGTACGCCCGGTCACGTGCGCCACAGCCGGTGAACCGGACCGGGGTGAACCTGGTCGGCCCCACCTTGTTGGCCCACGGAGACGACGACCAGCGCCGCCGGTGGTTGCCGGCCATCCTCGACGCCGCGGAGATCTGGTGCCAGCTGTTCAGTGAGCCCGGTGCCGGGTCGGACCTTGCGTCGCTCACCACCCGGGCCATCGCCGCCGAGGGCGGGTGGGTCCTCGAGGGCCAGAAGGTGTGGACCAGCTACGCGCAGTACGCTCGATGGGGCATCGCGCTGGTGCGCACCGACCCCGACGCCCCCCGCCACCGGGGGATCTCCTGTGTGGTGGTCGACATGACCGCCCCCGGGGTCGAGGTGCGGCCGTTGGTGACCATGACGGGGGAGGCCGAGTTCAACGAGGTCTTCTTCGACGAGGTGTTCGTGCCCTCCGACCACGTGGTCGGCGGGGTCCACCGCGGTTGGCAGGTGGCCAACACCACCCTGGCCCACGAGCGAGGCACCACCTTCCCCTTCAAGGAGCAGGTCGTCCACGAGGTGTACCTCGGCCGGTTGCTCGACCTGGCCGTCGCTCGCGGTGCCCTGGACGACCCGTTGGTCGCCGACCAGCTGGTCGACGCCTACGTCAAGCTCCGCGTGCTGCGACTCCACAACTGGAGGACCATGACCCGGCTCGACCGGGGCGAGGAGCCCGGCCCGGAGTCCTCGGTGGTGAAGTTGGCGTGGACCGACATGACCCAGTCGCTCTCCGACGCGGCCCTGGCCGTGGTGGGTGACGCCGCACCGCTGTGGGGTCCGGTCGAGGGCAACCTGGACGGCGGTGCGTGGCAGCGGCAGTGGCTGTGGAGCAAGGCCGCCTCCATCGCCGGCGGCACCTCGGAGATCCAGCGGACCATCATCGGCGAGCGGATCCTCGGGCTCCCCCGCTGAGCGGGGACCGGGCCCGCGCCTCGGTGCCTACCGGGGCCCCAACACGTACTCGCCGGTGTCGGGGTCGTGGCACCACCCGCCGGCGGCCTGGGTGCCGCCGTCGACGTGGATGGTCTGCCCGGTCACGTAGCTCGACAGCGTGCCGGCCAGGAACACGGCGGCCCCGGCCATCTCGTCGACGTGGCCGACCCGCCCCATCGGGACGACCGGTGCGAACTGCTGCTCCGCCCCCGGGGGCGCCACGGCCAACAGTCCCTCGGTCACGGTGAAGTCGGGGGCCAGTGCGTTGACCCGGATCCCGTGGGGGGCGAGCTCGAGTGCGGCGGTCCTGGTCAGGCTGATCACCCCGGCCTTGGCCGCCGCGTAGGCGGCAAACCCGGGCGCGGCACGCACGCCCTCGATGGAGGTGATGTTGACGATGCTCCCTCCCGTGTCCTCCGCGATCATCGAGCGGGCCACCCGCTGGGTGCACAGGAGGACACTGCGCAGGTTGGCGCGGTAGAGGGCGTCCCAGCCGTTTTCCGTGGTGTCCACGAGCGCCGAGCGGAACACGCCGCCGGCGTTGTTGACCAGGATGGAGACGGGGCCGAGTCGGGCCAGGGTGTGCTCCAGCGCGGCATCGACCTCGTCGGGCTCCCTGACGTCGGTGGTGATCGCCAGTCCGCCGATCTCCGCGGCGGCCGACGCCGCGGTGTCGGGGTCGCGCTCCCAGATGGACACCGAGGCGCCGAACGCGGCGAGGCCGCGGGCGATGCCCCGGCCGATTCCGGCGCCGCCGCCGGTCACGACGGCGACCCGGTCGGTCAGCAGTACCGAGGAAGGATCCATGGGCGCCAACGTAACCGGCCCGCCCGATCGGGGCCGGGGTCCGGTCGACGTGGCGCCGCGAGCGCACCGGACGACCCGAGCAGGGCGTCCCGTTCAGACGATCCGGGAGTCGCGCCCCTCCCAGTACGGCTCCTTCAGGAGCCGCTTGAAGAGCTTTCCGCTGGGATCGCGGGGCAGGGAGTCGGCGACGTCGATCGACCGCGGGCACTTGTAGGCGGCCAGGTGCCCGCGGCACCACTCGAGCAACTCCTCCTCGGACGCCGGTTCGGCCAGCTGGACCACTCCCTTGACCGACTCGCCCATCTCCTCGTCGGGGATGCCGAAGACGGCGGCGTCGAGCACGGCCGGATGGGCGGCCAGCACGTGCTCGGCCTCGCGCGGGTAGATGTTGACCCCACCCGACACGATCATGTCGGCCGACCGGTCGGTCAGGTAGAGGTACCCGTCCTCGTCGACGTAACCGATGTCCCCGAGCGTCCGCCATCCGTGGCGATCGTGGACGGCCGCCGTCTTGTCCGGGTCGTTGTGGTACTCGAACTCGCGACCGCCCGCGAAGTAGACCGTCCCCGCCTGTCCGGTGGGCACCTCCTCGCCGTCGTCCCCCACGATGTGCATCTCGTCCCTCGGACGACCCACCGATCCGGGGTGGGCGAGCCACTCGGCCGGGGTGATGAAGGAGGAACCGAGGTCCTCGGTCCCGGCGTAGTACTCGTAGACGATCGGTCCCCACCAGTCGAGCATCTGTCGCTTCACCGGGACCGGACACGGGGCCGCGGCGTGGACCACGTAGCGGAGGCTGGAGACGTCGTAGCCCATGCGCTCCTCCTCGGGTAGGCGGAGCATGCGGGTGAACATGGTGGGCACGAACTGGGCGTGGCTCACCCGGTGCCGTTCGATCGCCTCCAGGCACGCGGCGGCGTCGAACGACTCCATGACGACGGCCGTCGCTCCCAGACGGTGCATGGCCATCGTGTAGACGAGTGGCGCCGAGTGGTAGAGCGGCGCGGGGGACAGGTAGACGGAGTCCCCGGTGACCCCCATTGCGCCGATGCCCTGGGCGATCGCCACCGACGGGGCACCCGGGTCCCCGGGGGCGGTGACCCCCAGGGGCTTGCGCACCCCCTTGGGCACGCCGGTGGTCCCCGATGAGTAGAGCATCTCGCGCCCCTCGGCCTCGTCGTCGAGCGGTGTCGGGCTTCCCTCGGACAGGACCTCGTCGTAGGGGGCGAACCCGGGGACGTCACCCCCGGCGGCGATCAGCAGGGGGACGGCACCCAGGTCGAGCGACCCGGCCACCCCGGCGAGCCCGGCGGTGATCACCAGTGCACGGGCGCCGCAGTCGTCCAGGATGTACTGGGCCTCGTCGCGGCGGAGGTGGGAGTTGAGCGCCGTGTAGTAGAGCCCGGCACGCTGTGCGGCCCACGCCGCCTCGAGGAACGGGGACCCGTTCTCCATCATGAGGGCGACGTGGTCGCCGGCCCGGAGGCCGGCCCGTCGGAAGGCGTGGGCCAGGCGGTTCGAGCGTTCGTCGAGTTCGCGGTAGGAGGTCACCTCGCCCGAGCCCACCATGACGACCGCCGCCTGGTCGGGGCGCAGCCCGGCCTGGGCGCCCAGGTGCAGCGTGGAGGTGACGGGTGCGGACTCCATCGTGGCCGGATTGTAAGCCAACCGGTCAGGGGACGAGCAGGTGATCCCGCCCGTGGTGCGCGAAGTCGGCCCGCAGTGCGGCGATGTCGTCCGGGGTCATGGGCACGTACCCGTCCGGGCCGGCGACCCGTTGCCAGTAGGGATCGGGCGAGGACCACTGCTCGGCCCGCAGGGGCGCCTTGTCGATCTTGTCCGTGCCGGTGACGGGGAGCGATCCGACCAACCGCAGATAGCGGGGTGTCCACTTGGTGCCCAGGTCGGGCTGGTCGTCGAGGAACGAGGCGAAGGCCGCCGGATCGAACCTGGCCGGGTCGTCGAGCTCCAGGGCGGCCATGACCTGGTCGCCGGTGCGACTGTCGGGCACGCCGTAGACGGCCACGCCGTGCAAGCCGGGGTACCGACCGAGGATCCGCTCGATGGGCGCGGCGGTGAAGTTCTCACTGTCCACCCGGAGCCAGTCGCCCGACCGTCCGGCGAAGTAGAAGATGCCGTCCTCGTCCCGGTAGGCCAGGTCGCCCGACCAGTACCAACCGTCGCGGAGCCGCTCGGCCTCGGCCTCGGGGTTCTTGTAGTAGCCCTCGAACGCCGAGTGGGGCGATCGTCCGATGAGCTCGCCGATGGCCTGTCCGGGATTGGTCAGGCGTCCGTGGCTGTCGAATACGGCGACGGGCCGTTCGTCGCCGGTGGCCGGGTCGACCACCTTCGCCTCTGCCCCCTTGGGCAGCCGTCCGAGTGCACCGGGGTGGTCGTCACCCACCGGGTTGAGGACGATGGCCCCCTCGCTCGACCCGTACCCCTCGAACAGGGGGACACCGAATCGACGGGTGAACGCGGCCTTGTCGGGTCCTGACGTCTCGGGCCCGAGGACATACCGGAGCCGATGGTCGCGGTCGTGCCCGGTCGGCTCGGTGGCCAGGATGTGGGCGACGGCCCGGCCCACGGTGTTGACGAAGGTGGCCCCGTGCTCGCGGATGTCGGGGAGGAACCCCGACGCCGAGAACCGACGTTTCAGGGCCAGGGTCGCCCCGCTGGCCATCCACGGGAAGACCGAGGACGAGAGGGCGTTGCCGTGGAAGAGCGGCATGGCCGAATAGAGGACATCATCCGGGGCGAACGGCATGCGCACGGCGGCTCGGGCGGCACGGCCCTGGCTCATCCGCACCGCTTTGGGGGTGCCGGTCGACCCCGAGGTGAACACCAGGACGAAGAGGTCGTCGGGCGCCGGTGGCGGTCCGGTCCACCCGGGAGGCGCTCCGGCGAGGAGGTCCCGGTAGTGGTCGGTGTCCGTGACCAGCACCCGGTCGGGCCCGATGCCCAGGTCGAGTCCCCGGACCAGGTCGACGTGGTCCGTGTCGGTCACCAGGAGCACGCAGTCGGTGGCGCGGAAGTCGCGGGCCAGCTCCTCGCCCCTGCGGGTCGGGTTCAATCCGACGACCACCGCTCCGGCCAGTGCCGCGCCGGTCAGGAGGAAGAGGTGGTCGGCCGTGTTGTCGAGCAGGACGCCGACGTGGACCGGATGGCCGGCGCGGTAGCGATCGAGCAGTGCGGCCCTGGTCCTCGCCTCGGCGACCACCTGGCGCCACGTCCAGGTCGTCCCTTCGAAACGCAGGGCGGGACCGTCGTCGTCGGCCCGCCGCTCGAGCAGATCGGCGACGGTGGGTCCGACGCGGTCGGCCACGACCTCGGGCACCGGCTCGCCGCTACCGGACGTGGCCGGTCACTTCCGGGCCGCGTCCTGGGACAGGCCTGAGGGCATGACCATGCCCACGGTCTGGAGGTGCTGGCCCAACATGGTGTCGAACTGCTCGGCCACCGAATGGGCGTCCCAGCCCCCGTCCTTGTGCATCCAGGCGATCTGCTTCGGGTGCTGGAAGAGGGTGTAGCTGAAGTCGGTGCGCCCGAACAGCTGCCCGTTGACGTGGCCGGCCCGGTCCGAGGCCAGGAAAGCCACCAGCGGAGCGTTCATTGCCGGATCGAGTCGCGGGTCCACCTCCTCGTCGTCCCCGGCCAGCGCAGCGGTCATCCGGGTGGCGCCCGCGGGGGCGATGGCGTTGACGGTGATGCCCGACTTGGCCAGCTCCAGCGCCCAGACGAACGTCATGCCCATGATGCCGGCCTTGGCCGCCCCGTAGTTGGTCTGACCGAAGTTGCCCCGCAGCCCGGCGGACGAGGTGACGTTGACGATGCGCCCGTACCCGGCCTCCTTCATGATCGGCGCGGCGTGGCGGGTGCAGTTGAACGCGCCCTTCAGATGGGTGGCGATCACCGCGTCGAAGTCGTCCTCG
>JBEKCS010000065.1:0-21953 GCA_050014755.1 Acidimicrobiales bacterium
ACACCACCATCGCGGATCTCGCCGTGGCCACCAACTGCGGGCAGATCAAGACCGGAGCGCCGGCCCGGTCGGACCGCGTCGCCAAGTACAACCAGCTCCTGCGCATCGAAGAGCAACTCGGTGAGTCGGCCGCCTTCCACGGCGGAGCCGCGCTGGCGTCCCGGGGCGGCACCGGGTGAGCAGCGGGGGCCACTCGAGGTCGCGGGCGGGTCGCGCGAACGCGTCCGCGCACAGGGTGTCGAGGGCGAAGACCGCACGGTCGACCTCCGCTCGACGTCCCGGCACCACCAATCGGCCGACCTCCACCGGGACCGGCAAGCGCTCCGCCGAGGAGCGTTCCGCCGCCGAACGGCGGAGGAGCCGGATCCCGGTGGTCCTGGGCGGCATCGCCGCGGCGGCCATCCTGGTCACCAGCTTCCCGTTCTCCGTGCTCCTCGGCCAGCACAAGCAGCTCTCGGCCGAGGCCGCCCAGCTCAGCCAGCTGCAACACCAGAACGCGCTGCTCAACGAGCAGCGCCAGCAGCTCAACTCCAATGCCGAAGTGAAGCGCCTGGCCCAGCAGAACTACCAGTTGGTCGAACCAGGGCAGTCCCTCTTCGTCATCCTGCCGCCTGTCGGGCAGGCGACCTCCACCGCCCCGGGTTCCCCGACGGTCGGCGACCCGGCCGACCAGCCGGTGGTGTCACCGGCCGACGCGCCCGACATGACGCCCGACCCGGGACTGCCCCAGGTGTCGACCTCGGCCACCGGCACTGCATCGTCGAGGACCGGATCACCGTCGAGTGCACCGGTCACGCCGGCGCCGTCCAGCTTCTGGTCGAGAGTCGCCTCGTCGCTCGAATTCTGGAAGTGAGCCCCGACGGCGCGAACGCCGACGACGCCGGACCGGTGGACGACCTGGCTGTGGTGACCGAGTTGCTGGGGCGGATCCCCGGGGGTGCCTTCGAAGTCGTCGTCCGTGGCGACGACGGGACACCGGCGGTCATCGCCAACGCCCCGTTCCTCGACGACGGGACACCCATGCCCACCCGCTACTGGTTGTGCGACGCGCACCTCCGGGAGGTGGTGAGCCGGCTCGAGTCGACCGGTGGGGTGCGTGCCGCCGAAGCGGCCGTCCCGGCCGACCGGATCGCCGCGGCCCACGCCCGGTATGCGGCCGAGCGGGACGCGTTGATCGACCCGGACCACACCGGGCCCCGACCCTCGGGCGGGGTGGGCGGAACCCGTGAGGGCGTCAAGTGCCTCCACGCCCACCTGGCCTGGTGGCTGACCGGAGCCGACGATCCGGTGGGGGAGTGGACGGCCCGCCAGATCGGGCTCCACCCGACCTGAGACTTACCGGTCGATGTTGTCCCGGTGACTACGGGAGGCCGACGTCGCGGGGCCGTGGTAGCAAGGGCGGCATGGACAATGGCCCGGCGATCGCCGCCATCGACTGCGGTACCAACTCGACCCGACTGCTCGTCGTGGACGAGCACGGCCGTGCGCTCGAACGACTCATGCGCATCACCCGCCTCGGTCAGGGGGTCGACGCCACCGGCCGCCTGGCACCCGAGGCGATCGAGCGGTGCGTCGCCGTCCTGTCCGAATTCCGCTCGGTCATGGACGACCTGGGAGTGGTCCGGGGCCGTTTGGTGGCGACGTCGGCGGTCCGGGACGCGGCCAACGGCGACGAGTTCCTCGAGGCGGCCGGCTCGGCGATCGGGCTCACCCCCGAGCTCCTCAGCGGGCTCGACGAGGGAAGGCTCTCGATGGCCGGTGCCGTGGCCGACCTGGATCCGGCGGAGGGCCCGTTCCTCGTGCTCGACATCGGCGGGGGTTCGACGGAGCTGGTGGAGGGTGACGGACCCGACGACCCCGACCTGGCCGCGGTGTCGCTCCAGCTCGGCTGCGTCCGGTTGTCGGAGCGGTTCTTCCGGAGCGATCCGCCGACGGCCACCCAGCTGGCCGAGGCCGAGGCCGAGGTGGCAGCCCAATTGGAATCGGCGATCGCCGCCCATCCCCGCTACCTGGAGGCCAGACGACTGGTGGGTCTCGCCGGGACGGTCTCCACCCTGACCTCGCTCGATCTGGAGATGGTCGACTACGACCGCGACCGCATCCATCACGCGGTACTCGGTGCCAAGGACGTCGAGGGATGGCTCCACCTGCTGGCCGCCGAGACCAGGGCGGAGCGGCTCGGTCGGCCCGGCATGGTGCCCGGGCGCGAGGACGTCATCGTCGGTGGCGCCATGATCCTCGACGCGGTGCTCCGCCGATTCGGGTTCACCGATTGCCTGGTGTCCGAGGCGGACATCCTGGACGGCATGGTGGCCAGCCAGTTGCAGGGCTGAGGACTGGTCCAGCCGGTCCGACTGACCGTTCAGGCGGGTGCCGGGAGACGGTCGACAGCGGAGTCGGGGTTCGCTGTCGACAAGCCGCACACCCCGATTACCCGTTCGATGAACCGGTCGGTCGAACCGAATTCGTGCTCGGTGTACGCCTGGCCCTGGGCGCCGAGGATGTCGCCGGCCGACGTCTCGAGCAACGACTCGACGCACCATGTCAACTCGGCGAGGTCCTCGAACCAGAGCCCGCCCCGGCCCCGCTGGGCGTACTCGCGGGCTCGGCTGTCGGCGGGAACCACGATGGCCGTCCCGTAGAGGAGGGAATCCGCGCACGTCCGGGCGAAGAGCTTCCCCGGATGGAGGTCGACGGTCACCCGTGCCCAGGCCATCAGGCGGGCGAGGTCGCTGGAGCGCTCGACCGGCCAGCCGCGCTGTTGGCGACCCTCGTGCCACACGAAGAAGCCGTCCGTGTGGGCCACGCCCACCGGACGCTGGTCGAAACGCATCCGGACGATCCTGCTCAACTCGGCCTCGATGTGGTCGTCGTCCGAGGCCACGCCCGTGTGGATGAAGACGTAGTCGGTGTCTCCGACCCAGGTGTTGGGCTCGGCCAGGACGCTGGCATTGGCAGCCAGCGGCGCACCGATCCGGTGCACCGACTCGGGTCGCCCGTACCGCTCGACGATCTCCAGTCGCTCGGCCTCGGTGACGGCCAGCACCTGGTCGGCCCTGTCGATCATCCGGTCGAAGTGGGGGGAGGCGCCGACCGTCCCCGGGAGGGCCAGTGCCAGGAGCACGACGGGCAGGTCGGAGCGGTGGGCGTCGACGGCGGCCAGGGCGCCGAGGTTGCGATGGCCGACCACCACCGCGAGGTCCGGCGACAGTCGCGACAGGACGTCCGAGGCACCCTGCCACGGCTCGAACAGGCCGTCGTCGAACGCTCTCTCCATGCCGGGCGGCACCGATGTGTCATCGGTCGGACCGGTGGCCGCCAGTGCCTCGACGACCAGGTCGCGGCGGAGCTCGGCGGTCCGATCGAGGGGCGTGCCCAGGCGGTGGAGGGTGAACACCCCGTCCTGGGAGGTGCCGGCCCTCCTGCCCTCGGGGCAGATCACGTGCACGTCGGCCACGCACGCCAGGGCTCCGGCAACCTGACGGGTGAGCCAACCCTCCTCGGTCCTGGATCCCCAGTGCCCGGTCAGGACGGCGACGACCGGCTGTTCGACCGCGCCGTTCCGGTCCCGGGGCGGATTCATCGCCGGAAGTCCACAGGGGGGTCCGGGTGAGGATCAGGTGCGCCGCGGGGCATCAGCCGATCGCTTGACCGGGAGCGGCGTCGTGGTCGGGGCTTCCCTTCGGTCCCCGCTCCACCGGCGGCTCCAGGTGGAGCATGACCGCGAGCTTGGCCAGGTTGCGGGCCTCGGCGGCCTGGCGGTTCAGCATGTCCTGGTTGAGCTGCTGACAGCGGAGCGTGAGTTCGTCGCAGCGGAATTCGAGTGCGTTGTTGATGCGCACGACGTGGGAGAGGAAGTCTCGCTCGGCCTTGAGGTACGGCCCGAGCACCCGGAAGGTGAGCCGGCCGAACAGCGCGACGATCCTGCCACGGATTCCGCCGCCGGCCGACGCCGGGTCGAAATGGTCGGGCAGCTGCCAGTTGGCGTTGAGGAAGGCCAGGCTGTCCGGGCTGCGCACCTGGTCGTTCGTGCCGGTCGGTCGTGCCTGCTCCGGTGGCAACGGCTCCCACCGCAGCACCAGGTGCTCCTTGCGCAACCGCTCGAGCAGCTCCTCGGTGTCCAGTGCTGGCTCTCCCACGTTCCGGCTCTCCTCGTTCGCATCGATCGGATCGACGTCCTGGCTGTGCCTACGCCCCAGGGCCACCAGGAGGCGGGGGCGCTGGATGCCCGGCCCCACCTCATCGGCGCACAGCCTAGACGTGGCCGGAATCCTCCACGTGACCAGCGGGATCAGGGCGTCGACCGCGGTCGCGGGACCCGGGACCCTCCGATCGGCGTCGCTCGGACCACCACGGGACGACGAGGGAGCCGACCAGGACGAGGAGCGCCAGGACGGCCACTGCTGCGGCGGCGGCCTCGTCCGGCGGAAGGTAGGTGAACCGGATCGTCGACCTGCCCGCGGGGAGCGACACCGCCTGGAACAGGCCGGGCGGACCGCCTCGATCCTCGACGACAGGGGCCGGGGTCCCGTTGACCGTGGCCGACCAGCCGGGGGCGAATTGGACCCGTCGGACCAGCGTCGACGGCCGGGGGCAGTCGACCGTCACCTCGTCCGAGCCCGAGCCGGTGGCTGCGCACTCCGGAAGGGTCGCGCCTGCGCCCACCCGGCCGGAGGGAGTGGCGGGGGTCACCGAGAAGACCGGAGCCGCGGTCGGGAGCTCCCAGATCTCGGCGAACGTGTCGCGATAGACGAGGCGCGGGCCCAAGGGCCATGGCGGTGTTCCCGCCGCAGGAAACGGCTGTCCCTGGATGTCGAGGCCGTTGGCCGTCTCGACGACGTAGCGCACGCCGATCGATTCGAACTCGGCGAGGTGGGTGGTGAGCTCCTGGGCGGCGGTGGGTCCCGACGGGTCGATCCTGGCCAACGCGGTGAAGGATCCCACCAGCGCGTTGGGGTCGAGGCGGGTCTCGACGAATTGGTTCCAGGAGCGGGGGATGGGCAGGTCGTTGACGTCGGCCTCGCCGATATTGTAGTAGGACCCGTAGTCGGGCTGTATCGGACCGAGCGTGTAGAACCGCTGGGCACCGAGATGCTGCTGGAGCCAGACGACGGAGCCGAGTTGCAACGGTGTCGGCTCCGGCGCCGACAGGTAGGTGAACCCGAGCAGCGCGACGGACTCGGCGGCCACGATCCCGGCCATCACCATGCGCCCGCGCCGCCTGACCCGGTCCGATCGCTCGAGATTCCACACCGCGGCCGACTGGACCGCATCGGACGCGATGTCGGCGCGGGCCGAGTTGGCCGAGTGGGCCGACCGGAGGATGTGGGCCCGGCGGCCGGCGATCGTGCCGCCGAGGACCAGGACGGCCAGCACCCCCCACGCCAGCGCCAGGCTCACGATCGTGTAGACGTGCGGATGGTCGGTCGTCGACCCCGAGTTGCTCACGACCCCGGTCAGGAGCGGCCAGGCGGTGATCGCCGCCCACGTGGCCAGGATCCCGGTGAGGACCGCTCCCGCCACCAGGACCCTCCGGCGAGTGAGTGAACGGGCGATGTCGTCGAGGCCGAAGGCAGCCAAGACGACCACCGCCAGCTCCCACGACGGATCGGCGTAGCGGAAGAAGGCAAGGGATTGGAGGCCGGGCAGCGCGCCTACGGCATGGAGGACGGGCGGGTAGCCGAAGGTGCGCAGGAGGCACAGGGCCACCCATGCTCCGAGGCCCAGGCGGAGGAGGCGCTGGCGCTTGCCGACCAGGCCGACCAGGCCGGCCGCGATCAGGGTGACCGAGAGAAAGCCTCCGGTAGCCCCCCACAGGTGGTCGAGGACGTCCGGGGTGCCTGCCACGGCGTGGAATCCGAAGATCGGCCCCAACGCGTAGGGAAGGATGGTCTGGACCAGGCCGGCACTGGGGATGGCCGCATTGGCGAACCCGCTGCCGTTGGTCTCGAGGTTGCCGTAGGAGAGGTAGTTGGTGAACGCGGCCACGAGCGGAGCGCAGAGTGCCAGGCCGACGAGACCGGCGGTGCCGAGCTTGAGGAGGATGGGGCGCCAGGCCGCCCGACCGGGACCGACCAGTCGGAGGATCGCCCACCAGACGACCAGCAGACCGTCGAGGAACGTCGTCTCGGGGAACCCGGCCAGGATCGAGAGCGCGAGGGCTCCGGCCAGCAGCGCCCAGCCCCCCCGGCGTCCGGCCCGCGCGGCTTCGACCGCCCGCTCGACACCGATCAGGCTGAGCGGCAGGAGCGCCACGGGCCGGATCGGCGCGTGGGCCAGCCAGGCGTAGGTTCCGCACAGCCCGAAGGCGACACCGGCCGCGGTGGCGAACGAGCGACCGACCCCGAGCCGACGGACCAGGAAGTACGTCGACCATCCGGTGACGATCTCCAGGAAGAGCTGCAGGAGGAGCATCCCCTGGTGAAAGGCGAGCAGGAGCGTCGGTGGGAAGAAGGCGCCGCTCTGCATTTCCCCGGCCAACGGCGCCCCCACTCCCTCGAACGGGTTCCACCACGGGATGTGGCCGTGGAGCCAGTCGAGCGCGGCGAGGTGACCGAGCGCCTGTGTGGTGTAGCCGGCGTTCGGGTCGATGTATGGGACTCCCGGGAGCAACCCGTGGGTCGGGGGGACCAACCAGGCGTTCACGACGAGCGGATTCGTCGTCACCACATGGGCGACGGCCGCCCCGTTGGCGAGCACCACGGCGCCGAGGATCCAGGCGAGCGGTGCGACGTGGGGCGAACGGAGAGTCAGGTTCACTCGGACCGTCCGGATCCACTGGCTGAACAACGGCGCCGCCTTCTTCCGGGAGTGGCAAGTACCGCCGGGCTCGGAATTCCTCGGCGAAGTATATGGGTTGCCTGATCGGTGGTGGCGGTGTCCGACCGGACCGAGGCGCTGCGGGATCCTGGTGACAACGAGGCGGTCTCCGCCGTGGCCATGGCGGCTGGATTGGCGGCGGGCCTTCCCGATGGCGCCGCCTGCGCCCATGGGATCGTCGACGGCCGGCGAGGCCCGCAACAGGCATCCGGATCAGGCAGTCCGGCCAGTCGGTCCTGGTACGATGCCGTGCGTTGTGCTCCCTCCGACAGCTCCCGTGAGCGTCCCACGGCCGAGTGGTGGCCCGCCTCTTCCGGCTCGCCGGCATGGTCGAGAAGTCGGTGACCGATGACCCGGGGCGATCTCCCGGGACCAGGAGCGACTTCCGACGACGCACACCTGGCGGCGGCGCTCCAGTGGATGGCCGACCGACTTGCCCGTGAGCTCCCCGAGCCCGAGAAGGCTGCCGTCGAGCTGACCTGGGGGAACGACGCCGCCTCGTTCCCACCCGAGTACTGGCACTGGATCCACCTGTGGGAACGTGACCGGGTCGAGCACCCCGAGTCCGGCCTCCGGGGTCAACTGCCCACACGCGGCCCGTTGCTGAGCATCGTCGTTCCCGTCTACAAGCCTGCGCTCTGGTACTTCCGGGAGTGCGTCGTGTCGGTGCTCGACCAGTCCTACCAGGACTGGGAGCTGTGCCTGTGCGACGACGGGTCGGGCGATCCGCAGCTGACGGCGGCGATGGCCGACTTCGCCGCCCGCGACCCCCGGATCAAGGCACTCGCACTCGACGAAAACGGGGGGATCTCCCGGGCCACCAACCGGGCCCTGGCCTCGGCGACCGGGGAGTTCGTCGTCCTGCTCGACCACGACGACGTGCTCGAGCCGGAGGCGCTGGCCGAAATTGCCGCCGCCGTCACCGGGGACGACGAGGTGGACGTCGTCTACTCCGACGAGGACAAGCTCGACGAACTGGGGCGCCGGTACCATCCCCACTTCAAGCCGGACTGGGATCCCGACCTCCTCCTGGCCTATCCCTACCTCGGTCACGTGACCGTCGTGCGCCACGAGCTGCTGCGGCGGATCGGGGGATTCCGCCCCGAGTTCGACGGCAGCCAGGACTACGACGTGATGCTGCGGGCCACCGAGCAGGCCCGGCGGATCGTGCACATCCCCAAGGTCCTCTACCACTGGCGGGTGGTGGCCGGATCGGCTGCCGGTGACACCGATGCCAAGCCGTGGGCCCATCAGGCCAGTCGGCGCGTGGTGGAGGACGCCATCGTGCGACGGGGCATCGAGGGAACCGTCGAGCCCGGTCCGTTCCAGGGCGCCTACCACGTCCGACGTCGCATCCTCGATTCGCCGACGGTGAGTGTGATCATGCCCTTCCGCGATCAGGCGGCGCTGACCGTGGCCTGCCTGGAGTCCCTCGACCGGTCTCCGGGGTACCCCATCCACGAGGTGGTGTGCATCGACAACGGGAGCACGGAGCCCGAGACCCGTGCGCTCCGCCGGCGCCTCGAGACCCGCCCCGACACGAGGATCATCGACTACCCGGGCGCATTCAACTGGGCTGCCATCAACAACGTCGCCGCTGCGACGTGCACATCGGACATGCTGCTCTTCCTCAACAACGATATCGAGGCGACTTCCGAAGGCTGGCTGCACGCGATGGTCGAGCTCGCCCAGCGTCCCGAGATCGGGGCGGTCGGTGCCCGGTTGGTCTTCCCCGACGGGAAGCTCCAGCACGCCGGCGTGGTGCTCGGTCTGGGCGGAGTGGCGAGCCACCTCTTCGTGGGAATGCCCAAGGGTGGGATCGGGTACTTCGCGTGGGATCGGGTGGTCCGCAACTTCAGCGCGGTGACCGCGGCGTGCATGCTCGTCCGCAGGGACGTGTTCGAGGAGATCGGCGGATTCAACGAGGACTTCGCCGTGGCCTTCAACGACGTCGACTTCTGTATCCGGTTGCGGCAAGCGGGATACCGGCTGTTGAACACCCCGCACGCGCAGCTCACCCACTACGAGTCGGTCAGCCGCGGACTGTCCGGGTACCACCACGACTACCAGTTGTTCTTGCGGAAATGGTCCGGCCTGCTCCGGGCCGGGGACCCGTTCTACAACCCCAATCTGAGCAGACTCGAGCCGTGGTGTTCCCTCCGGTTGCCCGGTGAGGACGAGGAGTGGTTGGCCCTGGTGAACGGGTTGGTCAGCGACCTGCCCGTCGACGACGGGTCCGGCGGGGAAGTGGCGGCCGACGGCGTCGGTGCCGGTTCGGCTTCGATGGCACCGGACGGATCCAGGCGCTCGGCCTGAGTGCCGACCCGAGCAAGGTGCGGCGGGTGGGGATGCCAGCTCGCGGCGCGTGACCTACGATTCACTGGTGGAACTTCCTCGCCTGTCTCACGCCCGACCGCGGTCGCCGTATGCCGGCTCATGGTGCCTGGTCCGGCCTCTATCGACACGCGCGCTCGGTCGGGCGAAGGTGCGCGCCGAAGTCGGCGCCCGATGACTCCGAGCCTCAGGTCCCCCCAGGTCCGTTCGCTGGAACTGACCGGGCGCCGAGTCCGCCTGGTGACGCTGGTGGAGTCCGACTACCCCGCGTGGCTCGAGGTGCGCAACCGCTGTCGGGACTGGCTGGTGCCGTGGGAGCCCCGGTCCAAGGGGTCGCCGCTGCCGGCCGAGGACCAGGCGAGCTTTGCCGCCAGGTGCGCCATGCGCGAACGCGAGCGACAGCTCGGCTCGGGGTTCGGGTTCGGCATCTTCTACGAGGGACGATTCGCGGGAGAGGTGACCCTTTCCTCGATCCAGCGGGGCCCGTTCCAGAACGGTGCCGTCGGCTACTGGATCGACCGGGAGGTCGCCGGGCTCGGCCTGACTCCCGAGGCCGTGGTGGTGGTGCTGCAGTTCGCCTTCGAGACCCTCCGTCTCCACCGGATCGAGGTGGCCATCATCCCCCGCAATGTCGCCAGTCGACGGGTGGCCGACAAGCTTGCACTGCGCAACGAGGGCGTGGCCCTGGGGTTCCTCGAGATCAATGGTGAGTGGGAGGACCACGTGCGCTACGCCATGACCACCGAGGAATGGACCGTCCGCTCGGCCGAGCTGCGGGCGGCCTGGCTGTAGCCGAACGATCGGCCACGTCGGCCACGCCGGTCAGGCCGGCCACGTCGACCAGGCCGGGGATCCGATGAGCCGCGATCGGGGTAGCTGGATCGCCCGACCGGCCGCCGTGCGGCCGTGAACGTAGAAGGACCAGACATGGCTGCCTCCGAGGTGGACGCCGGGCAGGAGATGTCGGAGCACGTCGGACCGCTCATTGCCGCGCGTTCCGCCTGGGGACCTTCGGTCCTGGTGGTCGTCGTCTATTTCTCGATCGGCATCGCGGCATTCCTGCCTGCGATCCCCGGGATCTCCCGGGAGCTCTTGAGCGTGGAGACCGACTACACCCAGTCGGTGTGGTTCATCGGATGGGTGCCCCATGCCATCAGCCATGGCCTCGATCCGTTCTTCAGCCGGGCCATGTTGGTACCGACCGGCGTGAACCTGGCGCAGAACACGGCCAGTCCGTTGCTGGGGTTGATCGTCGCACCGTTGACCCTCGTCGCGAGCCCGGTCGGCACCGTCAACCTGCTGATGGTGTGCGGCATGCCCCTGTCGGCCACTGCCGCTTACGTCGTACTTCGCAGATGGGAGGTGTGGTGGCCGGCTGCCGCACTGGGTGGACTGATGTACGGCTTCTCGCCCTACATGGTCGGCCAGGCCACCGGTCACGTGAATCTTGTCTTCGTACCGCTGCCGCCCTTCATCGCCCTTGTGGTCGCATCCATCCTCACCGGCCGCGGCAACCGTCGTCGGCTCGGTCTGCAACTCGGACTGTTGATCGCCGCCCAATTCCTCATCTCGCCGGAGGTGCTGGCAACCGTCATGTTCTTCACCGTCGTCGGCGTTGCCGTCGTCCTGGTGCGTGACCGCGACCGCGTGCGCTCCCTGAGGGAGCCGGTGGGAATCGCCGCGGCGGTCGCGGGGGTGTTCCTGTCCTACCCGGTCTGGATGATGTTGGCCGGACCCCAGCACTTCACCGGGCAGACCTGGCCGGTCGTGAACCCGTTCCACAACGATCTCCTCAGCTTCGTCGCTCCGGGGCCACTCCAGCGGGTGTCGCTCGGGATGAGGTCGCTCGGGATCCGCCTGGACGCGCTGACCGACCCGACGGAAGCCGGAGGCTACATCGGTGTTCCGGTCCTGCTCGTTGTCGGATTCTTCGGATGGCGGTCCCGCCGCAGACCCCGTACCCAGTTGGCGGCGGCGCTCCTCCTCCTCGCGGTCCTGTTCTCCCTCGGGCCACGACTGGCCGTCGACGGGCGTACGACCGGCGTCCCGCTCCCCTTCGTGTTGTTCGACCACCTGCCACTCCTCGACAACATCTTGCCGAGCAGGATCAACCTCGAAGTGGCCGCCTTCCTCGCTGCCATCGTGGCGTTCGGAATCGACGACCTCCATCGGTTTCGGGCGCACCACCGCCATCAGGTGGTCCGGGGGTCGCTCTTCCGACGGGTCGTGCCCTCTGTGCCGGCGGTGGTCGTGCTGATCGTGGTCGTGGCCACCCAGCTACCGGTCTGGCCGCCGGCGGGTCCGTACGCGGCCGTGCCGGCCGTGGGCCTCCCGGCAACCATCCGTGCGGCGATCCCCGCCGGCGATCCGGTGGCCATCACCTACCCCTACGCCTCGGTGTTCGACACCGCGCCCATGCTGTGGCAGGTCGATGACGACTTCGGGTTCCGGTTGCTCGGCGGGTATGCGTACCATCCCGGACCCGATGGGCGCCCGAGGCTCGCCCCCGGGACCATGGACCCCCGTGGACTGCAGCAGTTCCTGGCCGCGCAGGGGAACGTTCCCGGCTACGGACGTCCGCCGCCGCTCGGGCCCGGGCTCACGTCGGATGCCCGTCGTACCCTTGCGGCCTACCGGGTCGGACTCGTGATCGTGGATCGCTCCGCTGGTGGAAGCGGCCCGGTGGTCGAGCTGTTCGAAGGTGTACTCGGATCGCCTGACGTGACGTCCGGGCAGTTCGTGTTGTGGGTCAGGAGCGGATCGGGACCGAGGGACCGATTGTCCGTTCAGCGTCCGACTAGGTCGAGCTGAGGAGTCGACGCGGTGGACCACTGTGGAGGAATGCGCCGTCGGTCTCGGGTCAGTGGGCACCCGGGGCGCGCGCTGGGGTGCCATGCCTACTGGGCCGGAGCACCTGGAATCCGACCGAGGTGACGAGGAGGACTTCCCCGCTCACGAATACGGCAATCGCCAGGAGGATTCCCCCCGGGGGTGTCCAACTGACTCGTGTCCCTGGGACGACCCCGAGACCCGTCGTGTAGCGATGAAGCGCGAGGACGAAAGTGGCGACCTGGGACCAAGCCACGAGAAAGGCCAGCGCGGCCATGCCCAAGACGCGTGCCGCACTCACTAGGCGGGGTGCCAACTGGAATCGAGGCTTCGAGTGGGGTCGGCGAGGTCGGCCCGCTGCGGCGACGAGCGGGATGCCGACGAGTAGTGGCAACGAATAGCGCCCCTGCCAGTACGGGCCAACCGCGTTGATCTTGGGGACCTCGAACACGATCGGGAGGATGAGCACGGCGAGGATCAGGACCGGCAGCGCTCGTCGACATCGACCGCACGTGGCGAGCCCAAAGACGCAGAGTCCTGCGACCATCACGACCCAGGCCACGGCCACCCAACCGGGAATCGGTGTGTCCAGCCAACCGAAGCGTCCGACGGCCTGCTGCAGCAGAGCTGGCTCTCCGCGCAGCAAGAGCCGCACTGCGCCGGTGAGATGGAGGCTTGGTCTCATCGGTGATCCGAGCAGGACGGGAGGTCCCCCGAGGAGAAGGAGCACCCCAGCGACGACGGTCGCTGTCACGATCACAGCGGCAATGACTTGAGTGCCGGCGTCCCGGGCAATGGTGCGGATTCTCGACCATCCGGCCATCATCGCGAGGATGACCAGGACGACGGTGGCATTTACCGCGCTCAGGGGACGACTCGAGATGAAGATAGCGAACGCTACCGCTGTCCAGACGGACAGGCTCCTCGGTACCTCGGACTGCTCGATCATGCAGAGACCAGCGCACCAGCAGGCGAAGGCGGCTGAGATCTCCAACCCGCTGGCATTGATGACTGCGCTGAGGAACAGGACCATCGGCGTGATCGCCACCAGTGCGCCGACGATGGGCAGCCGACGGGGGTGGTGGCGCAGAAGGAGGTAGATCCCGAGCGCGAGGAGCGAGGTGTCCACCAGCCCGCTGGCGAATCGCATCGCGTAGATCGCACCTTTACCGGAGAGAACCAATGTGGGGATGCCCACCCACAGGAAGTACAGCGGCGGGTAGTTCGAGAATTGCGTGCGGACGGTGACCGGTGCGTCGCCAGTTCCGACCGTCACCCCGCACGCGGCCGAGTGGGACGGTTGGAATACGAAGCAGTTGGGAAGGAAATAGGCCTCCTGGATCCAGGCGGGCACCCGTACGTACGAAAAGGAGCCGGTGGCCGTCAGCTCATGGGGTACGTCGAACTGACCCCGGACGACCGCAGCGGCCTGTGCCATCTGGGTCGTTTCATCGGGCGCCGCCATCAAGGGGGTGGCGAGACCCCAGCCGAGCACGGTCATTCCGATCGCCAGAAATGTCGCGAGGAAGGCTGTGCGCGTGCGAGTCTCCTGGATCCCGGCGATCCGGCTCGCCGCTCGTCCTGGAACAGTCGGGGTTCCGGATGGGCTGTCGCGGCCGGTGGTCAGGCTGACATCGGCCAACCCGTCCTCCATGAGCCGACCCTACCAAAGCTCGAATCAATGTCCGGCACGGTCCTGACGTGCCCGGGTCGGGCTCAGGTGTCGATGCCGCGGATCACGGCGGGCGAGTGGCGGAAGAACTGCTCCACCTCCCGCTCGTAGCGGTACTCAGGGGGTTCCGAGCCAGTGGCCCGTCGCAGGTTGTTCGCCCGGGCGAAGCTCTGCACGGCACCGGCACTGGTGTAGCGGTACTCGAATCCGGCGTCGCGCAGTTTGGTGGTGTCGACGCCGCGCCCGTAGGTGACCAGTCCCACCAGCTCGGGAGGGAACCGCACTCCGAACAGCCGATCGAGCGGAAGGGCGAAGAGCCGCGGCTGCAAGGGTGGGAGCGGCAGCAGGTGGGCACCGCCGATGGTGGCAACCTCGCTCCAGGGGAGCTTCCCCTCGCCGGCCACGTTGAACACGCCAGGTGTCCGGTGGTCCGTCACGAACTCGAGGGCCCGGACGACGTCGTCCTCCTCGATGAACTGGACCAACGGGTCGAACCCGGCGACGCAGGGCAGGATCCGTCGCCGCAGGTTGTGGGTGATGGGGGTGATGATGTCGGTGCCCAGCACGTTGGCGAACCGGAGCAGCGTCACGTCGAGGTGGGGGTTGTCGCCGGCGAAGTCGCGCACCAGCGCCTCGACCTCGATGAGGGAGCGTTCGAGCTTGGTCCGCACGGGCTCGGTACGGACGTCCTCCTCCCGGAACCACGACGGGTCCTGTTCGGCGGCCCCGTACACATGGGTGGACGACTTGATGACGACCTTGCGTACCGATGTTCCGCTGGCTCCTGCCGCCGCCAGGAGGTTGAGGGTCCCGATGACATTGATCTCGTGGAGGACCCTGGCCGGTACGGCCACCGAGTTGGTCTCGAGGAACGTGTGCACGATGGTGTCCACCTGGGTGGCCCGGACGATGCGGCTCAGGATCGAGTACTTCTGGTCGGAGCGGACGAACTCGGTGCGCTCGAGGGGGACCCGCGGGTCGTTCGTCCCCAACCCGAGGATCATCTCGACGTCCGGCTTGGCCTCGAATGCCTGGGCCATGCGCGCTCCCCAGAAGGTGTCGAGCCCCGTGATCAGTACGCGGCGCCCCATCCGGTCAACCGAACCAGATGCTGCGGCGCTCGCGCAGCATGTCGTGGAGCGTGTCCTGCATCGACGCCCGGATCCGCTCGGTCTCGTCCATCAACCGGCTCTTGGAGTAGCGCTCCTGGCCCGGCTCGACGTCGAACGTGATCGGGTCGAGCACCCGCAGTTTGAACTTGGCCGGGAAGTAGGTCACGTAGCCGACCGGACCGAACAGGAGCGCGTTGGCGGTCACCGGGAAGTACGGGAGCTTGAGCGCCTTGGCCAACCCGGACAGGCGGAAGACGATCGGCATGGCCTCTTCGGCCCCGACGACGGCGATCGGGATGACCGGCACGCCGGCCCGCATGGCGATCTCCACGAACCCGCCCCGTCCGAACCGGCGGAGCCGATAGCGGTCGGAGTACGTCTTCGACGTGGCCTTGGTGCCCTCGGGGAAGACCAACGCCAACTGTTGCTGGTCGTGGAGGATCCGGTAGGCGTTGTCGGGGTGGGCGGGGACGCCGCCGGTGCGCGACCACATGGTGCCGATCCCGGGGATGGTGCGGAAGAAGTAGTCGGCGAGGCCGTAGACGGGCCGGCCCAGATCGGTCTCGATGCCGTGCATGATGGCCGGTGCGTCGGCCGGGATCGCCCCGGCGTGGTTGGCGATGAGCAGCGCCCCACCCTCGGTGGGGATCTTCTCCATGCCCTCCCACTCGACCCGGAACCAGTGCCGGTAGATCGGGTCGTAGAGGCGTCGGACGATGGAGCGCATGTGCTCGCTCCTACCCCATTCGTCGACGTCGGATCGTCGGGCGTCGTCGCGCCCGTCGGCGGTCTTCGGCCGAGCGGTGGCCACGGGCAGGTAGGAGACCGACGCGCCGGTGACTTCGGGGGTGGTGTGGTGCTGGGCGGTACTGGCGGAGTCGGGGCGACCGGTGGCTGCCTCGTGTTGGCCCGATGCGCTGTCGGGGCGTCCGGACGGTCCCCTCGGCGTGTGCTCGACGATGGCGTCGATTACCTCGCGGTCGCTGGGGTGGGTGGTGGGATGGGTCGTGCCCGCCGAGTCCACGCGGTCGTCGCTCACCTTGAGGATCGTACCCGGTGGGGTGGACTCTGATGCCTAGCCGCCGGCCCCGCTCGGCGCCGCGGCTCCGAGACGTCCGGACAGGGGGCCGAGGGCGATCAGGTCGTCGATGGTCAGGGCGCAGCGGGTCACGGCCAATGGCGCCAGCTGGTCCTGGAGAGTGGCATGGGCGAGCTCCACCCGCGCCGGGTCCACCATGGCGAGCAGGATGACGGCCCCTCGGTCGTCGGCAACCACGGGGACCGGGGCCCCGTCCAGCAGATCGGGGAGGAGGTTCGACACCCGCTCGGCCAGCCCGGGCTCGGGCGCGCCACCAGGATCGGCCGGTCCGACCGAGATGGCCGGCACCGGGGGCCCGGTCAGGTGCCCCCGCCTCGAGCGGTAGACGTCGGCCACCATGGTGAACGAATCGTGCAGCGGATGGACGGTGCTCCCCTCCACGTGCTTCCAGTGGACGGGGATCTCGGTGATGGTCAGGCCGAGCCGTCGGGCCAGGGCCAGGATCTCGACGTCGAATGCGAATCGATCGATCCGCACCAGGTGGAAGAGGAGACGGGCTGCCGGGGTGCGGAAGCCCTTGAACCCGCACTGGGTGTCCTTCAGCCCGAGCCCGGTCCCCGCGGTGACGACCCCGTTGAACAGGCGCCCCATGAACGAGCGGACCATATAGGTGGTCTCGACCATGGAATCGGGGAGGGCACGACAGCCGATGGCCACGTCGTGCCTCTCGAGGCCCTCGAGCAGGAGCGGGATGGCCATCGGATCGATGGCCATGTCGGCGTCCATGTACGCGGTGTAGGTGGCGCGGGAAGCGAGGATCCCGGCCCGGACGGCCGCCCCCTTCCCCTGGTTGAAGGGGAGGCGGAGCACCCTCCTGTGGGGGAGGGCTGCCAGCAGTTTGTCGGCCTCGTCGGCGGTTCCGTCGGTGCTCCCGTCGTCGACCAACACCAGCTCGGTCCGTTCGAGATCGATGGCGCCGGCGGTCACGGCGGCATCGAACCTGCGCATGCCTGCGGCGAGCCGGGACGCCTCGTTGAAGGCGGGGACGACGATGGTCAGCTGCAGGGTCATCGGACCGGGCCGACCCGGTCAGGGACGTGCGGCACCGACGAGTCCGTAGTACCAGAGGGGGTCGAAGGTGACCACGGTGCCGGTGTGGGCGGCCTGGATGATGGTGAGTGACCCGTACGCGGTCGCCTGGCCGTCGAGGGTGGGGCCGACGTACATGACCACGTGGTCGATGCCCGTTCCGTCCAGGTTGTAGAAGAGCAGGTCGCCGGGCTCCAGGGCATCGAGGTTCACGTGGGGGAAGTCCGCGTACTGGAGCGCTGCGGAGTGCGGCAGCGACACGCCGGCGGCGGCCCACGCCAGCATGGTGAGACCCGAGCAGTCGACACCGGCTGAGCTGGCGCCTCCCCACACGTACGGGACGCCCAGATAGGCCATCGCACCGTGGACCGCGGCCAAGCCGGCTGCATTGGAGCTGCCGTCGGGGGCGACCACGGGAATGGTGCCACCGGTCCCGCCTGTGCCCGAGGTTCCGGACCCGCCTGTGCCACCGGTCCCGACGGACCCGCCTGTGCCCGAGGTACCGGACCCGCCGGACCCGCCGGCGGTGGCGGCCTGGTTGGCCGACGTGTTGGCGCTCGTCGCCGCGGCACTGCCCCCGCTGACCGTGCTGGCCACCTGTGCGTCCTGGGAGGCCTGGGCGGCTGCCGACTGGCGGCCCGACGTGGTGGTGGCGGCAGCCGCGGCAGCTGCGGCCGCGGCGGCCTGGGTGGCGGCCTGCTGCGCGATCTCCTGGGCCAGTGTCCCCTTCACCTGGGCCAGGGTGGCCTGGGACTGGGTGGCGGCGGCATTGGCCTGTTGGGCGGCCTGATTGGCCGCGTCGGCCTGGGCCGTCTGCTTCTCTTCCTCGGCCTGCAGCTTCGCCTGGGTGGCCGACAGCTCGCGCTGGCCCGACTGGACGCGAGCGACCTCCAGGGCGAGGTTGCCGATCCCGAGTTGCTGGTAGAGCGTCCGGGTCTGGGCACTGCCGGAGGGTGCGGCGAACAGGTGGGACACTGCTTGGGACGCGGTGCCGTCGATGTAGGACGCCACGACGTTCGAACGGAGCACCGACCGGGCCGCGTGCAACTTGGCACGCTGGACGTCGAGCGACGCGGTGGTCGACGCGAGCGCCGACTTGGTGGCGTCCAGCTCCACGATCGCCCGGTCGTATGCCTCGGATGCCGCGTCGAGCGTGGCCTGTTCCTGCGCGATCTGGGCCTCGATGGATGCGACCTGGGCCTCGCCGGCGGAGATCTGCCCCTGAGCGGGCGTCGTGGTGGTCGTGGAACCTGCAGCAGTCGTCGACGTGGTGGCCGGCGAACCGGCGGCAGCGGCCGAACCCGAGACGGCGACCGTGGCGACGAGTGCTCCTGCCGACATGACGGTGGCTACGGTCCTGCGGGGCGTGGTCCACCCGCGGGTCCTCCGACCCTGGCGACGGTCCCCCTGTGGGGCCGCGAGGATGCGGCGCCCGATGGCGAATCGCTTCTCTCTCAACGTTCCCACCCGGGCACGGTATCGCCGGTCACGGCGCCAGACAATGGCGGGTAGGCAAGAAACGGCCGTTCAACAGGGGTTTCACCTGTAGATGGCCTGTGGGTGGACGTCGTGTGTCCAGAAGGTGTCATACCGGTTCCGTTGTGCGCTGCCCACCCGCCGGATCCGGGCGGGACCCACCGATGGGTAGGTTGCAACTGTCATCGGCAGAGATTCCGCCGAACTGGAGGTCGCAGCGATGGACGGAGTCGTCGAGGTCCGGTCCGGCCGGGTGCGTGGAATCGAGCGCAGCGGCGTGTGGTCCTTTTCGGGGCTTCCGTACGCGGCGGCTCCCGCCGGCGACCGGCGTTGGCGTCCGCCCGCCCCTCCGGTGCCGTGGGCCGGTATCCGCGACTGCGACCGGTTCGGGCCGGTTGCACCCCAGGTCCAGGGGATGGTCGAGCAGGCGCTCGGGGGCACCCCGGAGGAGTACTCCGAGGACTGCCTGAACCTCAACGTGTGGACCCCCGGGATCGACGACGGCCGTCGCCCGGTCATGGTGTGGGTCCACGGCGGCTCGTTCATGACCGGTTCGGGCTCCGGCGGGCTCTACCGCGGAGGCCTCCTGGCCCGGGAGCACGACGTCGTGGTGGTCACCATCAACTACCGCCTGGGGCTGCTGGGGTTCCTGGCCCATCCGGCGTTCGACGATCGGGGGCAGCGTTGGCTGGACGGCCACGAGTGGGCGGGTGTCGGCAACTGGGGAGTGGCCGACCAGATCATGGCTCTGGCCTGGGTGCGCGATCACATCGCGGCATTCGGAGGCGACCCGGGCAACGTCACCCTGTTCGGCGAGTCGGCCGGCGGGATGAGCGTGTCGACGCTGCTGGCGGTGCCCGCGGCTGCGGGTCTCTTCCACCGGGCCATCGTCGAGAGCGGGCCGCCCTACACGAGCGCGGGGGACTGCGCCTTCGAGCGTGCCGAGCGGTTGGCCGCCCACCTCGGAGTGGCCTGTACCCGCCAGGCGTTGGGTGCCGTCCCGGCCGACCGACTGGTGACGGCGGCCAACGAGTTCGTCGACGTCGCCGGCGGGAGTGACGCCGGCCTCCTCATGACCCCGGTGGTCGACGGTGGACTGCTGGTGGACGCTCCGATCGACGCCGTGGCCGCAGGCGCGGCCAAGGATGTCCCCCTGTTGATCGGCACCACCCGGGACGAGTCGGCCTTCTTCGCCCTCGGCAATCCGAAGCTCGCGTCGTTGGACATGGACGGGCTGCGGCACTGGATGCGTCGGGTGACGCCGGATCATCGAACGGCCGACGGGATCGTCGCCACCGTGCAGGCGGCGCGGACCGAGCGGGGGGAATCGATCGACCCGCGCGACCTGTGGTCGGCCATCGCCACCGAGTACGTCTTTCGAGTCGGGTCCGTCCGCTTCGCCGATGCCCACGCCGGCGCTGCCGCGCCCGGTGTCGGCACGTTCTGTTACCTGTTCACCTGGGAGTCCCCGGCGTTCGACGGCGTGCTCGGGTCGTGCCATGCACTCGAGATCCCGTTCGTGTTCGGGACGCTCAAGAACCCGATGGTGCAGGGATTCTCGGGTGGTGGGGACGACGCATTCTCGCTGTCGGAGACGATCCGCCAGTCGTGGACCTCATTCGCCCGAACCGGAGTCCCCACGTGCGATCTTCCCGGGGCCGGGCCGGCGGATTGGCGACAGTGGAACCCTGGCAGCCGTCCGACCACGGTCCTCGGCCCCTGGCCCGGCGGCGGCGGCCTGGTCCACCGGGTGGACGGGCCCCGCGACACCGAGCTCGAGGCGGTCGGCGCTGTCGTCGGCCCCCGTCCTGGGCATCGGGTGAACTAAGGCAGATCGTCTTGCGTGCAGACTGCTGGTGGTCGGGAATTCGGGGTGGGACGGTGGGACGTCGGAGGACGTCGGGGCGGGCCGGGGACGGTGATCAGGACGTAAGGTCGGAGGATCCCGGGGGACGTAGCCCAATCGGCAGAGGCAGGGCGCTTAAACCGCCCCGAGTGAGGGTTCGACTCCCTCCGTCCCCACCCTACGAAGGCGGAACAGTTCAGATGACCGATGCGTCCCGTCGACGGAGCAATGCTTCGAGCAATGCACGTCCGACGATGGAAATGATACTGGCAATAACAGAAAGAAATCGTGCACGTCGCCGTCGCACTCCATCCGCTTTCTCCGAGCTCCATTCACCACACACTGCCTGGTCGCCATTGTTTGCCGGGAGCCTGATCGATCGTCTATGTTGCCGGGATTCGGCAGCCCGATCGGCGGATTGCCATGTTGGCGGGGAGCGTGCTGGATGCGGTTACGAATCGTGGGTGGTCTTTGTGCGGGCGTTCTTGCCCTTGTATTGACTGGTTGTTCATCGTCGTCCGCGTCACCATCCACCACCACGACGACGTCGACGACATCGACGACAGAGCCGGCGACCGCGGTAACGGGCGCCAGTTCCCCACAGGAGCTGGGCGTGCAGTTTGCCACCGCTTTCAAATCGCCGGCGAAGTTCTGTACGACCTACGCGGTTCCGGCACAGGTGTCCTCATGTACCGGTGATCTCGGTCAAGCGGGTGGGTCGCTCAAGGACTGGAAGGTCGGTAACGTGACCATTGACGCTGGCCAGGCGGTGATCACGTTCACGGGGACGGCATGTCAGGGGTCGCAATGTGTTTCGAACTCCGACCCGAATGCGGCGACGAATCCAGAATCAGCCGTCTATGCCGGGTCTTCGTTTGCCGCAACCTTCGCAGTGGCCAACGACCCGAGCAACCAGAACAACTCGCCGTTCGTAGCGGCGGCTGTTGAGCAGAGTGGCCGCTGGTACGCGTCGGGCTTCTAACCGGCTCAGGCCTACTCGGACTGACCGACGTCCGGCCGAGTACCTGCTGTCGGCGGAACAGTCACTCCGTGACGGCTTGAGACAGTCCCGGACGATCATTGTGGTTGCGGGTCAAGGTCGCTCGGAACATACTGGTAATCGCAATCACGTGACCGGCTCGCGGAAGAGGCGTTTCCTGTTGTCGCGTGAAATGAAGGGGGCGTGCAATGGTTGTAGCCATATCACGATCGCTGAGGCGTCGGTCCGGTGAGTCCAGTGGGAGTCTGCCGCGGCTGCGGCGATTCGGCTGCTCCGTGGCGGCACTGTTGTGTTTGACGTTGGTGGGGGTAACGGCCGCCGCTCCACCGGCGTTCGCCGGACCCGCCAAGAAATTCGTCGCCATCGACCGAACCCCCGACGGCCATGGTTACTGGCTCGTCGACTCGGCCGGGGCTGTGGATGCCTTCGGTGACGCCGGCTTCTACGGAAGCCTCAGCGGAGGGGGCTCGACAGTCATGGGCTTGGAGCCCACGCCTGACGGCCACGGGTACTGGTTGTTCACCAAGACGGGCTCGGTACAGGGCTTCGGTGATGCCGTGTTCTACGGCGATCTCGCAACCACGAACGTCACAGGAATGGCCGTGACCGCGGATGGTGGGGGCTACTGGAGTTATAACCAGAACTTGTGGATGCACCACCTGACCGGGGGCGCGACGTACCTTCCTCTTTGAACACAACAAAGAAACGCTGGCGGTGGAACGCCGGCGAGGAAGGAA
>JBEKCS010000066.1:0-21907 GCA_050014755.1 Acidimicrobiales bacterium
CGACGTCCCACCGTCCGCACAGGGTGCCGTGGCGCCACTGGTCGGGAGTGAGACCCGACAGATCCTCCGCGAGCGCGGCCCGTTCGGCATGTGCCAGCGTCCACAGGTGGTCGTCCGCCAATTTCGCCATGTCGCCCAATTCCCTTCCCATGCTCGGGAGTCCCCGTCGCTCGTCGCTGTCGTCAGGATCGGTCCGCTGACCCGAAGTGTTGTCGGTACCGGCCCAGTGTCTCCCAGTGGGATGCGACGGGTCGAGCCGGCCCGACCGGTGCGGTTGGCTCCCTTCTCCCTGGACACGACCGGATCGACCGGTATAGTTAGGTGTACCTAAATGACTGAGTGAGGGAATCAAGACGGCGTGGCGATCATGAACCGACACTCAGGAGCGACGACCGGTCTCGTGGCGTCGGGCGGAGCCGACCGGGACGCGCAGTGGGGGGCGAGCCCGGTGAGGCGCGTTCTGGCGGGATTCGTCGCCTTGGCACTGTCCGCCGGCATGCTCGCCGCCTGTGGGTCCTCGACCCCGTCGACGAGTGCTTCCGACCAGGCCCGCCAGGGCACCTGCAAGAAGGTCGAGGCGACCCTGAGTGACGGCCCGGATCCCCGGGCCGATCCGGTCGGGTACGCCCTGGCTCAGATCGGACCGCTCCAGTCCGTGGCATCGACCGCGACCGGCACCCTCCGTGGGGCCATCGACCATCTGGTAGCGGCCTTCCAGCTCGAGTACCACGACAACGCCAGGAACGCCGTCGTCAACGATGCGGTGCAGCGGGCTCTGGCCGAGGTCAACGGACTCTGCCCGGGTGACGACTCGTGATCGAGGACACTGGGTCGAGGATGCCCCGGCTCACCGGGAGCCGATGGATTCGGGCTGTGGCCGCCCTGAGTGTCGTCGTCATTGGCGGGACGCTGGCGGCCTGCGGGTCGTCAGCGGCAGCGGGTCCGTCCATCACCCTCTACAACGGCCAACACGTGCAGACCACCGACTCGCTCGTCGCCGGGTTCGAGAAGGCGACCGGCATCACGGTCAACGTGCGCAGCGACGACGAGGACACCCTTTCCGACGAGATCGTCACCGAAGGGGGGCGCTCACCGGCGGACGTCGTCTACACCGAGAACACACCGGCCATGCAGTACCTGGCCGACAAGGGCCTGCTCGCCAAGGTCGACCCGTCCACGTCGGCCCACACCCCGAGCAAGTACAACTCGCCGTCCGGCGACTGGGTCGGGGTATCGGCCCGGGTGAGTGTCCTCATCTACAACCCGAGCCTCATCGCCGCGAGCGACCTCCCCACCTCGGTGCTGCAGCTCGCCGACCCCCGCTACCAGGGCAAGCTGGCCTTCGCCGCCGGGGAGACCGACTTCCAGCCCATCGTCACCTCGGTCGACCGCACCTACGGGACGACGGCGACGCTGAAGTGGCTGGACGGCATCAAGGCCAACGCCGGCGACAACGTCTATCCGGACAGCGAGACCATCGCCGACGAGGTCAACCGGGGCCAGGTCGCGTTCGGCGTGGTGAACCAGTACTACTGGTACCGGATGCGGGCGGAGATCGGGGCGTCCAACATGCACTCCCAGATCGCCTACTTCGCGCCCCGGGATCCGGGGTACGTGCTGGACATCTCGCCGGCCGGCATCCTCCGTTCCAGCACCCACCGGGCCGACGCCCAGAAGTTCCTGGCCTACCTGGTCTCGGTGCAGGGTCAGGAGATCATCGCCCACTCGATCAGCTACGAGTACCCGATCGCCTCCGGGGTCACCACCGCCCAACCGGAGACCCCGTTCGACCAATTGCAACCCAACCCCATCTCCATCCCCGAGCTCGGCGACGGCTCGTCCGCCATCGCCCTGCTGAAGGAGGCGGGACTCCTGTGACGTCGTGCCGAACCGGTGGCGGCGCCGGTGTCGGGCGGACCCGCCCGTGACGGTCGCCCTGGTCGACGGGGACCGTGCCGGACCGGTCCCGGAGGCGGTCGTGGTCGCGCCGGCCCGACCGCCGCGACGTCCGTACCTCCTGATCGTCCTCAGCGTCCTGGTGGCGGCGACGCTGTTCGCCCCGTTGCTCTTCCTGCTCATCGAGGCCAGCGGCGCCGGGGTATCCACCATCTTCCACCTGGTCTTCCGGTCGCTCACCGCGACCCTGCTGTGGAACACCGTCCGCCTCACCGTGGTCGTCACGATCCTGTGTGCCGTGATCGGCACCCTGACCGCCTGGTGCGTCGAACGCACCGACCTGCCCGGCCGGCGGATCTGGGCGGTCCTGGTCGTCGTGCCCTTCGCCATCCCCGACTTCGTCGTCAGCTTCGGCTGGGCGTCCCTGACCACCTGGGCCCACGGGTTCCAGGGTGCGGTACTGGTCATGACCCTGGCGGTCTACCCGCTGGTGTACCTCCCGGTCGCAGCCAGTCTGCGGGCCGGTGATCCCGAACAGGAGAACGTGGCGCGGAGCCTCGGTGTGGGCCGGGTACGCACCTTCTTCCGGATCACCGTCAGCCAGGCACGGGGGGCCGTCCTGGGCGGCTGCCTCCTGGTCGCCCTGGTGATCCTGGCCGAGTACGGGGCCTTCGAGATCCTCGGCTACCCGACGTTCACCACGGAGATCTTCACCGAGTCACAGGTGTCGTTCGACATCCCTGCCGCATCGGCACTGGTGTTGGTGCTCGTCGTCCTCGGGCTGTTCGTGGTAGCCGGCGAGGCGGCCGCCCGCGGCCGCGTGCGCACCGTCCATCTCGGATCCCAGGCCCAGCGGGTCCCCCAGCGGCTCCGCCTGGGCCGGGGCACGGTCCCCGTCCTGCTCGCCCTGCTCGCGCTGGTCGTGCTGGCGCTCGGCGTGCCGGTGGGGTCGTGTGTCTACTGGATGTTCGAAGGCGGGGCCCACTCCCTCGCCGGAGTCTCCCTGGCCGGCGCCACCTGGCACACCATCGCCTACAGCGGGTCGGCCGCCGCCATCGCCACCGCCATGGCGCTTCCGGTCGCGCTGCTCGCCGTCCGCCACCCCGACCGCCCGAGCCGGCTGCTCGAGCGGAGCACCTACCTGGTGCTCGCCATGCCCGGCATCGTCATCGCCTTCACCCTGAGCTACTTCGTGGAGCGGTACGGCCACGGCTTCCTCTACCAGAGCGCACCCTTGCTCGTCCTGGCCTACGCGATCCTGTTCTTCCCCCTTGCCCTGGTCGGGGTGAGGGCGTCGGTGAGCCACGCCCCGGTCAATCTGGAGGAGGTGGCCCAGTCGCTCGGCCAGAGCAGGCTGTCCATCCTCCGGCGGGTCACGCTGCCGCTCATCGGCCCGGGCCTGGCCGCCTCGTTCTGCCTGGTCCTGCTGGCCGCGGTCACCGAGCTCACCGCCACGCTGATCCTGGTGCCGACCGGGGTGCAGACACTGTCGACCCAGTTCTGGGCCTACCAACAGAACCTCTCCTACGGCCAGGCGGCACCGTTCGCCCTGATGATCATCGGGATCGCCGCGGTGCCGAGCTACGTCATCGGCCGGTACTTCGACCGCCTGCCCGGCCGGGCCGTGGCCGCCCCGTGACGACCATCCGCCTGTCGGGCGTGGACAAGAGCTTCGGGACCGTGTCGGTCCTCTCCCATGTCGATCTGGTCGTGGCGGACCAGTCGATCACCGCGGTGGTCGGTGCCTCCGGCAGTGGCAAGACCACCCTGTTGCGGTTGGTCGCCGGGTTCGAACGGGTCGACTGTGGTTCGGTGACGATCGGGGAGGTCGTCGTCGACGACGGGAAGCAGTTCGTTCGACCCGAGCACCGTGGCGTCGGCTACGTGCCCCAGGAAGGTGCTCTCTTCCCCCACCTCACCGTGGCCCGCAACATCGCCTTCGGGGTCCCGAAGAAGGAGGCCCACCGATTGGGCCAGCTCATCGAGCTGGTCGGGCTGTCCGGGCTCGAGCGCCGGTATCCCCATCAGCTCTCGGGAGGCCAACAACAGCGGGTCGCCCTGGCCCGCGCCCTGGCCATCCGGCCCTCGGTGGTACTGCTCGACGAGCCGTTCAGTTCGCTGGACGCCACCTTGCGGGTCGGACTTGGCCGCGACGTCGTCCGGGTCCTGAAGGAGACCGGCACGACCGCCGTCCTGGTCACCCACGACCAGGACGAGGCGATGGCCCTCGCCGACCAGATCGCCGTGCTGCGCAACGGCCGCGTCATCGCGTGCGCCGATCCCCGATCGCTCTACTACGACCCCCCGGACCTCGACATCGCCACGTCCATCGGCGAGGCGAACATCGTGGTCGCCCACATCGACGGCGACCGGGCCGAGACCTCCCTCGGGTCGATCGCCGTCCACGGCAACCGTGACGGTGTCACCGGACCCGGCTCGCTGCTCCTGCGCCCGGAACAGCTCCGGCTCCACGTCGACGCGCGTCCCGATGCGGTCTCGGCGGTCGTCGAGGAGATCCAGTTCCACGGTCACGACGCGTTGGTGAGGATCTCCGTGGGCGGGGACGGCCCGGCGAACGGAGGACGCCTGTACGCCCGGGCCCCGGGTGACCTGGCCCTGTTGCCGGGACAGCTCGTGTGGGTCGAGGTGCTCGGGCGCGGCAAGGTGTGGACGCGGTGACCTGACGGCCGTGGGGCGCGACGCGACCCCGGGGGAGGAGGGGTCGGTCGGGTGCAGTTGACGGGATGCGTCGGCCCGCCGGTGGTCCGCCCTTGCTCGGCCACCGGCCAGCCGTCGCTCCTGCCCGTCCTGCCCGTGGTCCCCGGGTGTTGGTTGCGCCCGTTCCACGGGGACCGACACTGTTCTACCAACGGCAGTTCGAACGCAGCGTCACGGTTCGGCTAATCGTGTGCGAACAATTGGTGACAATTGTCGGTGGCAGGCACCGCTCCCCGGGTCAGCCGGGGCGGTCGAACGGGGATCGCTCCGCACGGGCGGCTCAGGTCGGACGCAGGGTCAGCAGCTCCTGGACGTTGTCGAACAGGATCTGGCGCTTCTCCCCGGCGTCGAACTCCTTCAGTTCCCGGACGTAGGCGACCGGATCGGGCAGGGCCTCGATGTGTGGCCAATCCGACCCGAAGATCACCCGTCCCGGTCCCATGCAGTCGGCCACCTGGTTGACGTCGTCCTCCCAGAACGGGTTGATCCAGACGTGGCGCCTGAACGTCTCGACCGGGTCGTCCTTCCAGTAGCCGGGCATCTTGTTCGACGTGGATCGGATCTTGGCGATGAGGTCGGGCAGATACTGGGCGCCGTTCTCCACGGAGGCCACCCGCAGGTTGGGGAAGCGCTCGAACATGTTTTCGAAGACGATGGACAACAGGTAGTCCCGGATGGCCTGCTCGATGGCGAACGACTTGATCGAGGGTTTCCATCCGCCACTGAAGGTGGCGGCGAATCCGTCGACCGCGTATCCGTTCGACGAGATGCCACTGTCGCCGGCATGGACCACCACGGTGATGCCGGCGTCGTTGGCGAGCTGCCAGAACCCGTCGAACATCGGGTCGAACGGGGAGCGCCGACCGAGCACGGTGGTCGGGGCCGACGGCCGCATGACCACGGTGCGGGCACCGTTGTCGAGCGCCCAGGTCAGTTCCTCGACGGCCCACGCCGGGTCGGCCAGCGTGAGATAGGGCGCGGCGTAGATGCGGTCCCGGTAGTTGAAGGTCCAGTCCTCGACCAGCCAGCGGTTGAAGGCGCGGAAGAGGTGGCACACCGCCACCGGGTCGTGGGCAAGGGGCTCCTCGTAGATCATTCCCAGGGTGGGGAAGAGCAGGCAGCCGGCGAGCCCCTGCTCGTCCAGCGTGGCCGCCCGGTCGACCGGGTTCCGGTAGGCCGGGCGGATCGACTCGCGGCGGGCCAGGAACTCCATCGGGTTGCGGTTGTCCGGATTCCCCCGGAAGTAGTCGTACATGGCCCCCGGCATGGCGATCGGGTCGAACGTCGGATTGGTGACGGCCCGGTTCACCCGCCCGCCGATGACGTGGTAGCGACGGCCGTCGATCTCCGACCACTGGATGACCCGGGAGCCGAGCGCCGGGTCGAGGTGCCTGGTGAAGGCGTCGAGTGCCTCGTAGTAGTGGTTGTCGGCATCGAACACCGGGTGATCCGGTGCGGCTACATCGATCATGGACGCTCTCCTCGTCGCTGGTCCCGGAGGGTGGAGCCGAGTGTACGCCCCGGGTGCGGCCGACGGCTCCGCCGGACCGACGGGATTCCCAGCCACGTGCCGACCGCGTAAGGTCCGCACATGCCGATCTACCAACTGGGCGACCTGGTCCCCGTCATCCATCCCGATGCGTACATCCACCCGGATGCCGTGGTCATCGGCGACGTCACCATCGGGTCGGAGTCGACCGTCTGGCCCGGCGCGGTACTTCGGGGCGACTACGGGACGATCACCGTCGGTGCCCGGACGTCGGTCCAGGACGGCACCGTCGTCCATGCCGGACCGGGGTTCCCCACCGTGATCGGGAACGACTGCGTGATCGGTCACCTGGCCCATCTGGAAGGGTGCACCATGGAGGACGGATCACTGGTCGGATCGGGATCGGTGGTGCTCCATCACGCGCTCATCGGTGCCGGGGCGACGGTCGGGGCCAACGCCGTCGTCCCCAACCGGATGGAGGTGCCTCCCGGGTCGCTGGCACTCGGCATACCGGCCCAGATCCGCCCCGGTCGGTCCGATCCGGAACTCATCCGTCTGTCGGCCGAGCAGTACGTGGCCAATGGTCGCCGCTACCGCAAGGCGCTCCTGCGCCTCGAGGACCGGTAACCCCTGAAGGATCCGGTCGATCGGAAGGACAGGGCCGACCACGTCGAGCCGGCCGACAGGGCGCAGCCCAGGCAGAGCGCGCTCCCGGCCGACAGCACGGACAGGACCGAACCGACCGAGCCGATCGAGGCGATCGACCCCACGGACCCGATGGAGAGGATCGAGCCGGTCGAGTTGATCGAGAGGATCGAGCCGGTCGAGTTCACCGACCACAGCGAGGTCGACCGCGCCGGGGGCGCAGGCTCCGACTCCGGTCCTGGTCCGGCGTCGTCGAGCATCAGGTGGGCGCGGTGATGATGGGCTTGCCGGCCGGGTCGATCGCGTACCACATCCCACCGGCGTTGGTCAGCGCCTGACCGGTGGCCATCCCCGGAGCCCGATCGGGGGGCCACAGGTAGAGCGGCCACCCGTTGTAGGTGATCTGGGTGGTGCCGTCGGTGCGGGGCGCGGTACCGAGGAGGGAGGACTCGATTCCCGGTCCGATCACGGGACGGGTGATCACGGGCGGCAGGACGAGCGGCGGCCACTGGACCGCGCAGATGTCGTAGCACCGCGACGGCCGGCCCCGCTTGTCGGTGGCGAACATGTAGACGGTGATCCCCTTGCCGTCGACGAGGACGGCGCCGAGTCCGGACACAGTACCGGCCTTTACCTCGTACTCCGGACCGTGCTCGAGTACGACCGGCGCGGTCACGAACGGCGTGGTGATCGAGGTGCCGTTGCCGCAACCGCCCACCGCTGTGGCCAGGACCACCAGGACGCCCACCACCGGAATGACCCGGAGGCGCTTCCGCCCGCGGGACGCGGCGGCCTCGCTCACGACGCCGCGCCCCGGTCGAGGAACGTGACGAGGGCGGGGGAGGGGTAGGCCCCGACACCCGGATGCCACCCGGCAGCCAGCTTCTGGTCGGCGATCCCGCCCTCCGCCCAGATGTGACAGGAGTCCCGGGCCCACGGGCTTCCCGTTGCACCGGCTTCGGCGAGGAGATCCTCGGACTCGCCACGGCTGACCGCGAGCGCCCGACCGGACGTCACGGCCTGGATGACCACCGGACCGAGCGACCGGGCGAGGTGCTCGAGATGGGTGCAGCCCTTCGGGCCACCGAAGCGCGACTGGACCTCGCGGGTGAAGCCACGCGCCACATCCAGCCCGACCAGACCCTCGAATGCGGCTTCGATCCCCGGGCATTCCGTATGGGGGAAGGTGTGCATGGTGGCCACGGCTTCGACGATGACCAGGTCGGTCCGGCGGATGCGCACCCGCAGCTCCATGTCGTGGACGGTCGACACCGCCGGGGAGCCCTCGGCCCACGGTCGTGCGTCCACCAGCCGGCCGACGACCACGAGGTCGTCGTCGACCGCGTAGGCCTGGTAGTCGATGCTGCGCCGGTGGAGCGGCAACGACCCGGGTTCGAGCGCGGGGTCCGCGATCATCGGGCGTGGACCACGGAGGCGCTGTCGGTGGAACGCATCGGACGATCATGGCCCGACCGGCCGGCCCGGCCAAATCACCGACGTCCCCGTCCACTCACATGCACGTAATTACGGGCGTGTGATACGGTTAAAGCCCAGGTTGACCGTGAGGTTGTGGGTCACCGTGAACCTTTGATCGAGGTGGAGGATTCCGATGGCGCGTCGCACCGACAACACGACAGGTACGAATCCGGAACAGACGGCCGGCGCCACCGGGCCCGTGGACGGTTTCCGTGGCGCCCAGGTCTGTGCCGTGGTCGGCATCACGTATCGCCAGCTCGACTATTGGGCCCGCACCGGCCTGCTCCGTCCGTCACTGGTCGACGCCACCGGGTCGGGGAGCAAGCGTCGCTACTCCTACGGAGACGTGCTCGAGCTCAAGGTGATCAAGCGCCTGCTCGATGCCGGTCTCAAACTCCAGCAGGCCCGTCAGGCCGTCGAGTGCCTGCGGGGCGACCTCGGGGTCGACCTCGCCTCCGCCCAGCTGGTGCTGGCCGACAACCGGTCGATCCTGGCCACGTCGGGCGGCGAGCTCGTCGATCTCCTGGCCGGGGGTCAGGGTGTGTTCAACGTCCTCCCACTGTCGGGCGTCGTTTCCGAACTCGAGGCGGCCATCGTCGAACTCACCGCTCCGGTCGCCGACCGGCAGGTACCGGACGAACGGCACCCGGCGGCTGCCTATCTGGCAGCGGGTGGGAACGCCAGGCATTGAGCGCCGACATCACCTCCTTCGGCATCTCCCCCGGGAGCGGCGGCGTACGGTTCGCCCACGAGTCCGAACAGCGGTTCGCCCGCATCCTCGACTTCTACGGCGTCGAGTGGGAGTACGAACCGGTGGAGTTCGTCCTGGACTGGGGGAGTGACCTCCGACCCACCTCCGCGTTCCGACCGGACTTCTGGCTGCCACGTCCCGGCCTGTTCGTCGAGGTGACCACCCTCAACCAGCGGCTCGTCACCAAGAAGAACGGCAAGGTCCGTCGCATGACCGAGCTGTACCCCGAGGTCCGTGTCACCCTGCTCTACCAGCGGGACACCCTCGGACTGTTGGCCAAGTACGGCCTCGCCGGCGACGGCTTCGTCGCCCGTTCCGCCTGATTCGCGCCGGCGATAGCCTGCCTGGGTGGCCACCTCCCCTGCGACCTCGAGTCAGTCGAATGCCGACGCAGGTACCCTCCGTCATACCGCCCTCATCGACGTCCATCGGGCACTCGGTGCCAAGTTGGTCGGCTTCGGTGGCTGGGAGATGCCGCTGGCCTACGGCCGGGGCACCATCGCCGAACACCGGGCCTGTCGACAGGACGCCGTCGCCTTCGACGTCAGCCACCTCGGGACGGTGCGGGTGTCCGGCCGTGATGCGTACGACCGCCTCCAGGCGACGCTGACCAACGATCTGTCCAAGGTGGGGCCGGGCCGGGCCCAGTACACCCACCTGCTCGACGAGGCCGATGCGTCGGTCGTCGACGACATCATCGTGTGGTGGGTGGACGACGACGTCTTCGACGTCATGCCCAACGCGTCGAACACCGATCGCGTGGTGGCGGCCATCGGCGGCGAGGACACGACGGCGACCCGGGCGATCATCGCCGTACAGGGACCGCACGCCCGTGCCCGGGCGGCTGGGGTGCTGCCCGAGGCCGCGGCCGTGCCGCGGTTCGGGGTCGAGCGGTTCAGCTGGGAGGGCGTCGACTGCACCGTGGCCGGTACCGGCTACACGGGCGAGGACGGCTTCGAGGTGGCGGTGCCGGCGGATGCCGCACCCCGGCTGTGGGAGGCCGTCGCGTCCACCGGGATCGCCCCCGCCGGCCTGGGGGCAAGGGACACCCTGCGGCTCGAGGCGGCACTTCCCCTGCACGGCCACGAGCTCGGACCGGGGATCACGCCCCTGCAGGCCGGGCTCGGATGGGTCGTCGGTTGGGACAAGGGCCCGTTCCGGGGACGCGAGGCGCTGGCCGCAGAGCGCGACCGGGGGGTGGCCCGACGGTTGGTGGGCCTCGCCACCGAGGGCCGTCAGCCCCCTCGCGAGGGCGGTCGGGTCGACGTGGAGGGAACGCCCGTCGGTGCGGTCACCAGTGGCAACTTCTCGCCCATGCTGGAGCACGGGATCGCCCTCGCCTTCGTCGATGCTGCGGTCGACACCTCTCCCGGCCGGGTGGTCGGACTCGAGCAGCGGGGCAAGACCAGGGACGCCACGATGGTGGCCAGGCCGTTCGTCCGACCCGGCCAGTGGGCCACCCCGCTGTGACCACGGGGCACGGGCGGTCGCCCCTGCACTACCGTTCACCGTCCGAGTTCTGCTGAAGGAGCACGTTGGGCACGTACATTCCCCACACCGACGACGAGATCGAGCGCATGCTCGGATTCCTCGGGCTGTCCTCGTTGGACGAGCTGTTCGTCGTGGTGCCCGAGGCGGTCCGCCTGCAGCGGGCGCTCGAGCTGGCCGACGGGTCCGGTGAGCCCGACGTCCTCGACCGTATGGAGAGGTTCGCCGACGCGAACCGGTCCCGAACCGACCGGATGGTGTGCTTCGCCGGTGGCGGTGCCTACGACCACGAGATCCCGTCGGTGACCCGGGCCCTGGCCGGCCGGAGCGAGTTCGTGACCTCCTACACCCCCTATCAACCCGAAGTGGCCCAGGGCGTCCTCCAGGCGGTGTTCGAGTTCCAGACCATGGTCGCCCGCATCGCCGGCCTCCCCATCGCCAACGCATCGCTCTACGACGGGGGGAGCGCGGCTGTCGAGGCGGTCAACCTGGGTGTGGCCGCCTCGGGGCGACAGACCGTGTGGGTCTCCGAAGGGATCCATCCTCACTGGCGACAGATGCTGACCACGTTCGCCGCGGGCACCGGGCACCGGATCCGGACCGTTCCGCTGGTCGACGGGGTGACCGCCTGGCCGGAGGTGGACGACGGGGCCGACGGACCCCCGGGCGTGGTTCTGGTGGGCTACCCCAACTACCTCGGTTGTCTGGAGGACCTGGCGGCCGTGCGCGCACTGTGCGACCGGACCGACGCCCTCATGGTGGTGGGCGCCGACCCGCTGGCTGCCGGCCTGTTGCGTTCGGCCGGCTCGTGGGGTGCCGACGTCGTGGTGGGGGAGGGCCAGATGTTCGGGACCACCCTCGGGTTCGGTGGTCCCTACCTCGGGCTCTTCGCCTGCGGCACGGCGCACACCCGCCGTTTGCCCGGCCGGTTGGTCGGCCAGACCGTCGATGTCGACGGGCGCACCGCCTACGTCACCACGTTGCGGGCGCGCGAACAGGACATCCGCCGCGAAAAGGCGACGTCCAACGTCTGCACCAATCAGACGCTCATGGCGGTCACGGCGGCGATCCAGCTCGGTTGGCTGGGGACGTCGGGTCTGGTCGAGGTGGCCACCCGGTGTGCCCGGGCCACCCGCTACGCGAGGAACGCGGTGCTGGGCGTGGACGGCGTGACCCCCTGGGCGCACGCCCCGGTCGTCCGCGAGTTCGCGGTACGCCTGCCGCTACCGGCCACGACGGTCATCGAACGGATGGCCGATGCCGGGTTCCTGGCCGGCATCTCCCTGGAGGACGCGGTCGACGGCGGCACCCACGGGCTCCTCGTCGCCGTCACCGAGCGACGGACCGCCGACCAGATCGACGCCTATGTCTCGGCCTTGGCCAAGGCGGTGGCGTGATGGGTGCGGACGTGACGACTCCCGATGCCACACCCGACGCCGGGGCACCGGGCGGCAAGGCCAGTTCGGCACCACTGCTCGGGCGCGACAGCGAACCCACCCTGTTCGAGCTCTCCCACCCGGGACGGCGGGCCTGGTCGTTCCGGACCTCGGGGATACCCGAGGTCCCCATCGAGGACCTGGTCCCGGCCGAACACCGGCGCGAGCGTCCCGTGGACGTCCCCGAGGTGTCCGAACGCGACCTCGTCGCCCACTTCACCCGCCTCTCCCACCGCCAGTTCTCGGTCGACCTCGGTGCCTATCCGCTGGGCTCGTGCACCATGAAGTACAACCCCAAGGTCTGCGACACCGTGGCGTCGCTGCCCGGGCTGGCCGGAGTGCATCCTGCGGCGCCGGCATCGATGACCCAGGGCTGGTTGGCGCTCATGGTCGAGCTCGAGGAGACCCTCTGCGAGGTGACCGGGATGTCGGCCGCCACGCTGCAGCCGGCCGCCGGGGCGGCAGGGGAGCTCACCGGGCTGTTGCTGATGCGGGCGTGGCACGAGGCGCAGGGCTCCCTGCGCCACAAGGTGATCATCCCCGACTCCGCCCATGGGACGAACCCGGCGTCGGTGACCCTCGGGGGTTACGAGGTCGTCACCGTCCCGAGTGACGCCCGCGGGTGTGTCGACATGGCCGCGTTGCGCGCCGTGCTCGACGAGGATGTGGCCGGCATCATGCTCACCAACCCGAACACCCTCGGACTGTTCGAGGAGGACATCACCGAGATCGCCGCCGCCGTCCATGAGGTGGGCGGGCTCCTGTACTACGACGGGGCCAACCTCAACGCCATCCTCGGTGTGGTCCGCCCGGGCGACATGGGCTTCGACATCGTCCACATGAACCTGCACAAGACGTTCGCCACGCCGCACGGCGGTGGGGGACCCGGTGCGGGCCCGGTGGCCGTGTCCTCTCGCCTGGTGCCGTTCCTGCCCGGGCCGCGACCTGTCCGGACGGACGAGTCGGAGTTCGGGTGGGCGATCCCTCCCCGGTCCATCGGCCGGGTGCACGCCTGGCACGGCAACACGCTGGTCCTGGCCCGCGCCTTGGCCTACATCCTGGTCAACGGTGGAGACGGCCTCAAGCGGATCGCCCAGATCGCCGTGCTCAACGCCAACTGGATGCGCCAGCGGCTCCACTCCACCTATGACGTCCCCTTCGACCGTCCGTGCATGCACGAGGTGGTGCTGTCCGCCCGAACGCTCAAGTCGGAGTACGGGGTCCGGGCGCTCGACGTGGCAAAGCGGCTCCTCGAGGAGGGATTCCACTCGCCGACCGTCTACTTCCCGCTGATCGTGGATGAGGCACTGATGGTGGAGCCCACCGAGACAGAGAGCCCACAGACGTTGGAGGCACTGGCGGTGTCCTTGGAACGGATCGCCGCAGAGGCGGCCGCCCTGGGGGAGGGGCCCATGGGCGAGTACCCGCACGGCACCCCGGTGCGCCGTCTGGACGAAGCGCGTGCCGCCCGCACCCTGATCCCGACGTTCGATGCCAGGCCCTCACCGGAGTAACCGGTGGACGGCGTTTTCACCACCCGGTTCGTCGGCCCCTACCTGAAGGCCCACAAGTACGTCTACGAGCACTCGGACGGCCGCATCGGCAAGCACTCCGGTGGGATACCGGCCCTGTTGCTGACCACGACCGGTCGGAAGTCCGGACTGGCCCGCACCACCGCGCTGACCTACTGCCGCGACCGGGGCGACCTGATCGTGGTGGCGTCCAACGGGGGAAGCGAACGGCCACCGTCCTGGCTGCTCAACGTCGAGGCCGATCCCCGGGTCACCGTGCGGGTCGGAAGAACGGTGGTGAGGGCGACGGCCCGGGTGGCAGACGAGGGGGAGCGGGCCTACCTGTGGCCGTTGGTGAACCGCACCAACCGGGGACTGTCCCGCCTCCTGCACCCCGGTGTCACCGGTCGCTACGACGTGTACCAGCGCCACACCACGAGGCGGATCCCGATCGTGGTCATCTCACCGGAACGACCGCCGAAGGCTTAGCCGGCTTCGGGTGGGATGATGTCGGACAGGACGGCCATGGCACCGAGGACGGTGGCGGCCACGACCCCCATGCGGGCGAGCCGGGCCGCCCGGCCCCGCCGGCTCCGCCCGCGTCGGTTGACCCCGCGGCGAGCCTGGCCCCGACCCTCGTTCGGTCGATGCACTGTCATGTCTCCACCTGACCTTTCGAGCCCGAACTGCCGGCCGACCCACGCACCGAGCTCCGCGACGTGCAGGTGGCCTCCGGTGGTGAGCGTACGGGGGCCGATCGCTCCGGTGGTGGATACCGTCGGGTGGCGGGTCGTCACCTCAAGGGTGGCTCCGTGGCCAGCTGGTTCATCGCCGGTGTTCGTGCCGTGGCCATCCACGAGCCGATGACGATGAGCGGGAAGCCCACGAGGATGCCCCAGCCGAGTGGCTCGCCGAGGACGAGTACGCCGAGGGCGATGGCCACCGCCGGGTTGATGTAGGTGATGACCGTGCTGCGTGCCGGACCGACCTCGAGGATCAGTTCGAAGAAGAGGACGAAGGCGAGGGCGGTGCACACCAGGGCGAGCCCGGCGATGGCTCCTGCGACCTCGAGTGACATCCTCGAGGGCAGGTGGGAGAGCGCGAAGGGTGCGTACCCGACCGAGACGATGGTCATGGCCGCGGTGATCACCCCGATCCCCGCGAGGTCGTCGAGCTTGCGGGAGATGATCAGCGGGCCGACGGCATAGCCCACCACCGGGATCAGGACCTCGACCACCGGTCCGAGCTCGGCACCCCGGAGGTCGACGCCCACCACCGCGACGACGCCGGCGAAGCCGATGAGCAGTCCGACTATCCGCCTCCGGTCGAAGAGGTCGAATCCGAGTAGGCGGTAGATGACGGCGCCCACCAGCGGAACGGTGGCGATCAACAGCCCGGCCACCGAGCTGGTCAGGTGGATCTCGGCCCGTCCGAGGAACAGCCACGGGGCGGCCACTTCGACCACGGAGACGGCCAGCAGCCATCGCCACCGGGCGAGGAGACCACCCAGAGCCCGTCGGTGGATGGCCACCGGGAGCAGCACCAGCGATGCCGGCGCGGTGCGCAGGAAGATGAGCGTGGCGGGGGAGACCTCGCGTACCGCAATGCGGATCAGCAGGTACGGGCAGCCCCAGATCACGGACATGACCAGGAAGAGGATCCAGCCGCGTCGGCTCACGGGTGCACCGGCACCTTCTGTCCGTGTCGGACGTCGGCCCCCGATGCCGCCCGGGGGGAGGGGTCAGTCGAGCAGGTCGGGCTGCTCGCGGACGATCCGGTCGAACAGGGGCTGGAAGCTGAACCAGCCGGCCATGTGGCTGCCGACCTGGCCGCTGGTGATCCGGGCCATCTCCGGGTCGATGAGCACCGGGGTGCCTGCGGCCTCGGCGAGGAGCTGGGCCTTGCACGAGCGTTCCATGGTGATGAACCACCATGCCGCCTCGTCCACCGAGTGACCCACGGTGAGGAGACCGTGGTTCCGGAGGATGGCGGCCTTGTTGCCACCGACGGCGTGGGCGATCCGCTTGCCCTCCTCCACGTCCATGACCACGCCGGTGTAGTCGTCGAACACGGCATGGTCCTCGTAGAACGCGCATACGTCCTGGGTGATCGGGTCGAGGGTGCGACCCAGCGACGACCAGGACTTGCCGTAGACGGAGTGGGCGTGGGCGGCCGCCACCACATCGGGGCGGGCCGCATGAACCTGGGAGTGGATGGCGAAGGCGGCGCGGTTGACCGGTCGGTCGCCTTCGACCACCTCGCCCTGGTGGTTGACGAGGATGAGGTCCGAGGTGGTGATGTGCCCGAAGTGCATGCCGAACGGGTTCACCCAGAAGTGGTCGAGCCGTTCCGGGTCTCGGGCGGTGATGTGCCCGGCGACACCTTCGTCGAAACCGAACTTCGAGAAGAGCCGGAAAGAAGCAGCCAGGCGCTGCTTGCGGTGGAGCCGCTCGTCCTCGGTGCTGTCGAACGTCATCTGTGGCGGGAGAATCATGATCTTCGGCACGGCGTCCTCCTCGTCGGCGGTGCACCCGGCTGTGTCACCACGGTGCTGCCGCGATACTACGCCCGCGACGGGCTCCGACACGGTGGCGACGGAAACGGATGTACCGGAAATCACTCCGTAGAGTGAGAGGGTGAGCGCGTAGCGTGGGCAGTTGGGTGCAAATCGGTGCGATCTGTGGATGCGCTGATCACGGTGCCGACGCGTCCTCTACCATGAGGTCTCTCCCGTTTGACGGCAGGCTGACGGGTCCTGGGGCAGTGCGCCGGAGTGGCTCATGCGAGTCACGGCGTTCGGGCCCGACTGCCGGAGTACGACAGTTGGGGTCCAGTGGCCCCGGAAGTGAGGAAACGATGGGGCAGCAGTCGACGTCTACGCACCGGAACCGCCTGACCACGTTCGGGGCGGTACTCACGGTCGTGATCGCAACACTCTCGGCCGTCGGGGTGACGGCTGCGGTCGGCACCACGGCCGCCACCGCGGCCACGGCCAGAACGTCGTCCAACCAGCTCGTGACGTACACGGACAATCTTACCCAGCCGGGGGCTCTGACCAACGGCTACGCGAGCGTCACCGGGACTGGCGCCCACAGCGACGGCTGGGAGTTGGCCCTCTCCACCACGCAGGTGTTCGCCGTCACCCACCATCAGTCAGACCTCCAAGTGACCTGCTGGAACCAGTCCAACGGATCGCTGTGCTGGCCCAAGACCCCGACGAAGACCGTCACCCACGGCTCCTTCAACTACGAGACCGCGGTAGGCGAGGGCGACTACCTCGACCAGGCCACAGGACTGCTCTATGCCTGGGCCGTCCAGTCCAACGGGAACGAGGCCGACAACCAGGCGGGCGTGGTGTGCATCAACACCACCCAACCGGTCACCGCCAGCGGGGCATCCCTGTTCTGTGGATTCACCCCCCTCACCCACGCCGGGGACGCCCCGATCGTTTCCGGACTGTTCGCCAGCTTCACCGCTCCGGTGCAGGTCGGCACGGACTGGTACTCGTACAACGAAGCCGCCGGGGTGGGGACGGCAGGAGGGGCCGGAACCGAGAACACGCTCATGTGCTTCAACCTCAGGACGTTCGCGGCCTGCTCGACTCCGAACTACACGGTTCCCCTCGACTGCCCCGTCGGATCCGCCACCTGCCAGGTGACCGGGTTGTTCGGCACCGCCCCGCCCATCGGCGCGTCGGGGAGTGACATCTTCGTGCCCGTCAATGTCTTGATCTCCGGCACCACCAAACCGGTGATGGGATGTTTCGACACGACGACGGACGCCGGATGCACGGGCTCCTGGCCGGTCAACCTCACCGCACTCGCGGGTTCGCCCTTCCCACTCCTGAATTCGTCGGGCACAGCCACTGACGTATGCGTCCCGATCACCGGCGACCCCTGTTACAGCTACACCGGCGCATCGGTCCGCACCCCGACGAACATGTCCTCGGTGATCGGGTTGACCAACACGGCGAACGGTCCGGCGACGATCATCGGAAGCTCGGTCTACGTCCCGAACTTCACGACGACCTCGGTCGACTGCTTCGACTACGCCACGTCGACGTCGTGCCCCGGCTTTCCGAAGCGACTCGTCGATCTGGAGGAGCTGTACACGGTGAACCGGGACCCGCAGCGACCCGACTGCATCTGGGTCAACTCGGACCACGGCGGCGGCCAGATCCAGAACTTCGACGCCACGACGGGCGGAGCCTGCCCACCGGGTCCGATCCGGCTCCAGGCCAGTTCGCTCATCAACCCCGCTGCGGTGTGCCAGCCGGCGGCCGGTCAGCCGTCCACGTACGTGTCTCTGCAGGTCACCGGTCCGCCACGCAGTACGTACTCGTCGGGAGAAGTGCAGTTCGCCAACGCGGAGGGGACCATCGACACGAGCATTCCGGCCCAGTCGATCAATGCATTCGGGTTGGTCAATCTCAGCGGTCTCAACTTCTCCAGTGACCTGTCACCGCAGTTCGTGATCACCCTCAACGGGCTGACCTCGACCCCGGCGAACGTCTCCCTGAAACTCATCTGGGAGGCCGCGTACAGCCCGGTCTGCACCTCCAACGGGCAGTCTGCGTCGACCGTCCCCGGCTACTGGCTCGTGGCGTCCGATGGCGGCATCTTCGCCTACGGGGATTCCCACTTCTACGGGTCGACCGGCAACATCGCCCTCAACAAGCCCGTCGTCGGTATGGCCGTCACCCCCAACCGCGCCGGCTACTGGCTCGTGGCGTCCGACGGCGGCATCTTCGCCTTCGGGGACGCCAAGTTCTACGGGTCCACCGGCAACATCGTCCTCAACAAGCCGATCGTGGGCATGGCGGCCACGCCGGACGGGAGAGGGTACTGGCTCGTGGCATCCGACGGCGGCATCTTCGCCTTCGGGGACGCGCCGTTCTACGGGTCGGCAGGGAACCTCGTCCTCAACCAGCCGATCGTGAGCATGGCGGCCACGCCGGACGGGGGAGGGTACTGGCTCGTGGCGAAGGACGGAGGCGTGTTCTCCTACGGGGACGCCCAGTTCTACGGGTCGACCGGCAACATCGTCCTCAACAAGCCGATCGTAGGCATGACCGGCGATCCCAACGGCGGTGGCTACTGGCTCGTCGCCTCTGACGGAGGGATCTTCGCCTTCGGCTCCTCCCAGTTCCACGGATCTGCCGGGAACATCGTTCTCAACAAGCCCATCGTGGGCATGTCGTCCAACTTCGACGGGACCGGCTACTGGCTGGTGGCCTCCGACGGCGGGATCTTCAGCTACGGGAACACCGTATTCGTCGGATCAGCCGGAAACCTCGTTCTGCACAAGCCGATCGTGGGTATGGCCGCCTGAGCCATCATTCAGTCGTTGCCTCATGGCCGCTAGGGTTGCGGCGTGTCTCGCCGCAGCGACGAGCTGACTGCCGAAATTCAGGCTCACCTCGAGAAGAACCGGCGTCTGCGTGCCCAACTCGAGCTGAACGAGCAACTGATCCTCGACGGACTGTCCAAGCTCCAGGGCGGCACTCGGATGCCGGAGATCCTCGCCGGGCAACCGATTCAGAAGGCGCTGGTCGCCACCGACGCAGCAGTTGCAGGGCTGTTCGATTCCAGACAGAAGGTCCGCAGGCTGATCATCGGCTCGGCGCTCGACGACGGGATGTCCGTGGAGGAACTGGCGACCACATTCGGCGTCACTCCCGATCGGGTGCGGTCGACCGGTCTCGAGCAACTCCACCAGGGCTGAACCGAAGCCTGACGGTCGAGGGGACCGTCTTCACCGGCTCTTCCCGGAACCATTCTGTACCTGACATGATATACAGCGCTGGTGTGTGACCTGGTGTTTCACCCTGAGACGGTACGCCGCCTGTCGACAGGCAGGCGAGCAGTATTTCGCCCTGACGTCCATCCGAACTGACTCTCCACACGATGGACAGTCGAGAAGCTTCCGTCGTCGACCGTGTGACCCCATCATGACGCTCGAGGGTAGCCGGGTCGACTTCGTTACGCATGGCGTTACGCGTCCGCGACGCGTGCGTTACGGTCAATCTGGCTTCGGATGACCAGGTCAATTGGGTCACATCGCGGAGGTCAGGTCATCCTGACATGCCTCTGGCGGGAACACTGAAATGCGCTAGATCAACTCCACTACCGAGACTCTCCACCGACCGAATCGCCAATCGCCACTCCCGGTGTCCGTCAAATCACTACCCTCCCGCAATGCGTCGGCCTGACTATCCAGCCTCTGGACGCAACTCCTGCTTCAGGGTAGTGTTCCGACCTGAGAGTTCGGTCTTGTGGGCGGACCTCGCCCCAATATAGGGCCGGCGTTCTCCCAGGCATTCCGGCAGTGCACACGCCCGACATGGCATCCTGCCGGATGCATTCGGCGGAATCGCGTTGGGCCAGAAGGAGGACAAGCATGCGGTTGGGAGTCGCTCGGACCAGGGGGCGGATCATGGGATTGGCGCTTCTCGGACTCGTGCCGATGTGGGGTGCGGGCGTACTACCGGTCACGGCAGTCGGGAGTGCCTCAGCGTCAGCAGTTAGTCCGACGCAGTTCTCTCCGCGCAACGTCGCAGCCGGCACCGCATCGTCGCCGCCGTGGACGAGTTGGGGAAACGGACCAGAAGGTCAATACGTTGCAACTGGGGACTCACTGATCTCAACCGCGAACGCGGCTGAGTTACAGTCACCGTCTTGGGCATACAATCCATGTTACGGCAACCGCCCAGGGGTACCAGCAGTCAAGGACGGCGTTGCCTATATGGCAGCCTGCGGTGGAGTGACAGCTCTTGACATCGCGACGAGCCATGTGGTTTGGACCTCTCCATATATCGATTCAGATTCGAGCTCGCTCGATGCCCCCACGATCTTGGGGGCGCGGCTGTATCTCGGCACCTCAGACGGCGAATTTGTGGCCTTGAGTCTTGCGACAGGAGACGTTCTCTGGAGCTCGACAGTTCCGGCTGGGAAGATCTCAGCGCCGACGCCGATGGGCTCACTGATCCTGTTCAGCGACGGCAATGAGGTGATCGCTTTGAACAAGACGACCGGAAGCAATGTGTGGACCTTCACCGCGCCGTCAAGTTTGTCAAACGGAAATCTCTCCGATCCGGCCGTCTCCGGTCCGAATGTCTATTTGGTCTCCAACTGGTTCGTTTTCTCCCTCTCGTCGAAGGGTAAGCTCGTGTGGAGAACGCCCATCAATAACGCAGACAGCTACAACTCGTGGGATGCCGACGATTTCTCCAACCCTCTAGTAAACAATGGAATGGTCTACGCGTGGGCGATGGCTGGCGATACTGGAGCGGAGCTCGAAGCTGTCTCGACTAGCGGACCGCCCTCCTATAACCCCGCCGATCCGACGGGGTGTTATGCGGCCTGGTGTATTCAAGGTTATTGGGCTACCGGCGATCTTGCGATGGAGCAAGGCACCCTGTTCGCAAGCTTCGACAATTCACTGGAATCAATCAACGGCCAGACGGGATCCGTCAACTGGAGTGACACAGGTTCAGGAGCTTACGGGCTCGCCGTGGTAAATGGGGTGGTCTTTAGTAGCGGCGTCGGTGCATTCAATACAGCGAACGGCGTGGAACTGCTGGCAAACGATCCTTGTGCAACACCTGCAGCCATTTATGGATCGAATGTACTGTGCGGAACTTGGAGCCAATGGGGCAGTCTTGACGACCTAGGCTTTGGTCAGATGCCCAGCTTCACTTCGGCAGCATCTGTCTCATTCTCGTTCTCCCTTAATCAGTCATTCACGATCACGACGAGCGGATCGCCGTCGCCCACGGAGCCCACCGTGCTTTCCCTGAAAGGTGCGCTGCCTGCGGGGATGACATTCAAGGACGGCGGCAACGGAACAGGCGTTATCGCCGGTACGCCCAGGTGTACTGGATCTGCGTGTTCAGTTGCGAAAACCTACCAGGTGACCCTTTCCGCCACCCAGGGCATATTCTCCGCTCAGCAGGACCTCACGATCGGTGTGAATCCAGCTGGCTAGGGCCAGTTGAATGCGAGTCGATGCTCACGGAATCGGCGTCGGGGAGGCACCCATCAATTCGGTGAACGAACCCTGAGTCCGAGGATTTGGAACTGGAGACCGCGCTCTTGGATCGGGCAAGGTCAATGCTGTCGGCGGGTTCAAAGTGGGGTGCCCTCAACCTTCGGAAGAGGCTGAAGGCTTTATCCGGGTTCGAGTCCACTTTCTTGGCCCAGCTGGAATCAAACCGTGCGCTCCGTCCCGCACCCACCACGTGTGGAACCAACTACCCTCGATGAACCGCACCGACTTTCCGCAGTTTCCGCACTTCATGCCTCGTTTCCCTTCTGTCGTTGGTGGCTGATTTCCGATCCGAACTGCCGATAGAGCGGCGACCGCGAAACGGGCACTTCGGAAGTTAGCGGGGTGTGACCGTGGCGAGTAGATCCCAGTTGGGCTTGCCTGCGTAGAGCAGCACCCTGATCCGGTAGTTACGGAAGCTGGTGAACCCGAAGGCGGCGCGCTTCACCCG